>CADCIU010000029.1 GCA_902801585.1 uncultured Lachnospiraceae bacterium | reverse complement strand
AAAGAAGGCATCTTAAAAGTAATCCCTGTAACAGGGGATAGAGGGTATGTGTTGACCCTGCGAGGCTGATCAGTCTCGCGAAGCCCCGGCCGACGAAGTTGTCCGTGGGTACATCACATTTACGTTGCTATTATAACACAGGTTTTCTCTCCCGTTTAAGTTACGCTTCCTTTTTTCCATTGATTTCTTCAGAAAGAAGTTTCCAAAGCTCTCCGTATCTCATGTGTTTGGAATCCGGGAACGCCCGCAGAAGGCGTCTTGGTCCGAATACCCTCCCGGATGTGAGCTGTTTGTGGAGTGTCTCTTCCAGCTTTCTGAGATATTCGTCTTTTTCTTTCCGCCGCTCCTGTACTCGGTCTTGGAGCTCTCTTCTCCGTTCTTCCGCGATATCCCGCAGCTCTGCTCTTGCAAGCGCCGCCTGCACCTTATTCTCATCCACCTTCTGCTGCGTCTGCAGAGCACTTTCTCCCAGCAACTCGCTCACCGAATCGCTGACAGTCCGCATAGATGCGCGAAGTTCGTCGAGCTGAGCCAGCCTCTTATTAAGACCAACCATGATCGAAACCGTAATGATCAGGTCTGTGCCAAAAACCAGATAAAAAACGGCCAGTATCAGCCATCCTGCCCGCACCGGGATCATGTCCACTGTCAGCCTCTGTGTGACAGGATGGATGAAGTCGATCATGATGATCGTTCCCGTTCCCCACAACAGGCTCATCTGCAGGCAAACATAGCCCCCGATATTAAACGGCCTGTCCGAGTAGTCCCACCAGCGAGTGTGGAAAAGATGGAACAAGCTCCATCCCGCTATCAGTTCAACCAAAGATGCCAACACCATTCCCGCCAGGAATAGCGGAACAAAGCGGATCTCCCCCATACTCTCCATGGGAAGTAAATCAACGGCCTTGCAGATCGCGAGCATTCCAAATCCGTATACCGGACAGACCGGTCCGTTCAGAAAGCCCCTGTTTACGGCTTTCCCAATCTTCACTGTACAGTAGATCACTTCCACGCACCATCCAAGAACTGCGTAAACGGCAAAATACCACAGAATTCTGTAGATTTCAGAGACAGCTGTCATTCTTCTCCTTTCCTCCGGTGCATTGCATTTGTGCTGTGATCTCTTTCAGATATTCTTCCCTGCCATCTGCAAGGCTATGTCCGGATGCCAAACAAAGAGCACTGAGTCCGTTTATTTTTTCTGATTTTTATCGTACTCTTTTTTGAATTCCTCGTAGGAGCGGGGATTGCCCTTATCTTTGTTGGAGAATCCGCACCATCTGGATATGCACTCCTGTACATACCGCTTTATGGCGCGGTCGCTGTCGTTTTTGTAAGGAGGGCACTCTATTCTCATTTGCATCACATAATTGGAATTGACTTTAATAAGTGTATAGATCACGTATCCTTTTCTGTCAAATCCGGTTACTACACCTCTTGCAAAACCTTTATCCTCAAAGGCTTCCTTCTGGAGTTCTGTTTTGCTGTTTGTAATCTCATTTCCCGCTTTGGTAATAAGAGTGTCGATCTTCTTGGTTAAACTCGAGCTGTCTTCGCGCTTTGCAATGGAATACGACAATTGAGAGCCCTTGCTGCCATAGAAAGTGTGCGTCTCAATATTTGTTCCAAGATAAGAACCGGTCGGGTCATAGCTGCTTTCTACGCGGTTAAAGAGATTCGCCGGATATCTGAACGAAAACTCGGGGTAATCGGACTCATAATTGATATAGTAATAAGGATCCAGATTGGCGCTGTAATCTTCAACCGTGTTTGGATCGATCGTGAACAGCTCCGATACCGGTTCCGTCTCCGGCTGTGGTTCTGGCTCCGGCTCCGTCTCCGGTTCCGTCTCCGGTACCGTTTGTGGCTCCGGTTCCGTCTCCGGCTCAGATGTGCCTTCTTTTTTTGTTAAGTAGACAATTTCGTCCAGTTCCGTTTCATCCCCCCATTTGATTTTGTACTTCTTGGGTGACACGTATAGCTCATACCCCAGGTCTACTCCGTCAAACTCGAGCGTATAAGAGCCATTGGGCAATTCCAATTTAAAGTAGCCGTCATGCCCCGTCGTATCGATACATTCGCGGTCGGTATAGCGCTTCCCTGCATTGTCAGTGGCAGTGACCGTTACGCCTTTGACAGCGCTGCCGGTATCTTTATCTGCGACAATACCCGAGATGGTTCCTTTTTTGCCAGGCCAGAGCATCATTACGCACATACCCACAACAATGCAGGCCAGGATCCAGGTCAAAACGGTCAGGAGTATCATATTGTTATTGGCTCTTTGATGATCGCCCTGATGATTCATCTGCTGAATATTCATCTGCCGACGGTTCAGTTCTTGATCATTCATTCTCTGATGATTCAAATTCCGGTTTTCTCTGTTATACCTTTGATTCGGATTCGCGCTGTTCACTCTTTCGGTTGTATCATTCATTTTCAGGTCCTCTATTCCGGTTATCGTTTGCTTCCCCGATAGCTCTTATCCACTGACTTTCGGAGGTTATGAAATTCTCAAAGGGTTATTATGTTTGTTATTCTATGACAGGGCGGACCGTAAACCCGCCGTTTCGGAAGCCGTTGTTGCCTATGCCTATAAAGGTCGGTATAAAGTAGAGACACAACGCGCGATCCGCGAATGGTTTGTTGCGCGTTGATGACCAGTAGTAGCCAGATGATCCTGCTCCTTCGACAGAACAGCCGCGGTAATATCCGGCAGCGGGAAGAAAAATGCTTTTATCTGTATAGCCGGCCTTTTTGCTCGTGACTCTGTATCCCGGCGTTTCTTCTACGCTTGTCCATTCCCATGTGCAATTGCATTTGCTGCACAGCTCTTCCCACTCGGTTCCGGTCGGCATGCGCCATGCGTCGCCCCAATTCATATGAGCGGCATCATCTGCTGCCTGAAGTGCGATTCCGTGATCCGTATAGCTGTATTTTGACAAATCATCTGCAGAAGTGCCATGTTTATAGGTGCTCCATGTATAGTCATCCTTATTGCCGGTCTCTCCCCAAGCATAATGACCACCATATTCGCTTACCTTGTTCGCACCGACATTCATTGCTGCCCATTTTACGGAAAGCCCCAAGTCAATATATTCATGTCCGTTGCTGCTGTCAGCAGAGATTTTCTCAGCTGCCTTATGAGGGTCATACTTCTCCAGGAGCGCTTCAAGCTGTGCGAGTCTCTGATCTGCAGACTCCCTGACCGATCTGTCATCGTCATTTTCCGCAATACGGCGCACCAGCTCGATGTCATCCAGTTCCCTGACCATCCGTCTTCTCACGATCGGAGAAATGTCAAACTGCGCAAAAGACGCCATAAGCCGTTTGTCGCCCATCTTGATCAGCGCCAGCCGGCGTGCTTCCGGGTTTCTCGCTTCATACGCAATGCGAAAGAGCAAGTCTTTATTTTCGATAGAATGCACGTCTGCCACCGCTTCTACCGGATTAAGGCTGCGCCATCCAAGTCCTGATCTCATAGTTTTTCATCCTCCTGTATACTAAAACGTATTGAGCTTCTTTCAGTAAAGGCTGTGTTTCTCTCCGGTCACTGTCGTTGGCCGTCGGATCGTTTATATCTCAAAGTTTAACATATTCTCCCGGTATAATACCAATTCATTGCTGTTTGCGCTTACACACAGAAGGAATTTTACAACCGCAATAATACTTCCTGTAAATCCGTCGATTTATTCCGTTCACTCTGTGTTATTATTTTTAAGTAATCAATCCCGTAAATTTCGAACAATCATCAAGTGTGGAGTCTCAAAAGATGAAAAAAACAGGATTTTTCAGACTGTTCATAAGATCGCTGCCGGAGATCTGGTTCTGTCAGGTCGTGATCGGCGCTATCCTGTGGTTCCCGATGACAGCGCTCAATACTGTCATCACGACTATAGCGGCGGATTTTACTGTGACCACGGCAAACATCAGGACGTTTCTGTCTCCGAGAGCACTGGAAATGCTTGTCTGCAGCTTTCTTCTGGTACTTCTTCTGGTCGTAGGCGAGATCTGCGCCCCGATCTGCCTGTGTGAGGCGATCCAGAAGCAGGAAAAGACCGGCGTCTTATCTATCATCAAAAAGTCGATCAAGGCGCTTCCCCGCTTTTTTACGCCTTCAGGGCTCCTGATACTCCTGTATATTCTCTTTATTTCACCTCTGATCGGCATAGGCTTCTCCCTCAGCATAACAAAAAGCCTTTATATTCCCCGCTTCATCA
Source organism: uncultured Lachnospiraceae bacterium (assembly GCA_902801585.1). Next base: position 29,924 of record CADCIU010000029.1, on the reverse strand, counting down.
CAGAGGTGATCGAAAAAAACACGAACTACTCTGTGCTTTACGGCTTGGTGCTTTTCGTGCTGACTCTGCTCGGGCTCATTCATATGTTTGTTTTTCATGGCATACTGCTCGACGGGGATCGCCCGTGGGATGCTATGCGGCGGTCCAGACAGTATATTGTGAAACACTGGAAGCCTATTCTTTTGGCCATCATCCTTTTAACACTGATCATACGGATCCTGTTTGCGGTCCAGGCAGTCGTTTTCGATGATCTTCCGCAGCTCTATTTGGATAGTTTGGGCATTGAAATACCTCGCGGATACTATTTCAATATTCTTGAGACACAAACCCTGACAGACGAGGATATAACGCTTCTTACTTACCGCTCCCTGTGCATATTCCAGGCTTATATCAGCCAATATGTCTTTAACTTATGCTTGCTGATCAGCTCATGCAGTTACTTTATGGTTTTGACCCGCCTGTATCTCAGGTTCCGCAAAGAAGACGAAGGACATCCGTACGAACGCGAAAAATACGACCTTAAGCCCAGAGATGCCCGCCACGTGATCCTTACTCTGCTGGCGCTCCTCGTCCCGGTTCTTCTCGCCTGCTTATCCGTCTTCATGGCTGTCTTTTTTAACAAGATCTTCCCCGAAAGGGAGAAGACTGCCGTCGTCGCGCACAGGACCGGCGGATACCTTGCCTCCGAGAATTCACTGGAAGGTCTGGATGAAGCGGCATCCCACGGATGCTATGGAGGCGAAACGGATATACAGCGCACAAAGGACCGGCATTACATCATAAACCATGACACGGATTTCGCAAGACTCACAGGAGACCCGCGCAAGCCGTCGGAAATGACATTGGAAGAAGTCAAGAAGCTGAAGATCCGCGACACGACCGGAAGCGGCAAACTGCTTTCCGTACCTACTTTGGAAGAACTGCTGGATCACGGAAAAGGGAAGGTGAAACTCTTTTTGGAGCTTAAGGGAGAGAGCGCCGATCGCGACATGGTCGAAGACGTCGTCAAAGCAGTGAAAGAGCGCGATATGGTCGATGATGTCGTACTCATATCACTGGATTATGACGTCATTAATTATGCGGAGCAAAACTATCCGGAGATGGAAACCGGCGTCCTGATCTTCGGCGCTGTGGGGGACGTGACAAAACTTAACTGTGACATAATCATTATGGAGGAGGAGATGGCAGCTGTTGTCTCCACGATCAGGAATATACACGTCGCAGGAAAAAGAGTCGGCGTCTGGACCGTCAATACGAGACGCGCCATGAAGCGCTTCCTGGATTCCGAAACGGATATGGTCATTACGGATGATATCCTTATGGCCGTCGAGGTACAGAAGGAACTCGATGAGCGCACGGATTATGACATGATCAAAGACAGAAGTTCGGATTTGTGGTTCTACTGATCGTCGGGAGTAATTACAGGAGGATCTATAAATAAAGACTTATGACATCCAGCCCGGTGACGGCAAGTATGAGGCACCTGAGGACCGCATCGCAATCCGGGTCATCTCCGGGGCATGCCCGACGACACCGCACCGTAATGCGTGGCAGTCTGAAAGATGCGGCGTATATAAACGCAGACACTTGGAAACACATATAAAACACAGTTTTAAAACACTATATTTTGACCAATAAATCGGAGGCAGACTAAAATGTTTAAAAGGACAACAGTGTTTGTGGCAGCAGTTATGGCAGTTATGATGCTCGCGGCGGGATGCGGAAAAGCTGAGAAGAGTTCTATCACGATGGATACGTCCAACGAAAAGGCGGCCGTCATTGAACTAAGCAACGCTAAAGAGGATGAGTTTGTTCAGGGCGGATACATCAGTGTCGCAGACGGCGAAGGAATCGAGGTTGTCAGCGACCTCAATGACGGAGGAAAAGTCCTCATAAGCTTTATCGCAGTGGAGGAAAATCAGAGCATGGATGAACTTCCCGACACGGACAGTTCAAAGTATGAGATGATGATCTCAGGGTCGGCAGCACAGGGCGCCACGCTCGAGCCCGGCGAATATGACCTGAAAATAACTGTTCAGGGAAAAGCCACCGGCACAGTTACTTTGAATGTAACGCCTGTTGAGAACATAACAGGCATGTAGGAACAACAGGGGGGGCGAAATGCGCGAGAATACAGAAGTAAGTCAAAACACGGACAGATCAGAGGAAGAGCAGGATCTCACCTGGGAAGCCGTCAGCGTAGAGCATATCATTCAGGACAAGTGGATCGACTTCCGCAAGGTTGCTTACCGCTTTCCGGACGGCACTACTTTTTCCCCTTATTACAACTACAGCCGGCGAAGCTATGTAGTGATCGTGGCGTCCGACGAGGAGGGAAATTATCTCTGCGTCCGCCAGTTCCGGCACGGGATCGGCCAGGTGACAACAGAGTTTGTGGCAGGGGGCATTGAGAGCTCGACCGGACGTGAGTATATCACGGCAACCGACGCCCAAAGCAGCCATGAGGATGCGCTTACTGCTGCAAAGCGCGAGCTGGAAGAGGAAACAGGCTACACCAGTGATGAATGGGAACATCTGATCACTATTCCCTCCGCCGCGACGGTGGCAGACAATTACGCTTATGTTTTCAGAGCAAAGAATTGCCGCCGCACCCGCGAACAGCACACGGACAGCACGGAATTCCTGCGCCTGGTCAAACACAGCCCGCAGGAAATAGAAGAGCTAATCGCTGGCGGCCGATTCCAGCAGGCAATGCATGTCATGGCGTGGCTTCTGTCGCAGCGGTGACAGAGACGAAAATATCTATTGAGGAAATCCTTTGAGGGAGTTTTTTGGGACATAAAAACAGGGTGCGGTGTGCTATAATGCCTCAGACAGTTGAGAAGCAAACCTGCATTTTCGGCAGAGGAAGGAGCAGCCGCATGAATACAACCTATATTGACGACGAGTACATCAGATCGATCCAGGAAGGCTTGAAAAGAATACTGGAGGAGCTGATGAAGGAAGAGAATTGATATAATTGATTTAAAAGACTTGCAATAAATCGAGCAGGAGAGATATCTCCTGCTCGATTTTCTTTGAACAGCGCCTGCCGCCGTCTTTCCTGATATATAGTATAAGGCCATTGGCCTGCTATCTATACACGATCATCCCCAGCACTGCAGAAATCCCAATCAGCTGGATCGGCGTCAGTCCTTTTCTTTTACCGGCAGAACGCATTAGTCTTCTGCTTCCGTAGTAGATTCCTGCCAATAGAATGGTAACAACAGCGGCTCTGATATTCACTGGGAGAACACTGTCCGCTTCCGCAGCAGGTACGCCGCTCTCCGCCATGGTTTTACTGATCATACAGTTCCGGATGACCATGTGTGCGCCGGTGGCCAGGATAATGCCCGTCACACAGCTCTTAAGCCCCTGCATGACTGCAGCGACGTATGGATTTTCTATGATCCGGCTCAGAAAGGCCACGATCGCGATGATAATGAAAAAAGCCGGAAGGACTACGGCGAGTGTCGCGACAAATGCTCCAAGGAGCCCTCCTTGTGTGATGCCGACATAGGTGGCGAGATTTACCATGATCGGCCCCGGCGTGCTCTCGCTCACTGCGATCATGTAAGTCAGCATATCTTCACTCAGCCATCCGTACGACATAACCACGTCCCGAATGAGCGGGATCGATGCATATCCGCCTCCGAAAGAGAAGAGTCCCACCTTCAAAAAGCCCGCGAATAATTCCAGGTAGATCATTCTGCACTGCTCCTTTCTGTATTTTGGCCGGCCGCAAACAGAAGCAGACTGACTGCTGCCGCTATAATGAGCAGCGCGATGGAAGAGATGCGCAGTGCAAATATGTCGATGAGCAGCATTGCGGCAAAGGAACACGCCATGATCAGGCGGGGCACCGGACTCGCAGGCATTTGCCTGAGCATTTTGACGGCGGCGTCGATGATCAGGATCCCGACGGCCAGTTTGATCCCCTCAAAGGCATGTGCGATCCAGGTGATCTCCAGAAAGCTGTCCAGAAACCTTGAGATCAAGTAAATGATCAGAAAGGAAGGAAGGATCATACCCGCCGTCGCGGCGGCGGCGCCAATAAGCCCCCGCTTTTTCCAGCCGACAAAGGTCGCGCAGTTGATCGCGATGGGCCCCGGCGTCGACTCGGCGATCACCGTTATGTTCATCATATCGTCGTGAGTGATCCAGTGCTTGTCCTCCACACAGGCGTTTTCCACGACAGAGATCATGGCGTAGCCTCCGCCGAAGGTGAACATCCCGATTTTCATAAAAGTGATAAACAGATCTAACAGCATTTATGAATTTCCCTTTATACCCGCGGCCTCTGCTTTTTTCTCTGCTCTCCCAAGGAACTTCTCATTCTCGACGATAAAACGGCAGTGTGTCCCCTTGGCGACCACGCCGGCTTCATCACAGACCATTACAGAGAAGGTGAGCTTTCTTCGGTCAATTTCAGTCAGTTCCGTCTCACACCGCACCTTCATGCCGACAGGCGTCGCTGAGATATGCTCGATCTGCAGCAGCGTGCCGACTGTACCCTGTCCCGGCTCCAGTTCCGCCGCAACGCTTCTCCAAGCCGTTTCTTCTGCCAGCGCGACAGCTGCGGGCGTCGCGAATACCGGCAGTTCTCCGCTTCCCATAGCCTGCGCGGTCAATTCTTTTGTGACAACCAGTTCTCTGTTTCCTTTGATTCCTGTAGTAAGCACTGCTTTCTCCAATCCGGAGCAGCTGAGGCGGCTCCTTGTTTTTCTGTCTGTAATTGTAGCAGTGAATTGGAACTTCGGCAATCACACGGCAATGTTGAGATTAATTATGCCTCCTGTCGTCTGTACAGGCTTCGCACGCATGCTGCCGCGGAGACCGTTAATATCAGGTATACCAATCCCGCACTTTGCAACGGCGTCAGCACCAGGCCAAATACTCGAAGAAGTCGGGGATCTGCCATGCTGGAATTGATCAGCACCTGTGCCGGAGTAAGATATCGAAGCTGTGACAAAAGTCCCAGGTCCGGAGGCAGCGACAGAAACAGATCCAGCACCAGTCCGAGGCAGATCATACCGGCTGCTGCCATACTGTTCATAAACAATACCGAGTAAAGCATGACCAATGCTCCGATTACAAGGCAGCCCAAATAATAGGTCAAAACATAGACCGCCAGCATGTGTCCGGTGGTATAAGGATACGCACAGAGCGGCACGATGAGCTGCCAGGGCGCGCCGGCCCCATGCAGTCCGTTAAAGAGCACATGCGGGAACAGCCCTGCAATGAGCAGCAGAGTGCCGGCAGCAAGTGCAAAGATCTCTCCGGCGGCGAATTTGACCAGCCAGAGGGAATGCTTTCCTTCCTTGGTGCTGAGAATAAGCGGATCCGTTCTATGGCTCTTTTCTCCGGCATATATGCCGGCAAGGCAGACAGCTGCGATCATGCAGAACAGGTTCACAGCCGCCCCGAACCCCGACTTCATGGAATAGATCGCGTAATTCGCCTGCCACACAAAGGGCTTTTCAATCGTATCTTCTTTTTCTTTCCACCACTTCTTGTCCGCATCGCTCAGCTTGAAATAGTCATAAATATAGACCAGGAGATCTTCCCGCATTTGATAGACTGCTTTGGCGTTCAGCTCTTTATTCCTGCCGTCTGATTCCGGCCCGTCCCCGATCGTCAGATAAGTTCCCTGCAAGCGGGATATGTATCCGGCCAGATGATAATAGGGGCTTTCCACACTGATTTGAGACAGGCCGCCGGCTTCCTCTGCCTCCGCTGCAAGTTCTGACAAAAGAGCGTCGTCCAATGCTCTCCCTTCCAGAATCGCTTCTTTCTCATAGACGCCGCGATCATGGGGATTGATCAGGATATAATTGATCATTGTAATGCCTGCCAGCATCCCTGTGCCGGCAGCCAGTGCCAAAATCGTTATTCTGCTCAGGAAAATCTTCTTGAGCTCAAAGCGCAATAGTTCAGTAAATATTGCCATGGACCTGTTCTCCTGCGTCATCTCATTTTCATTCGGATATGGATCTTACCGTTCGCATCGGATTTACTCCCGGAACTCCCGCAAATAAAACTCCTCCAGACTGCCGTCCGAATCCTTCCATTCTCCCTGCCACAAGAGCTGGCCGTCCTTCATCAAGAGAATGTGGTCTGCGATGTGCTCCACGTCAGAGACTATGTGCGTCGAGAGCAGCACGATACTGCTCTTGCCGATCTCCCCGATCAGCTCCCGGAGGCGCACGCGCTCCATAGGATCCAGTCCTGCTGTCGGCTCATCCAGGATCAGCACCTGCGGCCTGTTGAGCAGTGCCTGCGCAATACCAAGGCGCTGCTTCATGCCGCCCGAATATGTGCGGACACTCTTTTTGGATACATCAGCCAAACCGACCTCCTCGAGAAGTTCCTCACTTCGGACCAAAGCTTCGCTTTTGGGAAGTCCTTTTAATGCGGCAAAATAGAGCAGGAAATCTCTGCCCGTGAATTCCGGATAGCATCCGAACTCCTGGGGCAGATACCCGAGAACGTTTCGATAGCGTTCCTCGGATACAGGGATTCCATTGTAGGTGATCTCCCCGCCGGTCGGCGTGAGAACGCCGCAGATCATGCGAAGGAGCGTTGTCTTTCCTGCGCCATTGGCGCCCAGAAGTCCCGTTACTCCCGTGCGGAGCACGGCACTGAGGCGGTCCACCGCGATCTTGTTCCTGTATTGCTTGGAGACCCTGTCTATTTTCAGTTCCATTTGCTCTGATATCCTTTCAGTCATTGATTCCAAAGAGCGGTCATTTCCTCTTCTTTATTGACATTTGCGCAGAAAAGAGCGATCACTGTGATCATCATGAGGGCGGCTGCTGCTTCCGGGATCCATGCAAGATCATGCACTGCCATCGCGTTATTAACGGCTCTTGCAAGAGGGCTTTCCGGCAGGAGAAGTCCTTGTGTGCCCGCTGCTGTGATGAGGGCAGGAACTCCCGAGCTGTAAGGGTGGTTTCGCCCGAAAGCGGTCCGCGCCAGGAGAAGCCCGCCCATCATCGTCAGAAGAAACGGCAGGAGCAGGCAGGCCAGTGTCAGCATTACGCTTATTTCGATGTGTTTCCTTATGAGCAGCGAAAGCACTGCCAGCACAGCCAGATCAAACAACCCCAAGAGCAGAAAACGTGCATACCGGATACTCTTCAGAGAAAACAGTGTTGTCATTTCCAGCTCCGCCATTCCGTAGGCATATGACCTTTTCGTCTCGATCTCTGTGACGAATGCAAGAAGGGGTGTCAGCGCTGCGATCTGCAACACGCTTTTCGGATTTCCCCTTGTGATCAGTGCAGCTGCTGCCAGAAGAAGCAGAGCAGTCAGCCAGACGGTTTTCCGGATGTAATTTGCCTGGATCAGCAGCATCCGGCCCAGAGTGATCTTCGCGGCCTTCGGTATTTGTCCTGCTGTCACTCTCTTAAGGAATACGTCCTTTTTTACCGGATCCGGCTTCTCGCCGGAGTCAAAATACATAAGCAGCAGTTCTCTGTTTTTTGCGTCAGTAATCACCGTCGATCCCCTCCTTTCCAAGTTCTTCGCGAAAATGCTTCTGCGCAAGACGCAGCCTTCTGTATACGGCAAATCTCGAGATGCCGAGAATCATACTGGCTTCTCTGACAGAGACTTCATTTACGCTGATCAGGAGCAGCAGCTCCCGTTCTTCCTCCGACAGCCTTGCCATGGCGCGCTGAACGCTCAGTCTGGTGATCAGGGCATTTTGAGAGTCGTCCTCCGCTGTGGAATAACCTGCTGTTGATTGCCCCTCGCTCAGGTTTTCTCCGTAAGTCTGCTCCTGCAGAGGTTTCTCAGTATGCGTACCTTGTCTTCGGTAATGATCTATGCACAGATTTCTTGCGATCACGTACAGGTACGGCACGGCATTTTTCTCATCCGGGCTTCCATACCGCTCCATGTAGCGGGTAAAAGCCTCCTGTACGATATCCTGCGCCAATATTCGGTTGTGAGTATGGTAATAGCAGTAACGATACAGGCGGTCGTACTGCATACTGATGTCTATACTCATATTTTATACCTCTCAACATGTATAACGAATATCGTACATGATATGTGCGGGCGGCGGAAGATTTTTGTATTTTGATGATTTCATGTACAAGTATGCTAAAATCTATATATTGAGTTACAGAGCGGAAATGGAGAGAAGGCATGTCAAACTACAAGTCGATCGAGCAGCTGCCGATCAAATTGAACATCAGAGATCTCGGAGGCCTTCAGGCAGGAGACGGGAGATATGTCAGAAAAGGGCTTCTCTACAGAAGCAGTGCACTTTACTTTTTTGACAAAAAAGAACTGGAACCAGTGCAGGCATTGGGCATTAGGATGGTCCTGGATTTCCGGGCCGAATCCGGCGCGCGCAAGAGACCGGATCCTCCTCTGGCTGGAGCTGTCTACTATAATAAATGCGCAGGGTTCCAAAATATGATCGAGGACCTGAACTCTCCGGCGGATCTGGCAAGCCTGATCTTCGACGAAGATCAGAAAGGAAACACGATCGACGTGCTGGTCTCAAGCTATATGGCATCGCTGGCTTTCTCCAATGAATCCTATCAGTTTATGTTCGACAGCCTGCTGAGCGGAACGGCGCCTCTTCTGTTTCATTGTTCCAACGGGAAGGACCGGACGGGCGTGGCGGCGATGCTGATCCTGCTGGCCCTGGGCGTTCCCGAGGAGACTGTCAAAGCAGACTATATGCAGAGCAATGTGACGAGGAGAGCAGAGATCGAAGCCCTCATGGAGAAGTATAAAGTCCTCACCGACAACCTGAACAACGCAAGATCTTTTCTGACCATGGTGGGCGGTGTCCTCCCCCAATCGGCGGACATGATGATGTCCGAAATCCTGGAGAAGTACGGGACCTATGAGAATTACATGGAACAGGAATACGGGTTTGATGAGGAGAAGCTGACAAAGCTCCGAGATATGTATTTGGAATGAAGGAGATAGGGGACGGTTCTCGGGAGGGAGACAGGGGACGGTTCTCTGTCTCCTTTTATTAAGAAGGAGAGAGAGAACCGTCCCCTGTCTCCCCCCTGTCTCCCAGTCAGCGCGCCTCGATCCAGGAGAAGAATTTGTCAAGGCCCCGGTTTTCCTTCCTGGTCTCCATGAACATTCCGGCTGTGTACCACGAATGCGTGTTTTTCCTGTCGGTGACGCTGTACAGCTCACAGGCGTTTCCGACTTCTTCCGCTTTCCTCGCGAAGTCCTCGGCGCAGGCATATTCGACGAGACCGTCGTGTCGGCTCTGGATCAGGAGCATGGGAATATGGTTCCCTGACATCAGCGAGACCGGCTCGCCGTTTCTGCGATCGTAATCCTTCTTAAAGAGCTGGTCTTCGAGGAGCCTGAGCATCAGCCCCTGGTCGTCCCGGAAGCTGTAGGGCCCGCCGGAGCCGATAAAGCCGATGATGTTTGTAATATCGACATTGTACTTTTTCTGCGCTTTCCGGCAGTAGCACATGATAGAAGCAAGATGTGCGCCGGCGGACGGGCCTGCCACAATGATTTCGGATGTATCAATACCGCGTTCCTCCAAATAGCGGACCGCGGAGCTGTATCCGGTGCATACGTCCCTGAGCTGGCAGGGGTATTTGTACTTGGGAGACAGCCTGTAGCCCAGTGACACGAAGCGGTAGCCCTCTCTGCAGACGCACTGGCCGACATAGTCGAAAAATTTCGGGTTCCCCGCGTTCCAGCCACCGCCGTGGATCCAGACGATGATCTTGCCGCTCGCGAGCCTGTCCGGCTCGTAGTACAGGAAATACTGTTCCTTGTCTTTCCCGCAGCGGACCATTTCCGGTTTGTATTTTCTCTTTACCTGAAGCATCTTTCTGTACAAGCCAAAATAGCTCAGGCTCTCACGCATTAGATCGTTCATGCTGCATTCCTCATATATTTCTCACGTATTCCTCTCCGGATGAAGCGGGTTGGCCGGTACTGTCACTACACCTCTTAAGAGTTGTCAAAAGAACCGTCCCCGTGACACCCCTCGCTCGATGTCAGGTCAAGCCATTTGCCTCCTGTCAAAACATAGCTCTCTTTTCGGTTGACGATAAATTCATCCCACTCATCCGGTCCCGGATCGTTCTGAAGGACATGCGTCTTTTTCCTTTCTGCCGGGTGCTCCGGTTCGCGTGCTTGTTGTTGCTATTATCTTGTTCTTTAATTATACTTGATGAAAGGTGTCAAGGGGACGGTTCTTCTGACAACTTTTGGCACAAAAGTTGTCAGAAGAACCGTCCCTTTGACACCGCTAACGAAAGGAGAAATAGAATGGAAAACAAGAAAAGTACAGATGTTTATGCAGGATCCGGTGTTGAAAAAGCGGCTAAGTGGTTTCATATCATGGCCATAGTATCAATTGTATTGTCTGTTATTGGCGTTATCGCGGGTGTGGTATTGATTTTTATGGCTTACGAGGGCGAGTCTGTCGGCATCAAACTGTTTTCAGCTTTTTTGCTCTGCATACCGGATTTTCTGGAGATCATTGCCGGTGCTTTAGGCCTTAAAGTAAAAGAGGATCCCACGAAAGTGATGCCTCCCGTGATCCTGTATATTGTTTCGATCGTCACATTATTCATTCTTACTATTACCCGGATGGGCCGATCCATGGGACTCTTAGGATTATTGCCGCCGATCGTTGGAATTGTTACAGGCTTACAGATCAATAAATGGGTAAAAGCCGGGATGCCCTATAGAGATCAGACAAATTCTTTTCCTTCCTAAGAAGAAAACTAAGGAGGAGACAGGGGACGGTTCTCTGTCTCCTGAAATGTCCTTTAAAAAGAACAGTGTAAATTGAGTAAAGATTACAGGAAAATTACGGGAATAGTTGTCTAACTTGGCCAAAATAGTGTAAAATTTAACAAAGGTCCAAACGGATTCGAACACAATTCTAATTTGCTTTCATGCAACCGGAAAGGAGATGGGAATCGATGGCTAATATGGCTTTTCGGGGAACACCCAAACAGGAGCGCGAGCTTCGGAAATTCATCAGGAAGCATAAAGACCAGCCGGGAGCAATGATGCCGGTGCTTCAGGAGGCACAGGGCATCTACGGATATCTTCCCAGGGAGGTTCAGGAGATCATCGCGCAGGAGATGAACGTACCGCTGTCACAGGTTTTTGGCGTGGCTACGTTCTATTCGCAGTTTACTCTGACACCGAAAGGAGAGCATACGGTCAGCGTATGTCTCGGAACAGCTTGCTATGTCAAGGGAGCTGACAAGATCCTCTCGGCAATTGAGGACCGGCTCGGGATCAAGGCGGGAGAATGTACGCCGGACGGCTTTTTCTCCATTGACAGCTGCCGCTGTCTTGGCGCCTGCGGACTTGCTCCGGTCATGACCGTTGACGGAGAGGTTTACGGCAAATGTACGCCGGAATCCGCAGTGAAGATTATTGACTCTTACTATGAGGAGGTGTAAGCCATGACAATGACACTCAACAGGCTCACTGAGATCAAAAAGAAAAATGAAGAGCTGGTCATGGTCCGCAAGCTGATCGCTTCCAAAGCGGAGGAAATGGCAAAGCACACAGCATACCGCAAACAGATCCTTGTCTGCGGCGGCACGGGATGTACATCGTCCGGAAGTCACAAAGTTGTTGAGGCGCTTGAAAATGAGATCAAGGAGAAAGGCCTGACGGACGTTCTGATCGTCAAGACAGGATGTTTCGGTCTTTGCGCGCTCGGCCCGGTCGTGATCGTATATCCGGAGGGTGCTTTCTATTCCCAGACGACGCCGGAAGGCGCGAAGCGCATCATTGACGAGCACATTATCAAGGGCATGATCTGCAAGGATCTGCTGTATCCGGAGACGGTGCACGATGACGGAGAGATCCTGCCTCTGAGCCAGACCAATTTCTATGCCAAGCAGATGAGAATCGCACTCAAGAACTGCGGCGTCATCGATCCCGAAAATATTGAAGAGTATATCGCTTTGGACGGCTACAAGGCACTGTACAAGGTGCTGACGGAGATGACACAGGATCAGGTCATCGATACCATGCTGGCATCGGGACTGCGCGGCCGCGGCGGTGCGGGCTTCCCGACCGGAAGAAAATGGGCTTTCTGTAAGTCGACCCAGTCCGAGATCAAATACGTCTGCTGCAACGCCGACGAAGGTGACCCGGGCGCATTCATGGACCGCTCCATTCTCGAGGGCGACCCTCACGCAGTACTCGAGGCTATGGCGATTGCCGGTTACACCATCGGCGCGAGCCAGGGCTATGTATATGTCCGTGCGGAGTATCCGATCGCTGTAGAGCGTCTTGAGATCGCGATCAAACAGGCGAGAGAGTACGGCCTTCTGGGCAAAGATATCTTCGGCACAGGCTTCAACTTCGACGTCGAGATCCGTCTGGGCGCCGGCGCATTTGTCTGCGGCGAGGAGACAGCGCTGATGACCTCGATCGAAGGCAAGCGCGGTGAGCCCCGTCCGAGACCTCCGTTCCCGGCAGTCAAGGGACTTTTCGGAAAACCCACCGTTCTCAACAACGTCGAGACATATGCAAACGTCGCACAGATCATTCTCAAGGGACCCGAGTGGTACTCCTCCATCGGAACAGAGACTTCCAAGGGCACCAAGGTCTTCGCGCTCGGCGGCAAGATCACGAACGTAGGTCTTGTGGAAGTTCCCATGGGCACCACGCTCCGAGAGATCATTGAGGAGATCGGCGGCGGCATTCCCAATGGCAAGAAATTCAAGGCGGCCCAGACCGGCGGACCTTCCGGCGGATGTATTCCGTCTGTCCATATCGATACACCCATTGATTACGAGAGTCTTGCCAAGATCGGATCGATGATGGGCTCCGGCGGACTGATCATCATGGATGAAGACACCTGCATGGTCGATATCGCCAAGTTCTATCTGGAATTCACCTGCGAGGAGTCCTGCGGTAAATGTTCTCCCTGCAGAATCGGAACCAAGCGCCTTCTGCACATGCTGGACGACATCACAAAGGGCCATGCGACGATGGAAGAGCTCGACAAGATCGAGGAGCTGGCAGCGCACATGAAGGTATCCTGCCTCTGCGCGCTCGGACAGACTGCTTCCAACCCGGTCGTCTCGACACTCCGCTATTTCCGCGAGGAGTATGTGGAGCACATTGAGAACAAGAGATGCGCGGCCAAGAAGTGTAAAGATCTGCTTCACTATGTGATCGATCCCGAGAAGTGCAAAGGATGTACGCTCTGCTCCAGAAACTGCCCTGTCGGCGCGATCACCGGTAAGGTGAAGGAGCCGCATCACATTGACAAGAGTATCTGCATCAAGTGCGGCCTCTGCAACCAGAACTGCAAGTTCGGCGCAGTCTACTTAGACTAAGGAGGGATCAGAACGTGAAAAAGATGATCAATTTAAAGATTAACAATATCCCGGTCACCGTTCCGGAGGGCACGACTGTCCTGCAGGCGGCCAAAATGGCTAATATCGAGATCCCTTCTCTCTGCTACCTCAAGGATATCAACTGCATCGGCGCCTGCCGCGTCTGTGTGGTGGAGATCAAGGGAAGAAGGGGACTCACAGCGGCATGCACATACCCCGTAGAGGAAGGCCTTGAAGTGCTCACCAATACGGCAACTGTCCGTGCATCCAGAAAGACCACGATCGAGCTGATCCTGTCCACGCACCGCAAGAAATGTCTGTCCTGCGTGAGAGGAAATCACTGCGAGCTGCAGAAACTGGCGTATGACTACGGCATCGACGAAGATCACTTCAAAGATGACGAGCCCAAATACGAGATCGATGACAGCACGCCTTACGTTGTCCGCGACAACAACAAGTGCATTCAGTGTCTGCGCTGCGTCTCCACCTGCAACAACGTGCAGGGGATCGGCGCGATCGGACAGATCCGCCGCGGATTTGACGTCCGTGTCGGCTCTCCCTTCGACAAGGGACTGGATACCACGACCTGCGTAGGCTGCGGCCAGTGTATCGTCGCATGTCCTGTCGGCGCTCTGTATGAAAAGAGCAATATCGACGATGTATGGGATGCCATTGCAGATCCCAAGAAGCAGGTGGTCTTCTTTACGGCACCTTCTATTGCCGCAACGCTGGGTGAATGTTTTGACATGCCTCCGGGAACGCACGTGGAAGATAAGATGGTCCAGGCCATCCGCATGCTCGGCGACGTGAAAGTCTTCAATATGAACGTAACGGCGGACCTCACGATCCTCGAGGAGGCAAACGAGCTGATCAGCCGCATTACCTCCAACAAGCTGGATAAGCCTCCGCTGCCGATGTTCACGTCCTGCTGCCCCGGCTGGATCAAGTTCATGGAGCACAATTATCCTGATATGCTCCCGAATCTGTCGACCTGCAAGTCTCCGCAGGGAATGTTCGGCGCACTGCTCAAGACTTACTACTGCCAGAAGAATCACATTGACCCCAAGGACCTTTTCGTGGTCAGCGTGATCCCCTGCACTGCCAAGAAGTTTGAGGTCTCCAGACCTGAGCTGTCCACCAAGGGCATTCCGGATGTAGATGTGGCTCTGACCACAAGAGAGCTGTCCCGCATGATCAAGGGAGCAGGTATCAGCTTCAAGGATCTGGAGGGAGAAGAGTTCGATAATCCGTTTGCGATCGCATCCGGCGCAGGCAAGATCTTCGGCGCGACCGGCGGTGTTATGGAGGCAGCGCTTCGTACTGCAGCCAATATCCTCGACGGAACGAACGAGAAGGTCGATTTCATGGATGTCCGCGGAACGCCCGGCATCAAGGAAGCGACATACCGCATCAACGGAAACGAAGTGGACGTTTGTGTCGCCAGCGGCCTCGGCAATGCCAGAAAGGTCGTGGAGATGGTCAAGAGCGGCCAGAAGAAGTATCTCTTCATCGAGATCATGGCCTGCCCCGGTGGCTGCATCAACGGCGGCGGCCAGCCCGTCCAGAGCGACAGTGTACGCAATTACGTGGATCTCAAATCGCTGCGCTCAGCGGTCCTGTACAATTCGGACAAGGAAAACGACCTCAGATGCTCTCACGAGAGCCCGGTCGTTCAGATGCTCTACGATGAGTTCCTCGAAAAGCCCGGAAAGGCCAAAGCACACAGCCTGCTGCATACACATTACACGCCCAGGTGACAGGAACCCTGCACTTTGGTGAGAGCAAATACTAATATGCAATAATTGATTGAAACAGCCCGGTACCGGCGCGGCATTTGCCGCAGCGGCGCCGGGCTTTTGCTGTGTCTCAAAAGTGACAGTAAATAACTCCGGGGATGAAGAAAGCGGTGAGAAATCAAGGCGCTGTTGCTATAATGGAAGTAGTAACAGACGCAGTAATGAACGAAGGAGAACACTGTCGGAAACAAAGGCATTAAAAGGGGGACGGAAATGGGGATCGTCGTGATCGGAGCAGCATTTGTTGATGTAAAGGGGTATCCTATGGGCCAGTATATTCCGGGAGGGCGCAATGTCGGCCGTGTCGTTCAGGTGCACGGAGGAGTCGGCCGCAATGTAGTGGAAGATATTGCCAATGTGGAGCTGCGCCCCACGTTTGTGAGCGTCGTGGATGATACCGGTCTCAGCGATGATGTTGTAAGAAACCTGATCCGCCACAAGGTGGAGATCCGCTATATCACGCGCAGCGCGGAGGGACTCGGCACATGGCTTGCCGTGTTTGACAATGACGGGGACGTGATCGCCTCCATTTCGAAGAGACCGGATCTGTCAGCCGTTGAGAAGACTCTGGATGAGCAAGGCGACGAGATCTTCAGCAAAGCGGACAGTATTGTCGTGGAATTTGATGTGGAGGTGCCGATCCTCAAGAAGGTGCTGGACCTGGCGGAGAAGCACCACAAAGAAGTTTATACAGTGATCTCGAACATGTCGATCGCAATGCAGAGACGGGACCTTTTGCAGCGGACAGCGGTCCTTGTCTGCAACGAACAGGAAGCGGGCCTTCTTTTCTCGGAAGACTACAGTGAGACTTCACCCGCGGATATGCGGGAGATCCTCATCAGGAAAGCCCGACTTTCAGGAATTCCCCGAATTATAGTGACTATGGGAGCACAAGGCGCAGTCTATGCAGATAAATCAGGAAATTCGGGGGTCTGTCCCGCCCTGAAGGTGGATGTCGTGGACACGACCGGAGCAGGAGACGCGTTTTTTGCCGGGGTGGCGATCGGGCTGACTTATGGAAAGACTGTCGGAGAGGCCTGTGTGATCGGAACGAGACTTGCGGCATCGGTCATCGCTTCACGCCAGAATGTCTGCCCCAGATTCAGGCCGGAAGAATTTGGAATCAAGGATCCGTGCAAAACGGATTGATATTTCAATGCCAATAGGGAAAAATAGAAGTTATAGAGGTGACATCCCGCTGCTGTTTGAAACAGTAAATTCAGGGCAGTTGAATGAGATACTATCATTGCTTTGCGGAAGGACGTCAATCGGAGCTGTTTAGTGTAAAGCGCCGCAGACAGGTCCGGGCGGAACAGGGCGCTTTGGATTGGAGTAAGGTATGAGGAAGAGGTTATTGTCAATACTGCTCGCAGGTGTTCTGGTCCTTTCACAGGCAGGAGGCGTGCTTGCGGCGGAGAACACGGCAGCGGACGGTACGTCCGCGGAAATCTCGGAGTCGGAAGAACCCGGCGGGGAGGATTCAGGGGCGGAAGAAGCGGAAGGAGTGGAAGCGGAAGCAAATGCTGCAGACATGACGGACGGCGGAGGGGATGTCTCTGATGACGGTGTAAGTGATGCAGCAGAGACGTCAGGTGAAGATGATGAGGATGTCACAGCGCCCGGAGGCGATCAGGCACCCCCGGAGTCTGAAGAATATGAGCGTGATGGTTTCGAGGGAGAAGAGGCTGCCGGAGATGTTTCTGAATCAGAAGAGTCCGGTGAGAGCAGCACTGCGCCTGCGGTTACAGAGGAAACTGTGGAAGAAGGACAGGCCGTTGACGCAGCAAACGCGCAGGATGAAATAAATGGCGGGTTTTTTGTGGAGATCAGGGATTATGATGCCGGACACAGGCTTTTTGAAGACGGCGTCTGGTCCTGTCCGATCGAAGTGAGAGGACCCGTGGCACTTGACTACTCCCTGACCATGACTGTACCGGAACATAACGGTCCGCAGGATGCGGACGTTTTAAGTGCCTGCCGGTTAGAGGCGAATGAGATGCGTCTCTATATCGACGGCGGCAGGCTTAAGGAAGAGGGCGTCACATGGTTTAAGCTGCGCATCTCGGCAGTGCTTGAAGGAGAAGAATCCGGGGAGCCCTGCGAGCGCGAATTTACTGTAGACAAGCCCTATATTGAGCGGCAGTTCAGTTTTGGAGACCGCTCTATGCTGCCCGGTTGGACGCAGTGGATCGACCGCAGGCAGGGCTGCTATGTGGAAAACGGGCAGTATCCTTTCGGAAATCACTTTGACCTGACTGTGACGGACATATCCGTGGTGGATATAGAGGGAGAAGATGTCGCCCTGATCGAGTTCAGTGATGAGAACGGATGGGAGATCCGTGCAAAGAACGCCGGTGTCAGCAAGGTCACGGTGTCCTATGACGACTGGGACGGAAGTCCTGAAACAGAAGAATTCAACCTTTATGTCGGAAGTGATGTCTATGATGTAGATCTGTGGACGGACAACGGTTCAGACAGGATCCTTCCCGGCGGGGAGACTGCGCTCACGGCTGAGGCAAGACATGAAGTGTACGACTTCACGACGAAGGAGTACCACTCCTGCTCCGAGGAGGAGATGGCGGGGATCACCTATGACTGGAGACTTGAATTCTGGGATGACGATGCCCGCAGGGACCTCGGGGACCTGATCACACTGACGCAGGATCCGGAGAATCCGGCAAACGCGGTGCTCCGGTGCGCGGAAATTCCCGATCATTGGGACCATGTCGACATCAATATCACTGTTACCATTTCGGAAAACGGAGAAGTTAAAGCAGAGAACAACCACTGGATCTTCATGGACCGGCACTACTATGAACTGTGGCCCACAAGGATCGATGGAAACCTTGATGTGGGAGAGAAGATCACGTTTAAGCCGGAAATCCGCGAATATCCGGCGGACAATGCAGCAGGATACAATGTTTTGGCCTCGGGGCAGGTGAAGTTTGAGACGGAAATCTATGACGATCAGGCCTATGCGATCACCGCGGGAGAGGCCGGGACGTATGTGCTCGAAAGGCTTCTCGAATACAACACCTCCTTCCGTATCAAGGCATTCATAATGAATGAAAACGGAGAGTTCGACGAAGTCGACAGCAGAGAATACTGGCTGAATGAAAGAGACTATCATTTCTGGTACGAGATCGAGGGTAATGACAATATCTTTTCGGACGGTTCAAGGACCTTCGGATTCAATCTGGATAACCTGGAAGGTGCGGAATATGAACTGGTGCCTGAAGTCGGATTAGGCGAGTGGCACGAGGGAAGAGGATTTGATGTGCCGCTTAGTGAGGGGGACTGCTGGAGCTATGACAGCAGCTCCCATCAGATCACATTCATCGGCCCGGATCTGTATATGCGGGGCGCGGACAGGGTTGAGACGAGGATCTCTCTCAGGATTGGAGGCCGGGAGGTTTCCAGTGAGCAGCGCGGATTTGACGTGCGCGAAGCCTGGTATGATTTCCACGGGGCGATGGAAGACGAAGTCCTCTTCGTAGATGATGAATGGTTTATAGAGGCGGAGAACGATGCGTTTATCTGCACAACGGACTTCCCGGACGGCTTAGACGTGCAGTATGAGATCACGAACCTGACTTATGAGGCGGAGGAGGACGAGTTTGATACCCGCGAGCCGGTCACGCTTGAGAGACTGGACGACGGCTGGAAGGTCACTGCAGTGCGCGGCGGCGAAGCGCAGATGCACGCGGAGATAGAGATCACTGCTTCGAACGGTGAAAATGATGTTACCCTGCATCGGGAAAAAGATTTCCGCGTGATCGTCGGCGGACGGCGGATCCATATGCATCTGTTCACAAATACGGGAAGTGACAGGATGCAGTCCGGCGGAACGATCCGCCTTACTCCGCAGATCTTTGCTGAGGAGTACGACTGGCGCACGGGAGAAAGAAGAGAATTCGATACTTCTGACTACGAGGTCCGCTATGAGGTGCGCTGTGAGCATGTGGCCATGGAACTGATCGACAGCAGGTTCGACGGGGACTTCGAGGCTGCAGCGGAACGAGGCGTTCTCTGGGATTACGAAGTGGATCCGGAGGACCGGTCGATCCTCCTCAAATCCCTTGATCCGGAGTTCTATGAGGTTGAACTTGAAGTGGAGGCGCGCCTGATCGACCCTGAGACAGGGGATGACTGTGCCGGCGCGGACAGAAGGATCTTTGTGGACGGGGAGATCATGGAGCTCGCCTTTCAGAAAGCGGATGGTGTGACAGCGCTCGATTGGGATGAGACCATCCCGCCCGGCGCAGAGGTCGAGGTGGTTCCTGTTCTTATGAAGAAGGGGACGGACGGCGGCTATACGCCTGCCGGAGAGTACACGGATGTGAGCTACCGGCTGGAGTGGCACACAGGCAGCGGAGAAAACGATCCCGCAAACTTCGAGATCACGGATAAAAACGGAAATATTCTTGAACCCGGCCGGGAAGTGGCCTCTGAGGCATTTCCCCTGACAATTAAGAGGATGGTCGACTGGGACGTCAGTCTGTCAGTCTGCGGAATGTGGACAGACGACAGCGGAGATGTGCAGGAGGTCTGGAGAGATCTTTACTGCAAAGAAGCCGTGTACAGCGATGGATTTATTGTCAATAATGGCCGCGGTGACAAGCGGTTTACGTGGTATTACGCAGGGGAGAGCATAGAGATCAGACCGGACCGCGAGAAGCTGGATGCACTGGTCGCTGAGGGCTATCCTGTGGAGATCCGGTGCGAGATCGGCGTTCCGCTGAACGGAACCTTAGAGCCGATCCGCAATTATGTGATCGATGACGAGGGAAGACGCGGCGATGAGATCGGCCTGTATGACCTGAGCCGTATCTTTGATGAGCAGAGCGGCCTTACAGTCAGCGGCGAGGACCTCAGGGATCTCCATCATATGCTCCGATTTCAGAGAGATGATTGGGCCAGCGGCTTCGCGAGAGTGCAGATCGTGCTCACCGCGCAGCTGAACGGTGTCACGCTGGCAGATGAACTGATCAATGTCAATATCGTGGATCCTTTCCTGGAGATCGTTGATATAAGACAGAAGATGGGCGTGGGCACGGAGCAGGTCTTTGAGAACGGACAGACGCAGCTCTACATCGAGGCGCCCGGCCATGACAGCGGCATCAATGCCTATTATAAGACCGGCGACTTCTACGATGTGACGATCACGAACATTGAATTTGAAAATGAGTTGGACAGCAGCTTCCTCGGGATCACACAGGACGGAGGAGACTGGAAACTGACAGCTCTGGCGGAGACAGATCACGATGTGCCTCTGACCGTTACTTTCGCAGGCGGACCGGAGGGATATGATACATGCAGAATGAACATTCAGGTCACCGGCGATATTTTTACAGCGGAGCTGCGCGATCCTGACGGCAGGAAGGCAGACAGTGTCGAGATTCTGATGAATAACAGCATGGAGCTCACTCCTTATGTCAGCCATGCAGAGTACAGGGAAGAGGACGGAGAGATCCGGGAGATTGTTTCCCCGGTGCCGGAGCGCGGGAGCGGGCAGGAAGGATTCTCCTACACGATCTCTTATGATTACTATGATGACCGCATCATTGATATCAACGGTGACAGAGGTGTGATCAGCCCGATCCGCACAGGGTACTCGGATGTGGATGTCACGGTCACTATCTGGGACGAAAACGGAGAGTGGGTCGATGAGATCTGGTTCCCGATCTCTGTAAACGTCGGTGTCAGCAGGGCGGAACTCATCGTTCCCGAGGACACAGTATTCTACGCCGCGCCGGGAGAAGAGTTTACCGCGGCACAGGTCGGCGGCAAAGTATCGCCGGCCCTCAAGGTCTATTCCATGAAGGAACCGAACGGCAAAGAGTATCCGATCGATTCTTACAGCTTGGAATCTGTACGGTCCGGAGACGGAGAACTGACTCTTTCAGACGGCGGCAAAGGATATTACGGAAAGCTCTCCGTAAGTGAGGACGCGCTTGCCGATGTGAGCGGAACGAAAGAGGTATTTCTTGCCCTGAGGGGCAGGGAGGCGCACGGCAATGAGGCGGTCGCCGGTGTCCGTGTGATCATCCACAATCACAACTGGACGAACTGGACTACGACAAAGGCTCCGACAGTATTTGAGGAGGGTGTCAGTACCGGTACATGCACAGTGTGCGGAGAAAAGAGTACAAAGCCGATCGCCAAGCTTACACCTACGATCAAGGTCAGCTGGACTACGGCGACGATCGCCAAGACCAAGGACAAGACCGCTGTAGTGACATACGCGGCCGGAGACTCCGTCGCTTCTGCAGCCAGCTCCAATACAAAGGTCGCGACAGCGAAGATCAGCGGCAAAAACGTGATCGTAACGGCGGGAACGACAGCCGGAACGGCGAAGATCACCGTGAAATTAAAGAGCGGTAAGACAGCCGTACTCACGATCACTGTACCCAAGGTCAACTGCACGGGCATTACGGCCAAGACCAGTTATACGGTCACGACACAGAGTACGATCAACATGGGCGTTAAGCTCAATCCTGTATACAGTGATAATACGATCACTTACAAGAGCGCGAACACAAAGATCGCGACAGTGACCAAAACCGGTGTTGTAAAAGGAATCAAGGTCGGAAAGACCACGATCACGATCACGACCAGCAACAAGAAGACCAAAAAAGTTACGATCGTAGTCAAGCAGGGCACGACAGGTCTTACGACAGCCAAGACCGCTTACACAGTGGTGGTCGGCAAGACGGTCAGTATCGGTGCTAAGAAGACGCCTGCAGGCAGCGCGGACGCGATCAAGTACACGAGCGCCAACAAAGCGGTCGCAACGGTGACATCCACGGGCGTGATTAAAGGAATCAAGGTGGGCAAAACCACAATTACGGTCAAGTCCGGAACCAAGTCCAAGGTTGTGACGGTGACGGTGAAGCCCAAGACGACTTCGATCACCACTCTGAAGACGGCCTATACTGTCGGTGTTAAGAAAACAGTCAGCCTGGGCGCCAAAAAAGTGCCTGCCTCGAGCGGTGAAGCCATCACCTACACGAGCTCGAATAATGCGGTCGCGAAGGTCAGCTCGACAGGTGTTGTGACAGGTGTCAAGAAAGGAAAGGTGACGATCACGATCAAGTCCGGGGCGGTTACCAAGAAGGTGACGGTGACGGTCAAGTGATCCGATTCAATTTCAGAGCCGGACAAGAAGCAGCTTAATCATTGCAATGGGCAGAAACAGCAAAAACGAATACTTGGAGGATACAACAGAAATGAAAGACCAGAAAAACCGTATGGTGAACGAGCGGGACTTCAGACAGGACCCGAATTACGTTGCACCTGATCCGGAAAAGAAAAAACTGATATTGAAACTCGGGACCATGATCACGGACCGCTATCTGGTCAAGTATTCGAGGACGATGAATACGGATGATCCCGAGTACTGGGCACTCGATGAAGTGCTCACGAAGGAGGAGGCCAAATTCCTTCTGAGCTTTAAGAAGACCCGCGTTCCTTACGACATCGAGGATCTGGCCAAGATAAACGGGATGTCTTACGAGGAAACCAAGAAGATGGTGGACCACCTGGTCTGGGTGGGCCTGATCGAGATGACCCGCGAGAACCCGGATCATCACAAGCAGTACAATGTGCCGATCTTCGTGCCCGGCTCCGCGGAGTTTATGATGATGAACGACGAGCTGACGGCGCAGCACCCCAAACTGGCGACGTTCTTCAATCTGATGACCCAGATGCCGCTGGAAAATGTGACGCCCATGATCCCTCCGGGAGGCGCAGGCGTAGGCATGCACGTCATCCCCGTCGAGAAGGCCATCGAGAGTGAAAATATGTCCGCCAGCGTGGAGCATATCTCCCATTGGCTGAGCAAGTACGATAAATATTCCGTCGGACAGTGCACCTGTCGCAAGCAGCAGACCATGCGCGGCGAGGGCTCGGGCGAGATCAACGGCGAGTTCTGCATGGGCATG
The DNA here is from genome assembly GCA_902801585.1 of uncultured Lachnospiraceae bacterium. The sequence goes on along the minus strand of CADCIU010000029.1, from coordinate 6,854 downwards.
GGCGATATGGCGGAGTACTGTGTGGACAGAGGCATGGGCCGCTACATCTCATACGAGGAGGCGCTGGAGATCCTGCAGAGGGCGGAGCGCCACGGCTTTGTGCACCAGATCACGAATATCGACGGCAGTGAGAAAATAGTGGCGATCTGCAACTGTGCTCCCGGCGTCTGCAACGCGCTCAGGACCAGCCAGCTCTACAACACGCCCAATATGTCCCGAAGTGCTTATCGGGCACACGTCGATAAGCTCAAATGCGTTGCCTGCGGCAAGTGCGTGGAAGTATGTCCTGTCGGCGCGGCCAAGCTGGGACAGAAACTGTGCACGAAACAGGGAGAAATCCGGTATCCCCTCACTCTTTTGCCCGATGAGACGGCATGGAGCGCGGACCATTGGAATATTCATTATCGCGAAGATGCCAAGATCAACTGCTATGACACGGGCACGGCACCCTGCAAGACGGCATGTCCCGCGCACCTGGCGGTACAGGGCTATGTGAAGATGGCGGCGGAGGGACGTTTTATGGACGCTCTGAAGCTCATCAAACAAGATAACCCCTTCCCGGCGGTTTGCGGCGCGATCTGCAACCGGCGCTGCGAGGACGCATGCACGAGAGGCACGGTGGACGACCCCGTCGCGATCGATGAGATCAAAAAATTCATCGCCGATCAGGAACTTCACGCCGACAAGCGCTTCATCCCGATCTGCGAGAAGGACGACGGCGGTATGTGGGGCCCCGATTACAAGATGGCAGTCATCGGTGCAGGACCGGCAGGCATGACGGCAGCCTATTATCTCAGGACCCGCGGATACGACGTCACTGTATTTGAAAAAGAGAGCCGTCCCGGCGGTATGCTGATGAACGGAATTCCCTCTTTCCGCTTGGAAAAAGAGGTCATTGAGGCGGAGATCGATGTCCTGCGCGAGATGGGTGTCGAATTCAAGTGCGGCGTGGAAATCGGCAAAGACATCACGATCAAGGATCTGAAGAGAGAGGGCTATAAGGCATTTTATCTGGCGATCGGCCTGCAGGGCGGCAGAAAGACCGGCGTGCCCGGTGAAGATGCGGAAGGCGTCGAGTCCGGCGTCAGCTTCCTGTCCAGGATTAACCAGGATAACACGATCAAACTAAACGGCGATGTAGTTGTCATCGGCGGCGGAAATGTGGCAGTGGACGTGGCCCGCTCGGCGGCCCGCGCCACAGACGGCAAGGTCACCATGCTCTGCCTTGAGAGTGAGGCAGAGATGCCGGCGGCCCGCGACGAAGTGGAAGAGGCCATTGCGGAAGGCGTCAAGGTGATGCATGGCTGGGGACCCAGAGAGATCCTGACAAAAGACGGCAAAGTGACAGGTATAGTCTTTAGAAAGTGTATCTCCGTGTTTAACAAACTCCATGTCTTTGAGCCCAAGTTCATGGAGGACAGCACGATCACGATCGAATGTGAGAATGTCCTGGAGGCCATCGGACAATCTGCACAGTGGGGAGACCTGCTCGAAGGGACGAATGTGAAGCGGCACCTCAACGGAACGGTCAAGCACGACCCGGTGACCTTTGAGACCGGAGAGCCCGGCATCTTTGTCGGCGGCGATATCGCACACGGCGCGCGTTTCGCCATCGATGCGATCGCAGACGGCAAGAAAGCCTGCGAGAGCATGCACCGATTCGTCCATCCCGGCCAGTCCCAGACCATCGCCCGCGATAAGCGCGAATTCATCGAGCTGGACAAGGACAATATCGTCCTTGAATCTTTTGACAACGCGAAGCGCCAGGTGCCCGGCAGAAAGCCCGGAGATCCGACCGGAACCTTTGCGGATCTGCGTCTGCCCTTCACAGAGGAGCAGATCAGGACAGAGGCATCAAGATGTCTTGGCTGCGGCGCGACGGTCGTCGACCTCAACCGCTGCATCGGCTGCGGCCTGTGCACGACTCGCTGCGAATTTGACGCGATCCATCTGTCCAGGGATATTCCCGAGGCGTCCAACATGGTGCGCTGTGAGGACAAGCTCCCTGTAGTCGCGGGGTATGCCGCAGCCAGAGAGATGAAGATCATCAAAAAGAAGCTGGCGGCTCCGAAGGCAAAAAAGAGAAAGAAGCACTGATTCTGAATCGGTTCGCACAGAGAACCTGAGACAGCATAAGACCGCAATAGCATGAGATCACATTTGAAGATTTCCACGGTATGGGAGAGTATTCTTCCGTGCCGTGGAAATTTTCCGCATTAACCGAAAAAGTGTGTTTTTGTATAATACAAACAGGCACGAATGGATGAACGTGTGAACATGGGGGATACGGATAGGTGAATAAGCGTTTTACAGACAACAGAGCGGCTGACATTTTGTATATTCTGGGACATAAATCCGGTGTCACGGTTGCTTCTATAGCCAAAAAGCTGGGCGTCAGCGAGCGGACTGTACGAAATGATATCCGACAGCTTAACGACGATCTTGAGGGCAGCGCAGCGATCGAAGGCAGTCAGGGGCGGTACACCCTGCGGATCTTTGAACCCGAACAGTATAAAAAAGCGTTTGACAAAATATGCAATATCGATGGTGTTTTCGGCACCCCCAGAGGACGGCAGAACTATGTGTTCGGAGAACTCATGCGGGCGGACGGACCGCTTCTGACGGATGAGCTCGCCTATGAGATGAATGTCGGCAGGACCACGCTGATCAGTGATCTGAAGAGGCTTCGGGAGGAGATCGAACCTTATGGACTGAGTGTCGTCGGAAAGACCAGCAAAGGAATGATCCTTCAGGGCAAGGAACTGGACATCCGCACTTACGTGCTGGAGAATTGCTTTGACGCTTTATACAGTGACTATCCATTGGACCATGAGATTCAGGAACTGATCCGATCCGAACTGACAAGGAAAGCGTTTGAGAAACAGGTCGGCAGGCAGTTCGAGCGCTACCTTCTCCTGATGATGGACCGCTTTCTCACAGGTCATTTTATCGGGACGCTTACAGATGCTTACTACAACCTGACAGCAAACGGAGAGTTCTTCCACGTAAACAATATGATCGATCAGATTGGCGGAATACTGCATGTGGATTTCCCGGTAGAAGAGAAGATATTCGCTTTTTTGCCAATAGCGGGAATGCGCACGCCGGCCGATCTCGGCTCCGTACAGGAGATGGAACTGGATGCGACGATCGGTCCGCTCTCCGAGAAGATCATGAGACAGATCAAAGAGGAACTGGATATTTCGATTGACCCCAGAGATTTCGCGGAGGAATTCTCGTATCACCTGATGTTTATGCTGAATCGCCTCCGGTTCAAAATACACCAGCCCAATTCGATCCTGGAAGAATTAAAGTCTAAATTCCCCCTGGCTTATGAGATGTCCGGCATTGCGGCGCGGGTTATTGAACGGGAACAGGGTCTTAGAGTGAATCAGGACGAGAGAGGACATCTGGCTTCCTATTTTGGCGTATTTCTGGAAGAAAACAATCTTGGACAGCGCAGACCTTTCCGTATCGCCGTGATCTGCGGCACAGGGCGTGTTACAGCGCGTCTGATCAGTGTGCAGCTCAAGAGGATCGTCGACAGCCAGGTACAGATTAAGACGATGTCGGACACGGCAGCATCCCCGGATTCACTGGAGAGCTACGACGTCATCCTGACCACGGTCGAGCTGCCTTTCAAGACTGCTAAGCCGGTGATCCGGATCCGCGAGATCTTCGACGAGAAAGAGCTCAAACAGAAACTGGAGAAGGCCCGCTATTGGGACAAGGTCGACATCCCTGTTCTGGACAGCAATCAGTATATCATGAGCAGCCTTTTGGATGAGAACAAGGTGTTCTTCTTTGAAAAAGGACGTTCATATACAGATGCACTGGATGAAATGATCGAAATCCTCACAGACGAAGGATATGTCGATGAAGGATTTGGAGACCGCCTCGCAGAGCGTGAAGAGAAGGGAACCATGGTCTTTGACAACGGCGTAGCGATTCCGCACGGGATCCAGACGGCCAATGACCGGATGCTGCTGGCAATGGGCATCTTCGAAGTGCCCGCAAGGCACAAAGGACATGAAGTGCGCATCATTTTCTTCATGGCACTGCCGGAGCAGTCGGACATGGATGACATGCTGATGATCCGTGTCTATGATGAACTTCTGGAAATATCCAGAAATACCGATATGCTTGATGCGATCGCCCGAACACAGAACTATCAGGAATTGCTTCGGGTTTTATACAAAAAATAATATCGAGGAGTTAATACCCGGTCGAAAAATGTAGTCATCAGTACTCCCCATTACTCCTGATAAAAAATCCCCCTCTAAAAAGAACTACATTTTTCTACTTATCCGGCGCCTCCCTGCTTTATAATACAAGCAGGGAGGTTTTTTATGATATTAATGAATATTATTCAAAATATTGTTGATGCAGGAACGCAGCAGCTCATTATGTGGATCACAGAGCTTCTTCCCAAATTATTTCTTTTTTTGATCCTGCTCAATGCGGCGACCAGTCTGCTCGGACGGTCCAGGGTCGAGCGGCTGGCAGCAAAATGCGGCTCCAATGCCTTGCTTCGATATATGCTGCTGCCGTTCTTGTCAGCGATCGTTCTCGGGAATCCCATGGCGATCTCCATGGGAAGGTATCTGCCGGAACGTTACAAGCCTGCCTATTTTGCCTCCGTGAGCTACCACTGCCACACCAGCAGCGGCATATTCCAGCACATAAATCCCGCGGAGCTTTTCCTGTGGCTGGGAATTGCGAACGGTGTTATGGCCAGAGGCTGCGACCTGTTTCCTCTTGCGCTCCGCTACATGGCAGCGGGCCTGATCGCAAACTTTGTCTCCGGCTATATGACGGAGCTGATCACCGGAAAGGTGGAAAAAAGACAGGGAATCCGACTGGACAGAAAAGTGGATCTGTGGACAGAGCGGGAAGAGGAAGAAGCGGCGCATGACATCGTGCCGCCCGGAGCAGCGGCATATGAAAACGTGTCGCTCGGAGCAGCGGCACATGAAAACATGCCGCCCGGAGTGGTGACAGGCGGCATGACCGGGTACCACACGATCACGATCACGCGCGGCGATGGCGGTTACGGTGGTCCTTTGACCGTCACACCGACTGAGGAACGCCACAAAGTTCTGTATATGACAGGAGGGAACACCCCGCCGGAGCCCCTTGCCAGAATCATCGCATTCTCAGGAATGACACCGGTCAACGGCAATCAGGAGACATGCCCGGACGAGGAGGTGGCTCTTGCCATCATCGACTGCGGCGGGACACTCCGCTGCGGTATCTATCCCGGCAAAGGAATTCCCACAGTCAATATCCTGGCGACCGGTAAGAGCGGCCCTCTGGCAAAATATATGACAGAGGATCTGTATGTCTCTGCGGTCACGTCAGAGTGTGTATCGGTATGTGAGTCGACCTGTGAGCCAGTGGATTCGGACGGAAAATCTGCTGCCGCTGCGGATGGCGGGCAAGATGCCGCGGGTAAGGCTTTTGAAGAGAATAAAAAAGCGGCAAATACAGAAACGTTCCATGAAGAAGAAAGCGTAGAAGCAGCTGCCGCGGCGTCATCAGAGCATTCCATCAAATCGTCTTTGAGCAAGCTTCTGGAACCGGTGCTCGTGATCAGTAAAGTGATCAGCCTGTTTCAACAGTCCGCCAGGGAAGCGGTCAAGACCTGCCTGGAGATGATCCTTCCTTTCATGGGTTTTGCTGCACTGTTCATCGGTATTTGCAAAGGTTCCGGCCTGACGCAGTTTCTGGCCGGTCTGATGAGACCTATGGGAGGCAGCCTTCTCGGCCTGATGGCGCTCGGAATCATATGCTCCATTCCCGGACTCAGTGCGATCCTTGGGGCAGGGGCAGTAGCAGCACAAATGTTTTCCACGGTCATCGGCGAACTGATCGCCGGCGGCAGCATACCTCCGGTCATGGCGCTTCCTGCACTCTTTGCTGTCAACTGCCAGTGTGCCTGCGACTTCATTCCCGTAGGTCTCGGGATGACCGAGGCGAAGCCGGAGACCACTCAAGTGGGAATTGCAGCGGTCACTATTTCAAGATTTGCTACCGGCTGGATCCGGATCCTGATTGCGGTGGTCTTCAGTATAGGATTGTACAGGTAGCTATTCATACCTGAAGCAGCCAGGCTTCGGAGCTCTTTCTCCTGTTTCTTGCATACAAGCTTTCTGCAGCTCAATTTGCGGTTGGGCGCAGGAAGCTTTTTTATTGTTTGATACACCCATGCCATTTCTTCATACTCTTCAAAACAGTGAAATCTCGGTGGAATTTCCACTGCGTTGGGCGGACTTGGCTGCTTCTGAATAGTTTGCATCCATGAAAGAATATCTCCCGCCTTCCACATGGATGCAAACTGCTGCTGAAAGAGCTTCCTGAGCCAACCAGGTACGGTTCTAATAGGATTTTCGGGTCATTCCGGGCAAACATGAAACTGACGAATAAATAAACGGCATTTTTCCAACCCGCGGAAATCCTCTGAACTATTTCATTTCCACCGCGGCGGAATTCGCGGAATTAAAGCAGGCCTCCTTTTTTATTAAGATACAACCATCAAAGGAAACAACAACAGAAACAACAACAGAAACAAAAAACGGAGTCAGCAAGAACTTATAAAAAAAGGAGGAAAAGAAATGGCAAATTGGTTAAATCTTGAGGGTAAGGTCGTAGCAGTCACAGGAGGCGCTTCCGGAATCGGAAAGCACATCGCCAGCACTCTGGTAGCAGCAGGAGCAGACACAGTCGTCATCGACATGAACGCCAAGACCGGTGAAGTCGTGGACGGCGCTTACCAGGTACAGTGCAACGTCACGGATCCCGAGAGCGTAAAGGCAATGATGGCTGAGATCCTTAACAAGTACGGCCACATCGAC
>CADCIU010000028.1 GCA_902801585.1 uncultured Lachnospiraceae bacterium | reverse complement strand
GATACTCTCGTTGTCGTATGATGTAAAATTCATGGGGGTCCTTCTGTCTGTTACCACTCTTCCTCTTCGGGCTCTTCAACGGGAGCAGCTTCTTCATGTGTGGATTCCTCAGAGGAATCTTCTTCGAAGAGAGCGGGATCCAGAGTCTGGTGGTCATCCGTGTCGTAATAAATGTCGTCGATCTCAAAAGTGTCGCAGTCGTCACGGATGATAAAGATCATCGTGCGTCCCTGGTTTACCGTAACTTCTTTGCCGTTGTCATCATAGAACAGCGTGGGCTCATAGTCATCAGCTTTGTCCCATGTCACGTGGATCATCTTGCCGTTCGTGATATAGAAACCGTCGTCATACTCCGGATCGGGCTCTTCGATCCTGAACCAGAGATATTTGCTGGTGCCGTCTGCGCAGTGCTCCCATGAGCAGCGCTGAATGAAGACGTTGGTAAAGGAGAGCTGTTCACCGGTTGCGCCATCACACTGATCTTCTCCGTATAAGGTCTTGTAATAGAGCTTGTCCTCAGGATCGTAATACAGTGCAGAGCGTGTCACGGGATAGGAGCCGGCCATATCAATATAGGTGGCGTCTACAGCGTCAGGATACTGCTCGAGCGTGTTGATCTCTCCATCCTTGGTAAAGGTAAAGTGTTTATCTTTGTAATATCCTTCGCGGTGTTCGCGCTCAAAACCTGCCTCATCGATCGCGTCGTTGATGTGGTCGGAATCGGTATATGCGGTATGTTCCAGAGCGACGCCGTCATGAGGAATGCGATAGAATGCGCCGTAATCGGAACCCATAACACCGCCGACACCGTTGATATTGTCGACATCTTCACGTGTCAGGTCATCTGCTACCCAGTCCACGGGTCCGCCGAAATGAATGATAATGGGATCCCATTCAAGAGCCTCATAGACAAAATAGGAGCGGATACTGCGGATATTGCCGATGCGGTCAAGTCCCTGCCAATCCTGCAGGATACCCATCTGACGGCTCATATCACCTTCTTCCATGATCTCATAGAAGACATCCACGCGGTCCAGGCCATATTGGGGCTGAGCCTGTTTGTTGATCGGATACATGACGGCCAGAGGACGCTGCTTGAGGAGCTCCTCATCCATCACTTTACCGGTCATAGGGCTGCGGGGCAGCTCAGGCTCGGGTTCGGGTTCCGGTATGGGTTCAGGTTCAGGCTGCGGCTCAGGTTCCGGTTCCGGTGTTGAGACAGCTTCCGCAGAAGCTTCGGTCTGAGTGGAACCCTTGTCGGCAGAATCATCCGTTGTTTCCTGGGTCTGCTCTTTTTCGAGCGACTGCGAACCGGATGATGAACCGCCGCAGCCGGCAAGAGCAGTCGACAGGGCCAGAGCTGCTGCTGTGAGAAAACAAAGACTTCTACTATGCATAAAGAATCCTCCTGAATTAGTATGGTTATGATGTTTGATATCTCAGTGCAGAATACATATCATTATTTTAAATCAACCCCAATCAATTTGCAATAGTTTTGTAATATTCACGTAATATATGGATTGCATTGAAGCGGCTGATGACAATGGTGATGAATGTCCCGACAATAAATGATACAATAATTTAGGGTAGTTATATATTAAGAGCATATATATAAGAAGTAAACATCTTGTTTCAAAAAAGACGGGAGCGGTATATGAAGAAGTTTTTAGCAGTTTGTTTGAGTATGGTTATTTTCTGTACCGCCTGTTCCGCAGCCGGCGGGACCTCTGCCGGAAGCGGCACAGACAGTACGGGAGGAAACACTGCCGAAAGCAGCGCTGAAATTGCGGCTGAAAAGACGGAGGAGAACGGAGAGGCAGAGGACGCGGAATCTGCCGGTCCGAATGAGGAGAAAGGCGATGAGAAGCCTGACCTGGTACTCATGAGCGAGGGATCGAATGACTACAGCCGGGCGGCGGAGAATAAAAGATTTGCGGATCTGGATCCGCAGACATCGGAGCTGCACGCGTTATCCGGTACGACCAAGGTGATGGAGAAGGATTATACGGTCATGGTCTACATAGTCGGCTCTAATCTGGAGAGCCGCTACGGCGCAGCGTCCAACGACCTCGACGAAATGGTCGCCTCGAATCTGGATTACAGCAAGAATAATCTGATCGTTTATACCGGCGGCAGCAAGCGATGGAATGTTAAGGTTCCCAACAACTGCAACAGTGTTTTGAACATGGAGCACGGCAAAGACATACAGATCACCGCGCAGACCCGGGAGACGGCGGATATGGGGACGCCGGAAACACTCAGTGAATTCATCAACTACTGCACGGCCAATTATCCGGCCAAACACTATGGCTTGGTCTTGTGGAATCACGGCGCGGGCCCTCTGTGGGGATACGGAAGTGATGAGCTGTTCGGAAATGACAGCCTTCTTTTGGATGAACTCAGAAATGCGATGGACAAGACGCAGTTCGGTCAGGACCGGAAACTGGACTGGGTGGGGTTTGATGCGTGCCTTATGGGAACGCTGGAGAATGCCGCCCTTTGGGAGAATTACGCGGATTATCTGGTCGGCTCCGAGGAACTGGAACCGGGCAGAGGCTGGAATTACCGGTTTCTGAGCACTCTCAATGAGACAAGTGATGCAAGGAAGATCGTCACATCGATCGTCGATGCCTACGGCAGCTATTATGAAGAGAACAAATCGGAATTCTTCAATCCCGATGCAACGCTCGCAGCCATGGACCTGAGCAAGACCAAAGACGTGGTCGCGTCAGCTGACCGCCTGTTCACGGCGATGCAGGACGGGATCGAAAACGGAGACTATGCACAATTGAACCAGGCCAGGAGCAAGGCGAAAGCCTTCGGTATCAGTGTGACAGGATCCAGGGATGGCGCCTATGATCTGCTCGATCTCGGCAGCTTTTCGGAAAACGTGTCCGAATTCTACCCGGAGGAATCAAAAGCGGTACAAGATGCACTGGATCAGATGATTGTTAACAGCACGGCGAATGTCAACGGAGCCGGAGGTGTCTCTATTTATCTGCCGGGTGACAATCAGGAGCTGTATGGAGTGGCGTCAGAGCTGTATTCGGAAGAAGAGATGCTCTCTGAATCTTATCAGGAGTTTGTTGCCTCCTATACAGATGCGTGGTTTGCAGGCTCGAACACAGACTGGAAACTTGCGGAGCTGAAAGAGAACGGTGAAGAGCTGACACTTGAGCTGACACCGGACCAGGCGAAAAATGCGTCCGCTTTCACTTATACGGTCCTGCAGCGCAATTCGATGGGGGATTATGCGATCGCGACCGGCAGGATCAGCATCGAACCTGATCAGAACAATGTCCTGCACATTCCGGCAGATCCGATGCTTCTTTCTGCAGTGACGGATATGGAGGAGCCGGCAGCACCGCTTACTTGTGTTCAAATGGAACATCAGGGGACAGAGAGCACCTACATGACGGTCGGAAGTTATCTGACTTCCGGGCATGAGTTTAAGGATATTGATGTAAATACGGATGAGAGCATCTCTGTCACAGCTAAGAACACAGATGGAGAGACCGAGACGACCATACTCGATATCACATCTGCCGAAGGCAGTGCGCTGGCCGGCGGTAAAGAGTCCGTGGATGTTTCCTATTTTGAATCATTCATCAACGCGGGATCGATCTCGCTTTCCCCTGTCCGCGACGAAGATGGAAATCTTCTTCCGTTTAACAAGTGGAAGTCGACAGGTTACGAGATGTATCCGATGTGTCTGGACCGGAGTTTCAAGCTGATCATGAAGCATGCATCCGAGTTCGAGCATGATTTTATCTGCCAGGTCGTCATAAAAGATGTCAATGGCAACGAACACGCTTCGGAGTACAAGGAACTCAGCACCCGGCAGGAAAAAGAAACGATAGAGATCCCTGTGGATCAGGGAACACTGTATGCGGAGATATCAGGAGACGAAGCATCGATCGTCAGCTATGACGGAGAAGACACAGAGATCCGTATACCGGATTCGGCCGACGGACACCCTGTGACGAAAATCGGTGCCGGTGCATTCTACAGGAATAAGACGATCGTGTCCGTCACACTACCCGACTCCGTAAGGGAGATCGGTGATGAGGCCTTCTCCGGACTGCAGCAGCTGGAAAAGGCTGTCCTGCCTGAGGGGCTCAAGAAGATCGGCCTGTCCGCATTCCACCGCACAGGCTTAACAGAGATCACGATCCCCGAGAGTGTCGAGATGATAGGGCGCGGTGCGTTTATGCACACCAATCTTACATCCGTAAAACTGCCGGACGGATTGGTTTCGATCGGCTCTATTCCTTTCGCGGTATGTGAGCAGCTCAAAGAGATCTCGATCAGTGCAGATAATCCGAATTACAAGACCGTCGACGGTGTGCTCTACAGCAAGGACGGAAAACTTTTGATCCAGTATCCCTGCGCTAAGGGAGAAGAGTATGCGATCGAAGAGGGGACAGAAGAGATCGGGTATGCGGCATTTGCTTCTTCAAGTCTGAAGAAAGTGACGTTCCCCGAAACAGTGCGCAAAATAGACAATATGGGATTTTTCGAGTGCTTTGGTCTTGAAGCGCTGCAGCTTCCGGATTCTCTCGAGGAAATTGGAGATTGTGCTTTCGGTGAGCTGTATCTCAGCGCCTTTGGCGTCCAGAAAGTGAAGATGGACTCTGTGCATATCGGCTCAAATGTTGTGCATATCGGTACACAGGCGTTCGACGGTCTGGATATTGCTGCCTTTGACGTAGACGAAAACAACGAAAAGTTTGCTTCACCGGGCGGTTTCATAACCAACCGGTCAGGGGACCTGATCGTCACGATTCCGTACGGGATGGGAAATATTGTGGTCGTTCCGGAAGGAGTTACGACGCTGCAGGATTATCAGTTCTTCGATTTGGATAAGGGAACCGAGTTTGTGATCCCGGACAGTGTATTCCGATTCGGAAAGATGGTCTTCCCCGGAGAATATGATTACAGCGAAAAGGACGAGAACGGCAGAGACAAGTTTGTTTATCGCACGAGGCTGCACTGCTCAGACGGTTCAGCTGCCCAGAAATATGCAGATCTGTATGAGATCGAGAGTGATGACATCACAGATCCGGCGGATCTGTACTATGAGGAAGTCGTAGAGGAGACGGAGAGTTCGAGTGGTCAGAAAGCTGTAACTACACTTTGGCGTGTCTACGCAAATCGGGCGGAACTGATGAAGATCGTCACGGAAGACGAGGGTGCGTTTGATGTGCCGGCGGTCTTCAGAGACCTTCCGGTTACAGCGATCAGGTACACCGGAGATTCCGATGTAACTGGCTTTTGCAGTGTATCAAAGATAACGATACCGGAATCGGTGGAAAAGATCGAACCGAAGAAGATGTCTGATGGAATGTACAATCTCCGTGAAGTGGAGGTGGCAGAGGAAAATGACTCTTACACCTCGCAGAATGGTGTTTTGTATACAAAGGATATGAAGGAGCTGGTGTATTATCCACGCAGAATGTCGATCTCGGAATATGCGGTCCCTGAAGGGGTGGAGACGATCGGAGAATATGCAGCTTATATGACAGGCGCATTACAGAAAGTGACATTACCGTCTTCGGTCAAGACTATAGGAGATTGGGCATTTGGCAGCTGCAGTCAATTGACGGATGTACAGTTCGGTAATGGGCTTCAATCCATAGGCAATCGGGCATTTAACCATACACCACTTGCGAATGTGAAGCTGCCTTCGTCGGTCACCAAGATCGGCAATTCGGCGTTTACGCCGGGGCCGGATTTCGGCACTATTGAACTACCCGATAAGCTGCAGACGCTTGGCTATTGTCCGTTCAGTGCAGATTACAATCAGACGTTCGAACAGGATACGATCACCATTCCCAAAGGCCTTCAGATCCGTCAGAAGATGACGGAAAGAGTGATCCTGCAGAACTATGCAGTGGACGGAAAGAATCCTTATCATACGGCATCGGACGGACTTTTGATGAGTAAGGACGGAACGACGCTTGTATCGGTTCCCACAGGAAGAAGCGGAGAGATGTATGTTCCGGACGGGACTTTGTATATTGATTATTCGGCATTTGATGAGTGCACATCGATCACGGATATCTATCTTCCGGATTCGGTCATGAGTATCGGTAGTATCGGCGCCAAGAACTACGATACAGGGGAGTATTACTACACGATCCACTGCCATGAAGGATCAGAGGCGGCGAAGAAACTTGACGCGAAGAGGATTCCGTGGGTGGCGATCGAATAAAGTGAAAAATTCTCAATCTTAGGAGGGGTCAGGCACCCTCCTAAGATTGAGAATTTTTTTTCAGGTGGAATGGATATGTCTATAATTGCCGGATTTTGCTTATTGATTCGGGTAGACCGCCCTGTCTGCAAACATGCAGGCTTTATAAGTGCCGCCATAGGAAGCCTTGCTCAGATCGGCTGCAGTCTTAAATGTCACGTTGGGATCATTGTAAATATTAAGAGGAGTGACCGCTTTGTCCTTGAGCACCAATGTGAGGTTTTCATAGTCGATAAAGGTGTCATTCTCGATAGAGTAGTTGATATTGATGATCCCGTTTGCCCGGTAATAGATACTGTCGATCGTGTATCCTTGTGACTTGATCTGATCGACGTACGTCCCGGCGTTCTTGTAAGTGAGCAGATCCTTTTCGGAGATCTTCAGGCCGCCGTACTCGACGAAATCCCCGTTCCAGTACATATAGTAGGTCTTCCAGGTATGAGCGGAATAATAACCGCTCTGCTTGTCTTTCATCCCGTCATACTCAGAAAGTGTGATCGTCATCTCGTTGGTCTGATCGACCTGACGAAGGCTCATCCCCTGTCTTGAGAACGGATGCTCATACCATTTGCCGTTCTTCACACCGAACACATATGTGACATCTCCGGTGGTGTAGTATTCACCGATCAGATAAAATCCGCAGTCATTAAAACGGAGCATACGCAGGTCACCCGAATAGGGCCAGAAGACACCGTCTTCGAGCACGGTCTCCACGGACTTATCGGTGACAAAATAGAGAGTACCCGTAAAGGCACCGAAGTCATCTTCATCGCCGACCAGAGCGAAGGCCTCATATTTTCCGTCCTTATCATAATCATAGGTACAGAAATCAGAGGTCGTGAGGTTTCCGGTCTTCTCCTTGAAAACTTTGAGCAGTTTGTATTCCGCTTCCGAGATCTCTGCATGATCCGGCGCTGCATCCGAGGTATCTGTGTTGAAGTTTCCCGTCTCGCTGTTTGAAGAACGAGCCGCTTCTGACGCTGAGGCACAGATCGAGGTGCCGGGAACCGGCAGGATCATCGAGCCCAGGCATGCGGCGGTGAGAACGGCCGCGGCGGAGCGAATGACCGGTCTGATCTCAAATGCCTTCATAATAGAGTTTGTCATATCTGCGAATTTCATCGATCCATTCCTTTCTGTGAGACCACACTTCATTCTCTTGGCGCATCTTCTCTGATGGCATAAACGGGTGCGCCGTCGCTGAGCGCCTGATAAACACACATCATTTCCTGTTTTGCCCGTTTTATATTGCGGAAAGTCCCCACTTTGATCTGCATTGTATAGGAGCCGGTGGGATCACCGCTTTCGGTTTCTACACTGAAAGCATTCTTGCAGTAACAGATCAGGTTGATCCGCGTGCTCGTCGTGGACTTCTTGAACAGAGTGCCGTCGTTGTTATCATGTTTGCTGACGTCAATCTCCATTCCGCACATTTCCAGCAGGTACATTTTGTTCTGACTTAGGATAAACATAAGAATCTCCATTCCGGAGCACTCTGCGCGGAGGCACATCGACCCCGATCCATACACCGGATACCTGAATTAATACATTTAAATTTTAATTACTTTTGGCTTTTTCGTCAAATCCAATGCGAACGTCTTGCAGTGATTCGCCTCAAATGTCTGTGAGCACTGTGAACTTTTATTTTACAGAGCACGAATACCCCTGCGATATACTTCAACCATAGAAAACAAAACCGTACATAATTCCATTGAGATATATAAAAGGGAGGAAACACAATGTATCGCAGAGAGTATGAGAACAGAAACTTCGAAATGGAAAAGGCAGGATTCGACAGGGTTAACGCCAAGTCTGCAGCGAAGACCAGGATCGCGGTGTTCGCGCTCGCAGCAGCAATGATGTTCGGGTCCGTCGGCTGCTCGCTGAAGGGCAAGCAGGGACAGCAGGAAGGCGACAATGTCCAGACCTCCAGCGCTGCAGGCGTGACTGCGAACGGCGCAACGACTGCAAAAGGCAAGGACAGCAAGGACTCAAAAAACACCAAATCCACCGCCAAGAACAATAAAGATAATAAGAGCAACAAGAACAGCAAAAATAACAGCAAGAATACCAGCAATCAGAACAGCAAGAATACCAGCAACAAAAACAACAAGGCAAAGAACAATTCCAACAGCGGCAACAAGAATAATAAGAACAACAAGAACAACAATAACACAAACAGCGGCAACACAACGCACAACAACGGCGGCAACACGACCAACAACAAGAAAGTGACCAATAATTATTATACAGATAATTATTACACGCAGAACTACAAGATCAATTACGACAACCGTATTGAGAAGTGTGACAAGAATCTCAGGAACAACCCCAACGACGTGTACCTCATGTATGAGATCGCCCAGTTGTACAACCAGAGAGCAAACCAGAATATCACATATAATGTCAAAAACGACAACTCCAAGAACATCTATCTGGATCTGAGCAAGTCGGAAGAGTACTACATCAAGGTGATCGATATCATTCAGAACAACCAGAATGAATACAATGACATTGACATCAACACTGTTCAGGAGGAGTACAACTCAGTTGTAAATACCAAGAATGATTATGATGTAAACAACAACACACAGAACAACACCGAGATCACCAACACCGAGATCAATACTGAGGTCAATCAGGAAGTCAACACTGATATCAGTGATGAGACCAATACCGAGATCAACAATACCGAGACCAACACTGAGATCAACAATACAGAGATCAGTACGGATATCGACAACAGCGAGACCAATACGCAGACCGGTGCAGAGGATACAGACAAGGAAGACGAGGCGATGCAGGCTGAAGGCGGAGCCGTTGAAAATGATCTCCTTAAGGCGGCGGCAGGCGATCAGAGCGAAGAGACAGAGGAAGCCGGTTTAAGCAGCGAGACTCAGTACAGTGATACAGAGAGCGGCGAAGACGCAGACGACGGTACAGGATATGAGTCGAACGATGAAGATTACGGCCAGTTCGAGATCTACGGCGGAGAAGACGAGGACGATTATTACAACCAGACCGGAGATTACGAAGACGAGGACGGCGACTACGGCCAGTTCGGAGACTATACCGACGAGGTCGAAGATCAGGATTACGATCCGGGTTATGATCAGGACTACGACCAGGATTATGACCAGGATTATGATCAGGACTACGACCAGGATTATGACCGGGACTATGATCAGGATTACGAGGAAAACTGGGACAGCGAGTTTGACGGCAGTGACGCAAATTCCGGCGCAGGTCTTGTAGATATCACTACAAATGAGATGAGAAATGATCTCACAGACGGATACTGGCTCTCGGGCATGCATCAGGCACAGGTCTTCCGCTTCGATTCCGACGGCTCAGTTTATTACGCAGGAACTGCAGCTATGGAGAATGGAGAGTGGGTGTACTATCTCGAAGATGAGATCCGGGACGGATACTATGATGTGGACGGCAGTACCGTGACAATGCACGGAGATTCCGGCTCGTCGAGCACATTCAAATATGTGTACATGGACGGCGGCTATGACGCTCTTGAGACCGACGATGCCAGAAGCCAGTGGAACTATGCGGTACAGGATATGAGCAGTATTGATGACAAAATGCTCTATGAGACCGGATTTGTCGCGGATGATGATTACAGCCCGGATGTCGCCTGCTATGTACATGTCGGACATATTGAGAGCAGCAGCGGTGATGAAGAAGCATACGATGACGGCGGCTATGCAGATGACGAATATGCAAATGACGATTATGTAAATGGTGATTATGTAAATGGCGGATATGCCGATGACTTCAATGAAGAATTTACCGAGGAACTCAATCCGCAGGCAGAGTATGATCAGGGCGATGACAGTGACTGGGCGGAGGAAGACAGCTCGGATTATGGTTTCTACGTCGATGAATATCAGCCGGATGAATATGTGGATGTCGATTACACGTACGCATATTGATCAGATTGACAGCGGGACGGAGGCAAAAAAGACCGGATCGGAAACGCAGCAGAGGCAAAAAAGACAGAATCCGCAATAAATAACTGAGAAACAGCATGAATTCCTGATCTCAGGGAACGAAGAGGGTCCCACTGAGATCAGGAATTTTCGAATGACCGTGGATTATGATGAGCAGGGCGTATATTCTTATATGAGCATTGTGTATTCCCGCATTTTTCGCTTGCAGGAATTGGCAATGTGATTATAATAATGGAAATCGGACCTTCTCAAGAGGCGTTTATCAAAAACAAGCTCTGTGAGGAGAACATGAGAACAGAATGGAGAAGGGAAAATTTTTAAGGAGGAACGTTCAATGAAAAGAAATACTGTAGATTTTCTGAAGATCGGCATCGTCGTACCCGCAATGGTATTGTCGCTGGCAGCATGCGGCGCATCCGGCGGCAGCGCTGCGCAGACACCTGCCGCAGGAGAGACTGCTTCCACAGGAGAGACTTCTACCACAGGAGAGACAACTGTGACAGATCAGGGCGGCGCAGGACAGGAGACGGGTTCTGTTCAGACGTTTGAGAACAAAGGAATCAAACTGTCAGTACCCTCAGAATATGTAGACCTTCTTTTGATCGAAGTACCGGAAATCAGTGAAGACGGCATTCTGATCAATGTGTATGAGAAAGCTTCGGTCGACGCTGAGAAAGCAATGGGCCATGACCGGGAAGGTGCAGGCTGGCTTTTCGCGATCGGCACAAGAACCGAGGAAGAAGTTCATAATATGCTCTGCAATGATATGTCCGGAGAGGAGATCCTCGGAACAGACGGCAGCGGTACTTATTATATCTACTTCCATCCCACAGACGTCCGCTTCGTCCGCGAATCACCCGAGAATATGGTGGAAGGCCAGGAACAGTGGGACAAACTGAACGAATGGGCAGGCGCTGTGCGCAAGGAGACTTTTTTCAAGGACAACGAGGGAATTACACAAGTCAATCTCGGCAATACGCTTCCTGAGATGTATCTTGCACGTGCTGCTTATATGAAAGATGTCAAGTATACGATCAGCACGACAGAGTTCGGACCTGTGGAGCCCAATGGCGCCGATATCATGCCTTTCTATGAGAAGATGACATCCAATGCCGTTTATGAGTATGTCGACGGCGATGCTCCCGACGGAGAGTATGTCGTTCTCGATTTCCCTGAGGATGGCGAGCGCTTCGATTTCTTCTTCGCGACTGACAAGGGGAACATTGTGCGCAGAGTGAGCGAGGGCGGATCGGAAGAGCTCTATAAGATCACTTTTGCGGATGATTCCATCAAGGCATGCGATGTGATGAATGACTGGTATCACGCATATACAGAGAACAAGTAACAGGCACTTTGAATATTGAAAAAAGGACAGTGATCCGTAAGGATCAGGAGCAATAATTGGACGGTAAAATGACTGAAAAAGAATCAGGATCCAAGAGATCAGAGAATAAGAAAGCAGGGTACAGAAAGTTTGCGGGCCATGCGGCGATGCTCCTTTGCGTGATGGGAACGGCCTTTGTCATCACAGCATGTGCGGGAAGTACACCGACCCAGGCGGCAGCGGCAGATCACGAGACAGCCGAAGCGGCGCAGACAGAAACGGTGACAGCGCAGGAGAACACGGATCAGAAGGAGACTGATGCTGCAGCGCAGGAAGAGGGACAGCAATCTGCGGATGCAGACAGCACCGTGAAGGCGAACGAGGAAGAGAACGTATCGCTTTTGATCACTCCCGAGGAAAAGGAGAGGATCGAACTGCTCATCGAGACCCCTGAGGATGCGCAGCAATATGCTATAGATAATGAATTCACGAGCTGTGTACTGGAGGAAGACGGAAGCGTGTCGATCACGATGACAAAGTCAAGACACGAAGAACTGATGGAGACTCTCCGCGACGCGATCTCTCTCACGTCGAAGGATAAGGCCGGATCCGAGTATTATCCGAACATCGTCAATGTCGAATTCAATGATGACTTTACGGAATTCACAGTAACGACGAAGTCAGAGACTGTTGAAGTTGACGAGTACATTTCGGCTTTGGATTTCTTCTATTACGGATGGTATTACAACATATTTAACGGCACACCTGCCGAGAATATTCATGTCGACTATATCAACGAGGCGACAGGCGAAGTGATCGAGAGTGCTGACTCCATGAATATGGAGCAGTATGAGGAGATGGTCGGCGAAGGGTTTGAATCGGATGGCTCCGAAGCGGAATTCGAGGAGGAATGAACCGAGGAAAACTCTGTCAAAACAGTATTAAAACCGTAGCCAATGGGCAACGCTGATGAGAGGCTGCCGCACAGGGAAATGATCTGCTGATGATTTCCCTGTGCGCTGCCTCTTTTTTTGATTCCATGCCGTGAATTCCTTACTGTGAATCAGTCTGTTTAGAGAGTATAATGATTCATAAGGACTGCGGCGTCAGTGCATGGAATACTATTTGATAAGGAGGTACGTGATGATGAATAATGAGCAGGATCTCGAGAACAAGATGGAAAATGAAGAGGAGAAAAAGGCCTGTGCGGAATGCGGGGAAATGATTCCTGCCGATGCGGATTACTGCCCTTTCTGCGGCAAACCGGTGATGAAACATCTGAATGTTGACAGCAGACCTTTCACATTGGTCTACGCACCTCCCGTATTTGACACGAAGATCACTAAAAAATCGTGACCGGAATCATGAAAAATACGGATCACCCGGAAAATCCATACAAGCTTCGCACTTGCGTGTGGGAGATCACGCTGGCATGCTGTTTTTCATGCAGATACTGCGGCTCAAGAGCAGGAAGAGCAAGGCAGAATGAACTGACGACTGAGGAATGCCTGAATGTGGCGGATCAGCTGGCAGAGCTCGGATGCAGACGCACTGCGCTGATCGGCGGTGAAGTCTTCATGCGGCGCGACTGGTCCGTCATTGCGAAAGCGCTCACAGATCGCGGGATCAGTGTGCCCATTGTCTCCAACGGATTTTTGTTTACAGACGCGCTGATCGGCGAACTGAAGCAGGTCGGGATCGAGTCGGTCGCTATATCGCTGGACGGCCCGGAAGGCATACATGACCGCTTCCGGCAGGAAGGGAGCTTTCGGAGGGCGGTCCGCGCGATCGATGAGCTCTCTGCGGGCGGCATACCGGTCTCGGTCATAAGCACCCTGCACAACCGCAATGTGGATCATCTGGATGAGATGTTCGATATTTTGGCCAAGAAGCGCATATTTGCCTGGCAGCTGCAGGCGTGTTCACCGATGGGAAATGCTTCTTCCGGTGATTTTTCCACAGCATTTGATTTTCGAAAAGCGATAGCGTTCGTTGAAAAGCATCGCAATTCCTCTGATTTCGTGATCGGCATTGCAGATAATATCGGTTATTACACAGAGAACGACGGATACCTGCGGGGGGACCCGGAAGGTCAATCATGCTTCCCCGGGTGTCAGGCGGGGATCAGTGCGATCGGGATCGACAGCGCAGGAAGCGTGCGGGGATGTGAATCTATGTACGATGACCGCTTTAACGAGGGAAATCTGCGGGAGAAGTCACTTCGGGAGATCTGGGACGATCCGGACGCATTCTCTTATAACCGGCATTTTTCGGTCTTTGACCTCACCGGTAAATGCAGAGGCTGCAGTCATGGATACAGATGCGCCGGCGGGTGCAGATCTTATAATTATTTTTCCCACGGAAGGCTATATGAATGTCCGTGCTGCGCATCAAAACAGTAAATATCAGAAAGAAAAGAATATGGCAGTTGATTACAAGAAGAAAGTGACGATGGATGCCTCCGCATTTGTGCTGCTGGCTGAATTTGTGCCCGCGATCATTCAGGAGATCCGCTATTACTCCACCTACAATTTCGTCGGAGAACGGATCGACGGATACGAGGAGCCCTGCGCGATCTTGACGATCCGGGCTGCGAGGGCGCTCAAGTCCGTGAGCAACGAGATGAACGTGATGGGATACCGCCTGAAAGTATTCGACGCGTACAGGCCGGTCAGCGCCGTAAAGCACTTTGTGATGTGGGGGATCGAGGACACCGATATTCGGATGAAGCCTTTCTTTTATCCGGATCTGGAAAAACAGGAACTCTTCATGAAGGGATACATCGCGAGCCGGTCGAGCCACAGCAGAGGCAGTACTGTGGACCTTACGCTGCTGGATATGAAAACGGGAAAAGAAGTCGATATGGGGAGCCCCTTCGATATGTTCAGTGTGGTCTCTCACCCGGACTACAAAGGGATCACCAAGGAGCAGTATGACAATCGCATGATGCTGCAAAATGTGATGATCCGGAACGGGTTCGATCCGATCGATTGCGAGTGGTGGCACTTTACGCTGCGGGATGAACCCTTTCCGGATATATATTTTGATTTTCCTGTATCGTCGGAATATCTGAAGTTTAACGGTTCTGCAGGCTTCTGAGAAGCGGGAACAGCACGCCTCCGACGGCGTTTCCCAGTGTAATGGCCAAAATACAGGCAACGGCTCTTGCGTTCCAGGAACCTCCGATCCAGAGATAGAACATATCGGCTACGCAGTGTTCCGTTCCGCAGAGGATGAATACCATGACGCCGAACAGGAGCGCGAGATATTTGCCGATCTCATGAGGGATGTTCTTGTAACCCTCGACACCGATGTAGATCAGGATATTACACAGGATCCCGAGAAAGAACAGGCTGACGAGGTTGTCATCAAGTTTGACCTGACACATGCCGGCTGCCTTCTCGGCAAGCGCGGGCGCATTTCTGGTAAGCCCGGCGAAGAGAGCGATCAGTCCGGTTCCCGCAAGATTTCCGATCCAGATGACGGGAAGTGCAAGTGCGTAGTCCCTGTCGTTTTGAAAAACATAACAGACCTTGCCGGTGAACAGATTGAGGCCCATTGTACATACAGTGAACAGACCGACAGTAAACAGAGCGGAACCGAGTACTTTGCTGTCTACCGATAAAAAGGCCAGTCCGCCGATGGCGATCGCCATACCTGCCAGAACTGCACCGATAAATGTTTTGAGATAATTCATGAATACCAAAACCTCCATATAGTATTTATGTCATTCTATGCCGCAACAAAGCATCAACAGAAACTATAAACGCTCGAGGATAAATAAGCAAGTGGAGAATGACTGTTTGGAGCAATTCCGGGATGACCGCGCGGGTTGTGAAGGAAGATTTTATACATGGAGGATAGGGGGAGGACTTTTTTGAGCACACCGAAGATAACGATCATTACCGGA
Source organism: uncultured Lachnospiraceae bacterium (assembly GCA_902801585.1). Next base: position 28,337 of record CADCIU010000028.1, on the reverse strand, counting down.
AAAGGGGGCGTGGGCAAGACGAGCATCATCTCGGCGCATGCGGTTTCATGCGCGGAGAGAGGGGAGAAGACTCTGCTTGTCAGCGCGGATATGGCACATAATCTGGGAGATATTTTCGAGGTCCGGACCGGCGGAGCTCTTACCGAAGTGCGAAAGGATCTGTTCCTTCTGGAACTGGACCCTTCAAAGATCATGCGGGAAGAATTCCCGCAGGTAAACAGGGCGCTCCTTGCCATGTTCTCCGGCAAGAAGACGATTCCCGATGAAGCGGTGCAGTTCATGCTCCCGGGATTCGAAAACCTCTTTTCGCTCTTAAAGATCAAGAAAATGTACGAGAGCGGGGAATACAGCCGCATTTTTGTGGACTGTGCGCCTTCCGGGGAGACCCTGTCCCTGCTCAAACTTCCGGAGCTTCTCTCGTGGTATATCGAAAAGTTTTTCCCGGTAGGAAAGCTCATCACCAGAGTCCTCCGGCCGGTCTCGGGAGGACTCTTTAAGGTGCAGCTGCCGGACAACGATTCTATGGACGAGTTCCTGCGCATGCACAAGGAACTTGTCGAGATGCAGGAGCTCTTAAAAGACCCTCAAGTGACAAGCGTCCGTTTGGCCGCCCTTCCGGAGAAAATGGTCGTCGAAGAGACAAAGCGCACATATATGTATCTGAATCTCTACGGCTATCACGTCGACAGGCTCTTCATCAACAGGGTGCTCCGTGAACAGAAAGAAAACGCTTTTACGGAGTATTGGAGAGAAATACAGCAGAAATATATAGAAGAGCTGGAAAGCGTATTCGGCCGGATCCCCGTGACGAAGATCCGGTGGTATGAGACGGAGATCCGAGGTATTCAGGCGCTGGAGCGTCTGCGGGAAGATATGCCTGCGTATGAGGAACTGTTTGCTCAGATCCCGCCTGTCGGCGGTGATGTCTATGAGCCGGAAGAGGGCGGATGGCGCCTCAAAATATACCTTCCGGGAACCGAAAAAGCGGAAGTTTCAAGATATGGGACGGATCTGGATATTGCGGCCGGAAACTGTGTGCGCAGAATACCTCTGCCGCAGACACTTCTCACATTTGAGATCAGGGAAGTGACCAGAGAAAAGGACAGCCTGGAGATACTGTTCCTCCCGGCGGAGCAGACTGAGGCAGAAATGAAGAAAGAAAACGCAGGGGAGGGCAGCCGAAAATGAGGATCATACTCTTTACGGGAAAAGGCGGTGTCGGAAAAACCTGCATAGCTGCAGCTACAGCTGTCCGCACAGCTGAGGAGGGATACCGTACACTGGTCATGAGCACAGACCAGGCTCACTCGCTCTCCGACTGCTTTGAGATGAAGCTGGGAGGAGAGATCACACCGGTCGCACCGGGCCTGGATGCGCTGGAAGTGGATATGGCCAAAGAGAGCAGGCGCGCCTGGGGAAACCTCAAAGAATACCTGCGTCAGATCATCGCGGAGAAGGCAAGAGGCGGGATCGCTGCGGAAGAGGCGCTTCTCTTCCCGGGGCTGGAAGAATTGTCCTCACTTCTGCGGATCCTTGAGCTGTGTGAGGAGGGGGGAGACCCGCAGTATGATGTCCTGATCGTGGACTGCGCGCCCACAGGAGAAACGCTTTCGCTCCTTCGGTATCCGGAACAGCTGGCTGTTCTGACAGATAAGATCCTTCCAATGCTTCGCAGCATCACGAGTGCGTTCGGTAATCTGATCACCAGAGCGACGTCTGTGCCCAAGCCCAGAGACGCGGTCTTTGCGGAGCTGGATGTATTGGTCAAAAGATTGTGCGCGCTCAGGGAAATCCTGTGCGACAGGAAAAGGACAAGTCTGCGGATCGTCATGACACCGGAGAAGATCGTGATCGAGGAAGCGGCGCGCAGCTATATGTGGCTGAGTGCATTTGACTTTGGCGTGGATGCGGTCATGATCAACAGGATCTGGCCCGATGAGGCGTTAGAGGGAGATTTTGCGCCTTGGAAAGATATCCAAAAAGAGCATTTGGAGGAGATTGAAGCGAGATTTCCGAATCAGAAGAAGTTTTTCCTGCAGCTGCAGAGAGAAGAGGTCAGGGGGATGACAATGCTTCGCTTGATCGCGGAAGCACTTTACGGAAAAGAATCCGGCGGAGAGAATGACCCTGCCCGAATCTTCTGCGAGGAGGAAGCGTATACATTTAGGAGAGACATTTCTGACGGTTCATGGTGTCTTCTGGTCCGCCTGCCCGGCGCGGAAAAAGAGGAGATCGACATCCGCAAAGAGGAGGGGGACCTGATCCTGACCGTGCGGAACGAAACAAGGCGGATGCATCTGCCGGATCAGGCGGCGAGACGACGCCTCTATGATTGGGAGACGGACGGAGAACTGCTTCGGATCCGTTTTGATACAGGCACCACTCATTGAGGGGTGCCTGTTATTTTTGTAACAAATAGACAAAATAAACTTATAAGAATAACCGATAATATAAAAATATACAGAAAAAAATTAAAGGAAAACGGGCGATTGTCCGTGAATTTGTACAATCTAACGGTTCAAAGTATTGTTTTTGCCATTAAAAAGCAATAAAATATTGATGTAACTATAACGGCAGTCCGTAGAATGAAAGGAGTGCATAATGGGAGCTGCAGATGTTATGTATGAGCGGTTCGATAAGAATCTGCAGGCTGTCAACGGAAACAGTTGGCTTGCAGCAGTGCCGGAGGCCGCAGACATAATCGTAAATGCTTTCAAGGAGAGGGGAATCAAGGACACATGCCTTTGCGAGACACCTCTTCTTAAAGAGATGGGGTTGAAAAAGGCTCTGGAGGATGCAGGAATTACCGTCTACACAGATCATATCCGCCTGCATTCCGAGACGGCCAAAGGCGGGATCACTGAGGTTCAGTGCGGAATCGCCGATCTGGGAAGTGTTCTTCAGCTCGGTGATGATGTGGATGCCCGATTGACGGCAGGTATGTCCGAATACTATATCGGTGTCGTTCGTTTGTCTACGATCGTGGAGGACTACGACGCAATGTTCGATCAGCTCTGCGCTATGGAAGAGCTGCCTTCGTTCGTTGGCTTTATCACCGGCCCGAGCCGTACTGCGGACATCGAATGTGTAAGTACAGTCGGTGTACATGGTCCACTCGCTCTTTCGATCCTTGTGATCGCAGATGTCTGATTAGAGCAGAAGGGAGGCGGAAGTAATGGCGAATGAAGCATTAAAGCAGGAAATCCAGTCTGCTCTGCGCAACACGACACTCAGCAGAACACTGGGGAAATTCTGCGAGACCTATCCCGAGAGACGTCTGAAATCCTATGAAGGCGTTGATTTTGAGGAGACAAAAGAAAATATCCGCAGGGTCAAAGGATATGCAGCGGATCATATCGATGAGATGATCGAGAAGTTTACGAAGAACTGTACTGCCCGCGGTGGCAAAGTCTTCCATGCCAAGAGCACGGATGAGGCTATGGAGTTCGTTCGTAACCTGGTCAAGGAAAAAGGCGTGCAGACGATCGTTAAGTCCAAGTCGATGGCGTCGGAAGAGATCCACATGAACAAGGTTCTCGGGGATGACGGCGTTCTTGTACAGGAGACCGATCTTGGTGAGTTCATCATTGCACTTGAAGGCAATACGCCCGTGCACATGGTCATGCCTGCACTTCACTTGAACAAGGAACAGGTCGCGGATCTGTTCACGGATTATACCAAAGAAAAGAATGAGCCCATCATCGCTGAGGAGGTCAAGACGGCCCGCAAGGTGATGAGAGAGAAATTTACCCACGCCGATATGGGCGTATCGGGTGCTAACGTGGCGGTTGCGGAGACCGGCACGGTCTTTACGATGACGAATGAAGGAAACGGGCGTATGGTAGGCACGCTTCCTAAGATTCATCTGTATATATTCGGTATTGAGAAGTTCGTAAACAGCCTTTCCGACGCGCGCTATATTTTCAAGGCGCTTCCCAGAAACGGCACGGCGCAGAGACTGACAGCATATCTGTCCCTGTATACCGGCGCGACGGAAGTATGTCTTGACAAGGACAGCGATGAGAAGGGACCGAAGGAGTTCTACTGTGTGATCCTCGATGATCCCGGAAGACGCGAGATCCTTGCAGATGAACAGTTTCGCGAAGTCTATGACTGCATCCGCTGCGGCGCATGCCTTGATGTATGTCCTGCCTTCTCACTTCTGGGCGGTCATGTTTACGGCAGTAATGTATATACAGGCGGTATCGGCACGATCCTTTCTCACTTCCTTGTATCCGAGGAGCGCGCGGAGCAGATCCAGAATATCTGCCTGCAGTGCGGACGCTGTAAGGAAGTCTGCGGCGGCGGTCTCCACATTCCGGAGATGATCATGAAGCTGCGTGAGAGAAGCACCGAGAAACACCCGAACCCGACCTATAAGTTCGCACTGGATGCAGTGAGTGACAGGAAACTGTTCCACTCCATGCTCAGGATCGCTTCGATCGCACAGCCTGCGTTCATGAAACCCGGCCAGCCGATGATGCGTCACCTGCCGATGTTCCTGTCCGGACTCTCCGAAGGAAGAAGCCTTCCCAAGATCGCACAGGTCCCGTTCAGGGATATCTTCCCGACGATCAAACAGGATGTTCCCAATCCGAAGGGGAAGATCGCGATCTTTACCGGATGTCTGTTAGATTTCGTCTATGTGGATACAGCTACTGCTGTCATCAAGGATCTCAATTCGATCGGATATCTGGTGGATATGCCTATGGGCCAGTCCTGCTGCGGCGCACCGGCCACCTATATGGGCGACAGAAAGAATGCGATCGCCACGGCGAAATTGAACGTGGATGCTATGCATGCGGAGAATTACGATTATATCGTATCTGCGTGCCCGACCTGCACGCACCAGCTGCGTGAGTACCAGGAGTTCTTAAAGGACGATCCCGAGTACTATGAGAAGGCCAAAGAACTGGGCGAGAAGTCCTACGACTTCTGCAAACTCTTCCATATGCTGGGCGGACTTTCCGATCAGGGCGACGGCAAAGAAATGAATATCACTTATCACGATTCCTGCCATCTCAAGAGGACCATGGGCGTGTTCGCAGAGCAGAGAGAGCTCCTGACACATACACCGGGCATCCATCTGACCGAGATGAAGGAAAGCGATGTATGCTGCGGCTTCGGCGGCACATACAGCATCAAGTTCCCTGAGGTCGCGACGCCGATCCTGGCCAAGAAGATCGAACACATCAAGGAAACCGGAGCCGACACCGTTGCGGTCGACTGCCCCGGCTGCATGATGCAGATCAGCGGCGGTCTCGACGCGAGAGATCTCCCTGTGGATGTCAAGCATACCGCAGTGATTATTGCAGAAAAGAGAGGTTTGATCTAAGCCGTGAATACAGCTTCTGATACTGCAGAGGATCTGGCCGGCAGGGAGCGGAACGGGAAGCTCACTTTCCGTATGGCCCTCGGTCTTGCAGCACCGCATACATTCGCGGCGTCTGTCTGCCCGGCCCTGTTCGGAGAACTGTATTGCATATACAGACGTTTTCCATTCAGGATCTATGAGGGGATCATGCTTTTTGCCGCGTGTGTCCTGATGCAGGCATCGGTCAATACACTCAATGATTATATGGATTTTATAAGCGGAGCGGATACCGCGGAGGATCATGTGGAGAAATCGGATTCGATCCTGGTCTATTCCGACCTTGCGCCTTGGAGAGCACTTGCTCTTGGAGTCGGTTTTCTGGCAGCGGCGCTGCTGATCGGAAGCTATTTTGTTTTTCTCCGCGGACCACAGCCGCTCATCATAGGCGTCATCGGTGCCGCAGCAGTGGTTCTGTATTCCGCAGGCCCTCTGCCTTTTTCCCACCTGCCGGTTGGAGAAATCGTGTCAGGCTTTACAATGGGAGGTCTGATCCCGCTCGGTATTACCGCGGCGGTGACGGGAGAGTTTCATCCGGAGATCATTCCGTACTGCATTCCGTTTATCCTGGGGATCGGGCTGATCATGATGACGAACAACACGTGTGACATCGAGAAGGATCTGCGTACAGGACGCAGGACGCTTCCGAATATGATCGGGAGGGATAAAGCCGTAATTCTGTACAGAGCGCTCGTTCTCGTATGGATCATTTCGATCTTCCTGTATGCGTTCTCTCTTCATCCTGCCGCCGGAGCCTGTGCGGCGCTTATGCTGATACCGGGCTACATAGTCGCATTCCGGTATCTGCTGCATTCGCCGGTGGCTCAAGAGACGCGCATCGCACAGATGAAGGGGATCCTGAAAGCAAATCTTATCGGCGCGGCGATCTGCCTGGCTGTAATAGCGGCAGTGTCGGTGATCCGGTGATCCGGTTTTCGTCCCGATCGCAGACTGTTTTGGGGATGCAGGATTTTGACTTATAAGGATGTTGCGAATGGAAGAACGCGAAGGCTTCGGCAAGCAGGAAAAAGTTTACCGCATTTTCGAGGAGATCGCAGGCAGATATGACAATGCAAATGTACGGATCAGCCTCGGGATGCAGCAGATGTGGAAGAAAATGCTGGCGGACCGGCTTGTGAGGGACGTTGACAAGTCCTTTGCATCGACGGTATCACCCAGAATCCTTGACCTTTGTACCGGCACGGGAGATATAGCGGTCTTTGCCGCGAGAAGAAGACCCGGGTGGAGAATTATCGGACTGGATTTTTCACCGGCTATGCTGAAAATAGCCCGGAAGAAGGGAAAGAAATACGGATGCCGCCGCATTCGATGGGTAAAAGGAAACGCCATGGCACTTCCGTACCCGGACCGGACATTTCATGCGGTGACAATATCTTTCGGACTTCGGAACTGCGCCGATCCCGGCGTGGTGATCAGGGAGATCGAGAGAGTATTGAAACCGGGAGGGATCCTATTGTGCATGGATTCCTTCGTGCCCGGCAGCAAAGCCGTGAAACCCTTTTACAGAGCATATTTCCGGTTTCTGATGCCGTTTCTCGGCGGCGGAAGAACACACAGGAAAGAGTATTTATGGCTGCAGGAGTCCACAGAGGAGTTCTGCTCACCAAAGGAGCTTGCTCAGCTGATGCAGCGGTCCGGGATGAAACGCCCTGCCGTTTACAGCCGGATGCTGGGAGCCTGTGTGCTTCTGGAAACCCAAAAGGCCTGATTGCAATACTGCGAACCACGTTATAGGAGGTTTGGAAATATTATGAGTGAAGAAAAATTTGATGCCATAGTCGTTGGAGGCGGACTGGCAGGCCTGACCTGTGCATACCTTCTTGCGCAGGCGGAAATGGAAGTCCTTCTGATTGAGAGAGGCGATTTTTGCGGCGCTAAGAATGTGACCGGCGGAAGACTTTACGCGCATACGCTGGAAAAGGTCATCCCCGGATTTGCAGAGGAAGCGCCCGTTGAACGCAAAGTCACAAAAGAGAGGATCGCGCTGATGACGGAAAAGGGCGCGGTCAACATCGAATACGCATCCGGGAAAGAGGACGATGCAGCATCGGCGTCTTATACGGTGCTTCGCGGAAAGTTCGACAAATGGTTCGCCGACAAGGCGGAAGAAGTCGGTGTGATGATGGTCCCCGGCATCCGTGTGGACGAAGTTCTCGTTGAGGATGGCAAAGTGGTCGGCATCGACGCGGGCGGAGAAGCTATGTATGCTGACATTGTCGTTCTGGCAGACGGCGTCAATTCCCTTCTTGCCCAGCAGCTGGGACTTAAGAAGGAACTGGAGCCTTCCCAGGTCGCTGTCGGATGTAAGGAAGTCATCCAGCTCGGCGAAGATGTGATCAACCAGCGGTTCAATGTGAAGAACGGCGAGGGCGTGGCAATGCTGGTCGCCGGAGATCCTACTGTTGGAAACATCGGCGGCGGTCTGATCTACACCAACAAGGATTCTGTTTCGGTCGGTATCGTTACCACCTGCAGCGATATCGGCAGGGTTGATGTCTCTGTTCCTGATATGCTGGAGAGATTCAAGAATCATCCCGCAGTGGAGCCGCTGATCGAAGGCGGTGTTCCGCTGGAGTACTCCGCACACCTTGTTCCCGAAGGCGGTTATGACATGATCCCGAAGCTGTATGCAGATAATGTTCTGGTATGCGGTGACGCGGCAGCATTTGTCGTCAACCTCGGCTATACCGTGCGCGGCATGGACTACGCGATCGAGTCGGGCAGACTTGCTGCAGAGACGATCATCCGGGCAAAAGAACTCGGAGATTATTCGGCAGCTGCTCTGTCGTATTATCAGCTGCTCCTGGAAGACAGCTGCATCTTCAGAGACATGAAGCAGTACAGGAATTTCCCGAAGCTGCTCGAGCGGCATGAGATCTTTAACGATGTTCCTGAGATCGCTGATGTTCTTTTTGACAAGCTGTTCCGCGTGAATGGAGAAAAGCCTGTGTCACTTCCTATGTTTGCGATCGACGAGATCGCAAAGAGGACCTCTGCGCAGAAGCTTCTTGAACTTGTAATGGTGGCGCTGGATGCTCTTTAATGAGCTGCATCCGGCACCGGGAGCCGCGGATACGAAAAGCACAGATGCTTCGACATGGAGGTGAAAAATGGCTAAAAAAGTACCAGTAGATGATAAGCTCGGTTATAACAGGTTTAATACCGATGAGAGCTACGCTCACATCGAGATCGACCCCGAGTTCAAGGATGAAGAAGAGATCAGAAAAGTGGTTCTCGCCTGCCCGGCGGAACTGTATAAGTATGAAAACGGAGAACTGACGTTTAACCATGAGGGATGTCTTGAGTGCGGCACCTGCCGTGTCGTATCAGGCGGAAAAGTCGTCAAGACCTGGAACCATCCTTTTGGCGGTGCAGGCGTGACCTACATGCAGGGTTAAGCGGAGATGATCCGGTCTTAAAAAGATCTTAAAGAGATCTGTTTGATGGAATTTCCCGGAGCAGGGGGGGACCTGCTCCGGAAAAAAGGCTGGCTCTGCCCCGAAAGGGTTGAGTATAGATACTGTTATTTTTCTAAGGGAGGTAAATGTAATGTATGCGTTAATAGCCTTTATTCCTATTATTCTCACGATCGTTCTTATGGTCGGTTTTAACTGGCCTGCGAAGAGAGCACTGCCTTTGGCATGGTTCGTGGCTGTGATCATCGGTGTTACACTTTGGAAAATGCCGATCCTCAGCTTTGACGGAAAGAGCGCGGTGGGTCAAACGATTTTGGGATTCTTAAGTGCGTTTGAAACTCTGGTCATCATTTTCGGCGCGATCCTGATTATGAACACGCTGTCCCAGTCAGGTGCTATGGCCGCTATCAACGGCATGTTCAAGGGAATCACACCTGATGCAAGACTGCAGGCGATCATCATCGGATTCATCTTCGGTGCATTCATCGAAGGTGCAGCAGGATTCGGTACTCCCGCAGCTCTGGCAGCACCGCTGTTGATCTCCGTAGGCTTCCCGCCTCTTTGCGCAGCAATGGTAGCGCTGATCTACAACTCCGTTCCCGTTTGCTTCGGCGCTGTCGGAACACCTACCAACATGGCATTCACAACTGTTAAGGACGCAGTTGCAGCGCTGGGCGGAGATCTCGACGCTTGGAAGATGGCCCTCACTTTCTGGTCTGCACTGCCGCTGGCAATCGGCTGCGCAGTCATTCTGACCATCGGCTGCGGCTTCGTATGCAAATTCTACGGCAAAGACAAGAAGTTCAGTGATGTTTTCCCGGTTATTCCTTACATCCTGTTCGTGACGATCACATTTGACATTTTCTATCTTCTGATCGCAGCATTTATCGGTCCCGAACTTGTATCTCTGCTTGCAGCGATCATCACGCTCCTGATCGTCCTCGTAACAACAAAGAACGGCTTCCTTGTTCCCAAGGAGGTGTGGACATTTGATAAGAAAGAGAACTGGGACAAGACTTGGCTCGCTACGACAAAGGTTCCGGAGCCTAAGCTCAGTGACATGAGCCTGATCAAAGCCTGGACACCTTATTTCATCATCGCAGGCATCCTGGTCCTTACTCGTGTCGCACAGAAATTCGAGGCTGACGGCGCAGGATTCTTCAGCAAGATGAAGAGCTTCACGATCGGTACCGGCGAGAGCGGCATCGTATTCGGCGGCAACTGGAACTGGGCAATCCTTTGGAACCCCGGCGTTGTGTTCATCATTGTCGCTTTGCTCACGATCCCGCTTCACGGAATGACAAACGAGAACGTAAAGACAGCATGGAAGGGCGCTCTGAACCAGGTCAAAGGCGCAGCGATCGCTCTGCTGTTCGGTGTTGCTATGGTTAACATTTTCCGCTTCACTTCCATGCCGGCAGACAAGATCCCTGCAGGCGTAGCAGAAGGCGTTTCCTACTCCATGCTTTACTCCATGGCGAAAGGTCTTGCGGATATCGCAGGCAGCGCATATCTGATCATTGCTCCTTTCATCGGCGTACTTGGTGCATACATGTCCGGTTCCAACACGGTTTCCAACACACTGTTCAGCTCCCTGCAGTTCACAACAGCAGGTCTGGTCGGACTTCCCTATGTACTGGTTGTTGCTCTGCAGAATAACGGCGGCGCGATCGGCAACATGGTCTGCGTCAACAACGTTGTATCCGCTTGTGCTACGACAGGAACCAACGGAAACGAAGGTAAGATCATCAGGACCAATGTTATTCCTTGCGCATGCTTCTGCATCATCGTTATAGCAGTTATGGCAGTTGCCATTGCATTCGGTGCAGATCCGCAGTCGCTGGCCGGCTGATCCGTCCTTATCTAAGACCGTTAAGGTACGTGTTTGCAGGAGTATTACCTGCCATATAGGCTGAATTAATAAGTCCCATCAGGCAGCTGCTTGGGATGCGTGCATAAGGCGCATAGATTGCAGATGCCTGATGGGACTTTGTGCGGTATAATGAACCTCGTATGCGGACCGGATGCCAAAATACTCAGAACCGGTCTGAATACAGGATTGTGAAGCTATACTGCATGCGGTAATAAGGACTATGCGATGAACAAATTGGACACCGGATTAAGTAATGAGCTGAAGATTGTGGAGAGCTATCTGCTGGATTATCTGCGGGCGGAGGAAAATGCCTCCCAGATCCGGGATATTATGCAGGATATATCGCTTTCCGGAGGAAAGAGGCTGAGGCCGCAGCTTCTCCTCCTGGCAGCGGGTTTTGGACCGCTGTATACTGAGAAAACAGACAGATTGTGTCGATTGGCCGCGCTTGTAGAGATGGTACATGCTGCCTCGCTGATCCATGACGATATCGTGGACGACTCCCCTCTCAGAAGGGGCAGACAGTCCATTCAATCCAAATATGGAAAGGACAGAGCCGTTTATGCCGGCGATCTCCTTCTGAGCCGAATCGTCAAGCACCTGTTTATGGAGCAGTTCTATCAAGTGGGAGAGCTGTTCGGCAGAGCGGTAGAAGAAATGTGCATCGGAGAGCTCGGACAGATGCAGTGTCTGTTTGATGCGGATGTGACCACAGAGCGCTATCTGTCAAATGTGGACGGAAAGACAGCTGCTCTGTGCAGATTGGCTTGCGGCGCGGGCGCTCTGGAGAGCGGAGCATCGGATGACACGGTTTCCCGCCTCGTTGATTTTGGAGAGAATTTCGGACGATTATTCCAGATCCATGACGACATTCTCGATTTTGTCTCGGATGCCTCAAAAGAGGGAAAACCTGTCAGGGCTGATTTCCAAAAGGGGATTCTGACACTTCCTGTTCTCTATGCAGTGAAAACAGAAATCGCAGGGAGCAGAATTCGGGCCCTATTGGATGTAGCAGAGCAGGGAAGGTTTACAGAACAGGACAGTGAACTTCTGGTCAAACTCGTTCTTGAATCGGGCGGAATTGAAAAGGCCGGGGCCGATCTGCAAAAGTATGCGGAGGCGGCGATGAAAGCCCTGGACGGGCTTCCGCCTTGCCGCTCTGGCAAGACTCTCGCAGGGATCGTCAGTTATATTGCAAAAAGACACGCCTGAAGCTCTTAGAGCTGCAGGCGTGTTTTAATATTCGCGGAGCAAGATGGTGCAGATTGCAAGGCTAAGACGCGGCGCTTTACGAGTGATGAGGGCGGGCGGGAATGCTCCGCCTGAATTCATAGATGGCCCGGATGGCGTCCTCATAGCGCTCTTCCGGCACGCCGATCAGGAGGTTCAGCTTCCCGGCCCCCTGATTGATCGTGCTGATCTCGATGCCTGATTCCGTGAGCTTCTCCAAAACCCGTACATTGGCATCACTGGACTCTGTCGCCTTTTCGCCTGTCACTGCGATCAGGGACAGATGATCCCTCAGGCCGATGAAATCCGGGTTGAGCGTCTGGCGGATCTCCTCGAACAGTTCCTCTTTGCAGCTTTCCAGCAGATCGCTCCGAATGACGAGCGTGATCGAGTCGATCCCGGTCAGGCAGTATTCAAACGGCAGTGACCGCTCTTTCAAAATATCGAGCATCAGTGCACTGAATCCCGACCCGTCACTGACCATCACTTTTTCAATTTGGACAACGGACATGCCTTTCCTTCCCGAGACTCCGGTCACCGGATTCTTGGTGACGCCTGAAGGAAGGTGGCGCACGATCATGGTACCCGCATCTTCAGGTCTGTTCGTGTTGCGGATATTGATCGGGATTTCCATCTCGGAAGCGGAGAGCACAGCATCTGAATGCAGCACGGAGGCCCCCATATAGGAAAGCGTTCGAAGCTCCCTGTAGCTCATATAGGCAACGGTCTCAGGATTTTCGACGATCCTGGGATCTGCCGCATACAGTCCGGAGACGTCCGTCCAGTTTTCATACAGTTCGGCGCCGACCGCGCATGCCGCCAGACTACCCGTGATATCGGACCCGCCCCTTTCAAATGTGTGGATCGTACCGATCATATCAGCGCCGTAAAATCCTGCGATCACGGCGCGGTTCAGAGGCAGGAGAGAAGCGCGCATCGTGCGTCCGGTCATGGCGGCATTCAACTGTCCGTTTTCGTCAAAACATACACACCATGCAGGGTCAACGAAAGTAAAACCGAGATATTTTGCCATGATCCTGGCAGTGAGATATTCCCCTCTGCTGGCAGTAAAATCCCTCGTGGGATCGGTATCCAGTGACTGCTTGAGAGTTTCGAGCTCTTCATCCAAAGGAAAGGATATTCTCAAGCCGTCTATGATCTCACGAAAGCGCGCGCGGATCTGTCTGAATTCTTCTTCGTATGACTCGCCCGCAGCTGCTTTCTCATAACAGTCAAGCAGAAGGTCCGTCACTTTGCGGTCTTCGGGAAAGCGTTTTCCCGGTGCGGAGACGACAATAAACCTTCTCTCGGGCCCGCTTTGAACAATCTCCCTGATCTTACGGAACTGGGCGGCATCCGCCACCGATGTGCCTCCGAATTTAGCAACGACTATGCGCTCGTTCATAGTAATAACCCCTCATGATTTCCAACTTGTCCGGATTTGCGTGTGTACACTTTATAGTAACACTATTCGGGGAAAAAGTCGCTTACCTGATCGGAACACATCATCGGAATTTATGATCATTGATTATTGTAAATGAATGACGCGCCTGCGGATGGAAGGACCTGACAATGCTGCTATACATATCTTGATCAGATCAACAATAATGAAAGGGATCACACCGACAGCAAGTGCTTCCGGGAAAGTCATATTCGCCTGATAAGAGAGCCACGCGCTGCCGAAAAGGTAAAGGATCCAGGTGGAAGCTTCCATTGCAAGAATGCACAGCACTCTGTTCTCGTAATAGCGCTCGACTGCCAGTCCTGTGAGAAACGCCATGGGAAGGTAGCCGATGATGTAACCTCCTGTCGGCCCGAGAAGTTTGCTCGGACCGCCTGAAAAACCGGAGAATACCGGAAGACCGGTCAGGCCGATCAGCATATAGAGAAGGCATGCGATCGTGCTGCGTTTGGCATCGAGGGTGTAGATCAGAAGATAGATCGCGAGATTGGTCAGTGAGACCGGAACCGGTCCGATGGGCACAGAAAGGGGCCCTACAATGCAGAGAACGGCAGTCATCATTGCAGTGCTTGTTAAGAATTGTGTGTTCATGTTTTTCGTCAGTGTCATATAGTTCTCCTGAATTCCGGTTTTATTCGGTTTTGTTGTAAAGGCCGAAAACCTATGATCGTTGTGATGTATTTATCAGTCGAATTATAGAAGGTTTGAAATTGATTGTCAACCTATGTAGGAGAAGAGGGTAACAATTGATGAAGCTATATGACAGTAATCTGCAGGGCGATCTCTATTTTGAACACTACACATCCGCAAGCTCAATGCGTATAATGAGATTAGCGGGATCTCATTGCATCCTGCAATGTGACGAAGACTGCTGCGTGGAGTTTATAATACCTATCAGATCGGCCCGGAGAGGACAGGGCAGAAAGGACAAGATGGCCAAAATACCGAAAATTTTCCGCAAAACGAAGACGATTCGCAATCTGCAGTCCTATATGGACACGGTCTTTAATGAAGTACTGCATACGACCCTGAATCCGGACGGCCCCGGTGCCATCCGCGTTCACCTGATTCCTCCCAAGGCTGAGGAGAACGAGTTTGGCCCGAGTGCCGCGATCATCAACGGGACGGATATTCTGCCGGTCAGGTTCATCTGGGCGGTGATCCTGGCTGAGCTTATACGGGAGACGAACCGATACGATGGAAAAGAGATCAGTGACGCGGATATTCAAGGTATACTGGATCGCACCGCGGACAATGTCAAAAAGATCATTCCGGCTCTTTCCCGAAAGCGCATCACAGCGGATATACAAACTATTTACACGACGATCCGCCAGATCGCGTATCGCGAAGAGGTGACGGAGAATGTAGAGCATATCAATATCGGTGATTACGCGCCGTATATGCAGGCACCTCACCGGATGGATCTGATGGTCAGTGCTATGACCCAAAACGGCAGATGGCACTGCAACCAGAAATGCGTACACTGTTATGCCGCCGGACAGACACTCTCGGATGAGGCGGAGCTCTCTACGGAAGAGTGGAAAAAGATCCTGGACCGCTGCCGCAGCGCAGGGATTCCGCAGGTGACCTTCACGGGAGGCGAACCCACCATGCGGGAGGATCTCTTTGAACTCGTCCGCTATGCAAGATGGTTTATCTCCCGACTCAATACCAATGGGATCCGGCTGACTCCGGAGTATTGCAAAGGGCTCCGTGAGGCTGAGCTGGACAGTGTACAGATCACATTTTACTCAGCCGATCCGGAGATCCACAACAAACTGGTCGGGACGGCAGGTTACGAGCAGACGCTGGCGGGGATCCGGAATGCGCTGGCCCAGGGGCTCTCGGTGAGTATCAACACACCTTTGTGTACGCTCAACCGGGACTATGGCAAGACATTGGAGCTCCTTCATGAGCTCGGTGTCATTTATGTGACCTGCTCGGGACTGATCACAACAGGGAGCGCTGCGGAGGCCGAGTCTGAGGCGCTGCAGCTGACCGGCAGCGAGTTGGAGGAGATCTTGCGAAGCGCAGTCGCTTATTGCGGTCAGAATGGAATGGAGATCGCATTCACTTCTCCCGGATGGCTCGATGCGCAGATTTTCGATGAGATGAATATCCCTTCCCCTTCCTGCGGAGCCTGCCTGTCCAACATGGCAATCACCCCGGGAGGAAATGTGGTGCCCTGCCAGAGCTGGCTCTCAGACAAACCGCTGGGAAACATGCTCACAGATGACTGGAACGAGATCTGGGACAGCGAGGCTTGCCGGGCCCGCCGCGATTATTCTGCGCTGCTGACCGGCGAATGCCCCCTTAGGAGGTACTGCTGATGAGACACGAAGCCAAAAGATTTGGAACAATCAATAAAAAACATATCCCGGAAATGTGGAAAAAGCGTCTCGCATTTCTGCTGACGGGCATTTTGGTGCTGTTTTGCCTGAGTTTCTCCGGCCCCTTTACAATGACAGCGAGGGCGGCGGACCCTACGGATGAGATCGAACATTTCGTGATCACCGTGGATGTGCAGGATGACGCCTCCCTTAAGATGACGTATCACATTGACTGGAAGGTGCTGGACGATCAGGAATACGGCCCATTGTCGTGGGTCGACATCGGTGTCCCCAACAAGAACCACTCGGATGTCACGGCGCTGGGAAGCAGTGTCAGCAGGATCGAGGACAAAGGGAATACGCTGGCGATCTATCTGGACCGCAGTTACTACGAAGATGAGGTGGCGAGCTTTGAGTTCTCTTTTGTTCAGGATCACATGTACCAGATCGATCGGTTTGTAGAGGGAGAAACGGTTTTCGCTTACACTCCGGCATGGTTTGACGACATCGAGATCAAGGATCTGACCATCCGCTGGAATGCGGACAAGGCGGGCGCTTGGCAGCCGGACTGCCTGCAGGAAGATGGCTATCTGGTCTTTTCCACACACCTTAATGCCGGGGACCGCTATTCTATAACGGTTGCCTATCCCAACGATGCCTTTGCTTTTTCGGTCGACCGGCAGCAGGATGATGGCAGTAATGAAGGCGGAGGCAGCACGGACTCGGATTCCCTGACTTTCGAGGACGCCATCTATGGGTCTATAGGTCTGGTTTTTGTGGCTGCTTTTATTCTGATCCTGTTTCTTATGATCCTGCGCTTTTTCCGCGTGCTGGCCGGCGGACTCGGTTTTGGCAGTGACGCCGCCGACGCTGACAACGGAAAAAAGATTACCCGCACCAAGATCGAATACTACGAAACCTGTCCGGGATGCGGCGCGGGACGGGAAGAGGGCAAGGACAACTGCCCTTACTGCGGACGCAGCATGATCAAAAGCAAGGAGATCGTGGAAGAGAAGGATCTGGAAAAGCCGGAGAATTACAGCAAAAGCGGAACCTACAGATACGGCAGTGATCCAAATACATATATTCTCGTCAATGTGATCAATACACCTGTAAGTCGGTCGTCAAGCCGTCATTCGGGAGGGCGCAGTTCCGGTTCCGGAAGCAGTTCCCGGAGAAGTTCCTCCTGCGCGTCTTCCTGTGCGTCCAGCTGTGCATGCGCTTCCAGCTGTGCCTGCGCCTGCGCATGTGCTTCGTCCGGCAGGGCGGGATGCTCTGTTAAGGAGTTTTTCAAGGACAGTATCCACCGCGGCAGAGTACGGGTGGAGAGCAAAGATGTTCACTGATCTCGGGATCAGGTAGTGCAGCAGATGCAGCGAAGGAGGGATCCTGTGAAAGTCTTTGATTTCGACAACACGATCTATAGGGGAGAGAGCTCGATCGATTTCTCCTTCTCCATGATCCGGCACAACAAGAAGATCCTTCTGTATGTGCCGACTATATTGGCCAGTCTTGTCAAGTATAAAATGTGCCTGCTCAGCAAACAGCAGTTGGAAGACATCATTAACGACTTTCTCGGGGGCGTACTGGAAGGATCAGAGGACACGCAGGCCTTGATCGGGCGTTTCTGGGAGACCCACGCGGACAGATTGAACAAGAGGATTCTTCCGCTGATCGGTCCCGATGATGTGATCATGACGGCAAGCCCGATCATCCTGATCGATGCGGTTAAGGATAAACTCGGCACGGACAATATCATTGGGACAGAACTGGACCTTAAGCAGAAGAGGATCACCTGGTTCAACTTCGGGGACAACAAGGTGAAACGGTACAGGGAGCGGTACGGGGACAAGACGATCGATGCCTTTTTTACGGATTCTTACAATGACAGGGATCTGATGGAAATCTCCAAGAAGGTCTTTATTGTAAAGAGGGGGATTCCTGTCAGGAAGAGATGAGAGGGTGTTAAAGGAGACGGTTTTTCAGTGCAGAGAAACAATCTTGAGAGAATCATAGAACTAAGGCATTTTTTACACCGGCGGGCGGAGCTCTCCCTGCATGAAGCGGAGACCGGCCGGATCCTGCAGGATTTTCTGCGCAGGAATACATCGCTGGAGATCGTGCAGCGGGACGGGTGGTTTTATGCTGTGAAGCAGGGAGCCAGGTCCGCAGAAGCTGTCGCATTCCGGGCTGATATGGATGCTTTGCCGATCGAGGAAGGGATTGGTCTCCCGTATGCCTCAGAACATCCGGGTGTATCGCACAAATGCGGGCATGATGGGCACTGCGCCGCGCTCTGCGGACTTGCGCTGGAGTTGGAGCACACAGAGACGGACAGGCCGGTTTACCTCATTTTCCAAAAAGCCGAAGAGATCGGAGCAGGCGGCGCAGAAGCCGCAGAGCTGATCGGGGAGATGGGGATCCGGGAGGTCTACGCATTTCACAGTTTGAGCGGTTATCCGGAAGGCTCGGTAATTTACAGAAGGGGGCTTACACAACCTGCTTCTGAAGGAATGAAGATTCTTTTTTACGGAAAGCAGTCTCATGCCGCTGCGCCGGAAGATGGGATCAACCCTGCAGAAGTGATTGCAGAGACGGTTCTTCACATTCGCGATCTCCTGTCGAAAGAGCACAGAGGGATGGTTCTATGCACGATTGCAGGGATGGAAGCCGGAAGTGGTGATTTCGGTATTTCTGCGGGGGATGGCAGCATTAGTGTGACGCTTAGAGCCTCGGAGGAAGCAGAGCTTTTGGAGATGGAGGATGACATCAGGACCTTTGCTCTTGAACATGCCTCAGTGAAGGGGATCCGAACGGAGGTTCAGATTTCTGACAGGTTCCCGGAGACAAGGAATAGTGACTTCGGGATCGACAGAGTACTGGCTTCGGCGAGCCGGCTCGGAGCACCGTGCCTCTCAATGGAGCAGATGTGGCGGGCGTCGGAGGACTTCGGGCACTATTTGAAGAAAGGTGAGGGCGCGATGTTCTACATCGGTAATGGTGAGAAGTGGCCTGCGCTCCATACGGCGGAGTATGACTTCAATGACCGGATTCTGGAGAGAGTGGTGGATCTGTTTGTCATAATGGCGGGAAGGAGCCTCATATGAATATATCGTTTTCTTTTGTCTGGCCGATCACTTTGGTCATCACATCGAATGTAGTTTACCAGATCTGCGCGAAGTCTTTGCCGGATGGAATTAATCCGTTTGCTTCTCTGATCGTCACTTATTTGATCGGAGCTGCAGCGTGTGCTGTTTTATACTTTTTTACCGGTCATGAAGACGGGCTCATGAAAGAATTCAGTAAGCTGAACTGGTCACCGTTCATGCTGGGCATAGTGATCGTAGGATTGGAAGCAGGCTGGATCTATGCCTATAAAGCGGGATGGCAGGTGAGTGTCGGCTTCATAGTACAGAGTGCGGTCCTATCGAGCATTCTCTTGTTTGTCGGATATTTCCTCTATCACGAAGCGCTCACATGGAACAAACTGTTAGGGGTTGCAGTTTGTATGGCCGGACTGATCATTTTGAACATGTAATGTCAGGGGCTTTAATTTGGGGTGATTTAAGAGGATATGGTCATGGATCGTTATTTGGCAGAATTGAAAGCAGAGGCAGATTCGCTGTATGAGAACACAGAGGTCTACGGAATTGCCGGATGGGAGAAAAAAAGTGTCAGGAATTCCCGGCTCTATAAATTCTGCAGGGATCTTCCAAAAGGAGCGGAACTGCATGTTCATGAAATGACGCTGCTCCCCTTTGAACGCTACATTGAGATCATTCGCAAGAATGCCTGGATCTCACTTGAAGAGGGAGATCAGTGCGGTTACCTGTATGCGGAGAATAATCCGGATCGTCCGGCAAACGCGGTCCTTCTGGATGAAGTATTAAGAAGCAGACAACTATCCGCAGATGAGCTGAAGAACAAGCTCACAATGTCAGGTGCTGAAAAGAAAGACGGTCTTTGGGATGTACTCAACAGATCTCTATACGCAGCCTGGGGGCTTCTGACGGATCAGGAACTGGTCACGAGGCTGTTTGAAGAATCCTTCCGATATGCATGGGATATCGGAATTTTGCTGTTGGAACTGCGTATTGTCAGCAAAGGAGATGAGGACTACGCGAGCTCTTATCTGAAACTCATACGAAATGCTTATTATACAGTGCGTAGGGAACACCCTGATTTCCGTGTACGCATCATCGGAGCAAGCGGAAAGAATTCTAATTATCCGATGGAAACTTCTATTAATATTTTTCGGAGGCTTATCAGGCTCAGCGAAGAGATTAAAGATGAGTTTGAGCCGGATCAACCGCAGAAATTCATTATAGGGCTTGATCTTGTCAACGATGAGGACAGCTCCAAACCCTTGGACCGGTATCTGGATCTCCTGCTGTCGGATGAGGTAAAGAACAGCGGATTGAAACTCTTTCTCCACTGCGGGGAGAGTCTGCGTCTGAGTAATAAAAGTGTGAACGATGCATATGCTGCGGGTACTTATCGGGCAGGGCATGCGTTCAATCTTTACCGTTTTCCCGCTATGATGAGAAAGTATATTGAAGACAATATTGTAGTGGAAGTCTGTCCGATCAGTAACCTTTCGCTTGGATATGTACACGATCTGAGGCTTCACCCCGCGCTGCTTTACAAGGATTATAACGTTCCGTTCGTAATCTGTTCTGATGACGGGCTGTTCTTGACACCATATCCGCTGGTTGACGATTTTTACTCTGCTGTTTTATGCTGGAATCTTTCCATTCAGGATATTCGGGAGATATGTGAGCGATCGATCAGGGCAGGCGGTCTTTCAGAGAAGGAAACAGATCATCTGCTTCGGGTTTGGCAGAGCTCCTGGGATGATTTCGTGGAAAATATCAAACGGAAATCAATAAAATGATTTGACGCCGCCGGAGTTTAGCCGGCGGCTTTTTATTTACACTTTTGGCGTTCATTTTCGTCGCTCACGTACGTTCACGTAACGGCGATGATAGTGCTGATCAATGGACATGGCAGTCGAAAAAAGGGACACCTGCCTTGTGGGACAAATATTGTGATGGAATATGCATGGAATATGCGTTTGTTCGGGAATATAATTAAAAAACTTAATCTTGTGTCGGATCTCCGAACGGGACAGAGCGCAGCATATGTATCTATTCAGCGAAGGATGAGGTAGAATATGACGGCTTATGGTTATGTACGGGTAAGTTCACTTGATCAGAACGAAGACAGGCAGTTGATCGCTATGAAGGAGGCACATATAGAGCAATGTAACATTTATACTGATAAACAATCGGGAAAAGATTTCAAAAGGCCGATGTATATGAAAATGCTCAGCAGATTGAAATGCAATGACCTGCTCTATATCAAAAGCATCGACAGACTCGGGCGCAATTACAAAGATATTGTCGAACAGTGGCAGTATCTCACTCGTGTCAAAAAAGTGGATATTGTAGTTATTGAAATGCCACTTCTGGATACGAGAAAGGGAAAGGATCTGATGGGAACCTTTCTCAGTGACATTGTTCTTCAGCTATTGTCTTTCGTGGCTGAAAATGAGAGGACAAATATCCGAACCAGACAAAAGGAAGGGATCTATGCTGCGAAACAGCGGGGAGTAAAATTCGGACGTCCGTCGAAACCCTTGCTGGACAACTTTATGGAAATCTATCGGAGATGGGAGGCTAAAGAAATAACATCCTATGAAGCGGCCAGACTATGCGGATTTTCAAGAACAACATTTTATGACCGGGTGAAAAGACTAAAGATGATGCAGGATGACAGGGCGGATGAAAGCAGAAAGGATAAGGAACTATGAGCAATATTTACGGATACATCAGAGTGAGCTCCTTAGACCAGAATGAAGACCGTCAGATGATCGCTATGCAGAAGGCCAGGATCCCCAGAAAGAATATATATCTGGACAGGCAGTCAGGAAAGGACTTTGAAAGGCCCATGTATAAGAAGATGGTCAGGAAACTGAAGTATGATGATGTGGTCTTTATAAAGAGCATTGACAGATTGGGACGCAATTATAAAGAAGTCATTGAACAGTGGCAGTATCTTACGCGTGTCAAAAAAGTGGATATTGTGGTTATTGAAATGCCGCTTCTGGATACAAGGCGGGGGAAGGACCTGATGGGTACATTCCTAAGTGATTTAGTGCTGCAGATCCTGTCATTCGTCGCGGAGAATGAGCGGGAGAACATCCGCAGCAGACAGCGCGAGGGAATAGAAGCTGCTAAAGCCAAAGGCATTAAATTTGGCAGACCCCCGGCGCCGTTGCCGGACAATTTCATGGAAATCTATGAGCGCTGGAGAAAAAAAGAGATCACTGCGACGAAGGCAGCAGAGGCATTAGGTTTCTCGAGAACCAAGTTCTACAACTTAGTACGAAAGCTTGGGTAAAAAAAGGAACAGTTGAAAAAAAAACAGAATTTTCATATTGAAAATTCTGAACACAAAAGTATACTTATGCGGTTTATAATTTATTATTAGTTATATAATAATATTGTAATGTATTGGAACAAAAAGTCAATACGAAATGTGCGTAATATGTAATCTCGTAAAAAATATCCCTGTTTTAAAGAAATAATAGAATAAATGACCTGACCGGCCTGCTTATGAGCGTTTCAAGTTAAGTATACTTTTTCGAACGCTTATGAGCAGGCTTTTTTGTCATGCATTTATGCAGTATTTGGGGGCATCATGCCGAAAACAGTAGATCTGACAGGGAAGAAATTTGGAAAACTTACAGTCCTGAGGCGGATTGAAAGTGATTCCAAAAACCATAAATGGGAGTGCAAATGCGATTGCGGAAACGTAGTCCTGATGGAAGGCAGGTATTTACAGGACGGTTTGATCACTAACTGCGGCTGCGCCAAGGAGGACCCTGTGGAGAAGATAGTCGGGCGTAAGGCTAAAGATCTCACCGGCAGAGTCTATGGAAGATTGACCGTCCTTGAGAGAGTCAGGAACATGGACGCATGTGTCATGTGGAAGTGCAGATGCAGCTGCGGGCAGTTGACAGCAGCTTCTTCATATGATCTCACAGTCGGACTAAAAAAGAGCTGCGGCTGTATAAGAAAAGAAGGCAGAAAAAAGGACATCACCGGAAAAAGATACGGAAAACTCGTTGCGCTCTATCCTCTCGGCAAAACCGATTCGAGCGGATCCTTGCTGTGGAGATGCCGCTGTGACTGCGGCAATGAGGTGGATGTATCAGTCGCCTCCCTGAACAAAGAGAATAAAAAGAGCTGCGGCTGTCTCAAGAAAGAATACCAGAGACTTGTTCATGACAGACTGCATTTGGTCGACGGAACCTGTATCGAATGGTTGGACAGCCGCAAATCCCGATCAGACAACACGAGTGGTTTCCGTGGAGTGTTTCGGAAAAAAAACGGCAAATACAACGTGTCTATCGGTTTCAAGAAAAGGATTTTTTATATCGGGACCTTTGAAGAGTATCCGGATGCGGTAGAAGCAAGGCTGCGCGCTGAAAAGATGATCCACGACGGATTTATTGAAGCCCATGAGTACTGGCAGAAAAGAGCAGCCTGTGATCCTGAGTGGGCAGAAGAGAACCCATTCAGGTTTGATGTCGCAAAAGAGAACGGGAGTCTTGTCATCCTAAATTCCATGGAAAAGTTCATGGAAGCGGATAAAAAGGCCGCTAGGAAGCCCGCCCGTGATCTGTTCCTTAATGAAGCGAATCTCGAAGGAAAAGTAACACGTCGCGAAGGGATTTCAATGGAAAGAACATCAGAAACGGACGGCGCCAAAACAGAGAATACCAGGGAACTATTGAAAATCGGTACGTAAAACCGGCCGCATGACCGAATGATAGAACGGCATCCATGGCGGTAATCTGAATTGCTTTAGGAGGCAGGTAATGACAGAAAAAGAACTATTGAAACTTAAGCGGTCAGAGCTTCTGGAGATCATGCTGGCGCAGAGCCGCGAGATCGATTCACTAAGGGAAGAACTGACTGAAACAAAGAAAAAGCTTGAAGACAAGCGAATCAAAATAAAAGAAGCAGGTTCCATAGCGGAAGCCTCACTGCAGCTGACCGGAATCTTCGAAGAAGCACAGAAAGCAGCTGATTTGTATGTAGAGAATGTAAAGAGAAGGGTAATCCGAAAGGAACCGTTACGGAGATATGAAAGTCCTGCTGCTGAGATTTGGGATGAAAACTCCGGCGGGAAAGAAGAGGACATAAAGAATGAACCGGGGAGGTGAAGCCATGAACGGGAATTCAGGAGCTCTCCCTCAGACAGGCGAGCTCATACAGGCGGTGAAGCGGGAACGGTATCTGCACCGATTCAGGATGACGATCCGAAGCACTTTTTTGTCACTTGTAGTAGTGGCAGCAGCTGCAGTTCTGGTGGCAGTCCTGCTCCTGCCGATCCTGCGAATCTACGGAAAATCAATGCATGGAACGCTGGACAGTGGGGACATCGTAGTTTCAGTGAAAGGTTCCGATTTTGAGACCGGCGATGTCATCGCCTTCTACTACAACAACAATATCCTTGTAAAGCGAGTGATCGCGAATCCGGGTGACTGGGTGGATATGGATAAAGAAGGCAATGTGTACGTTAACAACAACCTGATCGATGAGCCGTACCTGCAAGAGAAAGCATACGGTGAGACGAACATAGAACTCCCCTATCAGGTGCCGGAAGGCAAACTCTTCGTGATGGGAGACAATCGGGCAGTATCGATTGATTCGCGAAATACATCCATAGGATGTGTCGCTGAGGAACAGATCGTGGGCGAGATCGTGTTTCGGGTGTGGCCGCTGGCTCAGATGGGGGTGGTACACTAGCAGGCCGAGTTGAATTGATAAAGGTTTCTTTATTCAAGTTGCAGAGGAACAGATATAGACGAAATGAACGGAGAACGTTCTGTCTAACATACGGACAGAAGAGCGGAGCATAAAGAAGCAGCAAAGTTAGGAGAGCAAAGATGAACTTCATTGAAAAGATGGTGGAGCAGTTCATAAAGCTAAACCGGAGAATGAAACGTTGGCAGCGGGCAGTATCCGTAATGGCAGCGGTGGTAGTGTTCTCGACGACCTACGCCCTGATTCTGCCTGCCATTACGCTGGACAAAAATACGGCTGCAGAGCAGCCGGGTATTGACGTGGCCGCCGGCGAGAATGAGCCCGGTGAGGCAGGGACGGTCTTCGAGAGCGAGCGGGAAGAAGAACCTGCAGCAGATGAAAACGTTCAGGTAGAAGAACATGAAGAAGCTGTTGAAGACGAGAACAGCAGTTCCGAGAGTGGCAGCCGGGACGCGGAGGCGGACGAAACAGATGAAGCTGATACAGCAGCTGTCAATGAAGACGATGCGAATGAACCCGAGTCTGCTGACGAGGGGGAGCAGACAGAAGGCCTGACTACCGAAGAGGCTATAGGACAGACTGCTGAAGAAGTCAAGCTGATCACTGAGGATACACAGCTCACCTATGATACAGATAACTATGTCGTTTATGCAGACTTTGGCGAGAGTGCAAAACTTCCCGAAGGGGTCCGGCTCAGAGTTAAGGAGATCACAAAAGAAAGTGATCCTGATGCTTACGAGACGTACTACGGGAAGGCACTCAGCGAAATGCAGGACAAATACGATGAGAACATAACGCTCTCCTTTGCAAAGTTCTATGATATCGCTTTTGTCTTTGAGGATGTGGAGATTGAGCCCGGCGGAAATGTCTACGTGAGGATTGAGTACAAGCAGGCTGTCGAGATCGAGAAGAACACGGCTGTCGACACGATCCACTTTGACAAGAATGACGAGGAGAAGGCTGAAGTCATTGACTCAGATACAGAGAGAACAGAGAAAGAAGTCGAAGCGGTTGAGTTTGAGTTCGACCGATTCTCTGTATATGGCATTGTGGGGACGGAGACGATAACGACTAACTACATCACTGCAGAGGGTGACACATATGAGGTCACAGTCACATATGGAAAGGATGCTGAAATTCCGGATAAGTCTATGCTGTCTGTTGCTGAAGTGACAGAGGAAGCAGCAGATTATGAATCATATAAAAAACAGACTGCAGATGCGCTGAACGGAGTAACCGATAACATCCAGTATTTCAAATTGTTGGATATTTCAATTATCAATGCCAATGGCGAAAAAGTAATACCTGCCGCCGCTGTTGACGTAAATATCAGATTGCTTGATAAGTCGGATGTATCTGAGAATACGCAGATCGTTCATTTCGGAGAAAAGGTTGAAGTACTCAAAAGCAGTGTTGAAGACGATGCAGTAACGTTTTCAACAGAGGGATTCTCGATCTTTGTCATCGTAGATATCAGTGATCTGCCGGACAATAGCATTACTCAAACATTTGAGAATGATAAGTTCATCATTACTGCTTCCTATACGGAAAAGGCCGAGATTCCTGAAAATGCAGTCTTTAAAGTGTCAGAAATCTCTTTTGAATCTGATCCGGATCATTATATCGATCGGGTAGACCAACTTAGCGGGCTGTTTTCGGAGAGCCAGTATGTCTGCAAGGAATTGTTGAACATAGGATTTTGGTCAAATGAAAAGAATGATTCTGAGCTATTGGTCGATGGAAGTGATTCGAGTGAAATAGAACCCGCGGATACTGTGTTGATCGCTATTCAATTCAAGGACACGGCAAAATACTCAGAGGGAGATGCTCTTAGCATTATTCATTACGGAGAAGAAGGACCGGAAATAGCTGGCAAATCTGCCCTTGATGAAGAGAACACTCTGAGCTTTGAAGTGGAAAGCTTTTCAGACTTTGCAGTTGTAGGGGAAAACGAAGAGATAGAGTACATTTCTCCGGTCAGTGACATTTCGGAAATACATATAGAAGGGAGTGTTACCAGCTTTTTGAGCAATCTTCCCTATGGCACCGTTTATGTCGACTACAACTTGATGGATTTTTCAAAATATTCCTTTGCTGCAACTGGTTCATCTGTAACAGGAACAAGTACTGTTGATCCTGATGTGTCTGTGTCTATTGAAATTAAAAACAGTAATTATACTGCGGGAAAGGGCTCTAATGGAAAATTTGGTATTTGCTACTCCCGGAAGACGCTTGCAGCTGGCGAATCGATTCAGACTGATGGGACTTTTGCAATCATTACATACAAGAATGCGGCGACTCTTTCGACTGGAGAGAAAGCTGATGTAGTGGTCACATTATCAGATAGCTATATTGAGAACACAAATCCTAAGGCTTCTCAAGACATAGGAAACTCTGTCTATTATGGTAATGGTCTCCTTCCTTCCGCTATGAATAATGGTTTCCGCACAGTTGGACAGTTTACTATCAACATTAAAGTTACAGCGAATGAGAATGACAGTATAAGCGGAAAAACATTCTTATTTGGAATTAACGATTATGATATTGGGTCTGTTGTTTACATTAAAGACACATATGCGCTCTCTTCGTTAAATGGCGATTTAATTGGAATCAAAATAAAAGACGGCGGTGGAAGTGCTGATATTTCAGGATTTGGTCGAATTACGTTTCCCGAAAACGGAGTAGGAACTTATCAACACGCAAGTGGTGAAACACATAATATTAGAAGATATTTCTCGATTCCACTGGAAAATGAAGAGGTGATTCCGCTTTACGAAGAGGATGGTACAACTCCTGTTCTGGAAAATGGCGAGCAGGCTACCGCCAAATATAAAACAGCATGCTATGACTACACTACGGGAGAATTTTTATTCTGGTTGTTGACACAAGATGAGGTTATAAGCGAACAGACTGAAATACTCAATGGGAGACTGTCAAAGATCTATGTTTCTGATGAAAGTACTCTATTTGCGGAGAATATAAGCAATGGAGGTGTTCGGCTTTCTGGAACAAGAGTTACTGGAGGATCAGAAACAACGCAAGAAGATTTTGATGATATGATGAGGTCAGGATATTTTGTGGTTGCTGACGCACAAAATGGTCTAACATTCATGGCCAGATGTTCCGCAGGAGCGAATACGCACCTCACCAATTCCAACATGATCTACCGGATCTATTCCAGGACATACGAAGGAGGAACGATCAGCACTTCCGACACGGATGTTTGGGGCAATCAGACTGCTTATGGCGTACACCAGCCTGAAGGAGAAACAGGGTATAAACAGGCATTACTTGCTGTACCTAAGAATAAAACCGCTATTTACACCATGACGCCGGATACCTTCTGGCATATCTGGAAAGTCAAAATCTCCGATGGCACAGAAGACAATACGTCTGGAGAGATTGATCTTAGGAATGTCACCTGGACAGGTGGTTCCTATACCTATCATGGTACAAATGGGACAGAGTACACCTTTACAAAAGACGCCAATGGAGTCATAAGTTATACCTTTACCGGTGTATCAGAAGACCACTATATCACAGTCTGGTGGGAAAAAGATCCCCCGCAGCAGACAGTAACGATCATTAAAAAGTGGTACGACGAAGGAAACGCAAGACTTTCCCGTCCGGATGACATTACTGTCCATCTGGTAAGATCAGATGACGGCCGCGTCAATCCTGACAGTGATGAAACCGCAAAAACCGAACTGGTAACAGGGACGGATCAGAACATCACCGGATCTACACAGTGGGTAAAGAATGATACGGCAAATCAGTGGGAATATACTTTTGCAGTT
>CADCIU010000027.1 GCA_902801585.1 uncultured Lachnospiraceae bacterium | reverse complement strand
CTCCGGTGTCGTCACGGATCTGCAGCTGCACCCGGTCATAATCTTCGTGGATGTTCTCTATGTCAGAGACCGAGAACTGCATGATCCCGCCTTCCTCATCGAAACCGTCCATTGTGATGGACGCAGACGGAAGCTTTCCCTGCGCTCTCAAAAGGTCCTCGTCATAGATATCGATCTCCGCCAGGTCGATCATAAACTTGGACCGCTTCTCCATTTCCGCTGTCGTCTCTTCGAATCCGTATTTCTCGATCAGCGTATCTTCAGAAGAATACAGATTGGTACCAAGGCCCAGGCGGTTGCCCTGAATGCTGCATCCGAGCGCTGCCAGTGTCGTCGGAAACTGATCCAGCGTGGAATAGGACCGGATCCTGTCCGGCTCTTCGGGAACGGCAGCCGCGTTGATAAAACTCGTGTATACCTTTCTCCGGTAAGTGTCCGGAACACTGATGCAGAAATCGCTGTCCATGGTCGTGTGGTCGCCGCAGAGGACGATCGTCGTATTCTCATAAAAGTCCTGCTCCTGTATCCAGCGGACAAATTCCGTGACCTGCCTGCTCGAACAGGCCATGACATTGGCATAGTTGTTCCCGGGATACTGCTCCCTGCACTGATCGCAGAAGTATCCGTCCTCAAAGTGAGTGTCCACGGTCAGCATGGTCAGATTGAAGGGCTTGCCGCTCTCGCTCAGTTTAATGAGTTCCTGCTTTGCGGCTGCAAAAAGCTTGGAGTCCTCCATGCCCCAGAACACGTAGTAGTCCGGAGGTATGATCCCCTGCTCGATCGCCCAGTTGTAATCGTCGATCTGATAATCTCCGTGCTGGGTGAAATACAGGCGGCGTCCCCCGAAGGTAGCGTTGGATCCCAGCATCAGCGTGTTTGTATAACCCTCTTTCCTGAGAATATCGCCAAGGCTTGTGACCTTCTTAAAGAAAGAACTCTGCGTGTTCATCTTATTAAAAGATCCCCTGGTATCCGTAAATCCTTCTCCCAGGTCGACTTTCAGGGGGAGTCCTGCCGACTGCGCGAACATGCCGCCCATTGTAAAGGTCGTACCGGGGAGCACACATCCTCCGTTCAAAAGTCCGGAGTCTCCCGAGAAGTCTTCTCCCGATGCCGACAGCTCCGTCAGTTCGGGAATATTGTCATAAAGGAAAGAACCTCCGGATTCCAGGTCGGAATATGTCATTTCCATGGACTCCAGATAAATGTAGATCAGATTTCTCTTTTTCTCGGGAAACCGGATCTTCACCTTTGCGGGATCCACATAATTGTTCTCGATAAAATCGGATTCATCCATCTGGTTTGCAAAGTAATTTCCCAGGTCCAGCCTTTTCCAGGTATAAGCGGCGGTGCAGACGATGAGTACTGCGGCGAGGGCTCCTGCCGTCTGCAGAATGACCTTTGCATAATGCGTTTTCCTCAGCCTGATATATATACCTGCTGTCAATCCGGTCAGCGCTGATGCGGGAAGAATGCTGCTCAGCACTCCTTTAATGATAATGCCGTCTCCCGTACCTTCAAGCGGGGCACGGAGCTGGAAAATGATCTCATCCATCCTGAGGCCGCGCCAGGTGGAGAAGACCCATACGGCCAGGAATACAAGCACCCATGCCAAAAGAAGTACGGTGAACAGTGCACATGCTGCAAAGATGCCTGATCTGTTTTGGGATGTATTATTTACTGTTTTATTTAGTGTATTTTTTGATCTGTAATTCTTTTTCTGACTCTTTTCCATATAAGCTCCAAACAGGATCAGCTCCGATCAGATCAGCTCCAATCATAATAAGCTCCAATCAGGCGCATTAGATATCCCAAACTATTATAGACATCCTTCCCCGATAAATCCAATGAAAAATCCCGTAAATATAAGGCTTTCGACATTTTCCTTATATTTACGGGATTTTCTTTGCGAGCAGGTAGCGGGAATCGAACCCGTCTCTCCAGCTTGGGAAGCTGGCATACTACCGATGTACTATACCTGCGTGTTAACGAATTATATTATAACAGAAAAAACGGGCTTTGCAAGCAAAATCGCAAAGCCCGTTCATATCACAGAGGAATCACCTTCCGGATTCTTTGATATACGCTTTAACCTCGTCGACTGTGGGCATCACGCACAGCGCGCCCTTCTTAGTCGTCACAAGAGAAGCTGCGGCATTGGCAAAGGTAAGGAGTTCTTTCAGATTAGCTTCGTCGCTCAGGCCTTCAATGCCGTATTTGAGAACATGATAGAGAGCGCTCGCACAGAAAGTATCTCCGGCACCTGTGGTCTCGATCGTGTTGGGATTGATAAATCCTTCCACATAGACTTCCTTGCCGCCGCAATATGCCTTGGATCCGTCAGGGCCGAAAGTGGCAAATACAAGCGGGATATGATATTCGTCAATGATCTTATGGATACCTTTGTCCAGATCTTCCTCTCCGGTCATAAAGGTGATCTCATTGTCAGAGATCTTGAGAATGTCGCACTGGGACAGGCCGAATGCGATCTTCTCTTTTGCTTTCTCTTCGCTGCTCCAAAGCGGAGGACGCAGATTGGGATCGAAGGAGATCAGGCAGCCCGCATTCTTGGCGATCTCAAGCGCTTTCCTGGTCGCCTGCTCGACGGTATCATGTGTCATGGAGAGTGTGCCGAGGTGGAAGATCTTAGCATTCTCGATCAGATCGCTGTGCGCCTCCACTTCCTGAGCGGTCAGCATGACATCCGCACCGGGGTTGCGATAGAAGGAGAAATCTCTGTCGCCGTTGGGAAGTTTCTCTACGAACGCAAGTGTCGTATGGATCTCTTCGTCCATCTCCAATCCGCTCATATCGATTCCCTGCTCCGTTGTTTTGGCTTTCAGGAGCCTTCCGAAAATATCATTGCCGACTTTTCCGATAAACGCGGTCTTTTTTCCTGCTTTGTTAAGCATGGCAAGGACATTGCAGGGAGCGCCTCCCGGATTCGCCTCAAAGAGATTGTTACCCTGTTCACTGACTCCGTTTTGTGTAAAATCGATGAGAAGTTCACCGAGTGCTGTCACATCAATCTTCTTATCAATACCCATATTACCACCTTTCTGGTCCCTGCCGGCTATACCGTGTTATTTCCCCAGCAGTATCATAACACTGCTATTAATTATTGTACTCTAAACAGCATGATCCCGTCCACTTAATTAAACCTTAATATGCTGCAGATTTAGGTAAAATACCGGAGGCGGCATGCATTGGAATCAGTTCTTGAAGCTGTGTACAGGAGCAGGGATCCTTCCCTTTCGGTTCACAAAGGCGTCGCAGCTGCAGGGATTGACGGGCATGACCGGAGCGCGTCCGAGGAGTCCGCCGAATTCCACCTGGTCTCCCACACTCTTGCCGATCGCCGGGATCAGCCTGACGGCCGTCGTCTTCTGGTTGATCATGCCGATCGCCATTTCGTCCGCGATGATTCCCGCGATCGTCGTATCTTTGGTATCTCCGGGAATCGCGATCATATCCAGTCCGACTGAGCAGACGCTGGTCATTGCCTCGAGTTTCTCCAATGTGAGGCATCCTGCGTTCACGGCATTGATCATACCCTGGTCTTCACTGACCGGGATAAATGCGCCGCTGAGGCCGCCGACATAAGAGGAGGCCATGACGCCGCCCTTCTTGACCTGGTCATTTAAGAGGGCAAGCGCAGCTGTTGTGCCCGGTGCGCCCGCATATTCCAGTCCCATCTCACAGAGGATATCAGCAACACTGTCGCCGATCGCCGGTGTGGGTGCAAGGGACAGATCAATGATGCCGAACGGCACGCCGAGTCTCTCAGAGGCTTCTCTCGCGACCAGCTGTCCGACACGGGTAACCTTGAATGCGGTCTTCTTGACGGTTTCACAGAGCACCTCAAAGTCCTTTCCGCGGACTGCCTCCAGCGCTTTTTTGACGACACCCGGTCCGCTGACACCGATATTGAGGACCCTGTCTGCCTCCGTCACGCCATGGAATGCCCCTGCCATAAACGGGTTGTCATCGGGCGCATTGCAAAAGACGACCAGCTTTGCACAGCCGATCGAACCCCTGTCAGCCGTCTTTTCTGCCGTCCTCTTGATGATACTCCCCATCAGGCGGACGGCGTCCATATCGATGCCGGTCTTTGTCGAGCCGACGTTGACGGATGAACACACCAGCTCCGTCTCAGATAGCGCCAAAGGGATCGACTCGATCAGCATGCGGTCCGCCCGGGTCATTCCTTTGGAGACGAGGGCGCTGTATCCGCCAAGAAAGTTCACTCCCACATCGTGCGCCGCCCGATCGAGCGTCATTGCGATCTGAGCGAAGTCCTCCGGCGACTTGCATGCGCTTCCGCCGATCAGGGCGCAGGGCGTGACGGAGATTCTCTTGTTGACGATGGGTATGCCGTAATCGACGGAGATCTCCTCTCCCACTCTGACCAGATCCGAAGCGCTCCGGTATATCTTGTCATAGATCTTTTGTCTTAGAACTTTCAGATCGGAATCTATACAGTCCAGCAGGCTGATCCCCATCGTGATCGTCCTGACATCCAGATTCTCCTTTTCGATCATTGCATTGGTCTCTCTGACCTCTGATAAATTAATCATGCTGCCTCCCGCTGCCGGTTATAAATGTCTGTCTGCAAAACTCATGGACATTAAGAATGCGCGTCTTTCAGGCTTTGCGCATATTCATATTCTGTGCATCAGATCAAAGATCTCTTCTTTCTGGCATTTGATCTGTACGCCGATCTTGTCCCTGCCCAGTTCCGCCAGTTCATCACTGATCTGCCCGAACGGTTTATCCAGTGTGGTGACGTCGACGATCATCATCATGTTGAAATATCCCTGAACGATCGTCTGTGAAATGTCCAAAATATTGATCCTGTTCTCGGCGAGATAAGAGCACACGCCGGCGATGATGCCGATCGTGTCTTTTCCCACAACTGTAATGATCGCTCTCTGCATATCGATCCTCCTATAACATGTCATTCGTTTATCGCAATTTATAAAATGTAGGAACCTAAATATTAATGACCGCGGACGGCTTTTTCCGGTCCGCCACATAGATCGGCAGATCTTCCGGCCTGTAATCCGTATCAGAGCTCATGATCTCCACGCGGACGGTCTCAAAGGCAAGTTCAGGCAGATTGTTTTCCTGGCTCAGATGCCCCAGAAAGATCGCCTTCATGTGGTCATTGAGAATGCGGCACAGAAGCTGTCCGCTGCTGACATTGGACAGATGTCCTCTGTCTCCCAGGATCCTTCTCTTGAGATGGTAGGGATATCTGCCGACCTGCAGCATGTTGACGTCATGATTCGATTCAAGGAGCAGAATGTCCGAATTTTTCAGGCATTCCACCGTATAGTCCGTATAGCATCCCAGATCCGTGCAGACGCAGGCCTTTTTCCTGCCGTAGCAGATTCTGTAACCCACGGGTTCTGCCGCATCATGGGAGATGCGCATGGGATCGATCTGCATGTCCCCGATCGTGATCTTCTCATCGGATCTCACCGCGATAAATCTCTCCGGGTCAATCTCCTGAAACTTCGGCATCCTGCGGATCGCCTCTATGGTCCCTCTTGTCGCATAGATCGGCATATCCGATTTTTTGGCGATCATGGGCAGGCCGTTAATATGGTCTGAGTGTTCGTGCGTGATAAAAATACCGCTGATGTCGCGAAGCTCCAGATCCAGATCTTTTAAGGCGTCCACCGTCCTTTTCCTGCTGATCCCCACATCCATCAGAAGATGGGTCGTATCTGACCCCACGTATATACAGTTGCCGCTGCTGCCGCTTGCAATGCTTTCAAATCTCATTTTTTTTGTTCTCTTTATTCTTTGGTCCGATCACCGAACTTGTCCCTCAGAAGCCGGATGGCCTCGTCCACCTGTCTGAGCGCGCCATCAAACGCCGTCAGCTCACCTGTGTTGTCAATGACAATGTCGCATGAGGCTCTGAACTGTGCATCGGATACCTGATGACCGATGATCGAGCGGATCTTTTCGTCAGAGTATCCCCTGCTTGCTTTGAGCCTCTTATACCGCTCCTCTTCACTGCAGTAGATATACCACATGGAATCCACAATGCGGTCATATCCGTTCTCGACCAAAAGAGCGGATTCCAGAACGAAAAACTCCCGCTCTCCCGCTTTTCTCTCCCGGTCGATCTCATCCAGTATATACTGATTGACCGCAGGATGCACGAGCATATTGACTTCTTCGAGTAGCTCCCGGTTCAAAAAGATCCTTCTGGCCATTTCGGTCTTGACGATCTCACCGTTCTTTTCAAGGATCGGGCCGCAGTCTGTGCCTTCCGCATAGCGCTCCAGCAGTTCGATCAGCGGGCCGTACAGAACGCCGCCCGGTTTCTCCAGTTCCTTGGCAGCATTGTCCGACATGAGGATCCTGCAGTTGTATTCTTTTTCCAGATAGCTCAGGATCTCGCTTTTTCCCGATCCTACACCGCCTGTCACTCCGATCGTGATCATATTTCCCTCTTTCTGTACTGTCTAACGTATCCGGAAGGCTTCGGGTTACGGACACAATGAATTGTCTATTTTGCCATGTACCAGTCATCTCCGCTGTGAACGTCCGTCTCCAGAGCGACTGACATATCGGCGGCACCCGCCATCTCTGCGGCGAGCAGATCCATGACCGCTTTCTCTTCCTCGGGCGAAGCTTCGATCAGAAGTTCGTCGTGGATCTGAAGGATCAGTCTTGACTTCATATTCCCTTTCAGGAGAGCTTCCCACACGCGGATCATCGCGATCTTGATGATGTCCGCGGCGCTTCCCTGGATCGGAGAATTCATGGCGACTCTCTCTCCGAAAGATCTCTGCATAAAGTTGCTGCTCTTTAATTCCGGTACCGGCCTGCGGCGCCCGTACATCGTGACCGCATACCCGTTTTCTTTGGCATCTTTTACGAGTTTGTCGAGAAATGCCTTAATGCCCGGGTAAGTTTTGAAATAAGCATCGATATATTCTGCCGCTTCCTTTCGCGATATACTCAGTCCCTGGCTTAAGCCGAAGGAGCTGATCCCGTAGACGATCCCGAAATTCACTGCCTTCGCATTTCTTCTCTGAAGCGGCGTGACCTCTTCGAAGGGAGTATTGAACACTTTGGAAGCCGTGATCCTGTGAATGTCCTTGTTTTCCCTGTAGGCTTCGATCAGCTCTTTGTCGCCGCTCATATGCGCCAGAATCCTGAGTTCGATCTGGGAATAATCGGCATCCGCGAAACGCATGCTTTCGGAAGGAATGAAAGCCTTGCGGATCTTCTTGCCCATCTCTGTCTTCATGGGAATATTCTGGAGGTTGGGATCCGTGGAACTGATCCTGCCGGTTGCCGTGATCGTCTGGTTAAAACTTGTATGGATCCTTCCGTCCTGCGCGACAAATGCGGTGAGCCCGTCCGCATAAGTGGATTTAAGCTTGGTGACTGCTCTGTACTCCAGAATGTCATTCACCACAGGGTAGTCAGGCGCCAGCTTCTCCAGAACACCTGCCGCAGTGGAATATCCGGTCTTCGTCTTCTTGCCGCCCGGCATGCCGAGCTTTTCAAAAAGAATGACACCGAGCTGTTTGGGGGAGGCAATGTTGAACTCCTCACCACAGGCCTCGTAGATCCTCGCCGCAAGAGCGTCTGCCTGTTCTCCCAGCTGTTTGCTGTACTCTTCAAGCTCCTTTGGCTGAATGCGGATCCCGATCCTTTCCATGTCGTAGAGAATATAGCTGAGCGGTCTCTCAATATTTCTGTAGAGCTCTGTCATGTTCTCCCGCGCCAGTCTCTCCTCCACGGGTCCTGCTGCACGGGCAAAGACTGAGGCCATCCGGCACGCATACCGGATCAGTTCTTCTTTCTGGTTGGCAAATGCCTCTTCCGGTGACTTTTTGTCAAAGACCTGTTTCCATGTGGGATAGGACTCCTCGAGATATTCCGAAGCCGTCATCTCAGGCTGGTAATCGCTTTGCAGGGGATTACAGAGGTAACACTCAATAAGGAGGTCAGAGAATCCTTCCAGACGGATCCCCTTCCCGAACTCGGCTGCGCTGTCGATCCCCCAGACCGGGTATTGCTTCTTGATGCCGAAGACTGCGATGGAAGCCGGTTCTGATGCCGCTTCGATATCGCCCGCAGATTCTTCTGCGCACTTTTTGCGCACAGCAAGCCGGAGC
Organism: uncultured Lachnospiraceae bacterium; assembly: GCA_902801585.1. The sequence continues at coordinate 30,977 of CADCIU010000027.1, read as the reverse complement.
TCCCTGAGCATGTCTTTGAAGGCCTCTTCGGATATCCTCTCCCGGGCATCTTCCGCTTCTGTTTCCACAAACACGGAATTCATCCCAACGCAGAATGCTGCGCCGCACAGACGCTTTACACTGCTTTGCGCAGTGCTGCTGTAGTCGGTAGTGCCTCCTGCGGGATAAAAACCGATCACGACAGGTTGTTCTTTCGAAGCGCTTCGGATCCGGTCCGCAAGGCTGCCCATGTACTGAGCGGCGCGGTTCAGGTCCGAGATCGTCTCTATAGTCAGCTCTTTGTGTCCCTGTTCTGCGGCCGCAGTATCAAATCTCGGCAGAAATGCCCTGAAATTCAGTTCCGTAAACAGTGCAAAGGCTTCGGGTGTATAGAGATTGCCGATCCCGGCCTCCTCCCAGTCCGTGATAATATCACAGTCGGTCTTGATCGTCACCAGGAACAGGCTCAGTCTTGCCAGGTCCTCGTTTTCGGAAAGAGTTTTCCTTAGCGCCGGCTTTTTGATCTCATCGATGTGGTCATAGACACCGTCCACGCTTCCGTAATCAACAATGAGCTGTGTCGCAGTTTTTTCACCCACTTTGGGCACACCGGGCACATTGTCCGAACTGTCTCCCATGAGCGCTTTGACATCAATATAAGCGGTGGGAGTCACACGGTAAGTATTGAGCACATCGGCTGCATAGTAATTCTCGATGACTGTCTGTCCCTGTTTTGTCTTGGGGATCCGGACACAGATGTGGTCCGAAGCGATCTGAAGCAGATCTCTGTCTCCGGAGACCAGAGAGACCTCCATTCCTTCCGCCTCACCCCGTTTTGCCAGAGTCCCCAGTATATCGTCGGCCTCCAGTCCGGCTTGCTCGCGGATCTGAACGCCCATGGAAACAAGGACTTTCTTGATCAGCGGAACCTGCTGGCGAAGCTCTTCGGGCATAGGCTTTCTGGTCCCTTTATAAGCCTCGTATTTCTCATGGCGGAAGGTCGGCGCGTGAACATCGAAAGCAACGGACAGGTAATCCGCTTTTTCCTCGTCCAGGATCTTAAACAGGATATTCAGAAAACCGAATACTGCACCCGTGTGAACGCCGGCCGCATTTGTGAGATCGGGCATCCCGTAAAATGCCCTGTTCAAAATACTGTGTCCGTCTACCAGTACCAGCTTTTTTTTATCCATCCGTCATTCCTTCCCTTCAGGCCGCTCAGGCAGATACAGGACACGGCCCGCTTCTGAATCTGTATCCGCCGTATAAATCCGCCGTTTTTATTCAATGATAAAACAAAATGACGCTCACAACGATCAAAAAGGCCGCTGTCGTTATGATCTCAAAGGCGATCGCCGTCTTCTCGACGCCTCTTCTCATCGTGAGGAGTGTTTTCTGCTGTTCCATCAAGTGGGCAAGGTCCTTGTCCACATCAAATGTATCACCTGCCTCGAGGCGCTCGAGTCCCTCATAGATCAGGTACTGGATCCTGAGCTCGTCCCTGCAGTCATCACACTCCTGTACGTGTTCAAGAAACTCCGACAGCTTGATCTCATCGAGCCGGTCGTGTATAAAATCATGAATCAGGCTTGTAAACTCTTTGCATTCCATTTTTAATCCGCCATTTCATATGCCGCACTGCTGCGCGGCGGTTTTGTTGATCCGCCTTTCAGACCAGGTTTCCCGGTCCGAAGGAATCGGGAAGCAGCTCCTTCAAGGTGCAGATCCTGTAGTCATCCAAACTGACCGCCGTGATGATCTTGAAATCTTTAGGATGGCAGAACTCCCGCATGAGCTGTCTGCATGTGCCGCACGGATAGCTGTATTTTTCCGGCTGCTCAGCTTTCCCGCCGGCTATAGCAATCGCTGTGAATTCCCGCTTTCCGTCGCTGACCGCCTTGACAAAGGCCGTCCTCTCCGCGCAGATGGAGACGGAATATGCGGCATTCTCTATATTGCATCCTGTATAGACTGTGCCGTCACTGCATAAAAGTGCGGCTCCCACAGAAAAACCCGAGTAAGGGCAATACGCTTTCTTTCTCATTTCAAGCGCAGTGCGGATCAGTGTTTCGTACATATTCTCACTGCCCTTAGTTGTTTTTATATCGTCAGCCATGTCACTCCCGATCCTTTCTGTCCAGGATCCTCACCGCTTCGATGGCTGTCCTGATCGCGCTGTCTGTGTCGTGGACAATGGGATTGCTGAGACCTTTGGCAGCCCTGGTCTGATTGGCCATGGTCAGAAGGACAGTTCCCGTCCTCACCTTTCTGTAGCCTCCAACGATGAACAGCGTTGCCGATTCCATTTCAGAGGCAAGACAGCCCATCCTCAGATAGGCATCCCATTTCTGCATGAGAACGCTGCTTTGAGGAAGAAGCTCCGGATTGTGCTGTCCGTAGAATGCATCCTTGCAGTGCACGACACCGATATGGTATCTCTCGTTCAAACGGACGGCTGCTTCGCGAAGCGCACACGTCACTTCAAAATCGGGGACTGCCGGGTATTCGATCGGTGTGTATTCGGCGCTCGTTCCGTCCCTGCGGATCGCGCCCGAGGCGATCACCAGATCACCGCTCAGAACCTCTTCCTGCATTCCTCCGCAGGTCCCGACCCTGATAAAAGTGTCTGCGCCGCAGTTGACCAGTTCTTCCAATGCGATCGCGGCGGAAGGCCCTCCGATCCCGGTTGATACGGTGCTGATCCTGATGCCGTCTACTGTTCCTGTATAAGTCACAAATTCACGGCTGTCTGCGATCAGAACCGGATCGTCAAAATACTGCGCGATCTTGGCACATCTCTTGGGATCTCCCGGAAGCAGCACATATCGTCCGACTTCCCCTTTTGCCACCTGAATATGGTATTGTCTGGCGGGATCAATTGAATAAGCCGGTATCATAATCTCTCCTCCTGATCTGTAGTGTATGTTTATCTGAGAACGCGCCGCAGCACATAGCGGAGCGTAAGGACATCCACGGGTTTCGTGATATAGGCATCCATACCGCACTCCGCTGCTTTGGTGCGGTCCTCGCTGAAAGCATTAGCTGTCATCGCTATGATAGGGATCTGCGCTCTGCTCCTGTCGGGCAGGAGACGGATCCTTTCAGTCGCCTCATAACCGTCCATGACCGGCATCTGGATATCCATAAGGATTGCCGAATAGTACCACGGATCCGATGCCATGATCTTTTGCAATGCTATTCTTCCGTTTTCTGCGGTATCCACCTTAAAACCGTCTTCAACCAGCATTTCCTCTGCGATCTCCCGGTTGAGAGGGTTATCCTCCACGAGCAGCAGTCTCCTTCCCTCTACCATGCCAAGATTGGCTGATCCGGAATTGTCCTGCGCTCTGCGCCCGTGAAAGACGGCCATATTATCTTCGCCTGTAAGAGAGTATTCCGTATCCTCTGAATTCCGACCCTCTTCACTGCCGAGCGGCGCGCAGGGATCTTCATTGTGCCCGGCGGGCCTGAATTCGAGGCTGACGATGAATACCGTACCTTCATCCACTTTGCTCTCCACATGTATGCTGCCGCCCATGATATCGACGATTCCCTTTGCAATGGACATCCCGAGACCGCTTCCGTAAGAATTGTTCTCGATCCTGCCGCTCTCTCTCTCGAACGGTTCAAACACGTGGGGGAGGAATTCCTTGCTGATCCCGATCCCGTTGTCGCGCACAATAAACTCATAACCGTTGTAACGGCTGCCGTGCACAGTCTTTTTCTGTCTGATGCTCAGGAGGATCTCTCCGCCTTCCTTTGTGTATTTCACTGCATTGCTCAGCAGATTGAGCAGAAGCTGTGTGATCCTGGTGTCGTCACAGTATACCTCAGGCTCAGAGACGGCTTTCATATCCACGTGAAAAGTCAGTTTTTTGGCCTGCATCTGCGGCTGCAGTATATTGCAGATGTTCTCCACGATATTTTTCAGGCTGCACCGGTTCTCATTGATCGTGATCCGTCCGCTCTCAATGCGGCTCATATCCAGGACATTATTGATCAGGCTGAGCAAATGATTGCTGGAAGTACGGATTTTGTCGAGCGCGTCCTTGACCTTTTCCGTATCGTCCAAATGAAGGGATGCGATGTTTGTGAAACCGATGATCGCGTTCATGGGTGTACGGATGTCATGTGACATATTCGTGAGGAATGTGCTCTTCGCGGAATCTGCGCTTCTTGCTCTGTCAAGTGCTCCCTCAAAAAGTCTCCTCTGCTGCAGTTCCCTGCTCATCTCATCCTGTATGCAGGAGACGCCGACGAAAGCTTTGGATCCTTCCTCTGATTTGATGATCCTCATGCGGAAATACTCAGGTCCTCTGCTGGTGATGGCCCTGAACACAAAGCTGTAGTAAGATTCCGTCTCCAGCCTGTTCCTGAGGCTGTCGAGGCTGACAGCGCTGATGAACAGATCGTAGTCATAAGAATAAATACAGCCGTCCGCGATCTCCAGCATGGTCGATGAAAACTTTTTCCTGAGGATACCGGAAAGGAATTTGGCAAATCTGCCTGCCATCTTAAAGATCTCGTAGGAGTCGTCCTGGAGATCGAGCATCATCGCGATCTCATATTCTCTTAAAAGTGATTCAAGAACTGTTTTCTGTATAGATGAAAGCCCTTCCGGAGCATCTGCTATCGTGCTTTTCGGACTTTTTACTTCTTTTTTTCTCATAAATGCCGCCTTTTTTGCATTGGTTCCATTTAAAGTGTTTGAACTCGTCCGGACAGGCCGTGACCGGCTTAGGCCCGAATACTCCTACTTATGATACCATTTAAGATACAAAAATCTCAACACTGCCGGCAATTTACTGTTCTAAAATATCAAGAACATGATATAATATGCAGAAATGCTGAATTCTTGTATACAATAATCCAAAGGAGACGATCGATGGATAACAACCTCATTTTTCACGATGATAATATACTGGCGCGGTTTTTCGGGAGATCCTCCAATTTCACAGATATCCCCAATCCGCTGTTCAAAGAATATAATGTTAAAAAGGGACTTAGAAACGACGACGGCACCGGTGTCCGCATCGGTCTCACCAAAGTATGCGACGTCATCGGATATACCATGGACGAAGAGGGGCATGTCATTCCGTGTGAAGGTGACCTGATCTATCGCGGCTACAGCATAAGGGAACTGCTCAAGAACCGGCAGAATCATTATGGTTACGAGGAGACGGTCTTTCTTCTGCTGTTCGGATTTCTGCCCGACCGCACGGAATTCGAGAGTTTCAAGAAGTGTCTGTCCGACCGCTATGATCTCCCTTCCGATTTCCTCACCAACGATATCCTCAGGACACCGTCCAGAAACCTGATGAATAAGCTGCAGTCCTGTACGATCTCCCTGTACAACTATGCGCCGGATCCCGACGCGCAGGACACCTATCAGACATTACTCAAGGGGATCGATCTGGTCGCAAAGTTTCCGTCGATCGGCTGCTATTCCTATTTTGCCAAGATGCACCATTTTTACAGGAACTCCCTGATCATTCACTATCCCAGGCCTGACTATTCCATCGCGGAGAACATCCTCTATATGCTCCGCACGGACGGCAAATTCACTGATCAGGAGGCTTCCGTTCTCGATGCGATCCTTATGATCCATGCCGAGCACGGCGGGGGCAACAACTCGACCTTCACAAATGTCGTCATGGGATCAACCGGAACCGATCTCTACTCCGCCGTGTGCGGATCCATCGGCTCTCTCAAGGGACCAAAGCACGGCGGTGCCAATATCAGCGTCACCAAGATGATGCAGCAGATCATTGCGGACACGCATTACTCCTGTGACGAGAACCTGCTTCGCACTATTGTCGAGAGGATCCTGGACAAAGACTATTTTGACAATTCCGGGCTCATATACGGATTCGGCCACGCCGTCTATACGCTCAGCGATCCCAGATGCGAGCTCCTCAGAGGGCTCTGTCACAGACTTTCTCAGGAGCAGGGCTGTCCCGAGAGGTATGATTTTTATGAGGCGTTCGAATCGGTCGTCAAAAAAGTCGTCATGGAGAGAAAAGGCAAGACGGTCTGCACTAACGTCGACTACTATTCCGGATTTGCCTACAAGATGCTCGGTATTCCTGAGGATCTGTATACGCCCCTTTTCGCGATCGCCCGTGTCGCCGGATGGGTCGCGCATAATGTAGAGAACAAGATGTACGACGGAAAGATCATGCGGCCTGCGACCAAATATATCGGCGAGCATCAGCACTATGTGCCGATGAAGCTGCGCTGACCGCGTCAAAATATTGTGAGAATAAGAATAATATCATAAAACAACCGGCCGCCCGCAGAGTTGATCTCTCCGGGCGGCCGGTTTATTTTACTCTCTTCCGTTCCAGCAGTATGTGCACAGATTGCACGGAGCGATGTCGATCGAATCGATCATATCATCGAGACGATGATAATGGAGAGATGTGAAATTGAGTTCCTTCCGGATCTCTTCCAGCATTGCGTGATACTGGTCGGAATCCGGATCCGTGTATTTCTCGAGTGTTGCCTCTGTAAAGGATGCAGTCCCCTCCAAAAGTTCCATCTTTCTTCTTGTGATCAGTTCTTTCTCCGAATCTGACCTAGAGAAATTGAGGTATTTGCATCCGAAGACCAGCGGAGGGCATGCGGGACGGATGTGGACTTCAGCAGCACCGCTGTTGTAGAGGTATTCCGTCGTCTCCCTCAGCTGCGTGCCGCGAACGATCGAATCATCGATCAGGAGCAGGCGTTTCCCGCCGATCAGCTTATGGATCGGGATCAGTTTCATCTTGGCGATCAGATCCCTTTTGCTCTGATGTGTGGGCATAAATGATCTGGGCCATGTGGGTGTGTATTTGACGAAAGGCCTGGAGTAAGGCACACCGGATGTATTGGCATAACCGATGGCGTGTGCAATACCGGAGTCCGGGACGCCGGCCACGCAGTCAGGATGAATGTTGCCTCTGCGCATGTCACGTTCCGCCAGTTTTCGTCCGCATCCGTAGCGCATATCTTCTACGTTGACGCCTTCGTAGGAAGATGCCGGAAATCCGTAGTAGATCCAGAGGAAGGAACAGATGCGCATCTCGCTGCGGGCAGGGATGATCACTTCATATCCGTCAGGTGTGATGAACACGACCTCTCCCGGCCCAAGTTCCTTCTCGGGCTCATATCCGAGATTGAGATAAGAAAAGCTCTCGAAACAAACACAATATCCAGTATCTTTTTTGCCGATCACGGCCGGAGTCCTTCCCCAGCGGTCTCTTGATGCGTAGATCCCCTTGGGAGTCATGATCAGAAAAGTCATTGAACCTTTGATCATCTCCTGCGCATAGAGTATTCCTTCAACAATAGAGCTCTTCTGGTTGATCAGAGAAGCTACCATCTCGGTCGGATTGATATCGCCTCCGCTCATCTCCAGAAAATGGGAGTGGGTCCCGCTAAAGAGTTTGTCTGTCAGCTCGTGGATATTATTGATCTTTCCTACCGTCGTGATCGCATAAGTACCGTGATGAGAGCGAACGATCAGCGGCTGCGGTTCGAAATCACTTATACATCCGATCCCGAGATTTCCTTTCATCTTTATGATGTCTTTTTCAAATTTCGGCCTGAAATTGGAACTCTCTATATTGTGGATCGCGCGGTCAAATCCTTTCACGGGATCATATACCGCCATTCCCGCTCTTCTTGTGCCCAGATGAGAATGGTAATCCGTTCCGTAGAACAGATCAAATACGACATCTTCGCGAAGTGCAGCACCAAAAAAACCACCCATGAACAAGCCTCCTTAACTAAGTCTTACATCAAGAATCGGATGTTGCTTTTTAACACGCTAATCTTATCATCCGAACCCTGTTTTTGTAAGTCGTGGGATTCCACTAAAAGAAAGCCGCTTCACAGACGGTTTTAGTCATTTTTCACAATTATTCAATTGCCAATTTGTGTGTTTAGTAATATCCGGGAAGAATAAATGTCAAAATATCTTTATAGACTCTCTCTTTCCCGTTTTCATTGAGGATCTCATGCCGCATGTGAGGGTAGAGTTTTAGTACTGTCCCCGAAAGTCCCAGGCTTCTGTATTTCTTCCAAAGCCACACCGGTCCCTTGCCCATGCGTCCTACAGGGTCATCCTCGCCGGAAATGATCAGGATCTTCTCCTTGCGCGAGATCATCTCCATCTCTTTTCTGTCCCAGATCACTGCCATGCCGCGCATGAATTCTTTCCAAAAGCCTCCGGTATTCCAATGTCCGCACCAGGGGTCTTCGATATAAGATCTCACATTGTCCGCATTGTATGAGAGCCAGTCGTAATCCGTCTTGCGGTCTTTCACCGCTTTGGAAAAACTGCCAAGCCCCATGCTCTGAAGCAGAGGGCTCTCTTCATACCAGTTTTTATCCCTGACCAGAAGCTTGGACAGCCTGAAGCCGTTCTTCATGAGCGCTTCCTGCCCTCCGTTGGACCCGCACAGAATGATGCCTTTCGCACATTCAGGATATCTCTCCAGAAGAGACTGTGTCATAAAGGAACCCATAGAATGGCCCATATGATAGGTGGGAAGTTTGTTCGAAGATGCCATGCGGATCATCTCGTAGATCGCGTCCACGTTCTTCTCGAACCCTCTCTCCGGCCATCGGGACTGCATGTCCTTGGAAGCTGCGTTTCTGCCCTGTCCGAAAGCATCAAGACACCAGACATTTACTCCGTGCTCATTCATCCAGCCGGCAAATCCGGCATAGCGAAGAGCATATTCATTCATTCCGGTAATGATCGTCAGATTCACCTTGGCAGAGTCGGCAGGCCAATGCCATCCTTTGAGGGTCTCTCCGCTTCGGATCGTCACTTCAAATTCTTTCTTCACTTTCGGTCCCTTCTTCGCGATCACAGCTTCTGTCTTATCATCTGCTGTCAGTTCTCTAAATCCTGCATTTCCTCGTTGGCAACATCTACGAGAGCTGAGGCAGCTTCCTCTCTCTCAAGTCTTGCGCTTTTCTCGAGCATTTCGGCTTCTTCCCTCTGCGCTTCCAGTTTAGCAGCCTTTTCCGCCTCCCGGGCGGCTTTCTCGGCTTTTACGACCTTGCGGCATTCCGGACAGATCGTGGGAATGTGCTCCCAGCTCTTGTTGATACGGAAATTCCTGCCGCATTTCGCACAGGTTCTGTCTTCCCAGTTCTCTTTATCTTTTTCGAAGCAGTCCTTGCACAGGTTCGGAATATGTTTCCACTCCACATTGTAGCGGATCGGCACGCCGCAGATTCTGCACGGCTTTTCTTTCCACTTCGCCTGTTCTTTCGCATTTTCGGACTTGAGAAATTCGAGTCTCTCATTGAAACTGTCCCACGCATGCTGCACGGCATCACGGAGTGTCTTCTGTGAATCCAGCGCTTTATTAAAAGCAGCGCGCGCTTCATCCAATTCGGCAAAGCAGGCCTTCTTGAGATCATAGATCTCTGTCAGCTTATCCTGCATGGCCTGAGCGGCTGAGCGGTGTTCATCCGCTGCATTCCTGTCCCCGTTAGCACGCTCGCTCCTCATCGCATTGTACTCGGCATCGATGCTCTTCTTGAGTTCCGCGATCTTCGTATTAAATGTCTGAATCCTGCTTCCTGTCTCGTTCAAACGCGACTTGGTCTCATCTGTATTCTTCTTTGCCGATGCATAAGCAGTTCTCGCACTGCTGAGCGCCTCGCCGAGGCGGGACAACTCCGGATCTTTACCAGACATGTTTCAAAACCTCCTGTAACCAAAATACTCTGTCGGCCCGGATTTAGCGGACCCCCACTTTTCTATTATATTTTCGTAATCAAAATGTGTAAACAAAAACTTATGAAATCTTGATAGGTTTGGTCAAAGATTGCCCAATTACCTGCTGCTGTGCATTCAGCTGCCTTTGAGGATGGTCTCGATCTTATCAGCTCCGCCCTCGTCAAGTTTGATGATCAGCTTCATTTCACCGGTCCTCTCATTGACCGACTGATGAAGGGGAGGGATCAGTTCGGCTCCGACTGCCAGATAGAGCAGCTGGAAGATCACGGTCTCCGAATCCGTCCACTGTATTTTCTCCCCGTATCCGTTGCGGCGGGTGCTTGCCATCTCCACCGGATAGGTGACCGGATACGTCCGCTGATTCTTATTCTGACCTCTCAGATGGAACATTTCGAGCTGGCCGAGCATAAACCGGAGGATCTCTCCCGTCTGCTCACTGTATATATGATCGGCGCACAGGGCCACATCCCGGAATCGGAATTTCACGGGTTTTTCATCTCCCAGGATCCTGACGACTACGGCGCCCGGATCTTCAGGCCTGACAGTGCTCGCGCTCTCTTTTCCCGTTGCGCAGTAGCGGAACAGCTTCCTGACATTCTGGTCCGTGAGCTCCCAGTGATTCTTCTTCTGCTTTTCCTGGTGATCCTCGAATATTCGCGCGTAAGAAGCCCAGTTCTCTTCAGCTGCGGCGCGCTTCTCAAGATCATTGCCGTACTCCCTGACAGACCCCGACAGCAGTTCGTCGATATAGCCGTTTCTTTGCCTGTCGTCCTGGCTGATCCTTCCCAGGATCATATCTACTCTTTTCCGCAGTCCGTCATTGGGATAGAAGATCACGTTCTTAAAGACGACTGCGAACCGCAGCGCATTCTCGGGATCCATCCCCGACACTGCTGCCAGATACAGCAGAAATCGAACGCACTGCAGCTGATTCATATGCCTTAGGTATCTTGAGGGATGCTCGATGAATTCTTCGTTTTCCATGATCCTGTAGAAGGACCTGAATTCCTGCTCGAATCCCTCTTCCCTGCTCTCGCCCTGCCTGTCCGTCAGCCTGGAAAAATAGGATTTGTAGTTTTGCACCGCATTGCTTCGCAGCCCGCCGTAATTGAACTTCCACGATACGGCTGCCTTTTCAAAAAAGTCACGGATCGAGGAGATCTCTTCCGAGACGCCTGCAGCCCACCATCCGCCGATCCTGTGCATAAGCTGACGGGCCCCTTCGTTGGCGGGATTCTCCAGCCAGGCCAGAACTGCCTCTGAGAGTACCGCTGCGTCATGTTCATCCCTGCCGTTGAGCGCTGCGCAGAAGTCGACGAATCTTTCCTGTTCGCCGCGGTCCATGTCCGCAATGACACTGATGGGGTCGTCAATAAATCCGGAATCTTCGAAAATATCTTCGAATCGCTTCAGATCATCGGGAATGACATTCTCGGCGATCATATGGCCGTAGGATTCTTCGTATGCAGCCCAGCCGGTCTTGACTCGTTCCCTGCACTTTTTTAGGTTATATCTCCAGACAGAGACCAGATCCCAGATATCCTGCTCGATCAGATATGTGCGCTCCTCATCTGTGCAGTCCGTCCATCCGAAGAAGGAATCCAGTTCAACTGCAGATTCCTCGTCGGGTTCCTTAAGCCATCTTGTGATCAGAAACGCCGACAGCGCGGCATTTTCCGGAGTGGCAGAGGATGCGTGCAGCATAGTCAGAAAATGGATGCTCTGCTCTTTTTTGACCTGACTGCGCAGGAAACTCAAGGGGTCTGTCTGAAACTGCGGGATATTGAGAATGGCCTCGTCCAGATAAAGATCCGGTACGATCGGTTCATGTCCGTCCTCGGGCAGTCGGCGGAAATAAACACCGTATTCCTCCCATTTGTCGGTCACTGCTTTGCGGCAGCCACTCTGATTGGTGTGCCACTTGTAGGCGGCCCGTCTCAGATACTCGTTGAAATAGGCTCTGCGCTTGACGTCATCCCTGAAATCCCTGCCGTCCATATCCATATGGACCATCAGCGTCAGTGTCTGTATCTCGGGATCTTCCGGATATTTGATATATTTATTGAGCAGGTTCCCGAAGTCTCTGACAAATTCTCTGCAGGTCTTTTCGGACCGCACTGCGACTGTGGTACCTGCCGCATGCTCATACTCGTAGATCGTGCCTGCCAAAAGAACAATATAGCGAAGCCGTTCCTCCTCTCTGACCGAGAGCAGGTAACCGACCGGGTTCTCGCGGAATTTCCGGTCTCCCAGATTGACATCGTAAACCGCTGTCTCTTCCGGTATCTCCTCCTGTGCCCTGACAGCGGAGATCCAGAAAGCTCTGTACAAAGAGGCGGATTCCTGCCACTCCCTGCGGCACAGCAGCTGATTGTCCTTAAAGAACTGGCCTGTCACGCGGTATCGGTCGTTGAAAAAATCCGTCACTTCCTGCATGGATCTGAAATTCTGCCCCGAGATCCATGTATTGAGCATACGAACAGACAGATCAGACCGGCGGACAAGGTATTCGTTGACCGCCATGATGTAATCTGTCTCGAAGTATTCCTCCGACCCGTTTTCAATGGCTATGAGCGCCTCAAGAAAGATCAGAAGCCAAAGCCTGTCCCTCATCGGCGCCCTGCTCAGGAAAAAGGTCGGAGAATCCATAAACTCTTCACTGTTTTTTGCCGTTCCGGAGAGAACTGCGAAACACCGTTTCTCCGTATTTTTCAAATGCAGATCGTCCATTCTGTTCCCCATACGATCGGTGATGTTCAGTGGATCTCATTGAGATCATAAGGCGTCAACTGGTAGACATAATAGTTGAGCCAATTGCTGTAAAGAAGATAGCTGTGTGCGCGCCACTCCAAAAGCGGTTTTCCTTCAGGATCATCGTTCGGGAAATAATTGACGGGGATCGCTGTCCCCAGCCCTTTTCTGGCATCTCTTGTGTACTCGTCGCGGAGCGTGTTGCGGTCATATTCCGCATGTCCCATGATAAAGATCTTTCTGCCGTCCGTCGACATGCACAGGAGAACGCCTGCCTCCTCAGACTCTGCAAGAATACGGAGATCTTTGCAGGCATGAATGGATCTGGCAGAGACTTCCGTGTACCTGCTGTGCGGAATGAGGAAGTAGTCGTCAAATCCCCGGACAAGAGGCTCTTTTCTGTGGCGGACCTTGTGTGAGTAGACACCGAAAAGCTTCTTTGGCAGAAGCCTCTTTTTGAGTCCGTAATGATAATACAAGGCTGCCTGTGCGCCCCAGCAGATATGAAAAGTACTGAAGACGTTGGTCTTGCTCCAGGCAAATACCTCACAGAGTTCAGGCCAGTAATCCACCTCTTCATACTCCATTTTCTCTACCGGTGCGCCGGTGATGATCAGGCCGTCGAAGCGCTGATCCCTCAGCTCCTGGAAAGTATAGTAGAACTTGTTGAGATGAGAGAGGGGCGTATTGAGTGATCTGTGAGAACTCATCTTCATGAAAGTGATGTCGATCTGAAGAGGTGTGTTGGAGAGCATCCTGAGGAGCTGCAGCTCCGTCTCTTCCTTTTTGGGCATCAGGTTGAGGATACACAGCTGAAGAGGACGTATGTCCTGATGGATCGCCCTGTTCTCATCCACAATGAAAAGGTTCTCGTTTTCCAGTATCTCTTTGACCGGCAGGTCATTCTGTATTTTGATTGGCATTAGTATTCCTTTCCCGGCTCTGCAGCCGCACCGGTCATTTTCAGGAATTCCTCTTCGGAGAGGATGGGAATTCCCAATTCTCTGGCCTTTTTGTTCTTTGATGAATTCGATGTCACGTCGTTGTTGATCAGATAATCCGTCTTGGAAGAGACGCTTCCGGCCGCTTTTCCGCCAAGCGCTGTGATCATGGATTTTAGTGCATCCCGGTTCTCAAAATGATATACCTTGCCTGTGATCACAAACGTCTTTCCTGCGAGAAGCTGCGGCTTTTCACTGCCCTCTTCTTTGGCGATGTGAAGCTCGCGGACCAGTGCATCCAGCGACCGGGCAGCGGCCGGATCATCGAAAAAGTTTCGAATATTGTCCGCAAGCACAGGGCCGATCCCGTCAACACCGGCCAGCTCCTCTCTGTCCGCATTTCGGATCCTGTCCAGATCATCGTGAAAATGTGTGCACAGGATTCTGGCACCCGAAGTTCCGATCCCGGGTATTCCGACCGCACACAGGACTCTGGCCGGGGTCGTCTCTTTAGATCTCTCGATGGCTTCGAACAGCTTGTCACAGGATCTTGCCCCGAATCCATCCATTTGCTCGATGGTCTCCCGGTGCTCTGAAAGATGATAAATATCGGCAAAACTATGGATCAGTCCTGCAGCGATCAGTTTCTCCAGCGTCATCTCGGAAAGGCCGTCGATATTCATGGCGCTCCGGCTCACAAAGAGAGAAAAAGCCTTGATCTTTTTGGCTGTGCATTCCGGATTTGTGCAGATCAGCACCTCCGTATCATTGTCCCTGCGAATTAGCGTATCATGACCGCAGACAGGACATTTTGAGGGGATCTCGAGGTTCCCCGAACCTGTCAGGTTCTCGGCGATCTGAGGAATGATCATATTGGCTTTATAGACCGTGATCCTGTCACCGATTCCCAGTTTCAGCTCGCGGACAATACTGACATTGTGCACGGAAGCTCTCTTTACGGTCGTCCCTTCCAGTTCTACCGGTTCAAAGACCGCGACCGGATTGATCAGTCCGGTCCTGCTCGCGCTCCACTCGACATCCGTGAGCGTTGTCTCACTGATCTCGTCCGCCCACTTAAAAGCAATGCTGTTTCTCGGGAACTTCGCGGTCGTCCCAAGGGATTCCCCGTATGCAATGTCATCCAGCGTCAGCACAAGTCCGTCGGATGGAAGATCCTGATGTGCAATCTCTTTTTCGAACCGGCCGACGGCATCTGCGACGTTTTCCGGGGTTACCCGAACATATTCGGCGATCTCAAATCCCTGTTCCCTCAGAAACAAAAGCTGATTCTCACGGGAATTGCCGAAATCTCTTCCGCCGGCCTGCACAAGGGAGAATGCATAGAAGCGGACTCTGCGCTTCGCCGTGACCTCGTTGTTCAGCTGTCTGACACTGCCGCTGCACAGGTTTCTCGGATTCTTATATCTGGCAAAAGACAGATCGCCCGAAGTGAGCGCCTCCGCCTCCAGTTCTTCGTTGATAGCGGCAAAGTCCGAATAGCGGATCACAGCTTCTCCCCTTATGAGGATGGGATCCGTACAAGGGATCTGAACGGGAAGGTTGACAAAGACCTTCGCGTTGTCTGTGATCACTTCACCGACTTCACCGTTTCCTCTTGTCACTGCCTTGACCAGTCTGCCTCCCTCATAAGTGAGTACGACCGTCAGACCGTCCAATTTCAGAGACAGAAGGCCCTCATGCCCGGAGAGCCACTGTGCCAGCGCGTCCCGGTCTTTTGTCTTATCCAAAGAGAGCATAGGGGTTTCATGCCGTTCTTTGGGCAGCTCCTGCGCTGCCGCGTAGCCGACATGGATGGTCGGAGATCCGGCCATTACGATGCCGGTGCTCTTTTCGAGCGCGGAAAGCTCATCGTACAATCTGTCGTACTCAAAATTGCTCATGATCTCCGTATCATGATTGTAATAGCTCTCATTGGCTCGGTTGAGCAGCAGCGTCAGTTCCTTGATCCGCTCTTTCGCGGAGTCTGCGCCTGCCGTATCCTCTATAGTGTTATTGAGATTATCCATCGGCTCCAACATCTTCCCCCCAAGTCAAAGCGCCTTAAATAGCGTTCCCGTGTGCTTATGACGATCTGCCGGCTATGCTGTAAAGCTGCGCCAGCTCATCGCCCGTGATGATCCTCTGTTCCCCGGGCTTCATCGAGCCCAGCTCAATATTCAGGACACGGATCCTCTTAAGCTTCTTCACTTCGTTTCCGATCGCTTTGCACATCCTTCTGATCTGGCGATTGAGACCCTGGGTCAGAATGATCCTGAACGTGTGATCGCCGAGTCTTTCCACTTCACACGGACGCGTCGTCACATTCAGGTCCTTCAGGCGGATCCCCTTTCTGAGTCTCTCCAGATCTGCATCTGAGATCCTGCTCTTTACGCGCACAATATACTCTTTCTCATGACCATTGGCTCCACGCATCATCGCATCGATCAGCGCTCCGTCATTGGTCATCAGAAGAAGCCCTTCCGATTCTCTGTCCAGACGGCCTGCATAAGTCAATCTGACAGGAAAGGAAAAGGCTTCACCGAGCGTTCTGCCGGCGTGAGGATCCCTGGCTGTGCAGGTCACTCCGACAGGTTTATAATACGCGACCACAATATGATTGACACGGCCCCTCAGACGCTTGCCGTCCACAGTGACCTCTTCCGTTCCCTCGATACGCATGCCGGAAACCGCCGGCAGCCCGTTCACGCGCACCCTGTCCGCTTCGATCAGTCGGTCCGCTTCTCTTCGCGAGCAGATCCCGCAGGATGCTATATACTGATTAAGACGAACTCCCGTCTTTTGATTCTCATTCATCTGACTGTTCTTATTCCGCAGTCTGCGGATCTCCAAACCCGTCCGTCACTTATACAGCTCATAAATCTGCTGTACAGCGCGGCTTCTGAGTATGCATTCGCTGTGTTCTTTAAGGTACGCAAATGTCCTGTCGTCGCAGGTGACCATTTTTCCGAACTCGCTCACCTTGAGCACAAAACTGTCATACTGATCGTCCGTCTCAGCTTCTCTCTCGAGGATCAGGTAGTAGAGTCCTGTCTCTTTTACAAAATATACCGAACTCCCGATTCCGGCACATCCCGTGAGCATGCGGCAGCATGCGCGCATTTCCCGGATCGAGCCGAACTCGTAAATATAGATGCCGGCCGCTGCAACTCCCGGATCCGAACTTTCGGCACCTGCTTTTTTACGGCTGCCGGTCATGATCCCTGCACTTTGCATGGCCTCTTCTTTGGTCTCCCTGATCCTGCCGGATTCGATCGGATCCTGTGAGATCGTAAGACTCACAGACTTGTCCGGAAGGACTGAGATCTTCATGGCCGTATAGCTGCTTTTGATGTTCAGTTCCGCTGAATTTACCGCTTTGAGAATGATTCCCCTGATAAATTCCACGGCATTTTTCTTGCGGTCAAAGAAATCGTCAATATGAATACCGTGCTTTTTCATATCTTCCTGCGTGATAATGCAGTTGACTGTCGTATCATTGATCTTTCTGATCTTCAATGTATTCCTCCATAGAGACACGCCGGGCGCATCTTCCTCAGGCGCTTGTCTCCTGCCCTGTCCACGGGCATGACGCAAGCATGATTTCCTCTGATTTATCATTATACAACACAGTTGCACGAATCAAAACAATAATTTGCAACTCTCGTTTTCGCAAACCTGGCACCGGCGGCCGGTAAAGCAGGATTTGGACAGCTGTGTTCCCGGCCTGATCTTATGCTCAATAAAAAGAGGTACTGCACAGCAGAATATCATCTGCATTGCAGTACCCCCATGTGTTCTCATTTCATCGGTAAACGCCCGGAATTATTTCGCGGCGGCACCGGCCTGAGCCATAACTTCCTCAGCAAAGTTGTCCTGTCTCTTCTCGATTCCTTCGCCGGTCTCGAAACGTACGAACTCTTTGATGATGATCTTGGTTCCGTTGGCCTTGCTGACCTGGTCAAGATACTGACCAACTGTCTGCTTGCCGTCCTCTGCGCGGACATAAACCTGATCGAGCAGGCAGATTTCCTTGAACTGCTTGTTCAGTCTGCCGATCAGCATCTTCTCGATGATGTTCTCAGGTTTTCTCTTGTTCTCAGGAAGCTTGTTGTTCTCCTCGATCGCCTGTGCGAGCAGGATCTCTTTCTCGTGCTCTTTGTAATCATCCGGGATATCCGCCTGGCTGATGTACTTGGGATTCATAGCAGCGATTTGCATTGCTACGTTAGTGAGAGCTGTCTTAACATCTGCATTGACAACATCTGTCTTGGCGTCGACGATAACGCCGATCCTGCCCTGGCCGTGGAGATATGTGACCACGCAGCCTTCCGTCTCTTCGATCTTTCTGAATCTGCGGATGCTCAGCTTCTCGCTGATCACGGCGATCATATCAATGAGGGAATCCTTAACGGTCTTAGCTGTGTCCTCAGCCCATGCTTCGCCCATGAATGCGTCGATGTCCGCGGCGGCTGTATTCAGAGCCTGCTGAGCGACCTTAGCGACGTATGTGCGGAACTTCTCGTTCTGTGCAACGAAGTCTGTCTCGGAGTTTACTTCAACGACTGCTGCCTTGTTGTCGCCGTCCTGCGCGATGTAGCAGATACCTTCTGCTGCGATCCTGCTGGCTTTCTTTTCAGCCTTAGCCTGTCCCTTCTTTCTGAGGAACTCAACTGCTGCGTCCATATCGCCGTTGGTCTCAGTGAGGGCCTTCTTGCAGTCCATCATTCCTGCGCCTGTAACTTCTCTCAACTGTTTGACCTGTGCTGCTGTAATTGCCATTTCTTTACCTCTCTATTCCTTCAAATATGTATCTTTTGTGGAAACGAACGGGGAATTACAGAGTTCCCTCTTCTGCCTGCTCAGCTTCGCTCGCAGCGGACTCCTGAGCCAGTGCTTCCTGCTCTGAAGTATCTACATTCTCTTCACCCTGCTTTGCCTCGATGACAGCGTCAGCCATCTTGCTGCAGAGAAGCTTGACTGCGCGGATCGCGTCGTCGTTGCCGGGGATGATGTAATCAAGCTCTTCGGGATCGCAGTTCGTATCGCCGATACCGATCAGGGTAATGCCCAGAGCATGTGCCTCTGCTACGCAGATTCTCTCCTTCTTGGGGTCGATAACGAAGATGGCATCCGGAATGTGGGTCATTTCTTTGATTCCGCCGAGGTTCTTCTCCAGCTTCTCCCACTCCTTGTTCAGCTTGGCAACTTCCTTCTTGGGAAGTACGTCGAATGTGCCGTCCTGAGACATAGCCTCGATCTTCTTGAGGCGCTCGATCCTGCCCTGGATGGTCTTGAAGTTGGTGAGCATGCCGCCCAGCCATCTCTCATTTACGAAATACATGCCGCAGCGCTCTGCCTCTGTTCTGACAGCGTCCTGTGCCTGCTTCTTGGTTCCTACGAAAAGGATGGTACCACCCTGCTCAGCGATCTCAAATACGGCTCTGTAAGCCTCGTCGACTTTCACGACAGACTTCTGAAGATCGATGATGTGGATCCCGTTTCTCTCAGTGAAGATATAGGGAGCCATCTTGGGGTTCCAGCGTCTTGTCTGGTGACCGAAGTGTACGCCTGCTTCAAGCAGCTGTTTCATTGTTACAACACTCATTTCTTTTCCTCCGTGTTTGGTTTTTTCTTCCGCATTTTCGTATGCAGTGATGAAGGTCTGCTACCACCCTGCCGGGTCAGAGCCCGGGTAGAGCACCGGTATCTGCCGAAAATACGTGCTTACTGTAACGCAACATTTAAATTTTATCACAATTAGACAGCATGTACAAGTGTTTTATACCGCAGTTTTCTTTGTATTAGTATAATGATCTTAAATGCCCTGGTTTTCGGGATCCACCTGCTTTTTCAGCTCCTTGAGCTCGCCGTAGATGGCGTCATTGAGGACCTTAATGTATGTTCCCTTCATGCCTGAGGAGCGCGACTCGATGACACCGGCAGATTCGAATTTTCTGAGAGCATTGACAACGACGCTCCTTGTGATCCCGGCTTTATCAGCGATCTTGCTCGCGACCAGGATTCCCTCAATGCCGCTCAGCTCCTCGAATATGTGCACGATCGCGTGCATCTCGGTATAACTGAGTGTATTGATCGCCGACTTCACGACATTGATCTTGCGGTTCTCTTCCGCAGTCTCCTCTGTCACAGCCCGGAGCATTTCCAATCCGACAACAGTGGTGCCGTACTCGCACAGGATGATATCATCGATATCGAATCCGGGGCCGTCTTTATAAATAAAGACGGTGCCCAGCCTCTCGCCGGCGATCTCGATGGGTGCGATGATCCCCACGTTATTGCAGTCCTCTTCTCTCACAAAACCGAGAGTCCCGAGGTTCACGTTCTCGTTTGTGGAGAGAACGCCCAGAAAGCGCTCGTTCAAAGCAGGATCGATAAAGGTGCCCACCTGGTCCGTGATCAGCTCACTCAGGATCGGTATCTCGTTGTACTCGCCGTACCCCAGTACCTTCCCCTTTTTGCTGATGACAAGAATATTGGATTTGAGCACATTGCTCATCACCCTGCAGATATCATTAAAAACGACCTTCCCCGTATCGTTGTTGTGCAGAAGCCTCTCAATTTTTCTGGTATTGTCCAAAAGCTTCACATTTCCGATTGTCTGAGACCTGTTCAATTTTACACCTGGCCTTTCCCAATACAATTAGCATTGGTCCGAAGATCATTCGTCGGACCGGTTCTCCATATATCCGCAGTCCCTGTTCTCACAGACCAGCCTGCTTCCCTTTTCAAGCATCATTCCGCCGCATTTGGGACATTTCTTGTCGGACGGCTTCTGCCAGCTCATGAAATCACATTCAGGATTACCCATGCATCCGTAGTACTTGCGCCCCTTCTTCGTCTTTTTGACCACAATATCCTTGCCGCATTTGGGACACATCACACCGATCTTCTCATAATAGGGCTTGGTATTGTGGCAGTCCGGAAATCCCGGGCATGCAAGGAACTTGCCGTGAGGACCGTACTTGATGACCATATTCCTGCCGCAGTTCTCGCAGACTTCGTCCGTCACTTCGTCGGCGATCTTAACCTTCTCAAGATCGATCTCCGCCTGTTTGACGGCTTCGTCCAGATCCGGATAGAAATTCTCGATCACAGTCTTCCACTTGACGGTTCCGTCGGCAACGCCGTCGAGAAGGCCCTCCATGTGCGCCGTAAAAGCCGGATCGACGATCGAAGGAAATGCCCGCTTCATCATAGAATTGACGACTTCTCCAAGTTCCGTCATATAGAGGTTCTTGTCCTCTTTGACGATGTAGTGCCTTGCCAGGATCGTCGTGATCGTAGGGGCGTACGTACTGGGACGCCCGATCCCCTGCTCCTCCAGTGCCTTAACGAGCGAAGCCTCCGTATAATGCGGCGCGGGCTGTGTGAAGTGCTGCTTCGGATCGAAATTAAGAAGCGTCAGTACACTTTCCCGATCGAGATCAAAGGAGAGATTTTCCGACTTTTCTTCCTCTTCCTGGTTGTAGACACACAGATATCCGTCGAAGAGCAGCCTGGATGCGGAAGCTGTAAAAACATAGCTGTCCGCCGCCGTGATCTTTACCTGCATGTTCTCATAACGGGCAGGGCTCATTCTGCTGGCCAAAAAGCGCTTCCAGATCAGCTGGTACAGCCTGAACTGGTCTCTTGAGAGCGATTCCTTGATCGCTGCGGGAACGAATTCCGGATCGGTAGGCCGGATCGCTTCATGGGCGTCCTGGATCTTTCCTTCCGCCTTGGAATTCTTCTCCTGTTTCAGGAGATATTCCTCTCCGTAATGACTGCTGATATATGCAGCTGATGATGCCTGCGCCTCATCGGAAATGCGGGTGCTGTCAGTTCTGAGATAGGTGATCAGAGCCGCTGTGCCGCTCCCTTTGATCTCGACGCCTTCATAGAGCTGCTGTGCAATGCGCATAGTTTTCTGAGTGGAGAAATTCAAGGCGCGGCTTGCTTCCTGCTGCAGTGTCGATGTCGTAAAGGGCAGAGGCTGTCTGCGGGTCCTCTCGGACCGCTTGACTTCCGTCACCTTAAAAGAAGCCCCTTCAAGGGCATCGGTGACAGCCTTTGCGTCCTCTTCCTTTTCCAATTCCTGCCTGACCGCTTTTCCGGACTCTGAGATTTTTCCGTAATAGTGCACAGTGAAAGGCTTCTTCATCCCTTCTGCTTTGAGGAGCGCGTCCAGCGTCCAGTATTCCTGCGGAATAAATGCGCTGATCTCCTCTTCTCTGTCGCCGATCATGCGAAGTGCGACGGATTGGACTCTTCCTGCGGAGAGCCCTCTTTTGACCTTCTCCCACAGAAGGGGCGAGATCCTGTATCCCACGACCCTGTCCAGGATCCTTCTGGTCTGCTGTGCGTCGACAAGATTCATGTCGATGCTGCGGGCATTTTTCAGTGATTCCGTGACCGCCTTCTTGGTGATCTCATTGAAGGTGATGCGGTACACCTCTTTGTCCTTCATTTCGTCCAGCTTCAGCGCTGCCACAAGATGCCATGAGATCGCTTCTCCCTCGCGGTCAGGGTCCGTTGCAAGATAGATCCTGTCTGCTTTCTTGACCTTCTTGCGAAGGTCCGCAAGGAGCTCTCCTTTTCCCCGTATGGTGATATATTTTGGCTCATAGTCATGATCGACATCGATCCCCATCCTGCTCTTGGGAAGGTCTCTGACATGTCCGTAACTTGCCGTCACTTCGTAATTGCTCCCCAGGAATTTCTTGATCGTCTTGACCTTGGCGGGAGACTCCACAATTACAAGATTATGTTTACGCCTGCGTGCTGCTGCCATTTTTACCTCTTATCAATGGCCGAATTATCAGATAATTGGGCCCGTGATCTTTATTTTGATTAGAACATCCGCAATAAATCGGACAAACTTCGGGTACTATAACACAATTGTGCAGTTTGTTGCAAGACTATTTTTTAACAATTGCAAAGGTTGGATCATATAGCTTTCTTTTTCTTTCAATCATTTCCTCAATATGATCGATATAGATCTCCACTTCCTTGGCATCGTCGCATCTCTCGATCCTTCCTCCCTCGAAGACGCCTTTGGAAATACTTCCCGCTCCGAGCGCCAGGATCGACTGCTTTTCTTCCATGATCAATATGTTATAGATTCCCGCCTTGCCTTCTTTGGCATAACCGACATTTTCGAAGTTGCCGGACATATTCTTCTGTCTGTAAAGGTAATAGGGATGCATCCCCATCGCCGCAGCGCCCTCTGCCGCGATCTTCATGCTCGCATCCGTATTGCGGATCGAGGAAAACCCGTTCTTTTCGATCCACTTCTGCAGTTTCGATGCCCGCTTTACCGCGAGCGAATGAACAGTGAGATCGTCCGGGGTAAGTTCGCGGATCTGTTCGATCGTATAGCGGACGTCATCCTCGTTTTCTCCGGGCAGGCCGAGGATGATATCCATGTTGATATTATCAAATCCCGCCTCTCTGGCCATGTGAAACGCACGTACCGTGTCGGATGAACTGTGCTGTCTTCCGATCAGCTTCAAAGTGCGGTCTCTCATGGTCTGCGGATTGACGCTGATCCTGCTGACGCCGTTTTCTTTCAGTACAGCGAGCTTTTCGGGCGTTATGCTGTCAGGACGCCCCGCCTCTACCGTAAACTCCTGAAGCGATTTCAGGTCAAAATACTGGCCGATCATCCTGATCAGTCTCTGAGACTGCGCGGGCTCGAGCGTCGTCGGTGTACCGCCGCCTATATACAGCGTATCCAGGATCTTCCCCTGCATGAGCGGAGCGGATGCCTCCATCTCTCTCTCGAGCGTATCGAGATACTCGTCGACGCGGGATCTCCAGGATGTGAGGGGAAAGGAAGTGAACGAGCAGTACAGACAAGTCGTGGGGCAAAACGGTATGCCCACATAGAGACTGAACCCGTTTTCATAGTGGATCCCGGACAGGATCTGCCTTTCCCGGTCCGCGATCTGCGCCGCAAGGGCTGCCTTCTCACGGCTCACAAGATGCTCCTTCTCCATAAAAGCGGCCGCTTCCTCACAGGAATCGCCGGCTCTGAGTCTTGTCATAGCGATCTTTGTCGGGCGGATCCCGATCAGTTCGCCCCAGGGAAGAGTCAGGCCGGTAATGGCCGACAGCATGTCATACAGCATATGCTTGGCTGTGGTCTTGCACAGAGAGCCCTTGGATGCGAACGAGACGCCTTCCGGTGCCTCAACTCTGCGACAGATGATCTCCTCAGGCGCAGAAGTGCTGCTCCCCCGGATCTCCATCTCCATATATTCGGGATGAAACTCTGCACGCAAAAAAGCCGGTTCAGGATATTTCCTAAGATCCGGCTCGCCTACAAATACCTTCACCGTCTCCTGAGGATAGAACGCCTTCAGGAGAGAATGGATTTCATATCTATATAGTTCAATATTCTCAACAGCTATCATTGATCAATTACACATTCATTCAGCGATACTATTTAAACGGTCACAAAATAGTTGTATTTCTTCTCATGTTCGATCGTCGTGCTTCCCCCGTGACCTGTGTATACCTGCGTATTATCGGGAAGCTTGTACAGTTTCGTGCGGATCGACTCCACAATATCGTGCATGTCACCGGTGGGAAGATCCGTCCTTCCCACAGAGTTCTCAAACAGCGTATCACCGCTCAGAAGGATGGGATCCCCGCCTGTCTCTTCGATGTAATAGCAGCAGCTTCCCTCTGTGTGGCCGGGTGTGGAGATCATCCGCAATGTGATGCCGGCAGCGGTCACCGTCTCACCGTCGATCAGCCAGTGATCCGGTTCGACGACGCATGATCTTCCGTACTGCGCGGAGGTATTGAGATATGGATCCGTCAGAAGGTCTTTTTCGAGCGCACTCGCATAGACCGGCGCACCGCAGGCTTCTTTGAGGGCCTTCACGCCCATAATGTGGTCAAAGTGACCGTGCGTCAGAAAAATGGCCTTGATCTCAAGCCCCTGTCTGGTCAGCTCGTCATAGATCTCTTTTCCGTAATCGGCAGGATCGAAGACGATCGTCTCCTTTTCTCCCTCTAAATGAAGAAAGTAAAAGTTGGTCTGTACCATTCCGACAACATAACATCCGATCCGGATTTTCTTCATGATCTCCTACCTCTCTCTGTTGGCGCATCGCTGTGCGCACATCCGTTATCCGTTGGTCCTCTTTACTGCCTGAACTCCGCGGATATTCTGGAGTTTTCCGCAGATCTCCTGCAGATCCTCTACGCTCTTTACCTCAAAGCTGATTGTGAGCGTTGCGATTCCCTGCTTGCTGGTCATGGTATTGACCTTCAAAATATTGATATCTCTCTCAGAGAAGTTCTTCGCCACATCATTGAGAAGTCCTGCCCTGTCATTTGCATAAATATTGATCTCGGAGACGAAACCTGCCTCTTTCTCGTTTTTGGCGCCGTCAGCCCAGGCTGCTTCTATGACGCGCGCCTTATTCTCCTCATCGAGATTGAGGACGTTGACACAGTCTGCTCTGTGAATGGAAACGCCTCTTCCTCTGGTGACAAAGCCCACGATCTCATCTCCCGGGACCGGATTGCAGCACTTTGAAAACCGTACGGCCACATCGTGGATCCCCTTTACGATGATCGCGTTCTGTCCCTTGCTGTGCATATGGGGCCTGTGCTCGGAGATCTCCCGGAGCACTTCCTCATCGCTGACCTGCTTTCTGTGGTCTTCATCGTAGAGCTCATGGAGCTTATTGACGATCTGGCCTTCCTTGACGCCGCCGTGGCCGATCGCCGCAAGAACAGCATCCCATTCGCGAAAACCGTATTTTTTCAGAACAGCTTCCTTGTATTCCGGCTTGAGAAGATCAGACAGGACATAGCCCTTAGTCTTACAGTATGCGGCCATGAGCTCTCTGCCGCTGTTGATATTCTCTTCTTTCATTTCCCGGCGGAACCACTGGTTGATCTTGTTCCGGGTGGAAGCGCTCTTGACAATGCCGAGCCAGTCAGGGCTGGGGCCTTTGGAATTCTGTGATGTGATGATCTCGATCCGGTCACCGTTGCGGATTCTGTAATCAATGTTGACGATCTTCCCGTTGACTCTCGCGCCGATCATTCGGTTACCGACGGCGGAATGGATCGAATAGGCAAAATCGATAGGTGTAGATCCCGCAGGCAGGTTCTTCACCTCACCTCTGGGAGTGAAACAGTACACGCTGTCGGAGAACAGATCCAGGTCGCTCTTTAAGAGGTCCATGAACTCCTTGTTGTCTGACATTTCTCTCTGCCACTCCAGGATCTGTCTGAGCCATGTCAGCTTCTCTTCTTCTTTGTTCTCGGGGTTCTTGCCGTCGGACTGTTCCTTGTATTTCCAGTGTGCCGCGATACCGTATTCGGCAGCTCTGTGCATCTCAAATGTGCGGATCTGGATCTCGAAAGGCTGTCCCGTAGGGCCGATGAGCGTCGTGTGAAGCGACTGGTACATATTCGGCTTGGGCATGGCTATATAATCCTTGAAGCGGCCGGGAATTGGCTTGTACATTTCGTGAATGATGCCGAGCGCCGCATAACAGTCCTTTACCGAATTGACGATGATGCGGACTGCGAACAGATCATAGATCTGATCCAGGGTCTTCCCCTGATTGACCATTTTTTTATAAATGCTGAAAAAATGCTTGACACGGCCGTCCACTTTACCTTCAATGCCGGCCTGTGCAATGTGTTTTTTCACGTCGACAGCGATCTCGTGAACGTATCTTTCCCTCTCGGATTTGCGCTGAGCGACTTTTTCCACGAGGTCATAATAAACATCCGGTTTGAGATATTTCAAAGACAGATCGTCCAGCTCGACTTTGATCATAGAGATACCGAGTCTGGATGCAATGGGAGAATAGATGTCGAGCGTCTCCTGCGCGATCCGGACCTGTTTTTCCGGAGGCATATGCGAAAGTGTGCGCATATTATGGAGTCTGTCGGCCAGTTTGATCAAAATGACGCGGATATCCTTGGCCATGGCCAGGAACATCTTCCTGAGATTTCTCGCCTGGTTTTCCTGCTGGACCAGTGTCTTGTCGTGATAGTCGCCGGAAAGTTTGAGTTTTTCCAGTTTTGTGACACCGTCTACCAGAAGCGCCACATCGGAGCCGAACTGCTGTGTGATCTCTTCCTTGGTCATGATCGTGTCTTCCACGACATCGTGAAGAAGTCCCGCCGTGATCGTCTCCTTGTCGAGCTCGAGATCCGCCAGGATCAGAGCCACATACAGCGGATGAATGATGTAAGGTTCACCGGATTTGCGCAGCTGGCCCTCATGGGCCTTTTTCGCCACCTCATAGCCCTTTTCGATCAGGGATATATCGTCGGAAGGGTGGTATCTGCGGACACGCTCAATAACGTCCGAATACAGTTCCTCCGGACTTAAATACTCGCCTATTTCCTCAATCCTGCCTCTGTCAAACTCCTCGAAGGCTTTTTCTCCGATGTTGTCGGTCATACTCGCCATCTGATCCTTTCACTTTTATAAACTTTTTATAAAGTATTGTCATTATATGATTTTTTGTCAAGTTTTTCAAATAAGATTGTCAGAAAATTGGCGGTATTACACATTTTACTCTGTCAAAAAAGAGCTGCCGTAGTTGGGCAGCTCTTTTTAAGTTCATATTTACATAATTCGCAAATACTTTAATTATGAAGTTAAAGAATCATGAATCAGATTACATCATTCCTGCGCCGCCTGCGGGCATAGGAGGCAGGGGCTCCTTGATCGTTGCGACAGCCGCTTCTGTTGTCAGGAAGCTGGATGCAACGGATGTAGCGTTCTGCAGAGCGCTTCTGGAGACCTTGGCGGGATCGAGGATTCCGTCTTCGATCATATTGACGTATTTCTCTGTGTAAGCGTCAAAGCCGATGCCTTCTTCGGACTCTTTGACTTTGTTCACGATGACCGCGCCGTTCAGTCCGGCGTTCTCCGCGATCTGGAACAGAGGGGACTCGAGTGCCTTGAGGACGATCTGGGCACCGGTCTTCTCGTCGCCTTCAAGCGACTCGACGGCTTTCTCAACAGCCTTGGATGCATGGATATAAGCGCTTCCGCCGCCGGGGATAATGCCCTCTTCTACTGCGGCGCGGGTTGCGTTCAGGGCATCCTCCATGCGGTATTTTGCCTCTTTCATCTCGGTCTCGGTAGCAGCACCGACACGGATGACGGCAACACCGCCTGCCAGCTTGGCAAGACGCTCCTGCAGTTTCTCTCTGTCAAAATCGGACTTGGTCTCTTCGATCTGCTTCTTGATCTGCGCTACGCGGGAAGCAAGTGCATTCTTGTCGCCAAGACCGTCGACGATGACAGTGTTCTCTTTCTCGACCTTGACGCTCTTAGCGCGGCCGAGCTGATCGATGGTTGCATCCTTGAGCTCAAGGCCCAGATCGGAGCT
The DNA here is from genome assembly GCA_902801585.1 of uncultured Lachnospiraceae bacterium. The sequence continues at coordinate 3,180 of CADCIU010000027.1, read as the reverse complement.
GATGACGGTACCGCCGGTCAGGATCGCGATATCCTCGAGCATTGCTTTTCTTCTGTCGCCGTAGCCGGGTGCCTTGACAGCAACGACGCTGAAGGTGCCGCGCAGCTTGTTGACGATCAGAGTGGTCAGTGCTTCGCCTTCTACGTCCTCTGCGATGATCAGGAGCTTTGCGCCCATCTTGACGATCTGCTCAAGAAGAGGAAGGATTTCCTGAATCGTAGAGATCTTTTTATCTGTGATCAGAATGAAGGGATCCTCGAGAACGGCCTCCATCTTGTCCATATCTGTTGCCATATAAGCGCTGATATAGCCTCTGTCGAACTGCATGCCTTCGACAAGATCCAGCTCTGTGAGCATGGTCTTGGACTCCTCGATCGTGATGACGCCGTCCTTGGAGACTTTCTCCATAGCGTCCGCGACCATCTTGCCGACTTCCTCATCTCCTGAAGAGATCGTTGCGACGTTCTGGATGTGTGCCTTGCCGTTTACAGGCGTGCTCATTTTCTGGATGGCCTCAACAGCTGCGTCAGTTGCCTTTTTCATTCCCTTTCTGAGAACGATCGGATTTGCGCCCGCTGCCAGGTTCTTCATGCCTTCGTTGATCATAGACTGAGCGAGGACGGTAGCTGTGGTAGTGCCGTCGCCCGCCACATCATTGGTCTTTGTCGCGACTTCCTTGACCAGCTGTGCGCCCATGTTCTCGAAATTGTCCTCGAGTTCGATTTCCTTTGCGATCGTGACACCGTCGTTAGTGATCGTGGGTGCGCCGTAGGACTTGTCCAAAACAACGTTTCTGCCCTTGGGGCCGAGTGTGATCTTTACTGTATCTGCGAGTTTGTTGATTCCGGCAGCCATCGCTACTCTTGCGTCTGTGCCGTGTTTGAGATCTTTTGCCATGTTGTTACTCCTTTATTTACTGCATTACTGCATCTGTAAGTCCGGACCGGGTTTTAAACTGATCCGGATATGTATCCGTTTCAAAGACCGTCTCTTACTCGATCACGGCCAAAATATCATTCTGCTTGACGATGATGAATTTCTCGTCCTCGAGCTTTACTTCTGTGCCTGCATATTTGGAATAGATCACCTTGTCGCCGACCTTAACTTCCATCTTGACCTCTTTGCCGTCGATGATGCCGCCGGGGCCGACTGCGATCACTTCCGCCTGCTGGGGTTTCTCTTTCTCCTGACCGGGAAGAACGATGCCGGATTTGGTTGTCATCTCAGCTTCGAGCTGCTTGAGTACGACTCTGTCTCCTAAAGGTACTAACTTCATTTTGTACGCCTCCTTTATTCTGCGTGAATGATCGAATTGCTTAATTCGCTTAAATCAGTTGTTAGCACTCTTATGTATTGAGTGCTAACTCTAGTTGGTATAATAGTGATATCTAATTTTGAATGCAACCGGATAAAATGCGTGTATTACTCAATATTTCTTTATTTTACTCGATATATCTTTATTTATCTATATTTTACTTATGCACATCATTTTTTTATCTTTCGCAATCTGATCGAATGTGTTGCATATCATGAGATACAGTGCTATAGTATATGTAGTTTTAAAAACTACTTATAACGTTTTTAAATTCAAGGAGGTAAGGCATGACAGTAAAAGAATTAAAAGTTTTCTTTAAAGAGCATCTGGTACCCTCTCATTTATATAATCTCAAGGGCGGCTCTCACGGAGGAAGGATCTGCATCGGCAAATCTTCCGAAGACAAATGGGAAGTGTATTTCAGCGAGAAAAAGAACAAGATCGGCCTCATGCAGTTCGCCACAGAGAATGAGGCATGCCATCATATGATGGATGAGATCTGCAAAGTAATGGAACAGATCTACGGGATCACATGGAGAGGGCTGGCGTAATTTTATAAGGGGTGTCATGGGGGTCGCATTTGACAGAATGCGACCCCCTTTAACAATCATTTAAATACAAAAACCGCCGCGCTAAGATTCATCACTTAGCGCGGCGGTCTTATTTTGATCACCTATCTATATAAGACAGTCTCAAATATCATTTATTTCACATCGCCGTTGGTGATCGCCGCCTGAGCTGCAGCCAGTCTTGCGATCGGTACACGGAACGGTGAGCAGGATACATAAGTAAGACCAACCTTGTTGCAGAACTCGATGGAAGCGGGATCTCCGCCGTGCTCACCGCAGATGCCGAGCTTGATGTCAGGGCGAACCTTGCGGCCCTTCTCAGCAGCCATCTGGATCAGCTGTCCAACACCGTTCTGGTCGAGGTGTGCGAAAGGATCGGACTCATAGATCTTGCTCTTGTAGTAGTCAGTCAGGAACTTGCCTGCGTCGTCACGGGAGAAGCCGAAGGTCATCTGAGTCAGGTCGTTCGTACCAAAGCTGAAGAATTCGGCTTCCTCTGCGATCTCGTCAGCCATAAGGGCAGCTCTCGGGATCTCGATCATGGTGCCGATGTGGTACTTGATATCGGAGCCTTTCTCTTTCTTGACTTCCTCAGCGGTCTCAACGATGGTCTTCTTGACAAATGCCAGCTCTTTCTTGTCGCCTACCAGAGGGACCATGATCTCAGGGATCATGTCGTAGCCTTCTTCTGCGTTCACTTCGATAGCAGCTTCCATGACAGCTCTGGTCTGCATCTTGGCGATCTCAGGGAAAGTAACTGCAAGACGGCATCCGCGGTGGCCCATCATCGGGTTGAACTCATGCAGAGCGTCGCAGCGAGCCTTGACATCATCAACTGCAAGGCCCATCTCCTGAGCCAGCTCAGCGATGTCTTCCTCCGTTGTGGGAACGAACTCATGAAGCGGCGGATCCAGGAAACGGATCGTGACCGGTCTGCCTTCCATAGCCTTGTAGATGCCCTTGAAGTCGCCCTTCTGGAAAGGAATCAGCTCGTTCAGAGCCGCTTCTCTCTCTTCGACGGTGTCGGAAAGGATCATCTTGCGGATCTTCGGAATTCTGTCAGGATTGAAGAACATATGCTCTGTTCTTGTAAGACCGATGCCTTCTGCGCCCATACGCACTGCGTTTGCAGCGTCTTCAGGTGTATCGGCGTTGGTTCTGACTTTCAGTCTTCTGAACTGGTCTGCCCAGTTCATGATTCTCTCGAAGTTGCCGGAAATGGATGCCTCAACTGTCGGGATATCGCCAAGATAGATCTTGCCGGTGGAGCCGTCAAGGGAGATGTACTCGCCTTCC
>CADCIU010000026.1 GCA_902801585.1 uncultured Lachnospiraceae bacterium | reverse complement strand
AATGACAAGGCAACCAAGGATTCCGCTCCCGGCGCTCTGATCGTGCACGTACTCGGCGGTATCCACGAGATCTACTTCCCTTATGTTCTGATGAACCCCCTGCTGCTCCTTGCGACCATCGGCGGTTCCGTAGCGGCAATGTTCTTCAACACGATCTTCAATGTCGGCCTTATGAGCCCTGCTTCTCCCGGTTCCATCCTGGCTCTGCTCGCAGTTGCTCCCAAAGGCGGACAGCCTATGGTCATCCTCAGCTTCCTGATCGGCACCGCTGTTTCCTTCCTGATCGCTTCTCCGATCGTGAAGATGTCCAACACCGGCAGCCTTGAAGATGCACAGGCTCAGATGAGCGATATGAAGGCTGCTTCCAAGGGTCAGGGCGGCGCTTATGCTGCAACGGAAGACGGCGGCGAAGTCGACCTCAGAACACTTGACAAGATCGTATTTGCTTGCGACGCAGGCATGGGATCCTCCGCTATGGGCGCTGCAGTCCTCCAGAAGAAACTCGAGGCAGCAGGTCTTGGAAACATCAAGGTTTCCCACTATTCAGTATCTGAAGTTCCCGCGGGCATCAAGTTCGTTGTCTGCCATCAGGATTTGGTTGAGCGCGCAAGAAAGTCTGCTCCCGGCGCAAGGATCGTCACGATCAGCAACTTCATGAACGCTCCTCAGTATGATCAGATCGTACAGGAGATCCTGGATGCCAAGTCCAACAAGAATGCTGCAAACGCAGGCGGCCATGACTTCCACGGCGGCGTGCTTCTGAAGAAGAACATCATTCTGAACAACAAGCCTGTTCCGAAGAACGACGCGATCCGCGCGATCGGCAAGCTCCTTGTGGACAGCGGCTATGTCACTGAGAAATATGTAGACGGCATGATCGCGAAAGAAGATAACTTTAACACAGCGATCGGCAACAACCTTGCGATCCCTCACGGCGTTGAGAGTGTCATCGGTGAGATCAAGAACTCCGGTCTTGCGATCATGACCTATCCCGACGGAATCGATTGGGGCGATGGCGAGATGGTCAAGCTGGTGATCGCAGTTGCATCGGCAGGCGATGACCACGTTGAGACACTGGGCAAGATCGCGACAACCTGCGAGTCTGAAGAGGCTGTGGACCGCATTATCCACCTCAGTGTTGATGAGATCTATGACCTGTTCAAATAATGGAACTGCCGGACGGGGCTGTGATCCGTCCGGCCGGATCTGAGAACAGGGCAGCGGGTCTGAAGAATTGAACTTTGGCGGGCGCAGCATCGCCTGCGTCCGCCGAAAAAAGAAAGACCTGCGCACATCTTTATAACTTAACAGATCATAAACATAACCAACGGACTAATCTTCAGGCACAGTTGACTGACTAATCTTTCAACAGAAACAGTATTTGACATCAAGTATAACAGACACTTTTCTCGGAACCTGCAAAAGCTCCCGGAGCCGGGTTTTCTTAAGTGCACCCCAAAAGGAGCAAAAAAGGCCGGGTTTTATTAAGTTCGCTCAAAAAAGGAGAATGAACCATGAAAAAAGCAGTACATTTTGGCGCAGGTAAAATCGGAAGGGGTTTCATTGCAGAGCTGCTGCATGACAGTGGATTTGAGATCGTCTTCGGCGATGTCGTGGACGCACTCGTGGATATCGTAAACAAAGAGCATCAGTATCCGCTTTTCCTCATCGATCACGATTATGAGGAAAAGATCATCGATCACGTGATCGCATATTCCAATATCAAAGAGCCCGAGAAGATCATCGATGCCATCTGCGAGGCGGAGGTCATCACAACTTCTGTTATGGCGACGAACCTTCCCAAGATCGCTCCTCTTCTGACACAGGGTCTCAAGAAGAGACTGGAACAGGGCGGTGACAAGGTGACTGTAATGGCTTGCGAGAACGCGATCATGGGCACCGACATTCTTAAAAAAGCGATGATCGAGACCGGGATCCTCACTGCAGAGCAGATCGATGAGATCGGTGTTTATCCCAACACAGCTGTCGACCGCATGGTCTTTGGCGGCGTGCATAACGGCAAAGAAGGCATCGAGATCGGCGACGCGTTTGAGCTGGCGATCGAGAGAGGCAAGCTCATCGATCCCGATTCCGAACCGATCAAGGGCGCAGAATATGTGGATGACCTGATGATGTATCTGCAGAGAAAGATCTACATCATTAACTGCGGCCACGCGATCGCAGGTTATTACGGCCAGGCGATCAAGGGCTATGAGATCGTTCAGGACGCTCTGCGCGACCCCGATCTGCTTCCCGACATCCGCAGTGCTATGCTTGAATCTGCTTCCGCGCTGGAGAAGAAATACGGTTTCGCACACGAGGATCTTGTGAATTACATGGAGACAATGATGATCAAGCGCTTCACCACACCCGGTGTTGTTGATCCCATCGCCCGTGTATCCCGCGAGCCCATCCGCAAGATCTCTCCCAATGACCGTATCATGGGACCTGCAAATCAGTGCGAAGAGTACGGCCTTGATAATTTCCACCTTCTTAAGGGCGTTGCATGCGCTCTCAAGTTCAAGGCGGAAGATGATCCGCAGGCGGACGAACTGCAGAAGTTCATCGCCGACAACGGCGTAGAGGCGGCGATCGTCAAGTACACCGGTGTTGCGGAAGGAAGCCGGATGTATAATGTCATTCTGGAAGAGTATAAGAAACTGGCATAAACAGCAATTAGACCTGCGCCCGGGCATGTGTCCCCCTCCCCCAAGCATTTGTCCGGGCTTTATTTAAAGGGCAATACGTTTTTCAATATAATGTAAAGAGGTAAAGCGTATCTTAATAAACAGCTGTCAGGAAATTCACAAAAACCACCGTGCGGGACGATATCCGTCATCCCGCACGGTGGTTTTTATGTGCGGAGCCGCTGATTCACGGCTTTGCATTGCAGGGAGGGATTGTTATAATGATAATGATTGTGATAAAAATGACAGCGATAAAAATGACTGCGATGCAGAAAAGCGGGTTTTCTGAGATGGAGGTTATCATGGACAAAAAGATGTTTTGGATTCTGGTCGGCTTTATTCTGATCCTGCAGATCCCGATTTTTTTAATGATGCACTGAGATGTGGGATCGGATCAGGAATTGAGATAAGGCATCGGAGTAAGTATAAGTAATGGAAGGGAGCGGCGTCATGCAAATCAGAGATTTTCTTAAGCGCGGACCGAAAGGCACACAGGGAGACAGCACGTCCGGCAGCACAAATAAGGCCGGCGGCGGAGCGGCGGGCCCCGGCGGGAACGGGAATAAGGCTGAGATGGGGAACCGGATCGCCATGATCCTGCTGCCTGTACTTGCTGTGTTCTTTCTGGTCAGTGTTGTGATGAATTCGTTCTATATTCTCTCTGAGACAGAGAGCGCGGTCATCACGACACTCGGGAAGGCTTCCGTCAACAACAACAAGGGACTGCAGTTCAAGATCCCTTTTCTGCAGGATGTGACAAAGATCAGCACGACGGTCCGCAGCTTTGAGGTCGGCTATGTTGAGGGAAGCGACGGCACCTACCGCAATGTCGAGAGCGAATCGACCATGATCACTTCAGACATGAACTTTGTAGATATCGATTTTTACGTCACATATCAGGTGACGGATCCCATTCAATATATGTATGCGGCGGAAGAGCCGGAACTCTTATTAAAGAATCTGGTCCAGAGCACGATCCGCGGGACAGTGAGCGCTTATACGGTCGATTCGGCGCTGACGACCGGCAAATCGGATATCCAGCAGAACATCAAGAACATAGTGATGCAGGAACTGGAAGAGGAGAACATAGGGCTTTCCCTGATCGATATTTCCATTCAGGATGTGGAACCTCCCACGGAACAGATCAAAGAAGCCTTTTCGGAGGTCGAGAATGCGAGACAGAACAAGGAATCCGCATTGAACGAAGCCAACCAGTACCGGAATGAGCAGATCCCGGCAGCGGAAGCAAAGGCGGATAAGATCATCCAGAAAGCTGAGGCCAATAAGACTGCAAGGATCAATGAGGCAAACGGACAGGTCGCGCGTTTTAACAGCGAGTACGGGGAATATGTCAAATATCCGCTCATCACGCGGCAGCGCATGTTCTACGAAGCGATGGAGGATATTCTTCCCAATTTGAAGATCGTGATCAACAACGACGGAGAAGGATCGACGCAGCGCATGTATCTGGGCGATCTGGACGGCAGTTTCGCCTCCGGAGAGACGAAGGGACAGGAGACGGAGCAGGCAGGAGGTGAGGAGAAATGAAAAAACATGCAGGTATTGTTCTGATCCTGATCATTGCAGTGCTCGTCGTGATCAGCGCAGCTTCTGTCATTACCTATCCCAATGAGTACAAGGTCATTAAGACCATGGGCAAAATATCGCGCGTCACCACGGAACCGGGATTCTCCCTGCGAGTCCCGGTGGTCCAGAGTGAGACCACCATTTCGAAAGCCAGACAGCTATATGACATTGCGCCGACGGAGATCTACACGTCGGATAAGAAAAAGATGGAAGTCGACGCCTATATCGTCTGGAGAGTCACTGACCCCGTCAAGTTCACGCAAACGCTCAACGCCTCCAGGTCCAGCGCGGAGAATAAGATCAGCGCTATGGTGTACGGCGCGCTCAAGGCTACGGTATCCTCTACTTCTCAGGAAGAGTTGATCGCTTCCCGCGATGCGGCGCTGGAAAAAGGTGAGTCGGAAGACGGCCTCCCCGATCTGGAAGTGGAAGATATCACTTCTGACGAACTGCAGGAAGAGGAAGAGACGCAGGAGACGCAGGAGACGGATGACGGGATGAAAAAGATCGATGAGAATACGCGCGTCATCTCCCTTTCGTCCAAGATACTGGAGCAGCTGGACCGGGACTACGATCCGGAACAATACGGAATAGAGATTCAGATGGTCAAGATCAAGAAGCTGGATCTTCCCGATGAGAACAAAGATGCTGTCTACAACCGAATGATCACGGAGCGCAAGAACATTGCGGCCGCTTATAAGGCACAGGGCGAATCGGAAGCCCAGAAGATCCGCAATACGACAGACAAGGAGACGGAGGTCATGCTCTCCGAGGCGGAAGCCAAAGCCGACCAGCTGGAAGCGGAAGGTGAAGCGGAGTACATGCGGATCCTCTCCGATGCCTATAATGATCCGGAAAAGGCGGAATTCTATCTGTTCGTGCGCCAGCTGGATGCGGCAAAGAAGAGTCTGAAGAACGGAAATACGACACTGTTTTTGGACAGCGATTCTCCGCTGGCAAGTATTTTTGAAGGAAACGGTGAAACATCGACCGGAGTTGAAGACTGAGTAAACATGACATATACTTCGTTTTTTTATTACATATTACTGGCTGCGATCCTTGTTCTGTATTATATAATGCCGGGCAGGATCCGATGGACGGTGCTCCTTGCCGGCAGTCTGTACTTTTACCTGCTCCTTTCGGGAAGTCCGGTGATGATGGGGACCTTCCTTATGATGATCCTGATCAGCTATGTTTTCGGGCTTTTGATCGAGAGGTCCGGGAGAGGGATCGTGACGGCGGCCGGCATCGCTCTGTCCGCGGCGCCGCTCCTGGCCTCCAAGGCACTGGAGATCACAGCTACATCGATCCTGCACAGAGACCTCAGAAGCATAGCGCTTCCTGTGGGAGCATCGTTCTTTACGCTGCAGATGATCGCTTATCTGGCTGATATTTACCGGGGAAAGATCAGGGCGCAGAGGAATCTCCTCAAGTACATGCTCTTCATCTCGTTCTTTCCGCAGATCATCCAGGGACCGATCCCTCGTTACAGCCAGCTGGCGGACCAGCTCATCGCGCCGCATAAGCTTAAAGAAGAGAATATCGTAAGAGGCTTCCATCTGATCGTATGGGGCTTTTTCCTGAAGTTCATGATCGCGGACAAAGCGGCCGTGGTGGTCGATACGCTTTTTAGTGATCCGGAGAGCTATAAGGGCATGTACGCGCTCACAGCCGGATGCCTTTACAGCATCCAGCTTTATACAGACTTCATGTCCTGTGTATATCTGTCCCGCGGCGCTGCAAAGTGCTTCGGGATCGATATTGTCAACAACTTTGAACAGCCGTATTTTGCCACGTCGATCAAGGACTTCTGGCGGAGATGGCATATTTCCCTGAGTACGTGGCTCAGGGACTACGTGTATATTCCGCTGGGAGGAAACCGCAGGGGAAAGGCCTTTAAGTATATCAACCTGATCCTTACCTTCATTGTCAGCGGAATCTGGCACGGAGGCTCTTTCCGCTTCATCTTTTGGGGACTTCTGCACGCGTTCTACCAGATCGCGGGAGAATTTACTTTCAGGCTGCGTGACAAAATATACAGCGCCGTGAAGATCGGGAAAGACTCTTACCTCAGGCACATCATCAAGTCAGCGGGAACCTTCTTTCTGGTCATGCTGGCATGGATCATTTTCAGGGCGCCGAGCCTGGGCACGGGCCTTAGAATGATCAAGAGCATTTTCACGGTGCACAATTACTGGATCTTTTGGGACGACTCCCTCTATTCGCTGGGACTTGACATCAAAGAGTGGAGTGTTCTTATGCATTCTATTGTTGTGCTGTTTGCGGTCAGTTATCTGAGGACCAGAACAGCAGTCAGCGGGTGGATCCTTAAGCAGCATCTCATCGTGAGGTGGACCATCCTGATCGGGGCGATCCTCGTTGTCATGATCTACGGCACTTATGGATTCGGTTATGATGCGAAGGCATTTATTTACGGAGGTTTTTAAGCGGTTAAAGGTGGAAAACAGGTTCAGGAGTCTTATCAAATGTACGGCATTCGTGCTGGCAGCTATATTTTGCATTCGCTGCGCAGTCGGTATTATGGTGCCCAAAAACTACACAAGGGAATGGCTTTCCCCTGTACCGACATACGGCGGCCTCTACGACCTTGACAAGAATACGGCTGACGTGCTCTTTCTGGGGAGCAGCCACACGTATGCCGGTTTCTGCCCTCAGGTGCTGTACGACGAATACGGGATCACAAGTTACAATCTCGGAATGGGGAACCAGAACCTGGTCCTGAATTATTTCTGGCTGAAGGAGGCGCTCAGGACACAATCCCCGTCTGTGGTCGTGCTGGAGTGCATATTCGCTTTCGAGCGTTTTCACAATCCGTCCAATACGTCGGAATCCGCATGCCAGAAATCGCTCAACTACATGCACTGGACGCGCAACAGGATTGATGCGATCCGGGCGCTCTGCGAGATCGAGCCGGAGTCCTATGAATGGGAGAGCTTCGTCCCCAATATTCGATATCACGACAGGTGGAAAGAACTCCATGAGGAGGACTTCACGGCAGGAGAGATCGCGAAGAGGAGCGGCCTGATGGGATACACGGCGGCTTTCCGCTATTATTGCAATATCGAGGACTACAGGCCGTATGATCCGGACCGGGAAAAGGCAGACGCCGCAGAGATGGTCCCCGCCATGAAGGAATACATGGAGCGGATCGCGGACCTCTGCAGAGAGAAGAAGATCCGGCTGATCCTGACGCTGACGCCGTCCACAGACGCGACGCTCTCCAAACATGCCGCGATTCAGGCATTTGCCAATGAGCAGGGCGTCGAGTTTTTCGATTTCAATACGGCAGAAGTGATCGAACAGATGCAGTATGACTTTAAGACGGACAATGCCGATGAAGAGCATTCGAGCGTCTGGGGAGCGCAGAAGGTCACACACCGGTTGGGCATGTACCTGACAGATCCGGAAAGCAGCGTAGGCCCGGCAGCCAGCGCGAACCCTGCAAACGGTGCGAATTCGGAGATTGGCGCTTCTGCAGTGCTGCAGCCCCATGAAGATCCGCAGTGGGAAAACACTCGCAATTATTATGAGGGGAAGATGCGTGACGCGGCACTCATGCACATAAAGGATATCTACGCCTATCTGCCGGCGCTCGCGGATGACCGGTATTCCGTCTTTCTGAGTGTGAGAGGCGATGCCTCATCGGCGGCGGATGAACGCATAGCCGAAGCTCTGCAGGACCTGGGACTTCGAGAGGATATCAGGGATCTTGGCGGCGACTCCTATTTTGCCGTGATCGACGGCGGGCATGTGCTGCTGGAGGAGCGCGGGTCTGAGGAAATCTATGGCACCGGCTCGATTCGAGACGGGAAAACGCTGTTCTCGATCGGAAGCGGTGGAAGTATCGGCGATGACAATGGAGGATTCAGTTCGATCATGCTGGATGATACGGAGTATTCGGTCGACAAACCCGGGATCAATTTCGTAGTTGTGAGTAATGAGAGTGTCTCAATATTGGACAAGGTATGCTTCGACACCGGAAAGACATTGGAGGCGTCGAGGTAGATCGAGAGCTATAAGGCATACCGAAGTCATGGAGGACGGGATATGTATATCGCAAGTGATAAGAGATATGAAAAGATGAAGTACAACCGCTGCGGCAAGAGCGGCCTGCTGCTTCCTGCCGTTTCGCTGGGCCTTTGGCACAACTTCGGCGACACCGGCGTTTACGCCAATATGGAGAAGCTCTGCAAGGCAGCGTTTGACAACGGGATCACGCACTTTGACCTGGCCAATAATTACGGCCCGGCGCCCGGCAGCGCGGAGAAGAATTTCGGCAGGATCCTTAAGGAGAATTTTCTCCCCTACAGGGATGAGATGATCATATCCACCAAAGCCGGATACACTATGTGGGAGGGCCCCTACGGCGACTGGGGCAGCCGCAAGTACCTGCTGGCCAGCCTGGACCAGTCCCTTAAGAGAATGGGGCTGGAGTATGTGGATATTTTCTACCACCACAGAATGGATCCCAACACGCCGCTGGAGGAGACGATGGGCGCTCTGGAGCAGGCGGTCAGGAGCGGCAAGGCGCTCTATGCGGGCCTGTCCAACTACGACGGCCCGACGCTGGAAAAGGCATCTGCCATCCTGACACAAATGCGCGTTCCGTTCGTGATCAACCAGAACCGGTACAATATTTTGGACCGCACGATCGAGAAGAACGGCCTCAAAGAGACCGCGGCGAGGCTGGGAAAGGGGATCATCTGCTTCACGCCTCTGGCGCAGGGCGTGCTCACTGACCGCTATCTGAACGGAATTCCGGCGGACAGCCGTGTGCGCACAGACGGAAGGTTCCTCAGTGAGAAGAGCTTGGACGACGCCAAAATAGAGAAAGCCCGCAAGCTGAACGAGATCGCCGGGAGCAGAGGACAGACCTTGGCGGAGATGGCGCTCGCATGGATCCTGAGAGACGGAGCAGTGACCTCTGTTCTGATCGGCGCCTCCAAGACATCGCAGATACTGGACAATATCAAGGCGATCGGGAACACGGTCTTTACGGATGAAGAACTGGCACTGATCGATGCCGCGGCGCTTGAAAGATGAGCGGGCGGTGTGTGATCAGGCCCGCTGTGTCGGAAGATGCGGCGCGCCTTTTGGAGATTTATGCCCCCTATGTGGAGGAGACGGCGATCACCTTCGAGTACGATGTGCCGACAACGGAGGAATTCAGGGAACGGATCGAGCACATCCGTGCGCGGTACCCGTATCTGGTCATCGAGCGCGGCGGAGTGATCCAAGGCTACGCTTATGCCGGCGTTTTCAAGGACAGGGCGGCCTATGACCGTTCCTGTGAGATGACGATCTACCTGGCCCGCGATGCGGTCGGGGGAGGCCTGGGCAGGAAACTGTATGAGGCGCTGGAAGAGGTACTGAGGGCAAAAGGGATGTTGAACCTCTATGCCTGTATCGGTGTCCCGGAACAAGATGATGAATACCTGGACCACAACAGCGAGCAGTTCCACGAACACATGGGGTATAGGAAAGTCGGGACATTCCATCAGTGCGGATATAAATTCGGACGGTGGTATAATATGATCTGGATGGAGAAGATGATCGGAGAGCACACAGAGGCCTCTGATCTGCAATCATAGAGAAAGGGAGGAAACATAGGATGAAAGTACTGTTCTTGAACGGAAGTCCCCGAAAGGGAGGAAATACTACGGCGGCGATCGATGAGATGGTCCAGATCTTCGAGGCGGAGGGGATCGAGACAGAGGTCATAAGGGTCGGCAACAAAGCGATCCGGGGCTGCATTGCCTGCAACAGCTGCGCGGAGAACGGCCAGTGCGTCTTTGAAGACATCGTCAATGAGATCGCACCGAAGTTTGAAGAGGCGGACGGCCTTGTGCTGGCATCTCCTGTCTATTATGCGTCCGCGAACGCGACACTGATCGCCTGCCTCGACAGGCTTTTCTACAGCACCGGTTTTGACAAGACCATGAAGGTCGGTGCGAGCGTCGTGGTGGCCAGAAGAGGCGGATGTTCTGCGACATTTGACGAACTCAACAAGTATTTCACCATCAGCGGCATGCCGGTCGCGTCCAGCCAGTACTGGAACAGCGTGCATGGCAGATTGAAAGAAGAGGCCGCCCATGATCTGGAGGGAATGCAGACGATGCGCGTTCTGGCCAGGAACATGGCTTTCCTCATGAAGAGCATCGCGCTGGGCAAGGAAAAATACGGTCTCCCCGAGACGGAGCCGTGGCAGGCGACTAACTTCATCCGGTAAGAGACAAAACACGGCTTTATGGCCTCCGGATGGCATAAAAAACGGGTGGTATTAAAACACGTACCGGAGCATTCCAAGGGAACGAGATGAGTGAAATTGACAGATTAAAAGAGGTCGTGCACAAACTCCGGGGGGAGAACGGATGTCCATGGGACCGCGCGCAGACACATACGAGCCTGAAGCCTCCGTGCATCGAGGAGGCGGCGGAAGTGATCTGCGGGATCAATATTTTGGCACAGACGGGTGAGGCAGAGAATCTCAAAGAGGAGCTGGGCGACCTGCTGCTGCAGGTCATGTTCCATGCCGTGATCGCGGAAGAGGAAGGCCTCTTTACACTGGAAGATGTGGCAAAAGCTGCTTCCGACAAGATGGTGCGAAGGCATCCGCATGTCTTCTCAGGCGCAGAATACAGCTCCGATGGGGAGCGCAGGGCCGGCTGGGAGGAGATCAAAAAAAAGGAGAAGGAAGGCCGTGAATGGCAGGAGCCGTATCTTTCGGCGGCTATGGAAGAGGCAAAGGAACTGATCAATGTAGCTGAGAGGCGGAAAGGGTATAGGTGACGTGATGGAAAAGATGGCAGATTATGAGCTTGCACTTCTGGCAGTTCATTCGAGGACAGATTTTAAGCCAAGGATCGGAATCGTGCTCGGTTCAGGACTGGGCGGACTTGCGGATGATATTGAAGTGGTTACCAGAATCCCTTATTCGGAACTGGCCGGATTTCCGCATTCGACGGTAGAGGGACACAAAGGAGAGTACATCTTCGGTTATATAGACTCCGTGCCGGTGGTCCTGATGAACGGACGCGTGCATTTTTATGAGGGCTACCCGATGCAGAAGGTCGTGCTGCCGGTCCGCGTCATGGCACTCATGGGCGTCGAGGCGATCATTTTGACCAACGCGGCGGGCGGTCTGAACCCCGGCTTCCATCCGGGCACACTGATGTGCATCAACGATCAGAATACAGCCTTCGTCCCTTCCCCCCTGATCGGCCCCAACGACAGCAATCTGGGCGTTCGCTTCCCTGATGTCAGTGCGATCTATGACAAGGAACTGATCGCGCTTTTGCACAAGACGGCGGAAGAGATGAACATCGAACTGGCGGACGGCGTCTATCTGCAGATCACCGGTCCCACTTACGAGACGCCCAATGAAGTTAAGATGTATGCCATGTTCGGCGCCGACGCTGTCGGCATGAGTACGGCGTGCGAAGCGGTCGCGCTCAGGCACATGGGCATGAGAGTCATGGGCATCAGCTGCATCACGGACATGGCGATCGTCAACACGACGTTCGAGACTTCCCATGAAGAAATTCAGAAAGTGGCGAACCGCGCCGGCGAGCAGCTTCAGAAGCTGGTCAAGGAAGTGGTGAGAAGGATATGAGACACTGCGGCGGGCACAGGATCGCGGTCATCTCGGATACCCACAACCTGCTCCGGCCGGAAGTGGCAGATGTTATTAAGACCTGTGACGCTGTTCTGCACGGCGGAGACATCAGCGGTCCTGATACGCTGGCCGGGATACAGGCATTGTGCGGAGAGAGCGCGTCTGCGAGAGTGGGCGGCGCCGGCAATTTCTATGCGGTTCGCGGCAACAACGACCGGAACTGGGCGTCGGACATTCCGTACGCGAGAGAAGTCCGGCTCTACGGCTGCAGGTTTTTCATGACCCACATGAAAAAAGACATCCCCGCCATGGTCGATGCGGATGTGGTCATTTACGGACACAGCCACCGCTATGCGCAGGAGTACAGGGACGGCAAGCTTTTCCTGAACCCGGGCAGCTGCGGCCCCCGCCGCTTTGGCCAGGCGATCACGATGGCGGTGCTCACGATCCCGGATTCGGAATCTGAGGAGGCAGTGAAGCCGTCTGCCATCATCGTGGAAAAAATAGAGATTCCGCACGAATCTGTTTCCGGGGCAGGACGCTCATCAGGTATTACCGGCAGAGGACAGTCTATGGGCACTGTGATCGAGAGAAAAGAACAGGTTTCCGGTGACCTTATTCGAGAGATCGGAGCTGATCTCGAGAAGCACAGAACGGTCTCGGAGATCGCATCGCGCAGGAAGTTGAGCATGGAGCTGGCGGAGCAGATCGTGAGACTTTATGTGACGCATCCCGGCGTCACGCCGGAGCAGATCATGAGCAAGATGGGGCTTTAAAATGTGTGGACGATACTTTTGGGACAATGACGCGGAAGAAGCGTTTGAGGAAGATTTTCCGGAGCTTGCCGGGATGGCCCGTCTGCAGGAGAAAGTCTTGAGGACAGCGGATTACACCCCTGCTATGGAAGCGGCGGCTGTGGTCGGCGCGGCAGGAACGCTGGCCGCGGACATTTTGAAATGGGGCTTTATAAGCTTTGATAAAGGAAGACTATTGATCAACGCAAGGGCGGAGAGCGTCAGGACGAAGCAGACGTTTGCAGAGAGCTTCGCAGCGAGGCGATGTGTTTTGCCGGCAGCGGGGTTTTATGAGTGGGACAAGAAGAAAGAAAAAGTGATCTTCAGAAGTCCGGATCGGCCGATCCTGTATCTGGCGGGAATCTACAGACCTTATGGAGATGAAAAGCGGTTTGTGATCCTGACCAGGGAAGCTAACGCATCGATGCTGCCGGTCCATGACAGGATGCCTTTGATTCTCACCAGGGAAGAAGTGGAACCCTGGGTGTGTGATGCAGGCAGGGCGGCAAGCGCCCTGATGAAAGAATTGCCGCTGCTGAAGGCTGAGCGCCCAAATGAGCAGCTGACGTTTGACTGGACTTGAACTATATGATAAATGTATTCGCGCCTCGGGCCTTGGGTTCGAGGCGCGAATACATTTCCCCCGGCCTTGGCGCGAATGACAATTTTCTGCTTTACAAAGCATTCCTGCGGTGCTATATTTACTACGACAGATATACTACGACAGGCGATGCAACGACAACCAATGCAACGCCTGACGATGCAACGACAGTCAAAGAGATGATGAGCCACAGGAAAGGAGGGGAGGCAATTGACTACGATCAGCAGTGATGTGATCCGAGGATACAATGACACGATCATTCTTTATCTCCTACTGGACAAGCCTTCCTACGGTTATGAAATTTCAAGAATGATCCGCTCGATCTCCGATGAGAAATATATCATCAAGGAGACGACACTGTACTCAGCCTTCACGAGAATGGAGAAGAACGGGTACATCGCATCTTTCTCCCAGAACGCGGAGAACGGGAAAAAGCGGACGTATTACAGCATAACCGATCTGGGAAGGGAGTATTACAGAGAGAAGTGTGAAGAGTGGAATCTGACCAAGGAAGTGATCGAGCACTTTATTTCTCCCACCGGCACGCGGGCTTTACCGGGCGCCAGATGATCAAAACGATTTAAGAAAGGAGACGTCATGGAGACGATCAGAAATTATCTGAAAGCAATGTTTGCCGGACTTCCTGACACGCCCGAAGTGCGCAAGGCCTACGAAGAGCTTGCGGCGATGATGGAAGATAAATATACAGAACTGATTGACGAGGGCAAGAGTGAGAATGAAGCGGTGGGAACCGTTATCTCCGAGTTCGGCAATCGGGATGAGCTGGCACAGTCGCTCGGCATTGAGGAGTACATAAACAGCAAAGCCGCCGCTGAGCAGTGTCAAAACAGTGAGAAAGAGCCCGATGTCAGCGGCGAACCGCACGCAGAGACGAATGCGCAGCAGACATCCGGAGACGCCTATCAGTCATATGGCGCAGGCACCCGGTCGGGCGGCAGCACCTGTCGCCGGCCCGAGCAGAACACGGCGTTCCTGTCATCCGACGATGTGATGGAGTATATTGCCGCGGGAAATTACTCGGCACTTCTGACAGCCTTTGGTGTGTTCCTGTGCATCACGGCGCCGACCGGCGCTATTTTGACAGGAGATCTCGGCGGAGGATTTATAGGAGACTTCTTCTCCTCCGTAGGGGTAGCGCTGCTCTTTGTGTTTGTGGCTGCGGCGGTAGGATTTTTCAGAATGTCGGGAAATGCTGTGAAACCCTGGACGTTCGTGAAGAAGCAGGGATGCCGGATCTCTGACGAAGCCTGGGAAATCCTGGAGAGTGAAGAGAGCCAGGCAATTCGTATATGCAATACTCAGAATACACTCGGGATCATTATGTGCATTCTCAGTATTGTTTTCCCGATCATTTTTGGCGGCAATTTCGGCGCAGCGTGCATGTTCGTCGTTGTCGGTGCGGGCGTGTTCCTGATCGTGCGCGGAAGCTGCAAGAAGGGCGTTTATAAAACGCTTCGTCAGGCTCACAGCAAGGCAGAGAGTTACAATTACAGCATGGACAGGGGACAGCCTGTCTATGTCAGCAAAGGTAAAGAGCCCAAGTACTATTACGACAGCAAGAATCTGGAATCGCTGATGCTGGTCTACTGGGAAGTCGTGACATGCATCTACTTCGGCTGGAGTTTCCTGACCGGGACATGGGGGATCTCATGGCTGATCTGGATCATTGCCGGCATCGTCAAGAAGATCATTGAGAACAGATACGGAATTCCGTCGGCGGGGAGATGAGGAAGACGGATCCCGTCTAAGAGACAGAAAATACAGGATTCCTGCGGTGCAGCAGAAAACACCGCGGGAATCTTTTTTATGCGCGTTTTTTGAGGTATCATTAATGAAAAGTGCAAAAAGTGGGGGTATTGCTATGAACGAAAAAACAGAAAAGAAACCTATGCCGCTTGCTATGAAGATCTTCATTGCCCTGGTGCTGGCCATCATCGCCGGCATGCTGTTGCAGGATCACGCCGAATTCGCGAATGAGTACATCAAGCCTTTCGGAACGATCTTCCTGAATCTGGTGAAGTTCATCGTCGGTCCGATCGTCCTGTTTTCGATCATGTCCGGCGTCGTGTCACTCAGCGATGTGAGAAAAGTGGGCTCCATCGGCGGGACCACCGTCATTTATTATTTTTGTACGACGGCGGTGGCGACGGCGATCGGTCTGCTTTTTGCCAATATATTCAAAAAATACTATCCGGTGCTTTCGACCAGCAGCTTGTCATATGAGGCGCCCGAAGCTTCCAAACCGATGGATGTGGTCGTCGGGATCTTTCCGTCCAACTTCCTGGCGCCGATCGCGGAGTCGAACATGCTGCAGGTCATTGTGATGGCACTCCTGATCGGGTTTGCCATTATTCTTCTGGGAGAGAAAGCGGAGGCCACGATCGAAGGACTTGAGCGATGGAACAGCATCTTCATGAAGGTTATGGAGATGATCCTGGAGCTCTCGCCGATCGGTGTTTTCTGCCTTCTGTGCCCGGTCATCGCTTCGAACGGTCCCAAGGTCATCGGCTCGCTGGCCATGGTCCTTCTGACAGCCTATATAGGCTATTTGATCCACGCGGTCTGCGTCTACTCCATGACTGTCAAAGTCCTGGGAGGAGTCAGTCCTTTGGAGTTCTTCAAGAAAATGCTGCCGGCGATCCTGTTTGCGTTTTCTAGCGCGTCATCCGTCGGAACGCTTCCGCTCAACCTTGACTGTACAGAGAAACTCGGCGCTTCGCGCGAAGTGGCTTCCTTCGTCCTGCCGCTGGGCGCGACGATCAATATGGACGGAACTGCGATCTATCAGGGCGTCTGCGCGATCTTCATTGCGTCCTGCTACGGCATTGACCTGACGCTGGGCCAGATGGTCACGATCGTCCTTACGGCCACGCTTGCCTCCGTAGGCACGGCGGGCGTTCCCGGCGCAGGCATGATCATGCTGGCCATGGTCCTTACATCCGTCGGGCTTCCCATTGACGGGATCGCACTGGTGGCAGGCGTCGACAGGATCTTCGACATGGGCCGCACGACGCTCAACATCACCGGCGACGCTTCCTGCGCGATCATCGTTTCCAATATGATGAGAAAGCGGGCGGCGAAGAGTGAAAAGAGGCGCGCATGACGAGGCGCGCATCTTAGGAAGCCGCGCAGTTCGAAAGGAAGGGATCCATGGACAAAACAAAGAAAGCAGCGGTATTTTTCCCGGGGATCGGGTACACATGTGACAAACCGCTTTTATACTATGGCGCCAAACTGGCGGCAGAAAAGGGATATGAGATCATAAGAGTTCCGTACGCTAATTTTCCGCCCAATGTCAAAGGCGACGCGGCCAAGATGTATCAATGCTTTGTCAGCGCGCGGGAACAGACGGAAGACATACTGCGGGGTGTGGAATGGGAGGAATACAGTGATATTGTGTTCTTCTCTAAGAGCGTAGGGACTGTGGTGGCCCTGTCTTATGCCGCCGAACACGGCCTTGGCGCCGCGCAGATCCTCTTTACGCCGCTGGCGGAGACATTTCGGTTCCCTGTGATCGTCGGGAACGCGGTCGCTTTTCACGGCACGGGTGACCCATGGGCAGTGACAGAGCAGATCGTGCAGATCTGTGAAGAAAAGAAGATCCCGCTGCACCTGACGCCCGGCGCGAACCACTCGCTGGAGTGCGGGAAGGTGAAGAAGGATCTGAAGACGATTCGGGATACGATGAAAAAGGTCGCAGAGTTTCTTGAGGACAGAGAATGCTGATCTGTGAGAGGCAGATCCGAGCGGTGTCCTGAGCACACGCGTCATTGCAGTTTACTGCTTATGAGCTGCGCCGACCGACTGCATGATGTTGTAGTACAGGATCCCGCACAGGACGATCGCAGCGCCGACGAGGGAGAGGCGTCCCAGCATTTCGCCGTAGAAGACGGCGACAAGGATGGGATTGAGGATCGGCTCGAGCGCATTGATGATGGACGCTGTGACCGGATCTGTGTATTTGGTCCCGGTGGTGAAGAAGATATACGCGAGGCCGACCTGTACGGCGCCGAGCGCAAAGACGGAGAGCAGCACCAGCGCGGTGAACACCGTTTCTCTGAGGACAAGCGGGGAGAGAAGAACGCCGCATGCCAGCTGCCCGAAGAACACGGAGGACAAGGCATCACCTTCTTCAAAGCTGTTAAGCATGAACACACCCGCGTAGAAGATGCCCGATAACAGGGCAAGCAGGTCGCCCAGCCATTTTCCCGTGGAGAGTCCTTCAAAGAAGAAGCAGAGGATGCCCGCAAATACGATCAGGATGGAGACCAGCGCTGTCTTGGAAGGCTTTTGACCGAAAATAATGAACATCAGGATCACGATCCAGATCGGTGCGGTGTATTGCAGGATGATCGTGTTGCCGGCCGTGGTCAGCTTGTTGGCGATCGAGTACAGGGTCGTCACGCCGGCCATGGATATGGCGCCTACGAGGACCGTCCGGTTGAATTTGAGTCTGTGATGCGTTGCCAGGATATAGATGCCGATCACTATGCAGGCGATCAGGTTGCGGGCGCCGTTGATGGCGAGCGGATTCCAGGGGATGATCTTCATGAGAAGACCGCCCGTCGAGAAGCAGAGAGAGGCGGCAAGCATCATGGAGGTCCCGAGCACCCGGGTATTCGGTTGTGCGGTGGAGAGATTTTTTTCTGGATGATTCATAATGATTAAATATAGCATAATGAGAGACGCGGGAGCAATCATCATTATCACAGGGAGATGCGGAACAGGAATCGGACTGCAGGGACGGACATAATGGGCTTTCTGAAAGAATTCGCTGATAAGTATCTGTTTAAGACCGGAATCAAAGAAGATGAGATCACAATGAGGGAGATCATTGTGGGATACTTTCTGGCGCCGTTTTGTGCGGTGCTGGCAAATGCTGTTTTCAGCGCATATCTGGCCAGGTATTATGCAGACGTTCTGGGATGGACGGAAATTGCATCCGGCGCTTTTGCGGCGGCACTCCCGATCTTTTCTGCTGTATTCGTGGCATTCGGAAGCCTTTGGATCGGAAGAAAGATCGACAGCACGAGGACCGCGGCGGGGAAGGCACGCCCGTATCTGCTGGTATCGGCGCCCCTTCTGATGATCGCGATCCTTTTCCTGTTTTCGTCGCCGCGAAGCGGCTCTCCTCTGCAGATAATCTGGATCGCGCTCAGCTATAATCTGTACTATGTGGCCGCATATCCCTGTTATTACACGGCGCACAGTTCCATGGTGTCTTTGTCGACCCGCGATACCTCAAAAAGAGGCCTCTTGGCAACGGTGTCCAATGCGTCCGGAGTTGCTGCGGCCGGAATCGGCGCCAGTATTGTCGTTCCATTTCTTCTGCAGGGATATATGTTTGTCAATGACGGAGATTCGCTCGACACTGCATTGTCTTATAGTCACTGGAGGCGGATCTCCGTTGTTTTGGCAGTACTCACTGCAGCCGGTGCGATCTTGGAGTATCTCTTTACCAGAGAACGGATCACGGAAGAGACGATGAACCGGCACAAGGAGGAGAAAGCGATCCCGATCAGGAAGCATATGAAGGCCTGCTTACGAGACCGATTCTGGTGCAAGGTCATGCTGTTTGTATTCTTCTATCAGATGGGGCAGATCCTCAAGAATACTTCCATGAGCTTTTATGTCCGCTGGATGTTCGACACCGTGACCCATGCGCCGGATCCGGAGATCGAAGCGGGCGCTTTGATGAGTACGCTGGGCTTCATCGGCGGCCTTCCCGCTGTGGCCGGCATGATCATAGCCTGGCCATTGTCTAAAAAGCTGGGTAAAAAGCGGGCGATCGTGCTGGGCCTGATCTTCTCGGCAGCGGGCGGCGCGGCGGCATTTCTTGATGTGCACAGTTTCGCTGCGGTATGCACGGGGGTTGTGTTAAAAGCGATCGGCATCATTCCCGCGCAATATGTTATTTTGGCGGTTATCTCGGATATTCTCGATTATCTGGAGGTCAGGAACGGATTCCGCAGCGATGGATTCACCATGTCGATCTACAGTGCGATCATCATCAGTCTCCTGGGGATCGCTTTCGGTATTGTCAGCGGCCTTCTGGGCGCTGCCGGATATGACGCTTCCTTCGAGACGCAGCCTGCAGCGGTGGAGAGAGTGCTTGTTTTCGTATATCTGACGGCGGATATGATCGCCTTTTTGCTGGCTGCGGTAATACTCTGGAAGATGAATGTGGAGAAGTTTGCGGCGAAAGACCTGGAGTGGATGGAGAGCGGAAAGGACCCTCAAAGAATTCCGTTCTAGTGATATAGATTTCAATGATATATCTTTCAATATGGTATAAAATGGAATCAGAGGTATTCGAGTTGTTCACGGAGGAGGATCATACACAGCAGATCATTAATCATGACAGGAGGGAAGCATATGTTTGAGGGGCTTACAAAGTATATTCCCGATTTGGAGAACAAGGAGACAGGGGAGCGCAGACTCAGCAAAATAGAGGACGAAGTATACGGATTCATACACAATCATCCGGAGAGCGGGCTTAAATACTACTGGAACATATTGAAGAGCCAGGGTGTCAATATAGAGAATACGCCGCTCTCGCAGGTGGATCCCGCCGGACTGAGCGGACTGGGCGTCATGGCCCTGCTCGCTGCCGCCGTCAGCGAGGAGCGCCGCCGCTGCGGGACGCTCAAGGCGCTCTATGATGACGGGAGCCTTTTGAAGTGGCTGGTACAGCTCAAGAAATTCGACGACAATCGTTGATACAGCGCTGCACTCACAGCGGCGCGGGACGGACACAGTTGTTATAAAAAGATATTATATAGAATATATATAAAGGTATTTTTGAGAGACACAGGGGAGAACAAACAGCATGAAGAATGAGAGATGGGTGTTCTACAGCGATGTGGAGCCTCAGGACATGGGAGGGGGCGTAGTCCGCAGGGTGCTTGCGTATTCTGACGATCTGATGGTCGTGGAGAACACGTTTGAAAAGGGCGCGGTCGGTTCGCTCCATCATCATCCGCACACGCAGATCACTTATGTCGCGAGCGGAGAATTCGAATTTGAGATCGGCGGCGTCAGGAAAATCGTCAAAAAGGGCGACACCATGCTCAAGACAAATGATGTGGTCCACGGCTGCGTGTGTCTGGAAGCCGGCGTGCTGCTGGACATCTTCAGCCCGTACAGAAAAGATTTTGTAGAAGACTGACAGCAGATTTTAAGCAAATTTATATTAGATTCATAATTAGATTCATTTTCGATTCAGAGTAGATTGAAAGGAGCAGGACATTGTATCCGCCGATCCACCCAAAGCCTCCGCGCATATCTACCTTCGAGCGGCTGGATATGCTTTGGGAACGTTATCCGCAATATCATGACAGGACGACTTTCTCGACGCTGGAGGCCCTTTTGGAGGAGCATGAGTCTTACCGTAAGGATTTTGACGAGCTCCGGGAGGAATATGAAGCGAACGATTATGAGCGGTTTCTCGTACAGCTCTCATGGGCGGACCTCTCATACCGATATGAGACAAGAAAACTGATCGAGGAGCAGTCGGCGCTGCCGGAACCGGATGCCGGGCCGGCAGCTGCCTTTGCGCCCAATCCCTATGTTGAAGCCTTTATGGAGCAGTTTGGCGGCATCGATACGGATAAAAAAGCCTGTTTTCTCTTCCCCGAGAGTTTTGTCTCGCAGTTCTTTGTCATTACCGAAGTATGCAGGCGGGCGGAGAGCTTCAGACCTGTTCGCAATCTTTTGCCCGATGAAGAGAAAATTCATTATCTGGCGGTGTTCGATAAGGAGAACATGGATGATGTACTCCTCATGTATCATCTTCTTTACACGAACTCTTCACAGGATCTATACGGCGGATACTCGCTCTATGACTATTCACTGCCATGGTACCAGACCCACTTGTGGGAGAAGGGGATCGTCCTGCGTTCGCCCTATCTGCCTGACCGGCTGGCCAAGTATCAGGGAGCACTGCCTTTCTACCACAATCCGGTGAAGACCGTTTATGTCAGGCGCAATATTGACCACATTCTGAAGTGCGGCTATTTCGCCTCAGAACTCGAATTCTTCCTGAATTTGACCAGGGTCATCATGCCGCTCTTTCACTGGTGGTACACAGACCTTGAACTCTATGAGTCCAAGGACGGATACCGCACGAACTGGCGCCTTGAACGGACGAAGATCCGCACCCGGCTCACGGCGGAGGGCGTGATCAAACCGAAGTGGAAGCATGAGCTGACGCTCTTTCAGGAAGTGAGAAAAAGGCATCCGGACACATTGTACCAATACCGCCCCGATTGGCTTGGGCGTCAAAGCCTGGATCTGTACATCCCGTCTCTTCGGACAGCGATCGAGTATCAGGGGATCCAGCATTATCATCCGATCGACTTTTTCGGCGGAGAAGAAGCGCTGTCCCAGAGGCAGGAGCTGGACCGGGTCAAAAAAGAGCTGTGCGAGGAAAACGAAGTGCGCCTGATCATCTGGCCTTACAGCATACCGCCCACAGAGAAGAATCTGAGGGATATGCTCTCGGGATGACCTGCTACGAGGGACCTGCTGCGGGATGACCTGCCAAAAAAAGAATGATTTTGCGCGAGCGGAAGCCGTGTCAGAATGGAGGGAAGCATGATTGATAAAGAGCATGGATTAAAAGCAACTATTGCAGCAGGCGGCATTGCTGTTCTTACAGCTTGCTGCCTGTTTGCAGTCAAACCTGCTGCAGTAGCGGACACGGGAAGCAGTGCGGGAGAGCCGGCAATCAGCCAGGACGCGGCCGCTCAGGAAGAGCAGCCGGAAGAGAATACCGCGGCCGCTCAGGAGGGGCAGCCGGAGGAGAATACCGCTGCCGCCCAGGAGGGGCAGCCCGTGAATCAGGATGCCTATGAGGAGCGCGAAGTGCCTGTATTCAGGGAGACGGCCACAGAGGAGAAGATCACTCTGCGTTTTTATGAAGACATGCCCCATGTCGCCTATGTCAACATTGCGGACTATCATCATCTGTACCTGCCCCAGGCAGAGGTGACGTCGGAAAAGACAGGCGAGGGAAGCTCCGCCTATCTTGTGAGAATCGATACGGGATCTGCTGTGATCGATACGGAGAAGGAGACGCTCACGTCGGATGATTATCTTGAATTCACCAACGTCATGGGTCAGACCCAGCCGGGCATGAGAAATGCGTATCTTGACGGGATCCCTTATGTCCGCTGGAGCAGCGAGGAGGCGACCCCGGCACAGGTTCCTGTGGAATTAGACTATTCCAAATACGGGATCGATCTGCGTGCAGACGACAGCGGTGTCTATCTTCCGATCGCGACCCTCTCAGACCTTTATGCGGACCTCGCATATCATTTTGCGTTTTTTGACGGGACCAAAGTCTATGTGGAAAACGAGAACTGGATCCCGGCGTTTTTCGATCGTGATCCGGAGTATTACGACAATATATTCAGAGAAGAGGAGAGACCGGAGGACCTCGCGGCATTTACGTACGGTGAGCTGTGTTTTGCCATCGATCACTTTTACGGCCGCCCGGGACGCGTAGCCATTAACGACGCGCTCGTCAGCAAGGGATTTGACGGAGCGCTTGGGGATTACGGAGCCGATGGCGAAGCGATCAGAAAGCTGCTGCAGTCGACGGACAAGGCGGAATATCTGTATGGACTGAATTTAGTCGGCGCTCTGCTGTGGGATGGCGGGCACACCGTGATCAACTGCGGAACACATGCCTATTACAGGATGCCGGAGTCAATGCAGGCCAAATATGAAGCTGTCAGCAGCAAATACACCGGTCTTCTGCCCGAATTCCGGCAGAAGGCGCGTCAGGATATGCGCGATTACGACAATCTGAACAGCGCGCGGAGTACGCTCAGGGAGCAGGCTTACGGCGCGGGTGTCACTTATGTCAAAGAAGGGGACACGGCAGTCTGTATATTTGATTCCTTCATGCCCTACCCGGTCGATTCTTTTAAGGATTATCAGAGCGGCAAGGCGAAAGAGATGCCGGAAGGGGATTCGATGACGGTTTTCCTGAGCGCGCTGAACAAAGCAAAAGCAGATCCGGAAATCAAATATTTTGTGATTGATCTTTCCAACAACGGGGGAGGCTCTGTGGACATGCTGGCAGCCATGATCGCATTCCTCACGGGAGACAACAAAGTGAGCCTGTACAGCAAAAACATGCTGACCGGGCAGACAATAACCGAAACATACGAAGTGGACACGAATCTGGACGGAAAATTTGATGATCAGGACAAGGGACAGCCCTGCGATTTTCATGTCGCTATTTTGACAAGCAGAGCCTCCTTCTCCTGCGGAAATGCATTTCCTGCGTTCATGCAGGAACAAGGAGCCGCGGTCGTCGGCGAGAGGAGCGGAGGCGGTGCATGCGCGATCCAGTGCATGGCCACCCCGGACGGGTTCTGGTATCAGATCTCCTCTCATCGGATGTATCTGACGAGTCACGGCGACTATGATCTGGATTTTGGCGTTCCGCTGGACGCGGACCTGGTCGGAAAGAACGAAGACGGCTCTGACAAGATCATCAAGGTGAAAACGGAAGTATTAGTGCCGGACGAAGACGGAAGCTTAAACATGGAAGAGGAAGAGTATGAGACCGTCGACTATACCGGTTTCTATCAGATCGATAAACTGAGAGAAGCGATCAGCCCGCTTTTCGAAGACAGTGAAGAAGAATTGGAAGAAATGGACGATGCGGCGTAAGAGGTGCCTCAGTGCCATGCTGCGGGAGGGACAGAAATATTCATGAAGAGCTATTCGGAACCGCTGATTCGAGAGCATTACCGGACATTGACGGAGCTGCTCATCAGGAAAAAACTGAGCATCACGACAATGGAGAGCGCGACTGCAGGCCAGATCGCATCGCTGATCACAGACACGGAGGGCTCCTCCGCGATCCTTAAGGGTGCCTTTGTCACCTATTCCAACGAGGCCAAGATCAAGCAGGGCGTTCCGGCTGAAGTCATCGAGAAGTTCACGGTTTATTCCCGGGAAACGGCAGCTGCGATGGCGAACGCCTGCAGAAAAGCTTATGATGCGGACATCGGGATCGGCGTGACCGGCACAATGGGCAACATCGATCCCGCAAATCCGGAGGCATCGGTGCCGGGACAGGTGTATTTTGCCATATCGGTCAGAGGAGAAGACGGAGAAGAAGGTGCGGTGCCGGGGGACACAGAGGCTTATCATGCGGAGCCCGGCGGCGTCACGGTGGTTTATCATGCAGAGCTGGCGCCGCAGCCGACACGGCTTATGTACAAGCTGGCGGTGGCGGAGGAGGTTTATGAGAGGTTGATCGGGAAGGTGAGCGGGTGGAAGTGATGAACACGAGGAGACAGGGAATGCGCGAGGAGGTCATCGTGCATCCGATTCCGCCTTTATACAGAGCAGATTCGGAAATACTGATCCTCGGCAGCTTTCCTTCCGTAAAGTCCAGGGAGACGGCCTTCTTTTACGGACATCCGCAGAACCGTTTCTGGAAAGTCATGGCGGCGGTATTCGAAGACAGCGTGCCGATTGACGTTCCGCAGAAGAGAGAGTTCCTGCTGCGGCACCGGGTGGCGGTGTGGGATGTGATCCACTCGTGCACGATCCGCGGATCTTCGGATGCAAGTATACGAGATGTTGTGGCAAACGACCTCACAAAGATCCTGGATCATGCATCGATCCGGAAGATCTTTGTCAACGGAAAAACCGCGGAGAAGATGTATAAGAAGTATATCGAGCCGACAATCGGCGTAAAGGCGGTCTGTCTGCCGTCGACAAGCCCTGCCAATGCAGCGTGGAAGCTGGAGAGACTGACAGAGGCGTGGGAAGCGGTCAGGGGATAAATGATCGTGGATAGGTGCGGGCTGTACTTGATTTTTGCCTCTCTGCAAGATTTGAAATGCCAATAAAACAGGAGTGAAAAAGAGGAACAGGAAGTGAAAAATTCTCAATCTTAGGAGTCAGGGCACGCCTAAAATTGAGAATTTTATTGTTTCCGGCAGCCTTCTTTCAGCTGAGCAGTTCATCAATAGAAAGCAGCAGTTCACGGCTGCCGCTCTGTCCCGATGCATCTTCCTCCGTGTTCTCCGGAGCGTCTTGCGTTTGTCCGAACGGAAGATTGATCGGTATGCCGAAAATATACAGACTTGTATCGCCTGACATCAAACGGGTGATCACACCGTAGAGCAGGACCAGGAATACCAGTCCGAAAAGAACAAGATTGCTGCGTCGAAGTTTATCATTATCGCGCATGGTCATTTTCCCCCATGTTCTGAGTGTATATTGAGTGGTTCGTTCACCGCTACATTATAGCAGATTCCTTGGCGGAGTTCACTCTTTACTTTCTTTTTCCGGAACCTCGTGCTCGGGAATGCTTCCGCTGCCGGGCCTCGGGCTCGTTTGCAGTATATAACCCCGATCAGGCCTTAAAAACAGCCGGTTGCATAATGCAAAAGCCCCATGCATAATAAAAAGCAGCAGTTTTTCCGGCTGCGAAGACATTCCCCGAGCCCGAGGCCCGAGAAGAGAGATTTACCGCATTGAAACTCCTCAGATCGACACTAAATAAGAACTTCATATGGAATACGATGACGATCGCCCTGCCGATCATGCTGCAGAACGGCATCACCAACTTCGTGAATATGCTGGACAATATCATGGTGGGCAGGGTCGGAACGGATCCGATGACCGGTGTCTCCATTGTGAACGCCCTGCTGTTTGTGTGGAATCTGTGCGTATTCGGCGGGCTCTCCGGGATCGGTATTTTTACCGCGCAGTATTGCGGCAAGAATGACCGGGAGGGGATCCGCCATACATTCCGACTGCAGATGCTGACAGCAGTTCTATTGACGGCAGCAGGTCTTTGTATTTTCATGAATCACGGGGAATTCCTGATCAGGCTCTATCTGCACGAAGACGGCGGCGGGGGATCCGTCGAAGCGACCATGCAGGCCGCACGCAGTTATCTGACCGTGATGTGCATCGGCTTTTTGCCGTTTGCGGTCACGCAGGCTTATGACACGACGATCCGTTCCCACGGAGAAACGATCGCCCCTATGATCGCAACGTTTACAGCGGTCGGTGTGAACCTGGCGGGGAACTATATTTTGATCTATGGTAAGCTCGGCGCACCGGCAATGGGTGTTGTCGGCGCAGCATCGGCGACGGTGATCGCGAGATTTGTGGAACTTGCATACATGGCAGTTTGGGCGCACACGCACACTGCCAAAATACCGTTTATCGTCGGTGCGTACCGAAGCCTGTATGTACCGTGGGAACTCACGCGCAGCTGCATCCTGAAAGGATTTCCGCTTCTTCTGAATGAGGCGCTCTGGTCCGGAGGGCAGGCGATGCTCACGCAGTGTTACAGCATCCGAGGGCTGTCTGTGGTGTCGGCGTTCAACATCGCGCAGACATTGGGCAATGTGTTCAATGTCGCATTCATTGCAATGGGGTCGGCTACGGCGATCATCATCGGTCAAAAGCTCGGCGAATGGGGAGAGTCGCGCGTCAAAGATCTCAAGGACGAAGCCTGGAGGCTGATGATCTTTTCGTTTCTCCTGTGCGTGCTCTCATCCTTGATGATGATCTCAGTTTCTTCTGTGTTCCCGAGAATTTACAACACGACGGACGAGATCCGCGCGCTGGCGACAGGACTGATCCTCCTGATGGCTGCCTTTATGCCCATCCATTCCATTAATAACGCGGCCTACTTTATCATCCGATCCGGCGGCAAAACATTCATCACTTTTCTGTTTGACTCGTGTTTTTGCTGGGTGGTGTCCATTCCGGCCGCTTTCCTGCTGGCCCATTATACAAGCCTGCCGATCCTGCCGATGTACGCGGCGGTGTTATCTTGTGAACTGGTCAAAGTTCTGATCGGAGCAGCGCTCGTGAACAAGGGAATCTGGATCAAAGACATTACCGTTTGATCCCCGAGCCTGAGGCTCGGGTGAGTAAGACTATTACACTATAATACGAGGAGACAAATATGACACCGGTAAACAGTGAAGAAGCAGCCCGAATCGCCTCGAAAGAGTTGGAAGAAAAGTTTGGAATATGCTTCGAGAGCACAGAAAAAGGGGAAGCAGCAAGCACCATGCAGCTGCTCCCCCGGCATAGGAATTTCTACGGCATGCCCTATGGGGCTGTTCTGTTTAACCTCGCGGACGTCACCTGCGGGATGGCTTATCTGAGCGTAGGAGGAAACGGTGTCACAGTGAGCGGCAGTGTCAATTACCTCCGCGCCGCAGACAAAGCCGCAGAGTCCCTGCACTGTCATGCACATGTGGCCAAGCGCGGGAAGAAACTTTGTTTTATCAGTGCAGAAATAACAGATGACCGGGACCGTCTGCTCTCGACTTACAATTTTATCTTTACAGATGTCTGAAATGCACGTGACATCTGAATTTCCGCGAGCCCTGAACCGCCCTCAAATCCTGAACTGTCCGCGAATCGCGGACAGCCCCGTCACCGCTATTCTTTGGACTTGCTCCGCAGCATTTTCATGTTTAAAAGACCCATCCGGTCCGCTTCGAAGATCATTTCCAGCTGCAGCAGCGCCTGGTTCACCGGATAGATCACAAATCCCATCAGAATATCACCGATCAGCACGATCGTCAGCGCCGGCGCCGGTATATGGAGTTTGCTGAACATTACCGTATAGGTGAGGATTCCGATCCCGGCCGTCGGCGGCCCCGCCGCAGCCAGCATCACCGCGAGAAAGAGTCCCATGATCATCCATACCGCAGAGACCGGCACCTTATAGCACTCCGCTGTGTAAAGCGTGAAGATCATGGAGGCGACCGTGCTCACCGGCATGAAGCAGATCAAACCGACCGGAAGACAGTAGGATGTCAGCTGTTTGCTGATCCCGAGTTTCTTCTCACAGCACTTAATATTCTCCGCATAAGGAGAATCCACAGAAAAGGTTCTCAGAGAGAGCACAAAAGACCGCCTCATCTTAGCCCAGAGGTCCGACATGGAAACACTGTACCTCAGGCTCACGTGCAGCATTTTGAGAAGGAGT
The DNA here is from genome assembly GCA_902801585.1 of uncultured Lachnospiraceae bacterium. Next base: position 14,097 of record CADCIU010000026.1, on the reverse strand, counting down.
GCCAAAACAGAGAACAAGGTGATCAGGAGCGCGGGTTTCCAAATGCCGAGCAGCATGTGTGCAGTGTTGTTCTGGATCCCTATAATGGTCAAAACAGCGACGAACCAGGGAGAGAGATCCGAGATCCACTCTGCGATCACCAGCCCCGCCATGTTGGCTTCCTCGATGATGGTGACGAGTGACCGGACTTTGGCGCCGCCGATTATAAGCGCATTTCCAAGAACCAGCGCGATCACGATGAGCTGGGTAAAATCGCCGCGAATGAAGGGAGACAGGATGTCGCCGGGAAAGATATCCAAAAAGAAATCCAGTACACTCGCGACTTCCCGCTCTGACAGTGGAGACGCAGTACTGACATTGATCGCAAATGCGGCCCGGCTCAAAACAACGGAAATGACCGTGAAGACGGTACTGTACAGAAGAAAGCGGCTGACCAGTCTCTTACTGTATTTGCCGGTAGCGGAAATACCGCCCACGCTGCAGGTCGTTGTCAAAACGGACAGGAACATAACCGGTGCGGATACTGCATTGAGGATGCGGATAAAAGCATTCTGCAGCGGCGTCAGCACCATGACGGTCAGATTTGTACGGATCACATCCGAAAAGAGCAGATTCACTGTAATTCCGAGGACAGCGCCCGCCAGCGTAAAAAAGAGCAGTGTGATGCCCGGATTTCGGTGAGGACGCTTTAAGGGAATCTGCAAAATATTGCAGCCGTTGATGTACTTGAAGATCGGAACGAGACCGATCGCACCCAGCAGGTCTCCGGCCCAAAGGCCCAGTTCGCTGTCATTCCTTTTGAGAGGGTCATATTCGCTGCCCCACAGTTTGAGAACAATAAAAGGGCGCCCCCAGTGCATGCCCATTTCCAGACGGAAATCGAGCTCCTCCCGGAAGTGATCGATCCATCGCAGCAGAGCTTCCTCGACAGACAATCTCACACGAATCGCATTGCTCCGCTCCACTTTCAGTGAACGGAGAAACTCCTGAACTTGAATGGACACTTCGTCAACAGAGGCATAATCCAGTTTGTATACTGTGTCCAGCTGTTTGATTTTTTGCATTTTACGAAACATGCTCAGACCATTCCTTAATTTGCGTGACACTATAACTGTTTCCAGTATATCAGAAGACAAGGGATGGCGGGTAAATTCTTCTTTCGATACTTTGAGCAAAGTTCTATAATACTGATAAGGCATATTTAAGTCACTTAACAGAGCAGGAAACAACGCGTAATACCGGGTACAGATTATTATGTATTATCAGATCAAAGAAACCCTCACTCCGTGCAGTGCGGACGACCTTATAAAACGCAAACCGGGCGACCCGCCTTATGTGGTCGTCATGGACCTGGAGACTTGGTATAGGACCAAAGACCGGTTCGACATGATCATCGATATGGATATGGATCCTTCCGATGTGCTGGAAACGAAGGCCATCGTCAACTTTGACTCGCTGACGGGCAGCTTCTATGTGCCGCGCAGGTCCGAGATGGGCGGGAAGCCCCACAGGTTCGCGTTCGCACTGGATGAGAAGGGGATCGTTTTCATAGAAAACGGCGAATTTGCAGCCAAAATGGTGGAGAAGATCAGCTGGAGGAAACGGTGGAGACTGCCTTCTCTGGAGCGGTTCCTGTATGACTTTCTGGAGATACTGATCGAAAGAGATCTCCGCATCCTGATCGAGACTGAGCAGGAGCTGGGACAGATCGAGGACGAGATCCTCGAGGGAGGACTGGAACAGTATCCGGACAGACTCAATGAGATCCGCAAGTTCCTTATGGATCTGCGCATCCACTATGAGCAGCTGCTGGATTTCGGCCAGGAGCTCGAGGAGAATGAGAACGGCTTCTTCAAAGAGGTCAACCTGCGCTATTTCCGACTGTTTACAGAGCGCGTGATGCGCCTGATGGACCAGGTCAAATCGCTCAGAGACTACACGGTCCAGCTCCGGGAACTCTTCTCCACACAGCTGGATATCCGCATGAACCGGATCATGACGGTGCTCACGATCGTGACGGCCATCTTCATGCCCCTTACACTGATCGCGGGCTGGTACGGAATGAACTTTGTCTACATGCCGGAGCTGAAATGGAGATACAGCTATTATGTGGTATTCGGCGTGAGCCTGACGATCCTGATCGGAGGAATCGCATGGTTTCGTAAACGCAAGTGGCTGTGAGCAGCGGGATGTATCCCAATGACAACATAGTGAGTATATAAAGAGAAAGGGAGCAGCAAATGAACGTCAAAGAAGCCATCATGGGCAGAAGATCAGTCAGAAAGTACAAGAAAACACCGATCCGTGAGGAGGATATCCGGGAGATCCTGGAGGCGGGGATCATGGCGCCGTCGGCTTCCAACCTGCAGCCGTGGTATTTTGTCGCGGTCTCGAGAAGGGACAAGCTCGATCAGATCATCGAGACCATGCAGAAAGTTTCGGAAGCGGTGATGCCGTCCCTGGAGGATCGCTTTAAAAAGTATCCTCAGGTCGTAGCGGAGACAAGGCATTTCATCGGAATGCTCGGAGACGCTCCCCTCTGTGTGCTCGTCTTTCTTTACAAGGACGACGAAGTATATACCCGCAAAGAGAAAGAGCTGATGCAGAGTACGGCAGCAGCGATCGAGAACATGCTGCTGACAGCATATGACAAGGGGATCGGTTCCTGCTGGATGACGTCGCCTCTGGAGGCCGGACTCGACGAGGCCCTCAGGGAGCAGTTCGCGCCTGACAAAGGGAAAATGATGGCGCTTTTGACCTTCGGCTACCCGGACCAGGAGCCCAGGATGCCCAAGAGAAGAGAAGGGAGATATGAGATCATTTCCTGAGGGGTTGTATGGTGATCAAGGAGTGCAAGCACACTCCAAACGGCAGAGAAGTTTCGACAATAAACCAAAAACGCAGCCGCGAAAGCGCGGCTGCGTCAGATCGATCCATAGATCAGGCGCCGGTCACGGCGCCTGATTTTTTTTCATATCCGGAGTTCGTAAGCCCTTGTATGCCTTTACAGCACCTTGGACAAGAAGTCCTGCAGACGAGGGTTCTTAGGATTGGAGAAGAATTCCTGAGGGGTATTCTCTTCTTTGACAATGCCCTCGTCGATAAAGAGGACTCTCGTTCCCACTTCACGCGCAAATCCCATCTCGTGTGTGACGACGGCCATGGTCATGCCGGCGTTCGCGAGCTCCTTCATAACTTCCAGAACTTCGCCGACCATTTCGGGATCGAGGGCGGAGGTGGGCTCGTCAAACAGGAGCATGTCCGGATTCATAGCCAGTGCGCGGACGATGGCGATACGCTGTTTCTGACCGCCGGACAGGCTGGCAGGATAGGCGTCTGCCTTGTCCAAAAGACCGACACGCGTCAGAAGACGCTCTGCCTCCATGTCCGCCTGATCCTGTGTCATAAAACCGGTGCGGACCGGGGCAAGGGTAATATTCCTGCGGACGGTCATGTTGGGAAAGAGATTGAAATGCTGGAATACCATTCCCATTTTTCTGCGGATCATGTTGATGTCCGTGCTCTTATCGGTCAGGTCTGTTCCCTCGAAGATGATCTTGCCGCTTGTGGGCACCTCCAGGAGATTGAGGCAGCGCAGGAATGTCGATTTTCCGGAACCGGAAGGGCCGATGATGACGACCTTCTCGCCTCTTCGGATATCCTGCGTGATACCGTTGAGCACATTGTTGTCGCCAAAGGACTTTCTGAGATCCTCCACATGGATCATGACTTCGCCCGGCTGGCCGCCGCCGGCGGGCTGATTGTTTTTGTTAACGTCTGTCACTTTCTCTCATCCTCCTCTCCAGTATTCCGAGCAGCTTGGTCAGGATCATGACGACGACCAGATACATGATCGCGATTCCGATGTAAGGCATGAAAGCCTGGTATGTTTTGGACTGGATCTGTTGTGCTGCTTTAGTGAGATCCGTTAAGCCGATCACGGTGACAAGAGAAGTATCTTTGAAGAGCGTGATGAGCTCATTGCCGAGGGCGGGGAGTATGTTCTTGATCGCCTGCGGGATGATGATGTCCTTCATGACAGTGATGTAGTCCATGCCGAGGCTGCGTCCCGCTTCCATCTGACCGGGATCGATCGACATAATGCCGCTTCGGATGATCTCCGCCGTGTAAGCACCGGAGTTGATCCCCAGAGACAGGATCGCCACGCCGACCAGATTGCGGCTGGATTTAAAGATGACGAAACCCATGATCAGCAGCTGGACCATCATAGGCGTTCCGCGGATCACGGTCGTATAGATCTCGCAGAGCTTGTTGACGAAACCCAAAAGGAGATTGCGGTCCGTACTTTTCTGCTGGTCGTGCAGGGTGCGCACGATGGCGACCAGGATACCGAGAACGATACCGATCAGCAGCGCCCCCAGGGTGACGGTGAATGAGATTCCAATACCGTCCAGATAGCGCTTCCACCTGTCGGCTTCGATAAAACTTTGATGGAACTGTGAAGCCAGATCCTGAAATAATGTGCCCAAACTGTTACCTCCGAATGCTATCAGATTATAAATACAGAAGATCGCCATGTCCGGAAGTCGTGACCGGACCGGACATGGCGATTAGGTGAATCAGAAATTATGCTGTTCGAATACTGCCGTCAGATCATTACTCAGCGGTGATATACTTGTCAACGATCTTCTGGACAGAGCCGTCTGCGATGAGTTCCTGAAGGGCTTTGTCAACTGCGTCGCGAAGGCCGGGGTTATCCTTGGAGATACCGATCGCGTAATTCTCGACGATGTATTCTGTGTCGAGGATCTTCAGGCCTTCGTTGGCTGCGACAAATGCCTTAGCGGGCTCGTTGTCGATGACGACGGCGTCGACCTTGCCGCCCTTAAGAGCTTCGATCGCCATAGCGCCGTTGGGATAGGATGTGACGTGGTCTTCGCCGTATCCGCCGTCCGCTACGTCAGCGGAGCAGTAGATGTAACCGGTCGTGCCGTCCTGGACACCGATCATCTTGTCATTTGCGAGGTCGTCAACGGTCTTGATATCGGAATCCTCAGGCACGATGATGACCTGAACGCCGGTCGCATAAGAAGCTGTGAAGTCGACGTTCTGCTTGCGCTCTTCAGTGACAGTAAGACCGGCCATTGCGATGTCTGCCTTGCCGCTCTGAACGGAAGTGATGACAGAACCGAATTCCATATCGTCTACTACGAGCTCAAGGCCGAGCTTTTCAGCGATCATGGTAGCGACCTCGACATCGATTCCCTCGTATCCTCCGTTGTCGGAAATCATCTCATAGGGCGGGAAAGCAGCGTTTGTAGCCATGTGAAGCTTGCCTGCCTCAATGGTGGTGACTTCTGCATCAGTCTGAGCTGCCTCAGCGGGAGCCTCAGCTTCCTCAGCGGGAGCCTCAGTCTGCTCTGCAGGAGCTTCAGCCTCCTCAGCGGGAGCCTCTGCTTCCTCAGCGGGAGCTTCTGCCTCAGTCTCGGCTGCGGGCTCTGAAGAAGATGCGGAACTGCTGCCGCCGCAAGCTGCCAGAGAGAATGCCATCATGCCTGCAAGAAGCATTGCAAAATACTTTTTCATACAAAAAACCTCCTGATTTGATCCGGTCACTGCCAAAATAGTGACGATCGGCAGTGCCTTGAATAATTATTAAGTAATGATGCATAAAATTCATCAAAACTTTTTTTATTATATTCATTTGATTACGTGACTGCAATATAAAAATTGACAAAAAAACCGTTCAATGCAATTGAATGTAATAAAATATAGAAAAAAAACACAAACATCGTATACTGGAAATGTGGCTGAAAAGCAGGAGAACACAAAATACGGATTACGGAGTGCATTATGAAAAAGAAATTCATGAAAGAAAGATTAATGAAAAAACATCAAGTCGCGCTGCTGGCAGCGGTGATCATGACGATCGGGACCCTGTGCGGGTGCGGAGGCACAAAAGCGGCAGAGATCGCTGTCAACCCGCAGGAGACGGCAGCGGCATCCCCGCAGGCCGTCGATCAGGCAGCTGGAGAAGCAGATAAAGAGGTTCACAAAGAAGTAATGACGACGACAGGGACTGACGGCGTAAAGCTCTCCGATGACGCGTCCGACTTCGTGATCCTCAGTGAAGTGGTGCCGGATGCTATTTTGGAGATCCGCTATTATTCCACCTATAATTTCATCGGCGACCGGATCGACGGCTATGAGGAGCCGATCGCCCTTCTGACCGAGGAGGCGGCGCAGGCGCTGGGAGAAGTCAGCGATGACCTCAAGGAAGAGGGATACAGGCTCAAGATCTACGACGCTTACCGCCCTCAGAGTGCGGTGACCATGTTCTGGACCTGGTCCAAGGACAGGGAGGACACCCGCATGAAAGAGTACTTCTATCCCGAAGTCGACAAGAGCGACCTCAATATGTACGGATATGTGGCCAAGCACTCCGGACACAGCCGCGGGAGCACGGTGGACCTCACGCTGTTCGACATGGATACGGAAAAAGAAGTCGACATGGGCAGCACGTATGACTATTTCGGAGATGAGAGCCACCCGGACTATTCGGGTATCACCGATGAGCAGCGCGAAAACCGCATGATCCTCAGAGACGCGATGATGAGGCACGGGTTCAAGCCCATCGCCACAGAGTGGTGGCATTTCACGCTCAAAGATGAACCTTATCCGGATACATATTTCACCTTCCCGGTGAACAGCGATTCCGTCAGCGACTAAGAGGCGAGTCCGATAGGAGCAGTGCGGAGAAGAAGCGGGACAGCGAAAACCCTCGGATATGATGTTCCTATTATTAAGGAGCGGCCGGAAGAGTTCATTGACAGGAAAGGCAGCATAGGTATGGAATATAACTATAAAGCATTTATATCTTATCGCCATGCGAAGCTGGATATGAAAGTGGCAGCCGAGATCCAGAACAGGCTGGAGCGCTATACGATTCCGGGCAGCATCCGAAAGGAATACGGATTAAAGAAGATCGGCAGTATCTTCCGCGACAAAGACGAGCTTCCGTCCACAAACGATCTCACTGATTATATCAAAAACGTGCTTACTTCCAGTGAGTACCTGATCTGCATCTGTTCTCCGCAGTATCTGAAGTCCGTCTGGTGCCGCCGGGAACTGGAGTTCTTTCTGCAGACGCACGATAAAGCGCATGTGCTGACCGTGCTGGCGGAGGGTGACCCTCATGAGGTCATACCCGAGATTCTGTGCACGGAGACGGTGACCTCCACGGATGAAAACGGAAACACTGTCACGACCCAAACCGAGCTGGAGCCTTTGAGCTGCGACTGGCGCATAGAACACTATCGGGCGGTGACAGAGGAGCTTCCCAGACTCGTGTCCGCACTCATCGGCTGCCGCTATGCGGAGCTGCGTCGGAAAGAGAGAAAAAGGCGCCTTCGCATTACCGCTGCGGCGGCCGCCGGCGGGATCGCGCTTATGGCATATTTCATCTGGAGCTATATGGGGATCCGGAGCAATTATCAAAAGGCGCTGATAAACCAGAGCCGATTCCTTGCAGGGGCCGCGCAGGATGCGCTGGACAACAACGACAACCTGCTGGCCGCGCAGCTGTCGCTTGCGGCGCTTCCTGACGAGCATAAGGACCGGCCGATCCTTCCAAAGGCGCTGTATACACTCTCCAAGGCCGTCGGAGCTTATGAGGGCAAAGACCGGATGAATTTCCGCGGCATTGAGAACTTTACAATGACGAGGGGCAGTCTCGATCAATTTCTGGTATCCCCCGATGCCGCTTATCTGGCAATGACAAGTGACCGTTCCGCGCTTGCGGTGTGGGACCTTCAGGCGGACAGAAAGGTGGCGGAGATCGATACGCGGGATCTGACCGGCTCCCCGGCGAACAGCCTGATGGGTCATGGCAAAGAGCAGTTTGTCCTATGGGACTATTACGGGAATAACGTTGCGCTGATCCGTTATAGTGACGCATCGGTGATCTGGCACCGGAGTTTTGAAGACCCGGTCAGAAAAGTGATCTCCCCGGCGGACGATGCGCGCGCTCCTCTGGTCCTCTTTACGTATAGAGAACTTGCGGCAGTCGACGCTCAGAGCGGGAAGACTCTCAGCAGTATAAGTGCCGAGGAAGCTTCCGGAGGCAGTGCGTCGGATTTTTTCGACTCCTGGGGGGGCAGTGCAGTTTGTCCCGGCGCAGGCTGTGTCATCGCAGCGGCCGGAAAGGATAGAGAAGACGGAAGGACAGAAATCACGGGGATCGTGACATATTTTTATAATACGGGCAAAACTGTGTGGACACCTTTTCACACAGATCTGGCCAGTTTGGATGGTATGAGCCGGGATGAAAGCGGACGGATCCTCCTCACTTATGCGGAGAAGGAGGAGGACGCCGGATATTCCAGACGGTATGTGCTGTCCTACAATGCCTTCGGCACCGACTATGACGAGGGAAAGGAGACCGTGCTCCTGATCGAGGAGGGGAGCGGGAAGACACTTTGGAAGAACGTGCTGCACTATCAGGGCAGCAGAAAGAGTGTCAAGTCCTACCGCAGGACGGAGTATGCGCCTTATACATACCAGGATCTCAGAGTGATCGGGGGCGGCAGCAATCATACGGACAGGGAACTGGCAGTGGCGGCGACCGCAAATGTCGCTGCGCTGTATGATATAGATACAGGAGACCCTGTCAAAACAGTGACGTTGGCAGATCAGATCGTCTCCGTGGAGGAAGAGAGCCCCGGGGACACGTGCATCCGGGTCAACGGCAGCAGCGGAACCCATTACTATTTTGACTGGTACGAAAAGCCGTATCACAGCATGAACTTCATGTCGGGAGGCATGGAGGACTGCATCTTCTTTGGAGACAGTGCGGCTGCTTCCGGTGAAAATGAGTTTGTCGTCATACAAGATGGTTCGGCCCGCCTCTTACAGGGAGGAAACGGAGACGAGGACTGGAGTCCCTTCGACTGCAGGAATCCGGATAACTACTGGATTGATTATGCGATGAGCGGGACAACATTGATCCTGCTCGATGAATCGATGCAGCTTTACGGATATGATCTGGCGACCGGCACAGACCTGTGGCAGTCGAAAATAAACGGTGTGAATGGAGGCTCATTCCTGGGCCGGACGTCTGACGGCGCTTATCTCTTCCTTATGACGAATGATTACCCGAACAGGTTTTACAAAGTGTCAGTGAAGGACGGCGGGACCGAGGCGGTGTCTCTGACTGAAAGCGGAGAAAGCTCTGATGGCGGAGAAATCTCTGATGCCGAGCTATGGACCGATGCTCTGGAGCACCCGATCGTGAGCGGAAGCTATATTTTCTACGAAGTCAGTGATCATTATACAGATTCTGCGCTCTGGAACCGCTACAGCATGGATGACGGGAGCATTACGCACATCAAAATGCCTTATTCCGACGATCTTTGGAGTGATGACAGTCAGGCATTCTTCGATGCAGACGGCCAAAAAGGTGTCATTCTGAAAAATGATATCGGATACAAGATCGACTTCGAGAAAGGAACGGTGAGCCTTTTCAGTGCGTCTTTCCCTATATCCGACAGGGGCGCTTACCAGGACGGAAACGGAAGGTTCGCGATCTGGAATTCCGCGGAGAAGACAGTTTATGTGTATGAGGCGGACGGGACAACGGCCTGGACGACCACAGATATCCCCGGACAGGTTTCAGAAATGCTTTTTGAGGGCGGCGACTTGTATGTCACCACGGAGAATGAACGGCTCTACCGGTACAAGGCTGACAACGGGTATTTCTACGGAATGCTGGAGATGAACTTTATTGCGGACGGCAATATAGAGATCATAAAAACAAGCGGCGGCCAGGCAGTTATTTCAAGCGGCTATGGGGAACTTATGACTGTCGATCTCGCGAACTGGGAGGTGACGGCGCAGGCAAAGGATATCATTGCCTACAGCGAAGCAACGCGGCAGATTATCTGTGCCTCAGACGTGAACGGTGACGGGAAGCCCGAGCTGGGAGCGTGCCCTTACTATTCTCCCCGGGAGCTGATCGAGAAGGGAAAGAGATTCGTCGGTGACCGGGTCATGTCCGATGAGAACAAAAGCCAGTACGGCCTGGAGTGAGACTAGGGACAGCGCTGCGGGGTCTAAGGCATATCAAAAGACGGGTGACATGACCTGTGATATGGCAGTGATAACAGAAGCAAAATAAGTGAAATCTAAAAAATTTCATGGTAGAAACAAAGAATTCCTTGTGTTTTTTTGTGCAATTTGGGGCTATAATCTTTAATAGTAAACAGTAGTTCAACAGAACTGCACAAAAATTAAGGAGGTTTATGTATGAAAAAGAAACTCATCAGTCTCACACTCGTAGCTGCTATGTGTATCGGCCTTCTGGCTGCATGCGGCGGCTCTTCAAGCGCAAGCTCCTCTGAGCCTGCAGCAGAGCCTGCAGCTGAGGAAGCGGCAGAGCCCGCAGCTGAGGAAGCAGCAGAGCCTGCAGCTGAAGAAGCAGCAGAGCCCGCAGCAGATGCAGCAGCAGATGCCGCTGCAGCAGGAGATGCAGATCTTTCCACCAAGAAAGTCGGCGTCTGCATCTATCAGTTCTCTGATAACTTCATGACTCTGTTCAGAGGCGAGCTTGAGAGATATCTCATCGAGCAGGGCTTCGCGAAAGAGAACATCACCATCGTTGACGGCGCAAATGACCAGGCTACACAGTCCGGCCAGATCGACAGCTTCATCGCTGACGGCGTAGATGTCCTGATCATCAACCTGGTTAACTCCTCTTCCGCAGCTACCGTTACCGATAAGGTCGTTGCTGCTAACATCCCGCTGGTTTACATCAACCGTGAGCCCGATGCAGATGAGCAGCAGAGATGGGCAGACAACAACTGGAACGTCTGCTATGTAGGCTGTGACGCACGTCAGTCCGGTACATTCCAGGGCGAGATCATCGCTGACCTTGGCCTTGATGCTGTTGACTTCAACAAGAACGGCAAGATCGACTACATCATGATCGAAGGCGATCCTGAGAACATCGACGCTGCTTATCGTACAGAGTTCTCCGTCAAGGCTCTGACAGATGCAGGCTTCGAAGTTAACTGCCTGGATGATCAGGTAGGTATGTGGGATCAGGTTAAGGGCGCAGAGCTCGTAGCTAACTCCCTGTCCCAACAACGACGCTATGGCACTTGGCGCTCTGCAGTCCATCCAGTCCGCAGGCCGCAAGGTTGGCACAGACATCTATCTGGTAGGCGTTGACGCTCTGACAGAGGTTGTTGAGTATGTTATCTCCGGCGATATCACCGGCACAGTTTTCAACAACCACTTCGCACAGGCTGACGGTGCAGCTGATGCAGCGATCAACTATATCAAAGGTGCAGGCAACGAGCACAACATCCAGTGCGACTACACCAAGGTCACAAAGGAGAACGCTCAGGAGATCCTTGATTCCCTGAAATAATCTGAACAGTTCAGATCCATTCTAATAACTGGTATTTCCGGCAGGTGCGGCGAGCCGCCGCACCTGCCTCTCTTTAACGATGTGAACCATTCTGCCGATTTGAGAAAAATGAGGCAGCAGGAGAATAGAGAAGGAGATTAGCATGGCAGAATTTTTTCTTGAATTGAAAGGTGTGTCCAAGTCTTTCCCCGGCGTAAAGGCTCTGGATAATGTTTCCCTTTCGGTCCGTCCCGGAACTGTCCATGCACTGATGGGGGAAAACGGCGCAGGTAAATCTACGTTGATGAAATGTTTGTTCGGCATTTATAAAATGGATGCCGGCGAGATTTATATAAACGGCGAGAAGGTCACGATCAATAATCCCGATGAAGCCATGAAGATGGGTATTGCCATGGTGCATCAGGAACTTCAGCCTGTACTCCCCAGAAGTGTTGCTGAGAATATGTATCTCGGCAGATTCCCGACCCACAATTACGGACCCCTGAAGATCATTGACCACAAGAAGATGTATGAAGATACTGCCTACTGGCTGAAAGAAGTAGGTATGGATTTCGATCCCAAGGCACCTCTGTCCGATCTCTCGATCGGCCAGATGCAGTCGATCGAGATTGCCAAGGCAGTTTCCCACGAGGCAAAGGTCATCATCTTCGACGAACCTACATCCTCGCTTTCTGACAAAGAAGTTGAAGTTTTGTTCCGAATCATGAATGACCTTCGTGATAAGGGCGTGGCTATGATTTATATTTCGCACAAGATGGATGAGATCAAGCGGATCTCCGATGATATCACCATCATGCGTGACGGCACCTATGTCGGCACATGGCCGGCAGCCGAGATGACAACAGACCAGATCATCGCAAGGATGGTCGGCCGTGAGCTCACAAACGTTTATCCTCCGCACCCCAGCAATCCCGGTGAAGTGATCATGGAGGCGTCGGATCTTTGCTCCATCCATGAGAAGTCTTTCCAGAACTGCTCGTTCAATATTCGCAGGGGCGAGATCGTAGGTTTCGGCGGACTGGTCGGTGCACAGCGAACGGAGCTTATGGAAGCGATCTTCGGTATGCGCGGTATCGCTTCGGGTACTCTCTCTATTGACGGGAAGACGGTGAATACCTCGACACCACGAAAGGCTATGAATGCCGGTATCGGCCTGATCACGGAAGACAGGCGCGGAAATGGTATCCTGGGATGCCTGTCCATCAAGGACAACACCGGTATATCTATCTATGACAAGTACCTGAAGGCAGGCTTTGTTCTTGATCATGCTGAGATCAACAAGGTCGTGGATGAGAGCATTAAGAAGCTCTCCATCAAGACGCCCAGTGCCCAGGAACACATCGCCAACCTTTCGGGCGGCAACCAGCAGAAGGTTATCATTGCCCGATGGCTTGCAAACGGCCCTGATGTTCTGATCATGGATGAACCTACCCGAGGCATCGACGTCGGTGCCAAGCACGAGATCTATGAGATCATGGTAGAACTGCAGAAGCAGGGCAAAGCGATCATCATGATCTCATCAGAAATGGCGGAGCTCCTCGGCATGTCCGACAGGATCTATGTCATGTGCAACGGCCATATCCGCGGCGAGATCACCGATCCTGCAGAAATGACACAGGAGAAAGTTATGAGTTACGCGACCATGTTCTAGGCGGTGCATTTGCCCGTAATCATGGTTTTACAATTAACAAAATGCCTTGAATCATATGCTCTTTCAAACGGAGGATTCTAATGAACAAAAAAGCTTTTAATATAAAGGATTTCCTGATCAACTACGGCGTTATCCTTATCATCATTCTCCTGGTTGCATTTACAGGAATCAAATCGCCCAACTTCCTGTCACATTCCAACCTGATGAACCTGCTCCTGAACATGTCCGCACGTCTGGTCATCGCGCTCGGCATCGCCGGCTGCGTTATCACCGCAGGCTGCGACCTGTCAGCAGGTCGTCTGATCGGTCTCGGCGGATGCCTTGCAGGTATCCTGCTGCAGAAGGCTGACTATTCGGGCCGCTTCATTGAAGGCGGAAAGCCCATGAACCTTTTCCTGGCAGCGATCGTTGTCATGCTGGTATGCGCGTGCTTCGGCGCGGTGACCGGTTCCTTCATCGCTTTCCTGAGTGTCCCTCCTTTCATTTCCACGCTGGCAATGATGGAGATCGTCTACGGTCTTAACCTGATCGTGACCAACGCGACTCCTCTGGGCGGTTATGTTACATCCTACACGAATCTTGCTTCCGGCAAATTCCTGATGATCCCTTATCTGGTATGGATCGCTATCCTGATCGGTGCTATTTCATGGTTCATCTTCAACATGACCCGTCACGGCAAATACATGTACGCGATCGGCGCTAACCCGCAGGCAGCGGAAGTCGCCGGTGTTCCGGTCAAGCTGACCATGGTCATGATCTATGCGAAGGCAGCTGCTTTCTACGGCCTTGCAGGCTTCATGCTGGGCGCCAAGTCCGGTGGTGCTTCCGTTAACCTTGGTCTTGGTTACGAGATGGAAGCGATCGCAGCTTGTACGATCGGCGGCGTCTCCGTTACCGGCGGACGTGGTAAAGTATCATCCGCGGTCATCGGTGTTGCAGTCTTCGAATTCCTGAAAGCAGCACTGCAGTTCCTGGGCGTCAACGCAAACGCACAGTGGATCGCTCTTGGTATCATCATCTACATCGCGATCTCTCTGGATATCAGAAAGTACGTGGC
>CADCIU010000025.1 GCA_902801585.1 uncultured Lachnospiraceae bacterium | reverse complement strand
TATCAGTCAGCCCAGAGGTCAGTAGACCCCACCACTTTAAAATTTTCTTGTTCTGGCAGGGTCCTATGCTGAATTATCAGTCAGCCCAGAGGTCAGTAGACCCCACCACTTTAAAATTTTCTCGTTCTGGCAGGGTCCCACGCCGAATTTCCAGTCAGTCCAGCAGTCAGTAGACCCCACCACTTTTAAAATTTCTTGTTCTAGTAGGGCCCCACGCTGTTAATTTAGAATTCAGGGTCCTACAGGAATTAAGAACAAGAAAAAAAGTAAGTGGAAGGGCGCTCCGGCCTCAGAACGGAACAGCAAAAAAAAAGAACGCCTACAGGTTTTCACCTGAAGACGTTCTTGATTCATGGAACTTTATTCAGCCTTGTATTTGGAACTAAGATGAAACAGAAACAATCTCTGTATACTGCGAAGCGGCGTATTCATCAATGGTCATTTGCTTTCTGCTTCCGGATTTTCAGGCATATCAGCCGATTCCGGAACAGTGCCGGCCAAAGCAGAAGAAGCATCTGGCTCCCCGCCGGCGGCGTCTGCGGAATTCATGCTGGGAGATCCTGCATCAGGAATGATTTCCTCCGCATTCGGCCTGTGGTCAGCTTGATCAGCAGGACCCGCTTGATCAGCAGCATCAGCTTGATCAGCGGGATCAGCGAGACCGGCAGCATCAGCGAGATCAGCAGGACCAGTGAGATCAGCAGGATCAGTCTGATCAGCGCTGTCGGCGTCGTCAGCCTGATCAGCTTTGGCGCGGCCGCGGCCTGAGCGAAGGGACATGATCATCCAGAACAGGAACAGCAGAATGCCCGCTGCAGTCAGGCAGACTCCATAGAGAAGGCCGGGCGTCTCGTAGCGCAGCTCAATCGTGTGATGGCCGGGCGTCAGCATGATTCCGGAGAACATGATATTGACGTTTTCGATCAGTGCAGGCTGCCCGTCCACGTATGCCCTCCAGCCCTCTGAATAGGGGATCGTAAGACACAGAAGCTTGCTGTCTGAGACGGTGATCTCACCTGTCACGGTGGAGGTGACGAAACTGCTCGGATCCTGATGGATATTCACGTTCTCGAGGGACTCTTTTGCCAGTGCTTTGGCATCCGCTTCGTAAGTTGTGAGCGGCTCGGAGATCAGAGAGAACTCGTCAAAGTGGTAGACACCCGGGACAGGGAAGGTGAGGACGATGGAATCGATCCCCTCGCGGAGCGTGTAGGAATTCAGGAGGAAATCCTGCCGCCCGGAGTAAAACTGCTCGTTGTCCGGAAGGATATAGTTGACTTCGTTTTCGGTGACAATATTTTCGCCGTTATGGAACTCCGCGTGGAGTTTGATGTTGCCCAGCGGCGGATCGGTGAACATGTGCTTGTAGATCCAGTACTTGTCGTAAGGGGACAGCCAGTTCTTCCACTTATAGGGCGTGTAGAGATTATTTGGGTCAAAGGCAGGATCTTCCGAATAGATCTCGGGCTTGGTGGTCGGACGGAACTGAATGTTCTTCATGTAGAGGTAGCACTCACCGCCCTTTTGCGGGTCAAAGTGAAGCGTGACCGTCATATTTTCATCCGTGGTGACGAAAGTCTGCGCATCGGTCTGCACGACATCGTCGTCCATGCACTCAACCGTGAACGGCACGCTTTTGCACTCCATACCGGCAGCCAGCTGCTCGGCGGATTTTGTGTCCTGAAGGGCGCCGGGGTGCTCGAGCACCGCGTGGGTGAGGAGGATCTCCTGGCGCTGCGCCGGTGTGAGAGCCTCGAACTGCTCCGTGCTGATGGTCTGCGAGTAGGTGTATCCCAGTGAGAGCGGGTACTCGTTGGGGTAAACGGAATTGGCGGTAGTCGGGTCGAGCGTCTGATCCGTATACCCGGTGGGGAGCTTGAGCGGATTCATACAGTACATATAGCTGATGGATGCGAGCTCGTTCAAAACAGCGCGGTTGTCGAGGTTCGTGAACTGCCAGGCATTGTTGTTGGCGTCGGAGACGGCCAGTTTGTCCAGATATTCCAGGATATAGGCGCTGTTGATGCTCCAGAAGGACTGCGGCGTCGAGATTCCGTTCAGGATCGATGTATTCTGGTACCAGTAATCGGACTCGGTGTTGGAAACTCTCTTGAAGTCAGTGGTCTTGTGACCGATCGAAGCCGCGATCTGAGAGGTATCATTGATCCACAAATTCATGTTGTTGGCCGGGGATGCGCCGGCGCCGCTTCCGCCCAGAACCAGGGTATACTGGTCTCTGTATGCACTGGTGCGGTTGTCAAAAGCGGGGTAATTCTTGGTGACGCCGTTCACACAGACGCCCGCCAGCGTCAGATAGAGGACCATTCGCTGAGCGCGCTTGAAGCGGCGGGTGTATTTACGGGCATCTTCCCCTTCTTCCGGTTCAAACTGCTCCTTTTGGGCGAAACCGATCTTGATCAGCGTGAAGAGAGTGAAGATGATCGGCAGAAGGAAATTCACTTTGACCGCGTATGCCAGGAAACAGCAGACGATAAAGTAAATACCCAACGCGATTCCCATGCCGCGGAACTGCCGCTCGGTCACGTCGAACAAGCGCGGCCACATCTCGGCCACGATCATTCCGACCAGCGCGGAATAAGCCCAGCACCAGCGGTTGATCGGGTAGGCCAGGCCGTTTGTGAGATAGCCGAAGGCAGGGATAAAGAGCAGCGCGGAGTAGAGGATGAACTGCAGCTTCAGTTTGATATAACCCTTGGAGGCAAACATGAGGAAGACGCACAGAAGGGCGGTTCCCGCGTAGCAGAGAACGCCGAACTGCACTTCATCACAGGCCAGAAAATCAACCGGCAGGATCCGGCAGGTGTAGGCGTCGTAAAACAGACCGACAGTGGGGTGCATGTCAATCCGCTTGTTGCTCAGGACGGTGAGGATCATGGGAAGAAGGATCACACCGCCCATCGCCACGCCGACGGTGCCGGCGGCGAACATGGTCACGATCTGGGACAGGCGCTTTCCGAGAGCTCCCTTTTCAATAGGAAAATAGCGGAACAGGGCATACAGCACTGCCATGATCACGATGCTGGGAAGGAAATAGAAGTTGCTCACCGTCGCCAGGAGGATCGCGATGATGAAGGTCCAGGGCTTTAAGCCGTCCCGCACCTTCTCAATGCCCAGAAGGACAAGGGGAAAGACGATCATCGCGTCGAGGAAGATCGGCTGCCCCACGCAGATGATCAGCGCGAAACCGCAGAAGGTGTAAATCAGGGAACCGGCGATGCAGCCTCCGTCATGCTCCGGCTCCGGCCAGCGTCGGCGGCAGAGCGCGGAAAAGAAGAGTCCCGTGCAGTAGTTCTTGACAATGATCAGAGCATTGTAGAACAGATAGATCATTTTAGCGGGCACCAGCGCGCCGAGCAGGTAGAAGGGATCTCCCACGCCGTAATAGGCGAGAGTGGTCAGCGCGTCGGAACCGTATCCGAGCGTGAACGAATAGGTGGAGATCGCTTTAAAGTTGCCGGTCAGGAGCGCCTTGAGGGACTGGCGGTACCAGCGGGAAATAAAGATCATTGCCTTGAGATGCTGCGTATAGGAATCGTGCTCCCATACAAGTGCTTTTCCAAAGAACAGGAAGGGCGCGTAGATGACAAGAGCGACGATCGCGAACAGCAGTGTGTAGCGGGAATAATAGGAAAACCTGTTTTTCAGGGTGAATTTTTTATCCGTGTTCATCATTTTCTGACTTATGACCTCCGAGATAGTTTCTAGGCGTATCTTAACACACAATGAAGTATAAAAAAAGAGAGCGGCGGGGGGTCAGACCCCGCGGCTCTCCCGGCGATATTGTATGAATTTGTCCATGACTGCGCCGCTGTTGCCCGACAGGGCGTCGGGCGCCATATGGAGCAGATGGTTGATCTTTCTGCATAATACCGGAACACTTTTCTCTGATGCCAATCTCTCAGAGGCGGAATTCTCCGCGCCTTTTAGTGTGCTGCCGGCAGGGCAGATCTGTTTTCCCTGGATCATTACCGGCACCTCCTTTCTGTACGCATGCTGTACTCATGATCCGAAATCATTGCTGCTCAGCACCTGTGTCCCAAAAGTTTCGCATTGGGGGCGCTTAACAATCACCATAATTTATCATGAGGGTCTTGCGGGAAACAGGCAGGATTTTGACTGAATTTAGGTCAAAGTCGACATTGAAGCCGCGGGCTCAAGAATGCCATGGCGGAACCTGCGAATTATGGTATGATGGTAGGAGCACAAATCCCGGGCTCCCGGCCCGGGGAATACGCAGCCCGAGCCCGGGGCTCGGGAGTACAGAAAACTTCGGAATGAGGATCATTATGCAGATTAACGAACAGATCGCCCTGAAACTGGGCGTAAAAAACTGGCAGGTAGACGCAGCGGTCAAGCTGATCGACGAGGGAAATACGATTCCCTTCATCGCCAGATACAGAAAAGAAGCGACAGGCACCCTTACAGACGAACAGCTCAGAGACCTGGGCGAGTCACTGGCATATCTTCGCTCTCTCGAGGAGCGCAAGGCCAAAGTGATGGAGAGCATCGAGGAGCAGGGGAAGCTGACGGATAAATTAAAGGCAGCAATCGAAGATGCGCAGACCCTGGTGGAAGTGGAGGATCTGTATCTCCCCTACCGGCCCAAGCGGAGAACCCGCGCGGGCATGGCCAAAGAGAGAGGGCTGCAGGGCCTGGCAGACTATATTTTGGCACAGAACAAGGGCAGCGATGTGCTCAAGGAAGCACTGAAGTATGTCGATGAGGCGAAGGAAGTGCCCGATGCGGAGGCGGCCGTCGCAGGCGCCATGGATATCATCGCAGAGCAGATCTCGGATGAGGCGCGCTTCAGGGCCTTCATTCGAGAGAAGACTTGGAACAAAGGGACGATCCTTTCCTCCGAGAAGGTGAAGAAGAAAGCGAAAGCGGACGATTCCGGGAACAAGGAAGATAAGGCGGCTGCCAGGAAGAAGGAGCGCCGCGATGTGTATGAGATGTATTTTGACTACAGCGAGGCGGTCCGCCGGATTCCGGGACACAGAGTTCTCGCCCTCAACCGCGGCGAGAAGGAGGACATACTCTCGGTCAAAATAGAGGCACCGGCAGACGAACTCCTCCTCTATCTGGAGAAACAGGTGACGCACGGCGCCAAATATCCCGAGCCGGACACCTTCCAATATATAAAGGCCGCAGTGAGGGACAGTTACGAGCGGCTGATCGCGCCCGCCATCGAGAGGGAGATCAGAAACCGGCTGACAGAAGAAGCGGAGGACGGCGCGATCCGCGTCTTCGCCTCCAACCTGGAGCAGCTTCTGATGCAGCAGCCCATCGCCGGCAAAGTGGTCCTGGGATGGGACCCCGCTTTCCGAACGGGGTGCAAACTCGCGGTCGCGGACCCCACGGGCAGGATTCTCGACACCAAGGTCATCTATCCTACGGCACCTCAGAACAAGGTGAGAGAGGCCAAGCAGGAACTGGACAAGCTGGTCAGAAAGTACGACATCTCTGTGATCAGCGTTGGCAACGGCACGGCCTCGAGAGAGTCGGAGCAGGTGATCACGGAGTTCATCAGGGAGCAGAAAAGGCCGATTCAATATGTGATCGTCAACGAAGCGGGCGCCTCGGTGTACAGTGCGAGCAAGCTGGCGACGGAGGAGTTCCCCAAGTTCGATGTGGGGCAAAGGAGCGCGGCATCGATCGCGCGAAGGCTGCAGGATCCCCTGGCGGAACTGGTCAAGATCGATCCCAAGGCGATCGGCGTGGGCCAGTACCAGCACGACATGAACCAGAAGAAGCTGGACGGCGCGCTGACCGGTGTCGTGGAGAAGTGCGTCAACAGAGTGGGTGTGGACCTGAACACGGCTTCCTTCTCGCTTCTTTCCTATATTTCCGGGATCAGCAGGACGGTAGCCAAAAATATCGTCTCCTACAGGGAGGAGAACGGCGCGTTCAGAAACCGCCGCGAACTGCTTGGGGTTGCAGGGCTCGGGCCCAAGGCGTTCCAGCAGTGCGCTGGCTTTCTCAGGATCCGGGACGGCGCTAATCCGCTTGACGCCACGTCTGTGCACCCGGAGAGCTACGCCGCAGTGGAGGAGTTGATCAAAGGCCTCGGCTTATCGATGGACCGGGCCTCCTTTAAGGCTGCGGTCGCCATGGTAAAGGATCCGGCCCGCAAGGCGAAGGAGCTGGGAATCGGCGAGCCCACCCTTCGCGATATTTTGCAGGAACTGGAGAAACCCGCGAGAGATCCCCGCGAGGAGATGCCGGCGCCGGTACTTCGCAGCGACGTGCTGTCCATGGAAGACCTGACGCCGGGATTAAAGCTCAAGGGTACGGTGCGCAATATTGTGGATTTCGGTGCTTTTGTCGATATCGGCGTACATCAGGACGGACTTGTGCATATTTCCAAGATGAGCAGGAAATTCATCAGGCACCCGCTGGAAGCGGTGCGCGTCGGAGATGTTGTTGACGTGACGGTGATCGGCGTGGACGCCGCCAAAAAGAGGATCTCCCTGTCCATGGTGGAAGATTAAGATCCACGGAAAGGTTGAAGAGCCCCGGAAAGGATATAAGATGAAGGAATCGGTTTTCAACGTGCAGGTATATGCCTCCGTCGCCCGCAGGGCCCAGGCGGAAGGGATCGTGATGCTCGAGAACAGAGACGGGACGCTGCCCCTTGAGAAGGGCAGCCGGATCGCGCTGTTCGGGCGAAGCCAGTTCAGCTATTACAAGAGCGGGACCGGATCCGGCGGAATGGTCAACACTTCCTATGTGACCGGCGTCAGAGAAGCGATCCTTCAGCGGAAAGCGTATGAGCTCTCGCCCTCTCTGGAGGAGGCCTATGCGCAGTGGCTTCCCGAGCACCCCTTCGACAGCGGATTCGGCTGGGGCACGGAGCCCTGGTTCCAGGAGGAGATGGCACCGTCTCAGGAGCTGATCGGGAAAGTCAGGCAGGAGGCGGACGCCGCAGTCGTGATCATCGGCCGGACTGCCGGCGAGGACCAGGACAACAAGCCGGAGGGCGGCAGCTACTTTCTCACTGAGCAGGAGGAGACGCTGCTGCAGAGAGTCTGCGCCGCTTTCTCCAGGACCGTCGTCCTTCTCAATGTGGGCAACATCATTGACATGAACTGGGTGTCAAAATATCGCCCGGGCGCCGTCCTGTACATCTGGCAGGGCGGCCAGGAGGGCGGAAACGGCGTCCTCGACGTGCTGACCGGTGAAGTCTGCCCCAGCGGGAGACTCACGGATACGATCGCGCATCACATAGAGGACTATCCTTCAGCGGCCAATTTCGGAGATCCGGACAGGAACTGTTACGCTGAAGACATCTATGTGGGCTATCGCTATTTTGAGACCTTTGCACCGAAAAAGGTGATGTATCCATTCGGGTTCGGCCTTTCCTATACACAGTTCGAGATCCGCGGACAGGGGATGGAGAGCATGGGAGACGACACGATCAACTTCCGCGCACGCGTCGTGAATACGGGGAAGACGGCCGGCAAGGAGGTCGTGCAGATCTACTGCGAGGCGCCGCAGGGGAAACTGGGCAAACCGTCCAGAGTGCTCTGCGCTTACAGAAAGACAATAAAGCTCGATCCCGGTCAGTATCAGGATCTGCGGTTCAAGGTGCCCGTCAGGGCGATCGCCAGCTATGATGACAGCGGCGTGACCGGAAACAAATCCGCCTGGGTACTGGAAGAGGGGACATACACATTCCATATGGGCAGGAGCGTTCGCGATACAAAGCCGTGCGGGAGCTTCGCGCTGAGCGGAACAGCGGTGATCGAGCAGCTGGAAGAGGCTATGGCGCCGATCTATCCCTTATCCAGGATCAAGCCGCTCCGCTGCGGTGAAAAGTTCGCGGTGACCTATGAGCCGGTTCCCCTGCGGACAGTCCCGCCCCTTGAGAGAAGGGCGCAGAGACTTCCTGCCCAAACCCCTTATACGGGTGACCGGGGATACCGCCTGTGCGACGTCGCGGACGGCAAAGTAAAGATGGACGATTTTCTGGCTCAGCTCTCCGACGAGGACCTGATCTGCCTCACGCGGGGAGAGGGCATGTGCTCGCCCAAGGTGACGCCCGGCACAGCGGCCGCCTTCGGAGGCGTGACAGATCGTCTCCTGAAATTCGGGATCCCGATCGGATGCTGTTCGGACGGCCCCAGCGGCATTCGCATGGACTGCGGGACCAAGGCCTTTTCCATGCCTTCCGGCACATGCCTTGCCAGCACTTGGAACAACGTGCTTGTCAAGGAGCTCTATGACTGGGAGGGAATGGAACTGCGCAAGAACCGTATCGACTCGCTTCTGGGCCCCGGGATGAATATCCACAGGCATCCGCTGAACGGAAGGAATTTCGAGTATTTCTCCGAGGATCCCTTCCTGACGGGCAAGATGGCGGTCATGGAGCTGCGCGGCATGCGCGAGAGCGCGGTCGTCGGCACGATCAAGCACTTCTGTGCCAACAACCAGGAGTACAGAAGGCACAAGGCCGATGCGGTCATCTCGGAGAGGGCGCTCAGGGAGATCTACCTGCGCGGGTTTGAGATCGCTGTGCGCGAGGGCGCGGCGACCTCCGTCATGACGACGTACGGATCCGTGAACGGAGCCTGGACGGCTTCCCAGTACGATCTTCTGACGACGATCCTGCGCGGCCAGTTCGGATTCGGCGGCATCGTGATGACGGACTGGTGGGCAGCGGGTAGTGAGGAAAACGGGCCTGACAGCATTCAGCAGACGGCGTCGATGATCCGGGCCCAGAATGACATCTACATGGTGACGGCCGACGCGGAGAAGAACGCAAACGGTGACGACACGGCAGAGGGACTCGCACAGGGGCGGATCACACGCGGAGAGCTTCAAAGAGCAGCCCGAAATATCTGCGGTTTTCTCATGGATACGCCGACTTTCCTGCGCATGTACGGTATCAGGACCGATCTGGACGTGATGCTCGATAAGGCCAGGGAAGAGGAAGAGAACGACACCGAGGGAAGCGTGAAGATCCGCGCAGGCGCAGTTTGCGAGATCCCTGCTGAATCGATCCGCACACAGAAGGGGGAGATGAACCTCTTCGAGATCGAGACCGATGAGAAGGGCGCGTACCGGTTGGAAATGGAAGTTCGCTCAGAGCTGGACAACAGTCTCGCACAGATTCCCATGGCGATCGCCGTCGGATCTCATGTCATCGAGACCGTATCGCTCAGCGGCGGGCAGAAGGAGTGGAGAACGGTGGTCATCGATCTGCCGCCGGTCAGAAGCGCGGTCTTCTATCTCAGGATCTTCTTCGCCCTGGGAGGCATGGGGATCCGCAGCTGCAGGCTCTCGATCCGTCCGTCTAAGGAGGATACCGCACAGCAGACGTCTCCCGGCGGACCGTCTCAGGAATAATTTGTTTATCATCAAGAATGTCGGAGGCAATACTTGGAAAAGATCAAAGCGTTATACTTTAAATATAAAGAGATCATCAACTATCTGATCGTCGGCGTGCTGACGACCGTCGTCAGCCTGGCGGTCTATTACGGCCTCACGCTCACGATCCTCGATCCGGCGAAGCCGATCCAGCTGCAGGCCGCCAACGTGGTGTCATGGATCTGTGCGGTGGCTTTTGCCTACTTTACCAACCGCAAATTTGTGTTTGAGAGTAAGAGCAAGGACGTCGTCAAGGAGGCCGGCGCTTTCGTCACGGCCAGGGTCGGGACACTGGTCATGGACATGGTCTTTATGTTCGTGACAGTTTCGCTGCTTGGGATGAACGATAAAGTGGCAAAGCTTTTGGACCAGGTGATGGTGACGATCGCCAACTATGTGTTCAGTAAACTGTTTGTTTTCAAGAAATAAAAAGGAGCAGGGCCATGAAATGGATGGTTTTTGACGTGGGCGGCACAGAGATCAAGTATTCGGTGATGGATGAGACGCTTGCAAGATACGGGAGCGGAAGCGTGCCGACGCCAATGACCTGTCAGAAAGACTTCTTCGAGGAGATCTGCAGGATCTTCGAGCCCCACAGAGCGGAGACGGAAGGGATCGCCATGAGTCTTCCGGGATTTATTGACAGTGAGAGGGGCGTGTGCCTGGGAGGAGGTGCCCTGCGCTACAATCACGGAAAAGCGGTGGCAGCGCCGCTCGAGGAGATGACGGGACACCCGGTCCATATCGCCAACGACGGCAAATGCGCGGCGCTGGCGGAACTGCGAAGCGGTGCACTCAAAGGCTGTCAGAATGCCGCGGTCTATATCATCGGGACCGGCGTGGGCGGCGGCCTGATCATAGACGGGAAGATCCTGAACGGAAGGCATTTCACGGCCGGGGAGCTCAGCTTCACGCGCGTGACCAATACAGATTGGAACGACCCGGGAAACACGCAGGGGATCGTCTGCAGCACGACGGGGCTTTTAGACATGAACCGGAGGTATACGGGATTCGGCTGGGACCCGCTCGGGAGCGGCAGACAGTTTTTCGACAAAGTGAACGCGGGAGACTATTGGTCCAATCAGGTGCTGGAGAAATTCTGCATGCAGGTCGCTATGCAGATCGTCAATCTGACCATCCTGCTGGATCTGGAGAAAGTCGCTGTCGGGGGCGGGATCAGCAGACAGCCGGTCCTGATCGAAACGATCCGCAGGTGCGTCGATGAGATCTACAGGAGCCCGGGGCCGTATTTTGACCCGGCACTGCCCAAGCCCGAGATCGTTCCGTGTAGGTACGGAAGCGAAGCCAACCAGGTGGGCGCCTACTATTATTACAGGAAGGCAAACGGCTGAGACGGCGTCAAAAGACAGATCAAATAAACGGATCCGTAAAATAAGAGGCTGCTGTACGAAGGGAGTGATCACAGAAATGATCTCCCGGTACAGCAGCCTTTTGCCGCTCAGTCTCTTGTCTGATACATGATCCGGTCATAGCCCTGCCACACAACGCGGTAGCCTCGCTTGACGCAGAGCGCGTTCAGTTTGGAATCATTCTCCAAAAGTACAAACTTGGACTTCAGAGTGCCGTCCGTAAGGAATTTCTCCATGACGCCGTTCTGGCAGACATTGAGGGAGGTGTAAGTAGGGAGCATGAATTCCCACTGCAGCTTGTCAAACTCGGGAACCTTGGCGATCGTATTGTCCCAGGGATCCTCCTTAAGAGGAAGGATCGCGCGGAAATCGTTCCTGAGTGCCTCCTCCTTCTGCGTCGTCAGTGTCTGCGAATCGATCTGTGGCAGAGCGAAGTTCTGCGGGGCGCGAAAGACGAAAAAGAGCATGACCGCAAGGAGTGCGATCTGTCCGGTGACGCGCTCCCAGCCGCTCAGTTCGATCAGGAGAAGGCCGTAGGCGATCGTGACCGCCAGCATCATGCGGTGCAGCTGTACGGGACTGTAGAGGACGACATTGGCCTCATAAACGGCAGCCCCGGCCATCAGCATGAACAGGATCACGGCGCAGCGCCCGTCCTTTTTCTTCTCTTTGGCAAAGAAGGTGCGGATCATCAGGATGAAGAGCAGCAGCGACTGGACAAAGTACAGAAGCGGGATCCCGCCCGCCCACCGGCTGTCCTTCAAATAGCCCTTGATCTCGCGAAGCGCGCCCAGATTGGACTTTAAGATCTCCTTGACCATGATCACCGGAGAACCGCTCGAGATGAGGGCTTTGAGAGTCTCCGTCTGGGTGCTGTCAAAGAAGTAGCGGGCGACGTTGTAATCCGTAAAGAAGAAGAAAAGCCACAGGGAGAGCCCGGCAGACAAAGCGGCAAACAGCAGGAAAAGAATTTTGGCGGCCGTAGAGAGGCGGCTCCTTTTCCTGAAGATCATATAC
This sequence comes from uncultured Lachnospiraceae bacterium, assembly GCA_902801585.1. Next base: position 30,837 of record CADCIU010000025.1, on the reverse strand, counting down.
ACCGGCACGAGCAGCAGAGGGAAGTAGTACGGTCTCATCGTATTCCAGAAAAAGACCGCCGCGATCATCACAAACAGCGCAGTTCCCTGCGCGGCCGGGGAAGCATCCGGCTTCTTGATCATCCAGATGGCGAGCGCCGTGAACAGGATCAGGAAGAAGTTGTAGCTGCTCTCACTCATGCCGGACCAGATGTAGCGCCCCGCGACCAGATAGGTGGAGAGAAAGAGTACGGTATAAACCCCCTCCTTGAACCGGGGCCGCACCAGCACCGCATAGACCGCGCATGCAAGGACAGCGAGGATCACGTTGCTGTAATATATGAAATTGTGCGAATCGATGCCGGTCGCAAAGGACAGGACAAAATAGGGAAGATAAGTAAAAATATTGTAAGGCCCGTACGCGAGATGCGAGGGGGCATCTTCATTGAAACCATACATTCCCTGCGGATAAAACTCATGCCGGAGAAGCCGGATCACGCGGAAATAGCCGACCTCATCGTTCCAGGAAGTGTTCCAGGCATCCAGCTTCAGGGGATCTGTTCCCGTGATCAGCCATATGAGCCCGGCGCAGATAAAGGGGGTAAGTATGATCAGGAGCCAAAAGAGCACTGCGGCGGGGTGGACCCGCTTTTCCGATGAGGGGCTCTCAGATTGGCGGACCCGGTTTTCGGACAAAGAATCCGCAGCTGCGGAAGATGTTGTTAAAGACATTGAAAAACCTCCGAATCAGATATAAAATACTGTTTTCATTATACATCACCTTTTGCTGTGGGCAAACTTCCAAATAATCCGAGGAATAACTGGAGGATTTGAGAAAAACGGGTATAATGTTATCATGAATCAGGAAGATGAAATAAAAACGAGAGATTAACAAATCAGATAGGAGAAGACAACAATGGAAAGCATTGAAAAGAAGAAAAGGGGTGACATAGGCTGGGCAGTGATCGCGGCGAGCATCATGATCCTGTTCACCTTCGGTTTCCTGACGGCGCTGGTCGGTCTGGATTATAACCCCCATGAAGATATTGCACTGGAACTGACGCTGAGAGATCCGATCACGCTCTTCAAGGAGCACCCGGAACCGCTCTGGCATATCATGACCAAGATCGTGCACAAGATCCTGCAATGCAAGATCGAGGTCGCAGCGGGTGTCGTATCCGGCCTGTGCATCGTGATGACTTACGTCATTGCCTATTTTGCCATCCGCAAGGAAGTGCCGGGACTGAAGTCCTCCGAGATCGCGGCGCTGGATTTTGTACTGAACGTCGTTTCCGCGATCTATGTTCCGTTCTTTAACAAGTATCCGTATCTGGGACAGGGATCACCGAATATCTGGCACAATCCCACGTCCATTGCCGTCAAGCCATTTGCGCTTTTTGCCTTTGTGCTCTTCTCGGATATGGTCATGGAGAGCCGGAAGTCGGATTTTGAGAAAAACATTCCGCTCGGCAAGGCGATCGCGGCGGCGATCCTTCTGATACTGACCTGCCTTGCAAAGCCCTGCTTTGTGCAGGTCTTCTATCCCGCCATCTTCACGCTGATGGTCCTGTGGCTGATCATGTACAAGGGGAAAAACTTCAAGACGGCTCTTCAGCTGTTCCTTGTATGCCTGCCTTCACTGATCGTTATGATCATGCAGCTCGTCATTGCGTTTTACACCAGCGGCGGAGAATCCGAGGGCATCGCGATCATGCCGTTCGTGGTGGCGGGAGCAAGAACGCCTTCGATCCTGATCTCCACCATTTTGCTGCTTGCTTTTCCGGTGGTCATGCTGGTCCTTGCGGCGATCAGAAAGAGCCTGAACTGGGGAGATGCCCTGGGCTGGTTCATGGTCCTGTGGGGACTGATCTGGAGACTTTTCCTTGTGGAAAAAGGAGAGCGCCTGTATCACGGCAACTTCTCATGGGGCTATATGCTGGCAGTCTTTTTGGGCTTCTACACAGCGGTGAAGAACTACTTAAAGCTCTATTTCAGAGATCAGATGACCGGCAACAAGCGCGGGTTCGGCTTTATCCTCGCCACATTCGTGCTGGCGCTGCACTTTATTTCCGGCCTCTATTATGTATTCTATATCGGAGTACTCGGCAACTGGATCTGATGCGGCGGCATCGAATATCCATAAAGGACAAACAATGTTTTGACTCAGTGATTATGACTGACTGAGTATGATTAAGTGATAAAAGGAGAAAGAGATGGCTATTTTTACAGGAGCAGGCGTCGCACTCGTGACACCCATGAAAGATAACGGAGAGATCAATTATGAAGTGCTGGACAAACTGATCGAAGACCAGATCGCCGGCCACACAGATGCGATCATTATCTGCGGAACAACAGGAGAAGCGCCTACACTCGAAGATGACGAGCACCTCGAGGCGATCCGTTTTACAGTGGAGAAGACAGCGGGAAGGATCCCGGTCATTGCCGGAACGGGTTCAAACAATACGGCACATGCCGTCATGATGTCCAAAGAAGCACAGAAGCTGGGTGCTGACGCCTGCCTTCTGGTGGCGCCCTATTACAACAAAGCGACGCAGAACGGCCTTGTCAAGCACTTTGCGACGATTGCCGGCGCGATCGATATCCCCTGCATTCTTTACAACGTCCCGTCCAGGACCGGATCCAACATCCTTCCGGAGACAGCCGTCAGACTGGCAAAAGAAGTGGAAAATATCGTGGCGATCAAGGAAGCTTCCGGAAGCATCAGCCAGGTGGGCAAGCTTGCGTCCATCGCAGAGGGTGTGATCGACATTTACTCGGGCAATGACGACCAGATCGTGCCCATCTGTTCACTGGGCGGCATCGGCGTTATCTCCGTGCTCTCCAATGTGGCGCCGCTGGAGGCACACAATATGGTGGAGTACTGTCTGATGAACCGATACGACAAGGCGAGAGAGCTTCAGCACAAGTCCCTCGATCTTGTGAACGCGCTGTTCAGTGAGGTCAACCCGATCCCCGTCAAGGCGGCGCTGCAGATGCAGGGATATGCCGTGGGAGCACCCAGGCTTCCGCTGACAGAGATGGAAGAGGCACATAAGGAAGTACTCAAAAAGGCGATGATCGAGTTCGGATGCCTTTGAAGACAAAAAGAACTGCCGCATCGGAAACAAATTCCGGTGCGGCAGTTTTTTTACCGTAAAGATTCAATTGTCATTATGGACCCGTCAGCTGCGGCGCTTTCCGGTAATGGAAAGAATTCTGACGAACAGGTTCACGACATCCAGATAGATATCGGCGGCGCTGTCGACGGCGTTGTCCAGAGTCTTGGGGAACTGCTGTGCTCTGTACCAGTCATATCCGATGTAGCCGCAGAAGATCAGCGCTACAGCGAAGTCGATGACCGTAGGGCTGATTCCCATGATAAGCCCCAGAACCAGTTCGATCACGATGACGCCGATGAGGGACGTGAACAGTGTCCTTCCAAGGTTCGCGAAGAAATTCGGATACAGCATGGACAAGAGGATCATGATCACGGTCACCAGACCTGTCGCGATGAATGCATAGGCCACGGAATGTCCGGTGAAAACAGCAACGTAGACCGTCAGCAAAAGGCCCATGGAGATCGCCATGCCGGTGAAGGCAAGAAAGCTCACGGCAGGGTTGTTGGATTTGTGGACAATGATGGAGCAGCCGATCGTTCCTACAAAGTACAGGACCAGGACCAACCGATAGTCGATGCTGAGGATCGGATACAGAAAGAATGTGGACATCACAACATTGACCAGGACGCCCCAGAGAAGGGTCAGTCCGATCGTCAGGTTGTATGTGCGCTCGGTGATCTGTGTGCCCGCATAATTGTTCATACGTTCCAGACGATATTCTTTGTTCATATCAGCCATATTTACCTCTCAATCCGGAGCGTCAGAGAATGATCAGAGAATGAAAGGGAGGCGAATCGGTTATTCGCCAGCGAGATTTGGGAGATCGGGACGCTCCTGCACCGGTCTCTCGATCGATCGTCCGACTCGCCTGAGCGGACGATGCAGCGATAAAACTGCATATCTATTATATACGATTGCCTGTAAAATGATAGCGAAATTTTTGTGAACAGGTGCCCCGAGGCTGGGCCCGGCGGCGGAAACATTCCCTTAGCCCGAGGCCGGGGGAATAATTTTATATTGTGCATGCGGAAGAATCATTGTACAATAACTCCTTGGAATAAAACAGAAAGGACGTATCCAATGTTTAAATATGCATGTCTAAACAATATTTCGGAGAAAGGACTGAATAAATTTTCACCTCTGTATGAGCGGTGTGAAGAGATCGGGCAGGCGCAGGGCATCCTGGTCCGAAGCGCTGTGATGCACGATATGGAGTTCTCTGATGATCTGCTCGCAATCGCGAGAGCCGGCGCAGGCGTAAACAATATTCCGCTGGACCGCTGTGCAAAGCAAGGCATTGTAGTGTTCAATACGCCCGGCGCAAACGCGAACGGCGTCAAAGAGATGGTGCTGGCGGGGATGCTCCTGGCTTCCCGTGACGTTGTCGAGGGTGTCGACTGGGTGCGCGCCAATCGGAGCAACAAGGATATTGCCAAGACAGCAGAAAAAGAAAAGAAGAAATTCGCAGGAACCGAACTCGCCGGAAAGAGACTGGGAATCATCGGCCTCGGGGCGATCGGCGTGCGCGTGGCAAATATGGCTGTGGAACTGGGCATGGAAGTCTTCGGCTATGATCCGTATGTGTCGGTGGATGCAGCGTGGCACCTCAACAGGAAGATCACGCATGTTTTTGACCTCAATGAGATCTATGACCGCTGCGATTTCATCACGATCCATGTGCCTGCGCTCCCCTCAACGAAGGGAATGATCAGCAGGGAAGCCGTGAAAAAGATGAAGAAGGGCGTGATCCTGATCAACATGGCCAGAGATGTGCTTGTAGATGAGGAGGCTGTGATCGAAGCGATCGGATCCGGCAGGATCCGGCGCTATGTCTCGGATTTCCCCAACACGACGGTGGCAGGTAAAAAGGGCTGCATCACGACGCCGCATTTGGGAGCTTCCACCGAGGAGTCGGAGGACAACTGTGCTGAGATGGCAGTCGATGAGCTCATGGATTATCTGGAGAACGGAAATATCCGCAACAGTGTCAATTATCCCGCATGCAGCATGGGCGTCTGCAGGTCGGAGAGCCGAATTGCGATCTTCCATGAGAACAAGGTCAATATGATCAATAAACTGACGACCCTGATCGGCGGCAGCGAGCTGAACATCTCGGAGATGGCCAGTAAATCCAAAGGCGATGTGGAGTATACCCTGATGGATCTGGATACCCCTGCGACGCCGGAACTGGTCGAGAAGATCTCCGCCGTACCGGGCGTCTGGAGAGTACGAATCATCAAATAATGTCGATCTAATGTCGATCCATTATGAAATAGGGAAAACAGACAAGGGACCATTGCTTTTTTGGCAGTGGTCCTTTTATGATCAAAATACTGTCTCACGCGAAGCCGCAGGGACCGGGAACGCAGGGGTTTGACCGGAGAGAAACCGGCAGGTTGAATTTCAAGGGATTTGATCACATAATAAACACAAGGAAACTATATATTGGACAGGACAATATGCATCAAGAAGGCGGACTTGATGATAAGAGGTATCCGGAGACACCGTTGATTCCGGGATGCCTTAATATTTGGAAAGGAAATCACCATGCAGCATGGTAATTCGATCATAGAATATTTGAACTGGAGAGGCGACCTGCCTTTTTCGATAGAGCCCTTTAATGAAGTGGACAATGTGATTTTGGCACAGCTGGCCTATGTGGATTTTGACGGGATCGTGATGTCTGCCCGAGAGGATAAAATACCGGTCGGCGAAGTATGCAGCCGCTATTGGGAGATGCACACCGAGGAGGAGATCAGGAACAGACAGAGCTTTGTCAGATTGTCGCCGTTTCTGCTCAAGCCTGTAGCGGAAAGTCGAAGATTTGAGCAGACAAAAATGTGCGGCTATATCAATTATGTCAGTAAGAATACGGAGGCACAGATGTCCGCGATCCAGTTTGAACTGGAGGACGGAACGACATATGTGGCTTTCCGCGGAACAGACGAGACGCTGGTCGGGTGGAAGGAGGACTTTAACCTCAGTTACATGTCCAGGACAGAAGGACAGCGTCTGGCTGTTGAATATTTGAAAGAGTATTTTGGTGATACCAACTGCCGGCTCAGGGTGGGCGGTCATTCCAAGGGAGGCAATTTTGCCATCTATGCCTCCGCCTTTTCAGGGCCGAAAGTGGAAGCACAGATCGAAGCGGTGTATTCAAACGACAGCCCCGGATTCCGCGAAGAGATCACAGAGACTCCGGAATATAAGAGAATCGTGGAGAAGACGGTCAGCATTATTCCCAGAGACTCCCTGATCGGCAAGATCCTGACTTCCGGGATCCACTCCAATGTGGTAATGAGCGCCGTGAACGGCATTAAGCAGCATGATGCGATGACCTGGCAGGTGTTCAGAAACCGCTTTGTGAGAACAGAGAGGTCGGGTGACAGCGTCTTCTTTGAGAAAGTCATCAGCGGATGGCTGGATCATGTGGACGACGAAGCCCGAAAGGTCTTCGTGGATCAGATTTTTAATATTCTGCAGTCCTCGGGAGCCAATACCATGAAGGATGTGAGAGATATCAGTCTAAGGGACTTATCGGAGGCGCTGCAGATGGCGCGAAGTCTGCCCAAAGACCAGCAGAAAGAGATCTCGCAGGTGCTCAAACAGCTGTTCAGAAGCGGAGAGAAGACGTTCTATGAACAAATCGGTTCCAAAGAAGGACGTATTCCGGAATTCGTCAGAAGATGGGCCGCCAAAAGAGAGAGCGCTGTAGAGGCCAAGGCAGCCGAGGCCTATCTGGAAGAGCTGGAGAGCGCAGAGGAAGAGAATGTGCAGAGCACGGGTGAAGAACAGCCGGAGAGCACGGAGGCAGCCGGAGAGAGCGCCGGTGCTTCGATCAATGAGCCGGAAGACGGGGACGGATGCACAGAGAACGATGAAAGAGACGACACTGACGAAAGAGATATCGAAGATGACGGAGACGATCGAGAAGATACGCAGTAAAACGGACGGACGTGTATTGGAAGAGATCCGGGCTGTAAAGAGAGAAAATGCGGTCCTGATCCCTTTGGTAGAAGCGGACGGGGAGTGGAGCATTTTATTCGAAGTGCGCCGCCCCGAGATCCGGCAGGGCGGGGAGATCTGCTTTCCCGGCGGCGGAGTGGAGCCCGGGGAGAGCGCGGAGAGCGCTGCTTTGCGGGAGACCGCCGAGGAGCTGTGCATCCCCAAAGAGCAGATCGAACTGATCGCGCCCATGCATTCGATGTCCGGACCGGGCGGCGCGAGGATCAGTTCCTTCCTCGGTATTTTGAAAGACTATGACAAGTACGAAGGCGCGTATTCGCGGCGGGAAGTGGACCGTGTCTTCACAGTGCCGCTTCGATGGTTTGCGGAGCATGCACCGCGGACCAGTAACGGTGCGATGGTGGTGAAGACTGCGGAAGATTTCCCTTATGAGCTGCTTCCGGGGGGAAGGAACTATCCGTGGCATCAGATTCCCCGGCGCTTTTATTTCTACGAGACGGACGGGGGCGTGATCTGGGGCATCACGGGCGAACTGCTGTACCACTGCCTGCGCGTGCTGCAGGGAAAGGGCCCGGACGAATGAGCCGCCGGCTGGAGTATAAGGTCAGGCCGGAAGACAGCGGCATGTGCATTCGGGAGTTCCTGAGGCTGAAACTGGCGTTTTCCGGGCATCAGATCAGCAGGCTGAAGTATCAGGAGGACGGGATCCGCATCAATGGGGAAAAAGCTTATGTGAGCCATGTCCTCAGTGAAGGGGAAGTGCTGACGGTGGGGCTCACTGAGCAGATCTTAAGAAGGACGACCGAGGGCGGCAGGCCGGGAAAGATCTGGGAAGCGCCGTCGCCGGAGCTGGATGCGTTTCCCCTTGAGGTCCTTTACGAGGACCGGGACCTGCTGATCGTCAATAAACCGGCGGGGCTGGTCTGTCATCCGTCGCCGGGCCACTATAATGACACGCTGGCCAATCAGGCTGCGGCCCATCTGGGAGGGATCGGGACGGCTATGGACATGCGCGTGACCGGAAGGCTGGACAGGGAGACCTCCGGAATCGTTACGTTTGCCTTAAATACAGAGACGGCAGCGATGATCCAGAGACAGCGGGAGGACGGGCGGCTCGTCAAGACCTATCTGGCGCTGGCAGAAGGCCGGTTCGACCACATGGAAGGCGTCGTCGACGCACCGCTCAGAAGAGAAAACCCCGGATCCCACCGCATGATCTGCGCGGCGGACGGAAAAGAGGCAAGAACCTTTTACCGCGTGCTCGGATTGACAAAGAGCGAAAAAGGAGAGCCCAGGACATATCTCGCTTGCCGGATCGAGCACGGCAGGACCCATCAGATCAGAGTCCATATGGCCCACATCGGGCATCCTTTGGCGGGCGACCCCCTTTACGGAATGTCGAAAGCAGGGAAGAATTCAGCGGAAACCATGTGTCTCCACGCGTACACGCTATCCCTCTATCGGCCGTTTGAAGAGGTCAAAATAGAGATCAGGGCAGATTTACCGATCTGGGCGTACAAATTGTCACAAGATACAGTATAATGGGCATAAAAGGAGCAGCCGGGAGCAGAATTCAGATGATGGAACAGGAGTCACTCAGAATCAAATATCAAGTCAACGAGGATCCGTCGGGGATACTCTCCCGCATTCGCTATTTCTGCCTGGATATGGATGGAACGGTCTATCTGGATTCTGTATGGATCGACGGGGCCAAAGATTTTTTGGCGGCCCTCACGGCGTCGGGCAGAAAATTCTGTTTTATGACAAACAACTCCTCCAAGAGCGCCGATATTTATATCGAAAAGCTCCACAGCATGGGGCTTGTCATCGATCCGGAAACGCAGCTTGTCACATCGGGGCATGCGACGATCGACTACCTGTTCAGAAACTATCCGGGCAGAAAAGTCTATCTGTTCGGCAATCCGATGGTCAAGATGGAGTTTATGAGAAAGGGCGTGCTGTTGGACGAAGAGACGCCGGACCTTGTGGTGACGAGCTTTTGCACCAGTTTCCACTACAGGGACCTGTGCAGGCTCTGTGACCTGGTCAGGAGCGGCCTGCCCTATATCGCGACGCATCCGGATTACAATTGTCCGACAAAGACAGGGTTCATCCCGGACATCGGATCGCTCAGCGCCTATGTGGAAGCATCCACGGGAAGAAGGCCGGACAAAGTGGTCGGAAAGCCGGAGGCGGAGATCATTGATTACGCGCTCCGCAAACTCGGCGCACAGAAAGAAGCGGCCTGTGTCGTGGGCGACCGTCTGTATACGGATGTGAAATCCGGCGTGAACAACGGCCTGTACGGGATCTTCGTGCTGAGCGGGGAAGCGCAGCTCTTTGACCTTCCGTCTTCAGATGTGAAGCCGCATCTGATCTTTGATTCCGTGAAGGAAATGATCCCGCTTTTATGATCGGACTGGGGATACTATGGAAACACGAGAGATTTTGGAACTTGTTCAGAGCGGTGCCATGAGCATCGAAGAGGCGGAAGGGCATTTTCGAAGACAGCCTTTTGAGGACCTCGGTTTTGCCAAACTGGATATGCACAGAAAGATGCGCTCCGGTTTTCCGGAAGTGATCTTCTGCAGCGGGAAGCCGGATGACTTTCTTGTGTCTATTTACGAGAAGATGGCGGCGGCGGAAGGACAGGCCTTCGGAACGAGAGCCAGCGAGCACCAGTACAAGCTGGTGAAAGAAGTCCTTCCGGATATTGAGTATGACCCTGTTTCGGGGATACTCAAGCTGCAGCGGACAAAAACGGAAAAGCAGGGCCTGATCGCCGTTGTGACGGGCGGGACCGCCGACATTCCCGTGGCAGAGGAGGCGGCGCAGACTGCGGAATATTTTGGCTCAAGGGTGGAACGGATCTACGACGTGGGCGTGAGCGGAATACACCGGCTGCTGGCCCAGACGCAGAAACTGCAGGAGGCGAACTGCCTGATCGCGGTGGCGGGCATGGAAGGGGCGCTTGCCAGTGTTGTCGGCGGCCTTGTGAGCAGTCCGGTCATCGCGGTGCCCACTTCCGTGGGATACGGCGCGAATTTCGGAGGCCTGTCGGCGCTGCTGACGATGATCAATTCATGCGCAAACGGGATTGCCGTTGTAAATATTAATAACGGGTATGGCGCTGGTTACATGGCGACACAGATCAACCGCCTTGCCTGCGGAGGAACAAAGAGTGAAAAACAGTGATAGAATTCTGTATCTCGAGTGCGGTACGGGGATCAGCGGCGATATGATGGTCGCGGCGCTTCTGGATCTGGGGGCGGACAGCGGAAAACTGCAGCATGTCCTGAACGGGATCCCGGGCGGTCATTTCGGGATAGAGATCAGCCGTGTGAAAAAGTCGGGGATCGAGTGCTGTGACTTTAACGTGATCCCGGACGAAGAACACGATGGTCACGACCACGACATGGAGTACCTGTACGGACACCTTCGCGGAGAGGGCGGCCATGATCACGACCATGATCACCATCACGACCATGACCACCATCACGATCACGACCATGACCATCATCACGATCACGACCATGACCATGACCACCACCATCATCACACGGGAATGGCTGAGATTCGTGAGATCATTGATCATCTGGACATGACGGAGGGGGCCAGGGAGCTGGCACTTAGGATCTTCGGGATTTTGGCCCGGGCAGAATCCAAAGCGCACGGCGTACCGGCCGATGAGGTGCATTTCCATGAGGTGGGCGCACTGGATTCGATCGTGGACATCGTTGCGGCTGCGGTATGTTTTGACGACCTGGGCTTTAAGAAAGTGGCCGTGACCGGGATCAGCGAGGGAAGCGGAACGGTGCGGTGCCAGCACGGAATCCTGCAGGTGCCGGTGCCCGCTGTGGCGGCGATCGCCGGCGAGTACGGACTGCCCATGCGCTTTACCTCCAGAAAGGGAGAACTGGTCACACCGACAGGCGCGGCGATTGCGGCGGCGCTGATGACACAGGACCGTCTGCCGGAGACTTTCAGGATCGTGAAGACGGGACTGGGAGCAGGCAAGAGAGCATACGAGATCCCCAGTATACTTCGGGCGATGGTACTGGAACCGCTGAATGAGAAAACGGATGCGGATATGCCGGGCGATGCGATCTTAAAGCTTGAGTGCGACATTGACGACAGCACCGGTGAGCAGCTGGGTTATACGCTGAACAAGCTCTTTGAGGCCGGGGCGAGAGAAGCACATTACAGCCCTGTTTTCATGAAAAAGAACCGTCCCGGGTGGGAACTCACCGTGATCTGCGATGAAGAAAACCGGGCAGAGATCGAGCAGGTGATCTTTGCGGAGACGACGACGATCGGAATCAGAAGGCAGCGGATGGAGCGCACAGTACAGACAAGAAAAGCCGTCAGCGTGATGACCCGGTACGGAGAGATTCCCGTCAAGATCAGCGGAGAGGGGACATACAGAAAAGTCCATCCGGAGTACGAGAGGGTGGCGGAAGCTGCCGCGAAAGAGGGAGTGCCGTTCAGGACAGTCTATGAACAGACACTTCTGGCGTTCTATAGAAGTGAAGATATTTCTTACGGAAAGGCGGAGAGGGAACAGTGAGAGTAATAGAGACGAAGAGAGAAAAACCTGATTTTGCAGCGGTATATGAGCAGGAATACTCCTATGTGTACAACTATATTTATATGCAGGTGATGCACAGGGAGAACACGGAAGACCTGGTCAGCGATGTTTTCATGAGAGCGATGTCTCATTATGACGGCTATGATCCTTCAAAAGCGTCTGTGCGGACGTGGCTCTGTACCATCGCCAGAAACAGCCTGATCGATTACTACCGCAAGAACGGCCGCAGGAAGACAGAGAATATCGACGATGCGCCGGAGCCGTCAGCTGTGGATGAGTACGATATTTTGAAAAATCCGATCAACAAGGAAGTCTATCGTCTGCTTCAGCTCCTCTCCGATGATGAGAGAGAACTCCTGAGCATGATCTATGTGCAGGAGATGAAAAACCCCCAGATCGGTGAGATTCTGGGAATCAATGCCAAGGCAGTCAGCGAGCGGCACAGAAGGCTCTTGGCTAAGCTGCGCAATTTGGAGAAGGGAAAGGACAGCAGTGACTTTCTGGATTACTCCTGAGTACCGGAAAAAGAAAGAGGGCGGAACCGGTGTCCGCCCTCATATCAGTCCAGCTTTTTCAGGATCGTAAGACGGTTCTCGTGGCCATCGTACTGATAGCTGATGTCGTCTGACAGTTTCCTGATGAGAAAAATGCCGAGGCCTCCGATCGCCCGCTCCTTCGCGGAGGAGCTCAGATCCGGCGCCGCCTTCTTGAGCGGGTCGTAGGGAATCCCCGAGTCGCGGAAGGTGATGGCCAGAAGATCACGGGCCTCGTTCAGCGCAAGGTCGATCGAGACAGTGCCGGTGCTTTCTCCGTAAGCATAATTCGCAATATTGATGAATACCTCCTCGATGATCATATCCAGCTCAAACTGTGTCTTCATGCTGCAGGGGGAATCATCCAGATACTTCTGTACGCGTTCCTGAGCAATGGAGAAATTTGTGGGCACAGCGTCCAGCGTAAATGTGGAGCGGCTTTTCTCGGGGAAACCAGAATGCATTTTATGCTCAGCCATGGCAAAGTTCCTTTCGCGGTATATTGGAGAAGCCTTCAGGAAATACCTGATCAGGAAGGCTTCGTTCTGCGATCAATGAATAGTGTGATGCCGAAAATAATCAGAATACTAATTCATTATATTACAGTATACAAGGAAATGGACTTCAGGTTAAGAATTTTTGATATATATTGCGGATTTCTTCATGGATGAAGAAAAATCCCTGCGTATATAGTTATAAATAAAACAAAGGGGGCGCGACATGGGAACTCATTTCACAGATATGATCGTCCGCGCTGATTTCAGCAAAGAGACCGACTTTAAAGATGTTCTTCGGAAGAGACTGTTTGCGGCAGGCGCAAACAAGAAATCCGAAATTCTACAGTTCCAGCGTTTATCGGACGCAGAGCTGAATATGGTATCCGCAGCAGGCGACAGGGATCTTCTCAGAAAACTGGAGCAGAACAGAATCAACGGACAGGATCAGTAATGAAAAACGGAAAAGAATACAGACCACAGCAACAAATGCAGCTGCTGTGGTCTTTTCCGCGTAGAAAGGAGACATAAACAAAAATGGATTACGGTAAGATCGCATTGCAGAAACACGCAGAATGGAAAGGCAAAATAGAGATCACGGCGAGAGCTGCCGTAGACAGCGCCGAAGCGCTCAGTGTCGCGTATACGCCCGGGGTGGCAGCTCCCTGTCTGGAAATACAGAAGAATCCTGAAAAGAGCTATGAGCTGACAAGAAGGTGGAACACAGTGGCAGTGATCACAGACGGAACGGCAGTCCTGGGCCTGGGCGATATCGGTCCGGAAGCCGGCATGCCCGTCATGGAGGGGAAATGCGTGCTCTTCAAGGCTTTTGGCGGTGTGGACGCGATCCCGCTGTGCCTCAGAACACACGACGTGGACGAGATCGTGCGGACGGTCAGCCTTCTGGCGGGATCTTTCGGAGGCATCAACCTGGAGGATATAGCAGCTCCCAGATGCTTCGAGATCGAGAAGAAACTCAAGGAATGCTGTGACATTCCGATCTTCCACGACGACCAGCACGGGACGGCTGTCATCACTTTGGCGGGCCTTATCAATGCGCTCAAGGTCGTGGGCAAAAAGATCGAGGATGTGAAGATCGTCACTTCCGGCGCTGGTGCAGCAGGCATTGCGATCATCCGGCTTTTGATGGCCATGGGCCTTAAGAACGTCATCATGACAGACCGCAAAGGCGCCATCTACGAGGGAAGAGAAGGCCTCAATCCGATCAAAGAAGAGATGGCCTTGATCACCAACCGCAGCCGCGAAGCCGGACCCCTTGCGGAAGTGATCCGCGGGGCGGATGTCTTCATCGGCGTGTCTGCACCCGGTACGCTGACACAGGACATGGTGCGCACGATGGCCAAGGATCCGATCATCTTTGCCTGCGCCAACCCTACGCCGGAGATCTTCCCGGATGAGGCGAAGGCAGCAGGAGCGGCGGTCGTTTCCACGGGACGGAGCGACTTCCCCAACCAGATCAACAATGTGCTCTGCTTCCCCGGCATCTTCCGCGGTGCGCTGGACGTGCGGGCAAGTGATATCAACGACGCGATGAAGATCGCCTGCGCGAAGGCGCTGGCGGATCTTGTCTCTGAAGAGGAGCTGTGCGCGGACTATATTTTGCCCAAGGCGTTTGACCCGCGCGTAAAGGACGCGGTTGCAAGGGCGGCGGCGCAGGCGGCCATAGAAAGCGGAGTCGCGAGAATAACCGGAAAGTGATTTGACGCCCCGAGCCCGAGGCTCGAGGAAACGATGACGACCCGGGCCAAAGGCCCGAGGAAAACATGAGAGCAAAAAAGGAGGCTGCCGCTTTATGCGACAGCCTCCCGTATTTATACGCTTCAGACAACAGCGCCGCCGACAGGACGGATCGAAAGGACATGGCAGCAGTCGGGCGCGATGGCGTTTTCTACGGCTGCTTTGAAAGAATCCAGCATATCCAGCGGCACGAAAGCCTGTACAGTACCTGCGAAACCGCCGCCGTGGACGCGGAATGCGCCGCGGCCGTCCAGAAGGACATCACACAGGGAAAGAGCGACGCCGACAGCCTGATGATCGACAGCGCCTTCCACGGAGATGTTCTGCAGATACATATAGGAAGACTCACCCGAGGCTTTCACGATCTTCAGGAAGGAAGCGAAATCGCCTGCCTTGAGGGCAGCAGCTTCTTCCTGCGCGCGCTCGTTGTCCAGCACAAAGTGCATGGCGCGCAGAAATGCGCGGTCGCCGCAGACTTTGCGGATGGCAGCGGTGCGCTCAACGAGCTGCTCCTTGGTGATGCCGCGCAGGTGGGTCTTGCCGAACGTGGCGGCGACTGCCTTCATCTCGCGCGGGATTCCGGCGTAAGCGTCGGTCAGGTCTGCGTGACTGCTCTTGGAGTCGATGATGCAGAGCGCATAGCCCTCGCCGGCCAGATCCAGGTCGATCTTCTCGACCTTGGGGTTCTCGGGATCGCCGAAGTCGATGGCGACGACACCGCCGACGGAGGAGGCGGACTGGTCCATCAGGCCGCTGGGTTTGCCAAAATACTGATTTTCCGTGATCTGCCCCATCTTGGCAATTTCGACGGCGTCGAAGGCGCTGCCGCAGAAAATATCATTTAAAATGACGCCCATCAGTGTCTCGAAAGCTGCGGAGGAGGAGAGGCCGGATCCGCCCAGGACATTGCTGGTGCAGTAAACGTCGAGGCCCTTGACCGCATAACCTTTTTTCACAGCGAGGGCTGCCATGCCGCGGATCAGAGAAAGAGTGGACTCTTTTTCGGATTCCACGGGCTCAAGGACAGAGAGATCGGCCTCGATCATGCCGTATCCCTCGGAATAGAAGCGGATCTTGTCGGTTCCGTTAAGGGCGGCAGCTGCGATCGCGTCCAGATTGACGCTTGCGGCCAGGACGCAGCCGTACTGGTGATCTGTGTGGTTGCCGCCGATCTCCGTGCGGCCGGGAGCGGAGTAAAGGCCGATCTCAGCCTGTGCGTTACCGGGGAAAGTGACGGTAAATCCCTTAATAACCCTGGTAAATCTGTCCGCGTACTCCTGCGCTTTTGCGGGATCACATCCATAAATCTCGACCATGCGCGCGTTCAGCGCACCGCTCTTTAATTCATTAAGATAAGTATTTGCATTTTTCATAGTCGTCTTCAGTCTCCTATAGGGTGTTGAAAGTTTATATGACTTAGTATACCCTGTTTTGTGTGTTCTTAAAACGGAGAAATGTTGAAACGGCTCAATAAACCGATTATAATGCTTTTTTATGAGTCGGAAATCTTATAAGCGGCCCGATGCGCCGCAGGAGGTATATTATGATGACAAAAAAACTGAGAGATTACACAGGAAAGGCACTGAATGAGTGTACGATCCTTGAGCTTTACAACGCAGCGCTGACACTGACACAGGACGCCTGCAAGGATAAGGGATACAACAGCGGCAAGAAGAAAGTCTACTATATTTCCGCGGAGTTCCTGGTCGGAAAGCTCCTCTCCAACAACCTGATCAATCTGGGACTCTATGATGACGTGAAGAATGAGCTGGCGCAGGCCGGGCTGGAGATCACGGATCTGGAGGAATTCGAATATGAGCCGTCTCTTGGAAACGGCGGCTTGGGAAGACTTGCCGCATGTTTTATCGACAGTCTTGCGACGCTGGGCCTTCCCGCGGATGGCGTGGGACTCGCGTATCACTGCGGACTGTTCAAGCAGTCCTTCGAGGATATGAAGCAGCACGCGCGCCCCGATTACTGGCGCAAGTGGGGCATGGCCAACTGGATGAGGCGCACGGATAAGCACTACAAAGTACAGTGCGGCGACCTGGAGCTCATCTCCACCATGTATGAGATCGACGTCACCGGCTATGGCAGCAAGTGCGGCCGCCTCCGCCTGTTCGACCTCGATACCGTTAACGAGAGACTGATCGGATCCGGCATCGATTTTGACAAAAAGGAGATCGAGAAGAACCTGACCCTCTTCCTGTACCCGGACGACAGCGACGAGGCGGGCCGGATGCTCCGCGTCTACCAGGAATACTTCATGGTCAGCTGCGCGGCGCAGCTCATCCTGGACGAGTGCACAGAGCGCGGCAGCAACCTGCATGATCTGGCCGATTACGCGGCGATCCAGATCAACGACACACATCCGTCTCTTGTGATCCCGGAGCTGGTCCGTCTTTTGACAGAGAAGGGCATAGAGGAAGAGGAAGCCTATCAGATCGTGACCGATGTCTGTGCCTATACCAATCACACGATCCTGGCCGAGGCGCTGGAGACATGGCCCAAGCATTTCTTCGAGGCCGTCACGCCGCACCTGATGCCGATCATCAAGAGGATGAGCGATGCTGTGGAGGCAAAATACAGTGATCCCTCCGTGCAGATCATCGACGAGCACAAGAACGTCCACATGGCGCACCTGGATATCCATTACAGTCACTCCATCAACGGCGTCGCAAGGCTCCACACCGAGATCCTCAAGAATACGGAGCTCCACAACTTCTACAAGCTCTATCCGGAGAAGTTCAATAATAAGACCAACGGCATCACTTTCCGCAGATGGGTCGTGGAGTGCAATCCGGAGCTCACCGAGCTGATCAGCGAGAAGATCGGCGAGGGGTGGAAGACGGACGCGGACCAGCTGGTGAACCTGCTTCCCTATGCGGAGGATCCCGCATTTCTGCAGTGCATCCTGAACCGCAAGAATACGGAGAAGAAAAAGTTTTCCGCCTGGCTCGAGAAATATCAGGGCGACAAGGTGGATCCGGAATCCGTTTACGACGTTCAGATCAAGCGTCTGCACGAGTACAAGCGGCAGCAGCTCAACCTTTTGTGGGCCATCGACTGCTACCTGCACATCAAGGACGGCTACAGGCCGCGCAGACCTGTCACGGTGTTCTTCGGCGCGAAGGCGGCACCCGCGTATGTGATCGCGAAGGATATCATTCACGCAATCCTCGCTTTTGGCAGTATTGTCAACAATGACCCCGAGGTGAGTCCTTTCCTCAAAGTCGTCATGCTGCGCAACTACAATGTGTCCATGGCGGAGAAGCTGATCCCCGCGTCGGATATTTCCGAGCAGATCTCCCTGGCCTCCAAAGAAGCCAGCGGAACCGGCAATATGAAGTTCATGCTCAACGGCGCGGTGACGCTGGGCACTATGGACGGCGCGAACGTGGAGATCGCGGAGCTCGTAGGTGAGGAGAATATTTTCACTTTCGGACAGTCCTCCGATGAGGTCATCGAGCACTACAAGAAGGCCGATTATGTGGCCAAAAACTGGTATAAGAAAGACAAGAGGCTGCAGAATGCCGTAGATTTCCTGATCAGTGATGAGATGCAGGAAGCGGGCGACAAGAAGCTCTTAAAACAGCTGTATGATGAGCTCCTCGGTAAGGACTGGTTCATGACCTTCCCCGACTTTGAGAGCTACTGCAAAGCCAAGGACAAGGCGCTGGCCGCTTATGAGGACAGAATGGGCTGGGCGAAGAAGATGGCCGTCAACATCGCCAAGGCGGGATATTTCTCCTCCGACAGGACGATCGAACAGTATAACAGGGATATCTGGCATCTGTAAGGTGTCAAGGGGACGGTTCTTTTGACACCAAAAAGGGGCATGCCGCACAAGCGCAGGCTGATACCTGGCGCATGATGCGGTATGCCCCTTTTTAGTGTCAAAAGAACCGTCCCCTTGACACCTCAGCGTACCACCACGCTGATCACATCATCGAAAGCCTCCAGCTTTTGTGCGAATTGCTTGTGATTGACCTCTTTATTGGGCTGGAGAGAGAGGAAAGCGGAGTACACATTGCTGCCGGTATCGTCCTGCGCGCTCTCGATCTGGAGCCCCTTGATGGCGATGCTCTGGTCCTTGCAGAAGCGGAGGATATGATCCAGAGCGTCTTTGTGCAGGTAATTGATAATGCAGCGGAAGGATTTGACGCGTCTGATCTTGACTTTTCCGAGGACGATCTCTGCGAACAGGATCGCGATCGTGCCAAGAAGCGCGCCTTCATAGAAACCTGCGCCGATTGCCAGACCCATGATGCCGGTGGCCCAGAGGCCGGCGGCAGTGGTGAGACCTTTGACGGTCCGCTGTCCGGTGACGATGATCGTGCCCGCACCGATGAAACCGAGGCCGGTGATGACCTGGGCACCCAGCCGGCTCATATCCGTGGGAAGGGACATGTTCAGGTAAATAAAGTGGCCGGTCAGAGAGGCCGTCGTCGCGCCGATGATGATGAGCACATGGGTCCTGAAACCGGCAGGCCGGTTCTTTATAGACCGTTCGATGCCGATCGCGCCGCCGCACAGGATCGCGAAGACCATGCGGAATAAGATGGTTGCACTGTTAATATCACGGAAACCGTCGAAAAAAGAGAGCACGGGAAAACCTCCTTTAAAAACCTCTTTAATAAAAACCTCTTTAATGTAAAAACCTCTTTAATGGATCATACTGCGAGATCAGATATAGCTGCCGTATTATGCGATCAGCTCGTGGATCGTATGGACGCACGGGAGTTCGGCGATGGTCGAGAGCATGCCGGAGTGGGAGGCATTGTTCCTGCCCATCTGCAGAACGATCACGGCGGAGGGATATTTGTTCCCCTCCCGCTTTGTGCGCTCAATATCGATATCATAGACCGTGGCATGCTCCTCCCTTATGGTGTCAAGGATCTTATCAAAGTCCTCGATCGCAGCGAATTCCACATAGACGGTCATGTTGCGGAGCCGCCTCTTGAAAGCGCCCTCCATGGGATACATGATATCCAGCACAACGATCAGGATCACCAGCACAATGATCACGCAATCGTACATTCCCGCTCCGGCGGCCATTCCCATGCATGCTGAACTGAACAGCCCGGCAGCTGTGGTCAGCCCGGTGACCTGCTGATGGCCGGAGGAGAGGATCGTCCCGGCGGCCAGGAAACCGATACCGCTGATCACCTGGGCCGAGTAGCGGGAAGCGTCAAATTTCATACCGATCTCCGCCACAGCGGCCGCCCACTGCCCGGTCATCATCCGGTACTCATATGAGGCCAGCATGACCGACATGGCGGCGCCGATCGATGTCAGGACGTACGTGCGAAGGCCGGCGTTCTGTCTTTTTTTGGACCGTCCGAAACCGATCACGCTTCCGCAGGCCATAGCGAGGATCAGACGGAACAGGATGGAGAGAAAATGAAATTCTTTCAGATAAGAAATTGCTGAAGCCATAAGATTCCTTTCTTGGAACGTGCTTTTTTGGAACATGCTTTCTTGGGACAAGGGAAAGAAAATGTAAAAAGAATGAAAAGTTTTCTTAAAGCAATTATAAAATACACATCAAATCCATGCAATGAGAGGTTGTCCGTATTTTGACAGAATTCTACAGCTTGAACATGGCATAAGGCTCTGATATAAAGAAAGTGTGAGGAAAGACCACTAAATACGGGAATGCATAAAGTGATGGGCAGTAATATACGAATGGACGCAGAATGGCCGGACAAAACAGACGTGCCGGGCAAAACAGAATGGCCGGATCAGACAGACGCGGCGGAGGATCATGAACCTTTAGATGGACTTGAAGGCGCTTCAGACCCCGAAGACTCCGAAGATCCCGAAGCGAGAATCGTGAGAATACGCAGACGGCGCCGGAATGCGAAAAGAAAGAGAGAACAGGAGCTGAAGCAGAGGGCCCTTGTGCTGGCGGCTGCAGCGGTATTTCTCGCGCTGCTGGCGGTTTCAGGCATTGCCAGACGCATCAGGAGCGCCGTGCAGGCGGAGAGGGAACACAAAGAGGAACTCAGGAAAGAGAAAGAATTGGAGGAGCGCGAGGAGGAACTCCTGTCGGATAGCGTCCTGCAATACCGGGATCTGGTGGAGTATTATGCCGAGGAGGAAGGCATCTCCGAATATGTGCCGGTTCTATTGGCAATCATGGAAGTGGAGACGAAGGGAGAGCGGGACGATGTCATGCAGAGCAGTGAATCTGCAGGACTGGAGCCGGATTCGCTGGGACCTGAGGACTCGATCGCCCAGGCTTGCGATTATTTCCGGGGACTTGTAGACAGGGCCAGTGAAATCGATGTGGATGATCGGAGCATCATCCAGGCATATAACTACGGGCCGGGATATCTGTACTATGTTGCGGAACACGGGGGCAGGCACTCTTTTGAACTGGCGGTGGACTACGCGGAGGAGATGTCGGGAGGAAGAACGGCAAATTACACGCATTACATAGCGGACGATAACGGAAATTGGATGTACTTGTACGGGAATATGTATTATGTAAAACTGGTGGAGCAGTATCTGCCGTGACAGGGGAAAATTGATGGAAGAACAGACAGGGAAAAGTGAAAAAATAGTGACGCGCAAGAAGGTGAAGCGTCTGGCAATAAGAACAGCGAGGGACTGGAGCGACCGCAGTGTGGGGACGTATGCCTCCAGCATGGCCTTTTTCTTTTTCATGTCGCTGATCCCGCTCCTCATACTGCTCATGCAGCTGCTGCCTCTGGTACATCTCACAGAGGTGGAACTCCTGCTATTTATTGAACAGATGATCCCTGAATCAGCGTATGACCTCGCGAGGAGGATCGTCTCGGAAGCATATCGCGCATCGGGAAGTGTTGCGCTTTTGTCAGCACTGGTGCTGCTCTGGTCCGCGTCGAGAGGAACGATCGCCCTTCGCTGGGGGCTCAACCGGCTCTACGACGCGGAGGAGAACAGACCGCTTCCGCTTCTGTACATTATATCGATTGGTTATACGATCATCATGCTGGTGATCTTCGTGCTGATGCTGGTCGTGATTTTCGCGGGTCCTGTGTCCGCGTTCCTGACGATGGAACTTCCGGAGCTCTTTGAGAATCCCATTACGATTAAATTTCGACAGAGACTTCTGTTGGAAGTGCTCCTGATCGCCGCTTTTTCGCTTGTATATACATTCATTCCGGCGGGGAAGAGGAAGCTGAGCCGGCAGATCCCGGGAGCATTTATCGTGACCATCCTGTGGCAGGTCTTCTCGTATTTCTTCTCTCTGTATCTGAGGAGCGCCAACACCTACACGATGTTTTACGGGAGCCTGGGGATGATCGCGATCATGCTCTTATGGATGTACGGCTGTTTCTATATTCTGCTGATCGGAGCTTTTATCAACCGATTCTGTGATGATTACGGGGAAAAGATCGTATCTGTCTTTATTCCTCTTCGTCGCTGAGAGCTTCCGTCTGCTGTACAAGGACTTTCTTGCTGTAGCTGGAGAAGGCATCTTCCACGAGGGCCTCATCGGGCTTGGGCGTGATGAGGGACAAAACGGGGACGATCACCAGTCCTGCCAGCATACAGAACGCACCTGCGTTGATAGGAGACTGCAGCACTGCCGGAAGAGCCGGACGGACCATCATGTTGGCAAACATGAAGCCCACGGAGAAGATGAAGTTCACCCAGCAGGCGAAGGTCGTCGTCTTCTTCCAGTACAGGCCGTACAGGAAAGGCGCGAGGAATGCGCCTGCCATAGCGCCCCAGGAAATACCCATCAGCTGCGCGATGAAGGTCACGTTGGACTTATACTGGATCAGCGCGATGATAACGGAGATCAGGATGAAGATCACGATCAGCCAGCGCATGATCAGGAGCTGTTTCTTCTCCTCAAGTTTCTTGAAAACATGTCCGCGGATCAGATCCAGTGTAATGGTGGAACTGGAAGTGAGGACCAGCGAGGACAGAGTGGACATGGAGGCGGAGAGCACCAGGATGACCACTACGCCGATCAGGATGTCCGGAAGGCCGGAGAGCATTGTGGGAATGACGGAGTCAAAACCGTTTGCCGCAATGTCGATCTTGTCGGAGAACAGACGACCGAAACCGCCCAGGAAGTAGCAGCCTCCCGCTACAACGATCGCAAAGAAAGTGGAGATTATTGTACCGGTCTCAATGGATCTCTCGTTCTTGATGGCGTAGAACTTCTGCACCATCTGGGGAAGTCCCCATGTTCCGAGGGAGGTCAGGATCACGACTCCCAGCAGGTTGAAGGGATCGGGACCGAGGAAGGAGTTGAAGACGCCGGGTGTTGTGGAAACAGTCTCATCGGTCACTTTTGCAAGGCCGTCCATAGCTGCGATCAGTCCGCCGTTGGTATTGAGAACCGCAAGGATGACCGCGGTGATGCCGAACAGCATGATGATACCCTGAATGAAATCATTGATAGCCGTCGCCATGTAGCCGCCCACGATCACGTAGATTCCCGTGAGAACGGCCATAACTACCACGCAGATGGAGTAGTCGATGTTGAACGCCATTCCGAACAGCCTGGAAAGACCGTTGTACAGTGAAGCGGTGTAGGGGATCATGAAGATGAAGGTGATGATGGAAGCGGCGATCTTGAGATTCTCGCTCCCAAATCTCTTGCCAAAAAATTCAGGCATGGTGGCTGTGTCCAAATGCTGGGTCATGATCCTGGTGCGTCTGCCGAGGATCCTCCAGGCCATCAGGGATCCGATCAAGGCATTTCCAATACCTACCCAGGTTGCCGCAATACCGTATTTCCAACCGAACTGTCCTGCATATCCTACAAAAATGACCGCAGAGAAATAGGAGGTGCCGTACGCAAAAGCTGTGAGCCAGGGACCGACAGAACGTCCGCCCAGAACGAATCCGTTGACATCGGTCGCAGTCTGTCTGCAATAGAAACCGATGCCCACCATAAGCGTAAAGAACAGCAGAAGCATCAATACTTTGATAATCATTTGAGTTACCTCCTTAAAAAAAATAAATGCTGCGGTCCGGAGCGGCTGTTGGAATCACCGCCGGATTCATGCGACTTTACTGCTTTAAAGTGTTACACTTTAAAGTGCAGTACGTCGACGCTTTAAACTGTAGCACTATTTTGGCCATGCGTCAACACATATTTTTAACAAGAGGCGAACATGACCAAAGATTTTTGCCGCAGCGCGCTTCTAAGAAAAAAAGCACCCTTTTAAGGGTGCTTTTGAGTCTGAATATTAAGCCGGAATATCAAGTCAAAATATCAATATCCTTCCAGTCTTCTCTTCGTGCGAAGCTCCTGGCGCTTGCGCCCGTTTTCCCACTCCACGCGCGCGCGTACATCCTGCGGGATGTAACGCGGAACACGGATCGGCTGCTCGGTGTCCTTGTCAATGGCGATCATGACGACATAGGCCGTATTGATCGATTTGCGCTCTCCGCTCAGGCTCTCGACAAAGGTATCGACGCGGACCTCCATGGAGGAATTGCCGACATAGGTGATCCTTCCGGTGAGCACGACGAAATCACTCAGATGTGCGCCTTCCTTGAAGATGAGGTTGTCGATGCAGGCGGTGACCAGGGGCGCGTTGCAGTGCCTGCGTGCGACAACACCCGCTGTCTCGTCGATCCACTGCATGAGCGTGCCGCCGAAAAGACGACCTGCGCCGTTGATATGCTGATGCATCAGAAAGTGACAGGATTCCGTGTAAGAGTCCGATTTTTTGACGATATCACCTTCGCGGATCTCAATAGGAGGAAATTTATCTTTTTTCTTTTTCATTTGCTGATCTGCTCCCTTCATAAACTCCGTGTATCAGTGCATTTATATGCATACCATGACCATATATTGTATATATTTTAAATATATTTTAAATCGGGATCGGCAAAACTTAAATAATATTTTGGCAGATTCGCATTTTTACTCTATAATAGGTGCCATATGGTTTTCGTGATCATTGAGAATCTTGAAGCAATAAGGAGGTTTATACATGGTTAAGTTATATGACGGCGGTGTTTACCTTGTCGGCGGGACTGCGATCGTTCCCGAGGCTGAGGCAGCCGGAGCCGGTGAACTCAAGGGTAAAGAGATCAATCCCCGGGAGGCGGCGAAGGGAACCATCGCTTATTCTATTCTGAAGGACCATAACCAAAACGGCACCATGGACAAGCTCAGGATCAGATTTGACTCCATGGCTTCCCACGATATTACATTTGTAGGTATTGTTCAGACGGCCAGAGCTTCCGGAATGGAGCGCTTCCCGCTGCCCTATGTCCTGACCAACTGCCACAATTCTCTGTGCGCGGTCGGCGGGACCATCAACGAGGATGACCACATGTTCGGACTGACGGCCGCGAAAAAATACGGCGGCATCTATGTCCCTCCGCATATCGCGGTCATCCACCAGTATATGCGCGAGATGATGGCAGGCTGCGGAAAGATGATCCTCGGCTCTGACTCCCACACCCGTTACGGCGCCCTCGGCACGATGGCGATCGGAGAGGGCGGAGGAGAGCTGGTCAAGCAGCTTCTGGAGGACACCTACGACGTCGATTATCCCGGCGTCATCGCGATCTACCTCGACGGAAAGCCCCAGCCCTATGTGGGACCGCAGGACATAGCGCTTGCGATCATCGGCGCCGTGTACAAGAACGGATATGTGAAGAACAAGGTCATGGAATTCGTCGGTCCCGGCGTCGCATCCATGACGACCGATTACAGAAACGGCGTCGATGTCATGACGACGGAGACGACCTGCCTGTCCTCGATCTGGAGAACGGATGAGGACACCAAGGCATACCTCACCATGCACGGAAGAGGAGAGGACTACAAAGAACTAAGTCCTGCGGACGTGGCTTACTACGATGGCTGCGTCTATGTGGATCTGAGCCGGATCAAACCTATGATCGCGCTGCCTTTCCACCCCAGCAACACCTACACCATCGATGAGCTCAGCGCCAACCTCGGGGATATCCTCCGTGAGACCGAGAAAGCAGCGGCCGAGGTGGCGGGGGGCCGGGCAAAATATACCCTGACCGACAAGATCACCAAAGACGGCAAACTGCAGGTGCAGCAGGGGATCATCGCCGGCTGTGCCGGCGGCAACTATACCAACGTCGTGGAGGCAGCCAACATGCTCCGCGGCAGAAGCTGCGGCTGCGGCGAGTTCTCGCTCGACGTCTATCCTTCTTCCCAGCCCGTATTCATCGACCTGGCCAGAAAAGGATATATCGCCGACCTCATGGCAGCAGGAGCGATTGTCAAGACCGCATTCTGCGGACCCTGCTTCGGCGCAGGGGACACACCGATGCATAACGGACTGTCTG
This sequence comes from uncultured Lachnospiraceae bacterium, assembly GCA_902801585.1. The sequence continues at coordinate 5,112 of CADCIU010000025.1, read as the reverse complement.
TCCGCCACACGACCAGAAACTTCCCTAACCGCGAAGGCTCCAAACCCGGAAACGGCCAGATGTCTGCGGTCGCGCTCATGGATGCGCGGTCCATCGCGGCTACAGCGGCGAACGGTGGTATTTTGACCTCGGCAGAGCAGTGCGGCGGATGGGGAAATGTCCCGGCATACGAATTTGACGATTCCGCCTACAAGGCGAGAGTCTATCAGGGATTCGGCAAAGCAGATGCGCAGCAGGAGCTGTTTGACGGCCCCAATATCAAGCCCTGGCCGAGCCTGGAGCCCCTCGCGGACAATATTCTTCTCAAGGTCTGCTCCAAGATCCTGGACGAAGTCACAACGACGGACGAACTGATCCCTTCCGGTGAGACGTCCTCTTTCCGTTCCAATCCTCTGGGCCTGGCGGAGTTCACGCTCTCCAGGAGAGATCCCGAGTATGTCGGGCGCTCCAAGGCGGTCGACCGGACCGAGAGAGCGCGCCTTTCGGGATTTGAAGCCGGCGGAGATGCGGCCGGCCAAAGCGCAGTGGAGAGGGCGGCAGCACTTGATCCTGCCCTTACGGCGGTGTATGCGGCGATCGCCGGGATCCCCGGCAGCGAAAACACGGATCTCTCCGCGATCGAGATCGGCTCCATGATCTATGCCAACAAGCCGGGAGATGGCTCCGCCCGCGAGCAGGCGGCTTCCTGCCAGCGCGTGATCGGCGGACTGGCCAACATCACGCAGGATTATGCCACCAAGAGATACCGCTCCAATGTCATGAACTGGGGAATGCTGCCCTTCCACCTGAAAGGGGAGCCGGATATGATCGAAGTGGGCGATTACATCTATGTGCCCGGGATCCGGCAGACGCTGGACGGCGACCTGTCCGACATCAAGGCTTATGTGATCAGGGAAGGAAAGACACAGGAGATAAGCCTGTATATCAAGGATATGACACAGAATGAGCGTGAGATCGTGAAGGCGGGATGCCTGATCAATTTCAACAGAAACAGAAAAGCCAAATAAGCCAAAACGTGGAACGGGGCATGCCGCTTATGCAGGCATGCCCCTCTTATTTTTGCAGCCGCGCCTCAAGCCTCGGGCTCGGGGTGCGAAATGGTCACTCGAGCCCGAGGCTCGGGAGCGAAATCGCTCAGCTTTTGTCAAGACTGTAGGATTTCACGAATGTGTGGCGGCCGTCACTGTAATCGTAGACGCGGATCTCGCAGTTCTTGGCCCGTTCCCAGCGAAGCCCGTCCGGCGCCTCGTCCAGATAGCCGCACAGAGCGCGCATGATCCCGCCGTGGCAGGCGATGAGGACATTGTCATAGTCCTTCGTTTCCAGCTCCCACAGGAAAGAGGACGCCCGCCTCTTCATCGAGGCGATCGGTTCGACGGTAGGAGGTGCCGGGAAGATTTTGGGCAGCATCCAATAGGCGGTCATCGCCGGTCCCATCAGATAGTACTTGCTTTTCTCATATTTGCCGAAATCAGTCTCGATCAGGCGCATGTCCACGATGACCTCCGAGAGCGGAACATTGCCGATGATGGAACCGGTGAGCTTAGCGCGTATAAGCGGACTGGAATAAACAGCGTCAAAATGTACATTGCCTATGTTCTTGCGGGAAAGGCGGGCTTGTCTGATGCCCGTTTCGTTGAGGTGGCAGTCCGTGCGTCCCTGCATACGCTTTGAGTGATTGAGATCTGTCTGCCCATGGCGTGCGACCCAGATTTTCATAGTATAGTAATCTCCAAACTAATAAGATATTGATGTTTTCATTATACTTGCAGCAGGAGAGGAGCGCAAACCTGATTCCTGCCTGTGCAGGGGAAATGATGACGACGAAGCCATGATACATGGAGCCGGGCTGTTTGCGTGAACATACATGGCAAAACATAGGCGCAGCACCAAGCATTCGGCGAGTAATGATAGGAAACACTGACTTATTTCTGCCACGTCCTGAAAGTATAATATAGATATTCAGGTGAATAAAATATATAGGAGACTTTTATAGGAGTTTTTATTGGAGCTTCTATAGGAGCTTCTATAGCGGATTCAATAGGAGCTTCTATAGCGGATTCAATAGGAGCTTTTATAGCGGATTCAATAGGAGGTTTCATATGGCTGAGAGAATCACAGGACACACAGAATTGATCGGGCTGATGGCATATCCGATCCGCCATTCCCAGTCTCCGGCAATGCAGAATGCGGCATTTGCTAAGCTCGGCAAAGATTACGCATATCTCGCTTTTGAAGTGAACGCCGGTGAGATCGAGGACGCCGTCAAGGCGATCCGCACTCTGAAAATGCGCGGATCCAACGTCTCCATGCCGAACAAGACGCTGGTTGGAAAGTACCTCGATGAACTGTCCCCCGCTGCCCAGATGTGCGGTGCGGTCAATACGATCGTCAATGACGATGGCTACCTGACAGGCCATATCACCGACGGCATCGGTTTCATGCAGGCCCTCAAGGACAACAATATCGATCCCATCGGCAAGAAGATGACGATCGTAGGCTGCGGCGGTGCAGGAACAGCTGTTGAGATCCAGGCTGCATTGGACGGCGTGGCAAAGCTCTCTATTTTCAACAGGAAAGACGAGTTCTACAGCAGAGGTGAAGAGACCGTCAAAAAGATCAACGAGAACACAAACTGCAAGGCGGCTCTCTATGACCTGGCAGATACCGACAAACTCAGGGAAGAGATGGCCTCCAGCTATATTTTTGTAAACGGTACAGGTGTAGGCATGCATCCGCTCGAGGATCTCTCCGTAGTTCCGGACAAGTCCTACTTCCGCCCCGACCTGATCGTCGTGGACATTCCTTATTCTCCGCTGTGCACCAAGATGCGCGCAATGGCCAAGGAAGTGGGCTGCAAGACAATGAACGGTCTGGGAATGATGCTGTTCCAGGGCTCTGCGGCATTTGAGCTGTGGACCGGCGAGCCCATGCCCATAGAATACATGAAGGAGATCCTGAACATTCGTTACGAGGACTGAGGGACTGAAGATGGCGGCCTGCAGCCGAAGGAGGCGGAGCTGCACCTGAGATGAGTGAGGTTTTAGCTTATGAAGACAGTAAAGATCAGAGACGTTGAGATCGGCGCGGGCATTCCCAAGATCTGTGTGCCGATCGTCGGCGTGACCAAGAAAGACATTTTGGAGCAGGCCAAAGCCCTGCAGACACTGCCCGTGGACGTAGTAGAGTGGAGGATTGACTGGTTCGAGGGTGTGTTTGACTTTGATGCACTGGTGGACGCGCTGACCGAGCTGCGCGCAGCACTTGGTACGCTGCCTCTTCTGATGACATTCCGCACGTCCAAGGAAGGCGGAGAGAAGGCTATCGACGCGGAGGCTTATGCAGAGCTAAATATCAAGGCAGCACAGACAGGGCTGGTGGATCTGATAGACGTAGAAGTGTTCACCGGGGACGAGATCGTCAGCAGGATCATCCGCGAGGCACACGCGGCGGGTGTTAAGGTCGTGGCTTCCAATCACGATTTTGACAAGACACCCGACAAAGAGGACATAGTCGGACGCCTTCGCAAGATGCAGGCTATGGATGCGGATATTCCCAAGATTGCCGTAATGCCCCGCAGTAAAAGGGACGTTCTGACACTCCTGGCTGCGACGGAAGAGATGGCGACGGATTATGCGGACAGGCCGATCATCACGATGTCCATGGCAGGAACAGGTGTGATCTCCCGCCTGTGCGGAGAAGTCTTCGGCTCAGCGCTGACCTTCGGCGCGGCGGCAAAGGCGTCGGCACCCGGCCAGATGGGCGTAGAGGACCTGAGCACGGTTTTGGGACTCTTGCATAAATCACTGTAAAATGCGGTAAATCCACAGTTTTCCGTTTGGGACGGGTACAGAAGCCGAGTGTGGTTCGGCAATAGGGGATGATTTGGAATGACAGTACGTTCTGTACCCGTCCGTTTTAATCAATTCATTAGTTGGTGTTAGAATAAAAAAGAGCTTGACTTTATCCTGCTCATTGGATAATATAAATATTGCTTATTTCGAGGCGTGGCTCCTTGGCAGGGGCAACCGGAAACGTTGATTTGATCGGCGTTTCCGGTTCTTTTTATGTCCCTGCGAAGGCAGTTCTGAGCGTCCTTTTACTCAGCATTAACAAACTATTCTTCAAGGCTATTTCTGCAACTTGAATATCGGTAAGAGAGCGATTAGCTTTCTCTTTTTCTTCCTCCCGTTCCTCCTGCATGAGCAGGAGGAATTTTAATTCTGCAATTTATCACGTCTGCTTGCTTATTTCATCTTTTTTTCAAAACGGAACATCCCATCCATTTCACCCGTGTTTTCTTGCTCAGCGGCATCCGGATCATGGGGATCACGGTGTCTCGCATTAAAAAATTCAACGATATGAAAGCCGCATTTATTTACGTAAAAATGAATATTTCTGGTTTCAAAATAAGGAGTGCATGTCTCCCAGACGCGTGTTTGCGGATAAATCCGCTCGACCTCTTTCCAGGCAGCGTAACCGATTCCTCTGCTGTGAGCGGATGGATTTACAAACAACAGATCCAAATGGTTGTGCTGCGTCTTTTCATTTATGTTCACTACAAGGCCGCCGACTGCCTTTCCGTTTTCCCGGATTCGATAAGCTGTACCGTTGTCTATACTGCTCTCAATGGTCCTTCGTGAAATAATTTCTCCATCCTCTTCAAAATGCTCATCCCTAACCCCGAATTCCTCCATCGCTCCGTATTTGAATGCGATCTGGTTATCAAGAATGAATTGCTCCCGGTCATCGTCCGTGAGTTTTGTGAGTGTAACAAAAGCCATCATCTGCTCCTTTCTGCACACGTGTGCGGCCGTGTTTCAAAGAGGCTTTCCTCTGAAACAAAGAAGAGCTCGAAAACAAAAGGCTTTTTAAGCCATTTGTTCCGAGCTCACTCGACATCTTATCTAACAGGCGGCCTGCAAAGCGACAGCTTTGCGATCCCCTACGCTACGGCGTACTGTCCTCCGATGACAGATATTATCGAAACGGCGCGTAAAACCCCGGCCGACTATAGTCGTCCGCGGGATACAAGCGCCTCATAGCCGCGTCAGCGGCGTCTTTTCTTACTGTACCTTCCGGTCTTTTCGTATTTGCGCCTGTGTTCCTCCG
>CADCIU010000024.1 GCA_902801585.1 uncultured Lachnospiraceae bacterium | reverse complement strand
AGCGTTTTTGAGCTCATCAACTGTAGAGTAATCAGTAGTTCTCTCATTCAGAGTAACAGTAGCAGTACGCTCTTTATTGAAATAGATATCGTTTGCAGGAACTGTCTTGTCGTCAGAATCACTGTACTCAAGTGTTATCTCAGGCTGAGTCCTGTCAGTCACAATCTCATAGCTACGTATAACCTCATTTCCAGAACTACCCTGCCCTGAAGATGTTTTATCCAAATAATCATCGCAGTTTTGGAAAGTTACAGGGTTTCCTGCAAGATCAGTCCCACCAAAACAATATCTGATTACACCGTCATCAGTATTGTTATAAGTATATTCATATGTGTCATTTTTAACTTTATTTGGCACGAGCTCTGTGCTGGAAAAAGTCTTTTTTGCGATGTCATTTATTGTTGTATAGTCACTGGCCGAAATATATTCATAGGAGATTTTAAAATCATCTTTGACATTTTTCTCTATAACTTCAGCTGTGAATTCATGCGTTGTATTCCAGTAAAAGCGATTGTTATTTAAATCCGGTTTAGAAGGTCCATTTGGTTCAGGTGGTGTTTTAAGATTGAATGTAACCATAGGTCCAACCGTATCCAGTACCATCGCATAAGGGTTATAGGATCCACCCTCAATTTCCTGAGAGGTGTTGCCAGACGGGGATCTTCTTTTTCTTTTACATAAACAGGGATTCCTGCATAGTTTTTCCCTATCACAGAAATTGTATAAGAACCGTCATTGTTACCGTTTTCGCCTTGAGAGATTGTTATCTTGATGTTATTAACGATATTATTATCTGTATCATTACTTACTTCTGTTTTATAGCTGTTATTCCCCTCACTTCCATTCGAATTTGTTTTTGAGATAGGAATTGAAAATATTTCCTGTCCATCTTTTTCCACAACTACAGTAACCGGTTTTTCAGCATCTACGTCGCTTGTAGAGATTCTGGTAATATTCACTGTCGCAATCAAGTCACCTTTATTTGTTACATATTCTTTATTGTAATAAGCAGACTTGCTTGTCTTCTCATTCTGCTCTCTGCATCGGTTACCATCACCGGATGCGGTCAGGCGCAAGGCAGTTACAGCGTGGAGGGCAGGACCGGGGAGGAATCCAGAGTCACCGATGAGCCGTATTCTTCTGTCTACGGGACGATGGAATATGCCAGGGAGGCAGAGCCGGACAACACGCCCTACGGCGACACTTCGGAGGATGCTTCCGACGGAGCGACGGAAGAAGTAAGAAAGAGAAAGACGATCATCGAGGACGTGAGCCTCGTCAACAATCCCGAAGAGAGACGGGTGATCATGGTTATTCCCAAGGGAAGCAAAGTGGACGTGATCAAGGATAAGGAAGACGGCTGGTACAAGATCCGCTTCCGCGGCACGGAAGGCTATGTCAAGACCGGTTATTTCGTAGAAGACTGGGAAGCCGAGCAGGAAGAGCGCAGACAGCGCGAAGCCGAGGAAAAGAAGAGAAAAGAAGAAGAGAAGAAGAGACAGGCCGAAGAGGCGGCGAAGAGAAAGGCCGAGGCCGAAAAGAAGAAGAAAGAGGAAGAGGCCAGAAAGAAAGCCGAGGAAGAGAAGAAAAAGAAAGAGGAAGAGGCCAAAAAGAAAGCCGAAGAAGAGGCGAAGAGAAAGGCCGAGGAAGAGAAGAAGAAGCAAGAGGAAGAAAAGAAGAAGAAAGAAGAAGAGGCCAAAAAAGCCGAGGAAGAGGCGAAGAGGAAAGAAGAAGAGGAGCGCAGGAAGGCGGAAGCCGAGGAGCGCGCAAGGGCCATGGCCAACCGGGAAGTCACAAGGAGACTGGCGGAGACCGTCAATCTCAGGGATCCGGACGACGAGGAGATCCTCTTCGGCATTGTTCCCACCGGCTCCATCGTCTATGTGCTGGCGGATCTCGGGGACGGCTGGTATCTTGTCGATTACGACGGCATGGAAGGAATGATCAAGGGAGGATACTTTACGGAGGATGACCCGTAAAGCCCATTTGTGACTTAGGAGGTTATTTGTGGAAAGAAAATGGTGGCATGACAAAGTCGCCTATCAGATTTACCCCAAGAGCTTTATGGACATGAGCGGCGACGGAATCGGAGATCTGCAGGGCATTATCAGCAAATTGGATTATTTGAAGGATCTGGGCGTCGATATCATCTGGCTGTCTCCGATCTATCAGTCGCCGCTGGCGGATGAAGGTTATGATATATCCGACTATTACTCGATCGATCCCAGATTCGGCACCATGGAGGACATGGAGGAGCTGATCGCGCAGGCAGGGAAGAGAGGGATGACGATCCTGATGGATCTCGTCGTCAACCACTGCTCCGATGAACACGAGTGGTTTCGAAAGGCCTGCGAGGATCCGGACGGAAAGTACGGCAAATTCTTTTATCTGCGGGACAAGGACACGGAGGGCGGGCTTCCGACCAACTGGAGGTCCTATTTTGGCGGACCCTGCTGGGACGAACTGCCCGGCACGGACAAGCTGTATCTGCATGTATTTCACAAAAAACAGCCTGACCTGAACTGGGAAAACCCGGAGCTCAGGGAGGAAGTGTATAAGAATATCCGGTGGTGGATGGAAAAAGGGATCGGCGGATTCCGCATCGACGCCATCATCAATATCAAAAAGCCCGCCGTGTTCCGCGATTATCCCGCCGACAGGGACGACGGTCTCTCCAGTGTCAACAATATGCTGATGGAAGCGGAGGGAATCGGGGAATTTCTCGGCGAGATGCGGGACAAGGCGTTTGCGCCCTATGACGCTTTCACCGTGGGAGAGGTCTTCAACGAGAAAGAGGACGACCTGCCTCTGTTCATCGGCGAGAACGGCTATTTCTCCACGATGTTCGATTTTTCTGCAGAGATCTACGGGCACAGTGACAAAGGGTGGTTCGACACGAAGCGCATAGATATCGAGGCGTACAAGAAGTGCATTTTCGGGGCGCACAGGAAGATCGGGGATATAGGCTTTTATTCCACGATCATAGAGAACCACGATGAGCCCAGAGGCGCAAGCCGCTACCTTGCGGACGAGATCCGGTGCGAAGCGTCCAAAAAAGCGCTGGCAGCGGTCTATTTTCTCCGCCGCGGCCTTCCCTTTATATATCAGGGGCAGGAGATCGGCATGGAGAACAAAAAGATCATGTCGGTCGGGGAGCTGGACGATATTTCCTCCATCGATGCCTACAGCGTGGCGATCCGGGCAGGTGTTCCGGAGCAGAAAGCGCTGGAGACGCTTTCCTTTTTCAGCAGGGACAATGCCCGCACGCCGATGCAGTGGACCGGAGGCGCGCATGCCGGCTTTACTGAGGGAGAGCCCTGGCTTAAAGAGAACCCGCTTTACCGTGAGATCAATGTGGAGGAGCAGCAAAAGCGCGGGGACTCCGTGCTCTCGTATTATAAGCAGCTGATCGCGCTGCGCAAGGATCCGGAATGGAAGGAAGTGCTCATATACGGAGATTTTGTGCCGTATCTGGAGGATGAGAAGAATCTGATCGCCTACCTTCGAACAGGAGGCGGAAAAGCAGTTCTTGTCGCCGCCAATTTCTTAGCCGATGCAAGAACGATCGAACTGCCAAAAGACAGAGAAGGCGAGCCGTATAAGAGCGGCTGTATGCTTTTATCCAATTTTGGAACACCGACAGCTGAGAACGGATGCCTCCGTCTCGAAGGACTCCAGGCAGCGGTCATTTCGCTTGACAGATAAAAGAACAAGAAAACAGAGAGGATCATGCTATTTTGAACAAAAAGCCTGTATTGTGGATCATCATACCTTGTTATAACGAGCAGGAAGTGCTGCCGGTGACGGCTCCTATGTTTCTGGAGAAGCTGTTGTTCCTGACACAGAGCGGCAGGGTCTCAGAAGACAGTCGGATCCTTTTCGTCAATGACGGGTCGAAGGACAAGACCTGGGAGATCATCTGTGATCTGGCAGCTAAAGATCCCCATTTCATGGGGATCAGCCAGAGCCGCAACAGAGGGCATCAGAATGCTCTGGTGGCCGGTATGATGGAAGCTAAGGACCGCTGCGACATCACGATCACGATCGACTGTGACGGTCAGGATGACCTCAATGCCATGGATGAGATGGTGGACGCCTATCTGGGCGGCTGCGAGATCGTGTACGGCGTACGGTCCGACAGGGACACGGACACCTGGTTCAAGAGGACCACGGCACAGGGATATTATAAAGTACTCGGGGGACTGGGAGCCGATGTGGTCTATAATCACGCCGATTACCGTTTGGTCTCTTCCAGGGTGCTGCGGGAATTCGCAAATTTTAAGGAAGTGAACCTGTATCTGCGCGGGATGTTCCCGATGGTCGGATTTGCCAGCACCTGTGTCTATTACAGCCGAAAAGAGAGGCTTGCCGGCGACAGCCACTATCCTCTGCGCAAAATGCTGGCATTGGCGTTTGACGGCATCACAAGCCTCAGCATCAAACCGATCCGCCTGATCACTGGGATGGGCGGCATCGTCGCACTGATCAGTTTTGCCGGCGTCCTCTGGTCGCTGATCGCTCACATTATGGGCGCAACGGTGGCCGGCTGGGCCAGCATGACCTGCATCATCTGTTTCCTGGGCGGGATCCAGCTCCTGAGCCTTGGTGTCATCGGAGAATATGTGGGGAAGACATATCTGGAAACGAAACAGCGGCCCCGCTTCATCATCAGCGAGAGGACCTGGGAGAAGCCGGAAAGAGAGTTCTCCGGCGGGCATAAAGGAGAGACAACATAAAGATGGATTATATGATCAGAGCAACTGCCGCAAACGCACAGGTCCGTGCCTTTGCGGTCACATCAAGGGATCTTGCGGAATATGCGAGAAAAGCACATGATCTGTCACCGATCGCGGCAGCGGCGCTGGGAAGAACGATGAGCGCAGCGCTGATGATGGCGGATATGCTCAAGGGCCCGTCTGACCTTCTGACGATCCAGATCGACGGCACAGGCCCGATCGGGAGGATCCTTGTCACGGCGGACAACGCGGGCGGCGTAAAAGGCTATGTGGAGAACCCCAAGGTCTATCTGCCCAACAATGCCTTCGGCCATCTGAACGTGGGTGGCGCGGTCGGAAAAGGGACGCTCACCGTGATCAGGGACATGGGAATGAAAGACCCCTATGTGGGCCAGACGGCCATTCAGACCGGCGAGATCGCGGAAGACATCACCTATTATTATGCCGTTTCGGAACAGATCCCGTCATCGGTCGGGCTCGGTGTCCTTGTGAATACAGCTGAAAACAAGGTCCTTGAGGCGGGAGGATTTATCGTTCAGCTCATGCCCTATGCGGAGGAGGAGACGATCGCGGCACTGGAAAAGAATCTGGGCCGGATCCCGGCGGTCACCAAGATGCTGTCGGCAGGGGATACGCCCGAGAAAATGCTGGAAAAGGTGCTGGAGGGACTCAATCCCGTCATCACGGATCATATGCCGGTCCAGTTCAGGTGCAATTGCGGAAAAGACCGGTATGAGAGGGCACTGGTCCTATTGGGACAGGAAGAAGTGCAAAAGATCGCAGACGAAGGGAAACCGGTCGAGATCGTATGTCAGTTCTGCGGCAAAAAATATGTTTTTACACCGGAGGAACTGAGGGCCGTATTGGAAAAGACGAAAAACTAAAGGCATCCGCCCGCTGCAAAACCGAAAAAAAAGCGTGAGAATCGGGCGGTTCGTGTTACAATACTTGACTAAGGGAACGGAAGAGATCTTCCGCGCGACTTTGAAAAAAGCAGAAAGAAGGAATTGGGAAAATGATCGATCGAAAACCCGCCGGCGAAGGTAATGGATTTTGGAAAAAGACGTCCGATAAAGTGGGAGATTTTCAGGATCAAAGCGGAATCAGCAGTAAAGCAATGGTATATCTGGTCATTGTCGCGCTGATCATCGTGCTCTGCATTGTGTACGTCGGCCAGCTCAGAAAGAGCCGCGGAGGAAGCCCGGCTGCGGATGCAGCGGCGGCACAGACTGCGGAGACTGCCGCGGAAGCACAAACAGGAGAGACAGCTGCACCGGCTGCAGACGCTGCCGCGCAGGAAGGAGCGACAGCAGAAAAGTCAGGTGATGACAAAGCGAAGAGCGATGAGAAGGCAGAGAAATCCGCAGAAGGCGAAGCGCAGAGCGGCGGGGAGAATGCCGAAGATGAGGATGCCGGGGAATAAAGGCATCCGGACCGCGGAGAGCGCGGCGTATGATTATATTAAGCAGCAAGGAGAATGACAGCATATTATGCAGCGTGAAAAACTTGGAAGTCGTTTGGGGTTTATTCTGATCAGCGCAGGATGCGCGATCGGTATCGGTAATGTATGGAAGTTTCCGTATCTGTGCGGACAGAGCGGAGGGGGCATCTTTGTTCTGGTATATCTGTTTTTCCTGGTCATCCTGGGGCTTCCCGCTATGACGATGGAATTTGCCGCAGGGCGCGCGGCCGGTAAGAGCCCCGTAATGTTGTTCCGCGAGCTGGAGCCGAAGGGAACCAAATGGCATCTCCACGGGTACGTGTGCATGGCGGGAAATTACCTGTTGATGATGTATTATTCCACGGTGGCGGGATGGATGCTGCAGTATTTTTACAGAACGGCAGCGGGCAGCTTTGAAGGACTGGAAGCGGATCAGGTCGCCGGTGCTTTCGACGCCGGTCTTGCAAATCCGGCGCTGCAGGTGGGATGTATGGCGATCGTCGTTTTCCTCGGATTTTTCGTAAACTCCAGGGGACTGCAGAACGGCCTGGAAAAAGTGACCAAGATCATGATGATCGCTCTTTTGGTGATCATGGTCATTCTGGCTGTGAACAGTGTGTTCCTTCCGGGAGCAGATAAGGGACTCAGCTTCTATCTTCTCCCGAGCGCGGAGAGGGCCGGGGAGATCGGAATTTTCCAGGTGATCGCCAACGCCATGAATCAGGCGTTCTTCACATTGAGCATCGGAATCGGCTCCATGGCGATCTTCGGCAGTTATATCGGACGTGATCAGGCACTGATGGGAGAATCGATCAATGTCATCATTCTTGACACTTTTGTGGCGATCTGCTCGGGGCTGATCATCTTCCCCGCATGCTTCGCATACGGCGTCCAGCCGGACAGCGGTCCGGGCCTGATCTTTATCACGCTTCCCAATATTTTCAACCATATGAAGATGGGAAGGCTCTGGGGCAGTCTGTTTTTTGTCTTTATGACATTCGCGGCCTTCTCCACAGTACTTGCCGTATTTGAGAATATTATGGCAATGTGTATGGACCAGTTCGGGTGGAGCCGCAAGAAGTCGGGGTTTATGAACGCGATCATTATGTTCGTGTGTTCCCTTCCCTGCGCGCTCGGCTTTAATATATGGTCGTCCATCCAGCCGCTCGGACAGGGCTCCACGGTTCTGGATTTCGAGGATATGATCGTGAGCAATTACATTCTGCCGGTCGGTGCGTTCGTTTTCGTCATGTTTTGTACGAACCGATACGGTTGGGGATGGGACCGCTTTGTCGAGGAGGCAAATGAGGGCAGCGGCGCCAAAGTACAGCGCTGGATGAGACCTTATGCGACTTATGTCCTGCCGCTCATCGTGGTTTTAGTATTTATCCTGGGACTCATCTGACATGAAATCTGCCGGATGAGAACTGCGGAGTAATGGGAGAGACAGATGTCTATGTTCTTTTGGAAAAAGAAGAAAACGGAACAGGAGCCGCCGGAGAACGTGACGGTGCCGGAGACTGTGGCGGTACCGGAGCCGGTGTCGGAGATTGAGGCAGCGCCGGAGAACGTGACGGTGCCGGAGTCGGTGTCCGTGCCGGAGACCGAGGCAGTATCGGAGTCGGAGTCGGAGACCGAGCCTGCATCGGAGGAGGAGCATGCGGCGGAAGAGCCGGAAGCAGAGGATTCCGAAGCCCGGCTGCAGCCTGCGTCAGCATGGGAGTCAGAGCCTGCATCGGCATGGGAGACTGAGCCCGAGGCAGTATCAGAGCCGGGGTATGTGCAGGAGACCGATGCCGTCACAGAGCCTGAGCCCGTGGCAGAGCCGGAAGCGGAGGTGTCTGCAGCTGAACCGGAGACCGAAGCCGCAGCTAAACCGGAGACCGAAGCCGCATCTGCATCTGAGGCGGGATCGGAGACTGAATCTGCATCCGAACCAGAAGCAGCGCCGGAAGCCGAAACTGTATCAGAGCCTGAGCCTGCGGAAGCCGAAACTGAGGCGGAAGAGCCGGAAACAGAGGAGCCCGCAGTTTATCTGCACCCTGAGGCTTCCGGGGAACTCGAGACGGCAGTACCTGCGCCGGTGCCCGCATCTGAACTGCAGCCTGCAGCTGCAGCAGCAGTATCTGAGCGGGAGTCTGCGCTCCCTCCCGCGCCGATCCCTCCCGTGGAAGGACCCGACGAGGAGGAGATCCGGGAGAAGCGCCACAGGAGCAGTGCGCCTTTTTGGATCCTGATTCTTCTTATGATCATCGGAGGCTGCTATTATTACGGAATGACCTATTCCCAGACCCATTTTTTGGAAAATACCTATATCAACGGTATAGAAGTCAGCAATATGACAGCTCCGCAAGTGGAGAGGATCCTCTCTAAGGAAGCGGAGGGGTATGAAGTCAGGCTGAAATTCAGAGACGGGGAAGAAGAAGTCATAAGCGGCACGCAGATCGGATACAAAGTGAAGCCCGACGGCAGTGTAGACAGTATTCTGCGCTCTCAGGACCATCGGAAATGGTTCATGTGCTTCTTCAGACGCACGGACGGCAGAGTGGAACAAAAGATGACCTATGATCCCGACCGGCTTCAGAAAGCAGTCGCGGCTCTGCCGGAGCTTCAAGAAGACAGAATGATCAAGCCCAAGGACGCTTACATCGAGCTTCACGATACGACCTTTGCGATCATCCCTGAAGTGGAGGGAAACCAGATCAACGTGGACCTTGTACAGAAGGCGGCGGACGAGGCGGTCCGAAATGATGAGACGGAAGTCGATGTGGCTGCGATCAAGGGCTCATACGGTGAACCCAAAGTCCGTGCCAAGGATCAGGAGATCGTCGACAAATGCGAGAGCTACAACAAAATGATCGCGGGAAGCATTACATGGGAGCTTCCCAACGGCGAAGAACTCACTGTGGATGCCAATACGACCAAGGACTGGCTTTCGGTGGACGACGAAGGCAACTATTACAGAGATGAGGACGAGTGGGAAGAGAACATCTCGTTCTGGGTGGATGAGCTGGCCAGAAACGTCAATACGGTCGGCAAAGACTGGAGTTTCCACGCGACAGGCGTCGGGGATATTGAAGTCAGCGGCGGCGATTACGGTTACTCCGTGGACAAAGTGACGGAGAGAGAAGAAGTCTGGGATCTGCTCTGGGATGGAGAGACCGACGAGAGGGAGCCCTATTTTTACACGACGCAGTACACGCGCGGAAGCGGGATCGGCGGCACATATATTGAGGCCAATCTCTCACAGCAGCACGTCTATATCTATATCGACGGCGAGAGGGTATGTGAATCTGACTGCGTGTCCGGCAATATTTCCAACGGACACGGTACGCCCACCGGCGTTTACCAGATCCTTTATAAGGATACGGATGTTGATCTGAAGGGACAGCAGCTTGCAAACGGCCAGTACTCTTACATTTCACATGTGGATTACTGGATGCCCTTCTACGGCGGATGCGGTTTCCATGACGCAAGCTGGAGATCCAGCTTCGGCGGAAGTATTTATAAATATGACGGGTCGCATGGGTGTATCAATCTGCCTCCATCCATTTTACCGACGTTTTACAGTTATGTGGAAAAAGGTATGCCGGTCGTGGTCTTTTATTAAGGCGTGAGACATGTGATCCACCTTTTAAGCGGAATTTGGTTTCCGCTTAAAGGTGGATCTGTTTGTTTGAACACGGGAAAACCCTGATGCACGGAAAGGGAACTCGAATGCAGAAGGAACTGACTCGAGGGAGTCTTTTTGTCAAGATGGTGGAGTTTGCCATCCCATATCTGATCGCCTGCTTCCTGCAGACATTTTACGGAATGGCGGATCTGTTCATCACCGGACAGTTTAACGGAGCGGCATCTGTATCCGCAGTGGCCGTGGGCAGTCAGGTCATGCATATGCTGACGGTCGTGATCGTAGGCCTTGCAATGGGGACGACCGTGTGTATCAGCAGAGCAGTCGGCGCCGGTTCGGACAAGGAAGTGTCCGGCTTTATCGGAAACTCGGTCACTTTGTTCTCTGCGGTATCAGCTGCATGTACGATCCTGCTTCTGGTCAGCACGGAAGGCATCATTCGAATCCTTGCAGTGCCTGCAGAAGCGGTGCCTCAGGCCCGGCAGTATCTGATCATATGTTTCGCCGGTGTCCCATTCATCACGGCGTATAATGTGATCAGCAGCATATTCCGCGGACTGGGCGACACGCGAAGCCCAATGATCTTTGTGGCGCTGGCGGGGCTGATCAATGTCGGCTTCGACTATCTGCTCATCGGACCGCTCGGGATGGGCGCAGCGGGAGCTGCAGCTGCGACAGTAGGCTCGCAGGCCTTCTCCGTGGTGATCGCCTTATTTTATCTCCTCCGCGGGAAAAACGGAATTTCGGTTCTTAAGAGAGACCTCCTGCCGGACAGCAGATTTATGGGACAGCTTTTGGGGATCGGTGTCCCTGTGGCGGTTCAGGAGGGACTGATCCAGGTCTCTTTCCTGGTCATCACGGCGATCGCGAACAGCAGAGGCGTCGATGTTGCGGCAGCGGTAGGAATTGTGGAGAAGATCATCAGTTTCCTTTTCCTTGTGCCCTCCTCTATGCTCTCGACCGTCTCCGCAACGGCCGCACAGAATGCCGGAGCGGGAAAACACGACCGGGCCCGCAAAGCACTGCAATATGGCATAACAGTGTGCCTGTGTGCAGGCTCGATCATCTTTATCATCTGCCAGTTTGCGGCGGAACAGATCGTCGGCGTGTTCGTGGTCAATGAGCCGGATGTGGTGCGTTTCGGGGGTCAATATCTTCGCTCTTATTCCATCGACTGCGCGGTGGCAGGCGTTCAATTCTGTTTCAGCGGCTTTTTCAGCGCATACGGAAGATCCATGTACTCGTTCTTCCACAACATTACCTCGATCGCATTGGTACGGATCCCGGGTGCGTATCTGGCTTCCGTATTGTTCCCTGCAACGCTGTATCCTATGGGGCTGGCAGCGCCTATGGGATCACTCTTGTCCTGTGTGATCTGTTGGTTTTTATATAAGCGTCTGCAGCGCTCACCGGACCTGAAAAAAGAATCGGATTAAAAAGAGGCGGATTCGAAGAGCTGCTTAAGAGAATGAGCGGGAAGTAAACTGACGAGGCAAACAGAAACGAAGGTTTAGAAAAAACAGGATTGAGGACAAGGCTGAGATGAATACACAAGGCGGCGCGCATACCCATACGAACGAAGAGACGCACACCTATACGCATGAAGAGGCGCACACTCATACACATGACGGTATACATTTTCACACACACGAAGACGGTGAGTCTCACGATCACGGCCATCCGCATCAGGGAAAACACAGTCACACCCATGATCCGAAAGAGGTCCGCGCGATCATTAACCGGCTCAAGCGCTCCATCGGGCATCTGGACAAGGTGCGCCGCATGGTGGAGGACGGAGAGGACTGCGCAGACGTGCTGATCCAGCTCTCGGCGGTGAAGTCGGAGATCAATAACACGGGGAAGCTGATCCTCAAGCAGCATATGGAGCACTGTATAGTAGAGGCGGTCAGAGAGAACGACCAGACTTCTATCGATAAAATGAACGAAGCGATCGACAGATTCATGAAATGATGAGAGGTGAAAAAGATGGAGAACATGCAGAAAAAATACCAGATCGACACACCGGAAAACCGGCGGTTTCTCAGAGACAATGCAGAAAACCTCCTGCAGTTCGGTCATCGGTTCCCGTCGCCGGGCGGAGGCTCCTACTACTTGGGAGATGACGGAACGCCCTGGAAGGACAGAAGCCGCGAGACTTGGATCACATCCCGCATGTGCCATGTCTACAGCCTCGGTTCATTTCTCGGTCATCCGGGCAGTGAGGAACTGGCCGATGCCGCGCTCAAAGGACTGAGGGGAGAACTGCATGACTCGAAAAACGGCGGGTGGTACAGCGGAAGAACGGCGGATGACGGTATTTTGCCCGGAAAACAGTGTTATGCGCACGCGTTTGTGATCCTGGCGGCATCCAGCGCGGTGCTGGCAGAGCGTCCCGGCGCGCAGGAGCTCCTTGACGAGGCGATCGCGCTCTATGACAAGCGCTTCTGGAATGAAGAAGAGGGCCTTTCCTGCGACACTTGGAATACAGAGTTCACCGTCCTGGATGACTACCGCGGACTCAACGCCAATATGCATACGGTGGAGGCTTTTCTTGCCGCGGCGGATGTGACCGGCGAGGAAAAATACAGAGTCAGGGCGGGAAGAATCATCGACCGCGTCCTCGGCTGGGCAAGCGATAACAATTGGAGGATCCCGGAACACTACAGCAGCGACTGGGTGCCGGATCTGGACTGCAACAGAGACAAGCCGGACGATCAGTTCAAACCTTACGGGGCGACACCCGGACACGGGATCGAGTGGTCCCGCCTGATCACACAGTGGGCCCTGTCCACATTCGGATGTGACAAAGAGAAAAGTGCTGGGTATATCGATGCGGCACAGGAGCTGTTTAACCGCGCCATAGGCGACGGGTGGAATGCAGACGGTGCGCCCGGTATCGTCTATACCACAGACTGGGAGGGCAGGCCTGTCGTGCACGACCGCATGCACTGGACACTCGCGGAGGCCATCAATTCGTCAGCCTGCTTATGGCACGTCACCGGAAAAGAGGAGTACGCACAGAAATATGCTGCCTTTATGCAGTACTTGGATGAGAAGGTCATGGATCACGTGAACGGATCCTGGTTCCACCAGCTCGACAGGAACAACCACGTGCTGAATACGGTATGGCCGGGAAAATCCGACCTCTATCATGCGCTGCAGTCGATGCTGATCCCGTATTATGCGGCGGATCTGTCCATAGCGCCTGCGGTCAAACAGGGAAAGTATGAATGAAAAAAGAGAAACTGAACCAGAATCGGGAAAACAGCACCGCCGGGAACAGAGCCGCGCTAAACGAAATGGAGGAGAATCCCGCCGCTGAGGTACAGCCCGGAGAGCAGATCACGGAACAAGAGCTGAAAGCGCAGAGAGCTGCCAGAAGAAAGAAAAGAGCGGAGGCCAAAAGAAAGAGGGAAAAACAGATCCGGATGAGGAAAAACATTTTCAAGCTCCTGTTTCTGGCAGCCGGTCTGGCGATCGTTTTTTTCGCAGTCGGTATCCACAGAAGGAATGTGAAGGAGCGGGAAGCTGCACTGGCGGAGGCGAAACGGATCGAAGAGGAGCAGGCCGCGTACGAGGCGACCAGAAAAAAAGCCGAAGAGGAACAGGCCGCGCTGGAGGCATCGAGAAAGAAAGCCGAAGAGGAACAGGCCGCGCTCGAAAACGCGCAGAATAAAGACAGCAAAAAGGCGGAGGAAGAGGCCGGGAAAGCGGAAGAAGATACCGAAAAGGAAGAAGCAAAAAAGGATTACGGTTTCAGGGATCAGAAGGCGGCTTCCGATGTTCCGGAGGAGACCCAGAGCGAGTATGCGGTCCTGGTGAATCTGGATGACGGTTCGATCGTCGCCGGCAGAAATTATGAGACACCGATGAATCCGGCATCCATGACCAAGATCCTCACACTCCTTGTGGCGGCGGAGAATATAGATCAATCGAAACTGGATACGGATACCTACGAGATCAGCGAGGAGATCAAAGGCTATGCGTGGACCAACCAGATGAGCCAGGTGGGATGGGAGGCAGGCGATACACCGACGATCCGAAGCCTCATGTACGGCACGATCCTCCCGTCGGGGGCGGATGCCGCGATGGCGCTGGCAGAGTACACGGCGGGTTCCCAGGAGGACTTCGTCGAGCTCATGAACAAAAAGCTGGAGGAATTGGGAATCTCAGACACAGCCCATTTCACGAACGTGGTCGGCGAGTTCGGGGATGAGCACTATTGCTCCGCACTGGATATGGCGACGATCCTGTGGGCCGCCATTGACAACGAACTGTGCAGGGAGATCCTCTCCTGCCACTATTATGACCTTCCGCCTTTGGAAGGCGAGGAGAGCGGATTCGGCATATCCAACTGGTTCCTGAGGCGGATCGAAGACCGGGATACCCACGGAACGGTGGTCTGCGGAAAAACAGGCTATACATCGGAGGCAGGCAATTGTGCGGCCAGTTATCAGGAATCGGACGGCGGAGGACGTTATATATGTGTCACGGCCGATGCACCGGGAGTGTGGACCTGCATCGACGATCACGTGCTCCTTTATGAGACTTACACGGAATAAGACGGAATCATTCGGAGTTTTGCCGCTTTGGCATAGGGGGAAAAATGGACGGAAATAACGGACCTGACAGAAAGAATCTGGTGGGAGGCGCACTGCTTCTTGCGGCTCTTGCGGTTGCGGCAGCGGGGGCTTTGATCAGCCTGCGGACCGGCTCCTCTGACGTGTTTATGTGGATGAGCATCCCTGCGGCGATCCTGATCGTATCAGGAGGTGCTGTGATCAGCGGGAAAGCGCTTCCGGGCGCGGACCGGCTTCTTTTGCCCAAAGGCGAGTGCACGGTCACGGCGGAAGTTCTGGGCGTCACCCGGAATCTTCGCACGAAAGGAGAGAAGACGGAATACTATATCGTCTGCCGATGCAGGGACCCGCGGACCGGAAAGGAAGAGACTTTCAGCTCGAGACCGCTGGATACCTATCCGGGCAGGGAAGTGATCGGCAAAAAGGTCGAAGTGCATCTGGATGCCGGAGAAAAGGGCAAATATACGGTTGACATTGATCCGTTACTCAAAGAAATCGAGGCAGAAAGGGAGAAGAAATCCGATGAGAAGGCAGACTGAATGTATCGAGAGGATGATCCAAAGGGCAGAAGCGGATGAGCCGGTCTACATAACAGATGTCAGGGAGGCATTTGACCGCTGCGGAGAGCGCGCATTTCATATTCATGCCGTTTTGTACGAGGGCGGGAGAGAACGGTTTCCGCTCTCGCTTCCCGAGTGGGAAAATGACAGGCAGAGATCTTTCGCTGCAGAATACGTCAGAGCTTTTCTGTACAATCTCCTCTCGACGCTCGGGGCGCTTCGGATTGAGATCTATCTGGATACCGCAGACGGGGAACTTGTCTCTCTGGCACAAGGACTGGAAGACGACTTTCAGGTGAATTGCAGGAAAGAAGAGCGCACGGGCTACGGCAAAAGCCTGAATGTCAATGAGAGGACTATAAAAGCGCTGAAGGGAGATAGTGACAGATTTTCCATCGTGATCAGAGATATCGCGGAAGAAGAGATCCCCGCCCCAACCGCCGCGTGCGAATCCGGCAGTGATGTATTCAAAGGCCTGCCCGCCGCTGCTGCAGAGCGTTTCCTTCTCGGCATCGATGTCGGGGGAACGGACATAAAGTTTGCGGTCAGCCGCAGGGGAAGGCTTGTCCACTTTGAAGAACTGGACTGGGCACCGGCATCTTTTCAGGAGGTCTCGCTTCTCACACAGCCGGTCATGGAAGCGGCAGAACGGCTCATGCATGAGTTCGGGGAGGGTGAAAAATGGGATGCGATCGGCCTTAGCTGGCCGGACGTCATTATCCGGAATATGATCGTAGGCGGTGAGACCACCAAGACCAAAGGCCTTCGCGAGAATACGCAGCGGGATTATGAGGAGCAGTTCGCGGAGCTCACGGGGCTCTGCGGGCGGCTGAAGGAGTATGTCAGAGATGGCGGCGCCGTCATGTGCACTAACGACGGGGTGATGGCGGCATTTACGGACGCCGTGGAGATGGCGGCAGCCGGAGAGGATGTGTCCAAGGGATTTTTCGCCTACAGCCTCGGAACGGAACTGGGAACCGGGTGGATCAGGGCGGACGGCTCCGTTCCGCAGATCCCTCTGGAGGTGTATAACTGCATGATCGACCTGGGCAGCCTCAGAGCCCGCACATATCAGCCGGAAGACGTCCGCAGCTGCCGCAACGTCAACACGCTCCTTCCCGGAAGCCTTCAGAAATACACGGGCCAGTCCGGTGTCTTCAGGCTTGCCGCAAAGCTGCTGCCGGATCAAGAGCCGGCGCTGTACAGGGAAGTGCTGGAGAGAGGCCTGTTTGAAGTACAGAGTGAAGGCGGGATGATCATCGTCCCGACCGAACCTGAGGACATGCGCAAAGAGTGCCTGGAGTTTTTCATGGAGAAAGCGGCTTTAGGGGAGAGTGAAGTCTGCCGCGATATTTTCCGCACGATCGGAGAGTATATCGCGGTCACGTGGGCGGAAAATGAGTATATGCTTCATCCGCAGGCCAAAGAGAGAACGCTGTTCGGGCGGCTGGTCAAACGCAGGGAATGCTTTGAACTGATCAGAGAGGGCGCAGTGCTGAAAGAACCTTCTCTGGTGCTGAGGAACGCGGACGCCGATCTGGCGGTCACGCCGCTCATGAAGCAGCTGGCGGAAGATCCTGTGTATACCGTGGCGCAGTTTGCCCAGGCTGTGGGCGCACTGTATTTTGGCTGTCTTGGCTTATGCGCAAGGTAGTGTTTAACAGAATGAACAGATATTAACAGAACTGGGACAAAATTCCAGAATCGGGAGGTCGGATCGGAATGATGGATCCGCAGGAACTGCGAAAATACAGCTATTGCAGCGTCAATATTGCACTGGCACTCGTCCACGCCGCAGTATTTGCAGTCTGTCTCATGACCGGTGACCGGCTCTATACCGCCGGTCAGTGCGGAACAGTACAGGTGATCGCGGGCAGGGAATACTACAGACTTTTTACTTCCATATTCCTGCATTCCGAGATCTCTCATCTGGGGAGCAATCTCCTGGTGCAGGTCCTCATGGGAAATGCGGTGGAGAGGAACCTGGGCCATATCAGGTATCTGATCCTGTATCTCGTCTCCGGTGTATGTGGAAATGTCATATCTGTGCTCTATGACTATACGCAGGGTGTGAATACCTATTCGGTCGGCTCGAGCGGCGCCGTTTTCGGTGTGATGGGCGTGCTGATCCTGCTCATCATAAAGGGCAGAAAAAAACTGCAAAGCGGCTCTTCACTGATCTACAGAGCGGCATTTGCAGTCTTTTATGCTGTCTACAGCGGGTTCAGGAACCCTCACACAGACAATGCGGCGCATGTGGGAGGGCTCGCAGCCGGCATTCTTTTGGGACTGGTCTTTATGCTTCGCATGGACGATGTGGACCTGAGGGATCTGCGGTGAACATCAGCTTTCCTCTCTTTTGGTCTGCAGAATGCGGATCCCGTTCACTTCCAGCTCATCGACGACAGGGATCAGCAGATATTCCATTCCGTCGATGACGCGGGTCTTCAGCATATCGGCCATATCGGATTTGACGCTGATCTTCATGGAAGGGGATTTGACCTCCAGCCTTCCGGTATCGATCAGGTTTTCTGCCATGAGAGGCACACCTTCTCCCACCGCTTCGTCGTAAGCGGCGTCGAAATCGCTCAGGACGGACTGATCTGCGCCGTTCTCATACAGAAGGCGCCGGATCTCGCTCTTTTCCAGCTGTACAGGCTCCCCTGTGTCTTTGTTCTGTTCTATGATCTCTCCAACGGCATCGCCGATATTCTTGACATTCTGAAAATCACAGTTTCTTCCCAGTGTCTGCTCCACCATAGATTTGAAGAGCTCTTTCTGGTCAGCCTCCGGGATCGGGAGCACACAGCCCAGAAGATCGGCACTGATCTCATCGTGCCGCTCATCTTCTTTGCGGCAGTAGTAGAGAAGACTGTGTATGTCGGGCTGCCGGTCATTAAAGGCCGGGAAGAGGAAGCCGCAGACAGGCTTTTGGACAGCCCAGTCTGTGCGGCGGTCCAGGAAGGTACACGCCTCCTCATCGTAGCAGAGTCCCTCTTTCATCAGGGTGACCGGACAGATACAGCACAGAAGGAAGGAATAGACATAATCGGATGCGTCTTCCATCTCCATGTGGTCGGTGCCTTTGGCGGGAATATCATATACACCGTTTATGAGAAGGATCAGATATTTGGTATCGCAGTGGAAATGCTCCACGATCTTCCCGAAGAAATCGGTCAAAAGAGCGTCGTCCTTAAGCTCTGACTGCGCAAGGCGAAGAAGAGACTGCTGGCGGCCGCCGTCCAGTTCTTCTCCCAGCGGGAATTCCATATTAAAAAGGTTCCTTCCGAGCTTGCCGGACATGGAACCGCGCAGGATCTCGCAGTATTTTTCCAAAGATTCCTTCTCCATGGCGGCGATGGAATCATGCAGTTCGCGGATGACCTCACCCTCTTCATTCACATAACAGCCGCGGATCCGGGCAATGCAGCTGTCGGGTTTGATCAGCTTCCTTATCTCACTGATTGCTTTTTTATCCATTATATTGATCTGAACCTCACATTTCATGGCCGAAAGGGGCCAAGGAGCCCGGCCGGCCTGTATATTTTGGCCGCGCACAGACCAAAAAACAGGTGCGTGAGCGGTAAAAATCACTATACTACATATTTTGGTGTTTCGCCAGTGGGCGATTGATGGTATAATACGTATTTAGATTGAGTTTTGCGCAGAGCGCATAGAATTGGGAGGAAATGACCTATGGAAACTAATGGAAATCGCAATGACGCCAATTGGGACGCTTTTGAGGAGATGATGGAGAACAAAGTCGTCTTCACAGTTCCGATCGATGAGAGCGTCAAGGCAGGCGTCGTGACTTCGCTCAAAGGTGTCAGGGCATTTATTCCCGCATCCCAGCTGAGCACGAGCTATGTGGAGGACGTCAGCGAGTGGATCGGCAGGGAAATCGATGTCGTGATCATTACGGCAGACAGAGAGAAGCAGCGTCTGGTACTCTCCGGAAGAGAGGCTGCCAAGATCAAACGCGCGCAGGAGAAGAAGGCTCGTATCGAGGGCCTCAAGGTCGGCACAGTGGTCGAGGGCAAAGTCGAGACCATCAAGCCTTACGGCGTATTTGTTGATCTGGGCGACGGTATCAGCGGCCTCGTTCACATTTCCCAGATGAGCACCAAGAGAGTTGCGACACCGGAAGAAGTGTGCAAGGAAGGCGACACTGTAAAGGTGAAGATCACCAGAGTCAAGGACGGCAAGGTGAGCCTGAGCATGAAGGCACTCGAGGAAGCACCGGCTCCCGCTGATGACGATATCCCGGATCTTTCGAAGTTTGTATCCCGCGAGAAAGCAACGACAAGCCTCGGCGATCTGCTTAAGAATATCAAACTGGACTAATATCAGGTTATTTAAAGAGGGGAAGAACGGGCGGTCATTGTACCGCCCGTTCTGTCTTTCTATGAAACAGCGTTATGCGAAATACAAAGAGTGCTGTAAACAGAATACGGAAAGCCTGCACCCTGCTGCTCATCCTGGCCTGTCTTTTGGGAAGGGACGGCGGTGCTTTGGCTGTGAAGGCGCAGGAGAAGAATCTGAATGCTGCGGGCGCGGTTAATGTGGAAGAGAGCAGTGATCCGGAGAACGGCGGGCAGAATGCATATCTGACAGTTTATGTCAAAGGGCAGTTTGAGAAGCCGGACCGACAGGCGCTGATCGACAGGATCAATGAGATCCGGCGGGAGGCCTGCGCGGAAGGGGTCGCAAATCCGGCTGACGGGGAGCCGATGACGCCTAATGACTATGTACCGCTGCAGTGGTCCTATGAACTGGAGCAGATCTGTGTTCTGCGGGCATCGGAGAGTGCGGTCCTCCGTGACCATGTAAGGCCGGACGGAACGCCGTGCTTTACGGCACTGCCGGACAGCCGGGTCTATTCGATGGAGACCCTTGCGTGGGGATTCGGGGGCGCTGCGGAAGCGGTCGAAGGCTGGTATTCGGAAAAAGAAGCTTATCTGGAGGGAGCCGGAAGCCCCGCGGGACACTACATCGCGCTGATCAATCCGGCAAACCGCTATGCGGCAGTCGCAGACCTGCGCACAGACGGCGCAGGAGATGCCTGTGCCGGCGCGTTCGGGGAGTATTCCGAAGCTGCTGCGGCCCCCGGATCCGAAGAACAGGAGGCGGCGCAGGATCATGCCTTGTCAGAAAAAACGATGTGGGAAGTACACATGACGACAGAAGGGATCCGGGCTGTTTTTCTGCAGACACTGCGTACAGCGGCACGCGGTATGATGCGAAGAAGACCGGCAGCGCAGGGCTGAGCATGAAAGCCGGGCAGTACAGGGCTGCTCTGTGTACAGAATGACGATTTGTGCCGCCGCTCGGCGGCGGAATGGAGAGCGGAATGAAATACGAATTGAAGAGACTCGGTAGGAAACTGGCATGCCCCGGAAAAGCACTGGATTTTTACTCTGATACCATGGAGCTGCCGGGCGGAAAGATCGAAAACTGGGATTTCGTCTGCCACAAGCGCGGAGGCGGCGCGTGCGTAGTGCCGGTCCTTCCGGACGGGCGGATCCTCATGATCCACCAGTACAGACCCGCACAGGACAGAGAGACGACAGAACTTCCGGCGGGTGCATTTGACGCTGAAGATCCGGATTTTGCGATCACGGCCTCCAGGGAGCTGGAGGAGGAGACGGGGTACCGCTGCGGCAGGATCAGCAGGCTGGTGAGCCTGGATACGGCGGTCGCCTGGTGCAATGAAAAAGTCGAGATCTTCCTTGCCCGGGACCTCGAAAAGACGGGAACGGTCAGTCTCGATGAGGCCGAGGAGATCGGCGTCGAGGCCATCCCCGTTGAAGAGCTTAAGAGAAGGATCTTCGCCGGGGAGATCCGGGATGCCAAGACAGTGGCCGGGATCCTGGCCTATCTGGTCATGCTGTCTGAGTCATAAAGCCGCCAAGAGATCACAGCCGGCTCTGATGACAGGTGAGATAAAGGATCTGATATTCCGAGGAGGCACTGTGCAGAAAGCGCAGGCCTCCTTTTACGCGCTCATCGTCGAGATTGGAGAAGGGATCGTCCAGCACCAGAAAAGGCTTTTCGCCCGGATACATGGCGTCGATCATCGCCATTCGTCTGCAGAGGATGATCAGATCTCTGGTCCCTTCGCTCAGAAGAGCGGGGTCTCTGGGAAGGCCGCCGTCCAGGACCGTGATGGAAAAATCGGCGTCCGTGCGGATGGAATCAGCGGATTCTCCTGTGAGCATGCTGTAGTATTTGCCGAAAGAGCGCATGAAGGGGTTCATATACCGCGATGTAAAAGAGTTCCTTGCCTCTTCGAGAAAGCGGAGCGTCATCTCGCAGGTATCATAGCGCCTGCGGAGGGACGCCAGTTCGCTGTAAAGATCGGGGATCCGAGCTTCGGCCTCCCGGCATCTGAGAAGGTCGGTCCTGAGCTCGTCAGACTGTGCGCGGACGCTCTGGAGCTCGGAGCGGCAGGCCTCTTCTTTTCGGTCGAACCCGCGCAGCTGCCGGGCGATCTCTTCGCGCAGGGACTGATCCTGAGCAGCGAGAGAAGATGCCTCTGTGCGGACGGGCTCAGGAGCGGGCACGCGTGCCCGCTCCCCGGCGATCCGTGCCCTGATCTCCGCATACATGCGCTTTTCATCACGAATTTGTTCACCGGTCCGCTCCAGTCTTCCTTTGAGTGCGTATAGGGAGGCGGTGTGCCGGCGCCGGTCACTCTCAAGCTGCTCGATCATCGGTGCATTCGGCGGGACGAAAACACGGGTCCGGCTGAAGAATAAGATCAGTATGCCGGCCGCGGCGGCCGGTACGGCGGCAGCGGCAAGTATAGCAGGCTGAACACCTGATCGGGACAGAGCCCAGGCGGCAGCGCCGATCATCAGACAGGCAGCGGCTGTTATGCGAAGCATTTTAAGGCGCCGCCCCGCAAGATAGGAAGCCCGGCGCTTCTCTTTTTTCAGTTCTTTATCTGTCTTAAGGAGCTCTTCCCGCACCCTGTGCCCCTGGATCTGAGCACTGCGCCGTATCCTCGAGAGCATTTCGAGCCGGTCCTTCGAGGCCTGAAGCTGCTTTGTGAGCGCGGTCAGGGATGCGTTTGACACCGGCTCCGGCTCAGTGATCTGCTCCGCGCGGGATGCGTTTGACGGCTTTGTCTGAGAAGTCTTCTCAGGCAGAGCAGTCTGCGGCTCAGCGCGCAGAGCATACTGCTGCTTGTCTGCCCGGATCCTTTCCAGCGTTCCGGCCAGTTCCTGTTCCCTGTGTGTACACGCATCAAGCTGCTGCGTGAGGAGCGGGACTCGCGACGCCTCGGACGTAAGGGCGGCAAGACGCTCCTCCCTTTTCCGGATGAGTCCGGATGCGCGGTCAGGCCGGATCCGGTCCATTTCCCTGCGCAGCCTTTTCACAGCGGCGTCGTAGGCCGGCAGATCGTCGGTCTCTGCGGCCAGATCTCCTATTTTGGCCTGGATCGCCGTGGTCGCAGCTGTCTCGTGATCACGCTGTGACCAGAAAACCGTGCGCAGAAAAGAATCTCTGTCAATGCCGAAGAGCTCTTCGCCAACCTCCTGCGTGTAATCCCCGCTGCGAAGGCCGGTCTCTTCGTCGAACAGACAGAATACATCCTCTTTTTTTCTTGTACCGAACGTGCGCATCATCCTGTAAGTGCGCCCGGCGCTTGTAAAGACCACGGATCCGCCGTAGACCCCTCCACTCCAGGGGCGATAGCGGAGCCGCTCATTTCCGTCTTCATTTCTGCGGTTCTCCCCGTCAAATCCGTAGAACATCACTTTCAGGAAAGCGGCGAAAGTGGATTTTCCCCAGCCGTTTTCCGCGAACAGGACGCTCAGATCTTCCTCAAACCGGAAGGAGAGATCCGTAAGTTTGCTGAAATTTTCCACATGGCATGAAACGAGTTTCATATAAAAAACTCCTTAAAAAACTCTTATAAAAAGGCTCCTTGCCGGCTGCTGAGATCGCTGTTAAAACAGTGTATCCCCTGAGAGCGCTCTGAGCCCGCAGCGAAGGACCTGCGTTTTTTCCTCGGAACTGAGAGAATCCGCCGCATTTACGATACGCACGAATTCGCCTTTGAGTGTGGCATCACACAGGAAGTCTTCACTGTGGACGACCGGACAGGTGCTGTCTTTACAGTCAAAATAGTGAAAGCGCCCCTCCCAGTCCTCTCTGATCACTGAGAGATCGGGACTGCATCCGTATTCCAGTTCTCCGGTCAGTTCCAGCCTCACAAGATCCCGGTCCGATGCGGGAGAGGACTCCAGCGCTTTTGTGATCTGCTCATAGATTTTCATATCGCTCACAAGGCCCGTGACATCGCAAG
This sequence comes from uncultured Lachnospiraceae bacterium, assembly GCA_902801585.1. The sequence goes on along the minus strand of CADCIU010000024.1, from coordinate 19,156 downwards.
AAGTGCGGTAGAGTCTGCGCGAGGCGAAAGGGACGAAACGGGAAGTGAGGCGCGCACTCTGCGGATCGATCTGTATGAGAACGTAACCGCATTCCCCGCACTCATCGAATCCTCTCCCTTCAAGGCATCCGCTGTATGCGGCGGTACCCCTTGAGTCCAAAGCAAACGTGCGGTAATGATGGAGGTGGCCGAGCGCCAGATAATCGATGCCGCGGCCTGCAAGAGCGCCCAGAGGCACAGACTCTTCACCGGTCGCTGAATAGCCGTCGATCACCTGCCCGTGCAGCATGACGATGTTCAGGCTCCTGTGGTCGAGCAGTGGAGGGGTGAAAGAGGCGCTTCCCGGTTCCATTCCTGTTATGCAAACGGGTCGTTCGCCTTGACGGCCTGGCGGTAATGCCCAATGCGTCCAAGTGCTGCCGAAATAAAAGAGATTGTCCGGCTTTGTCCTGTTTTCGAACAGAGCAGACCGGGCGTCGTGATTGCCCCGCAGATAGAAAAAGCAGATTTCCCCGTATGTCAGGATGAGATCCTCGACGAAACGGACAGCGGACGGAGACGGAGATCCCGTATCAAAGAGATCGCCGCAGATCAGTATGGCAGTCACTTTTTCGTCCCGTGCTGTCCGGCACAGTCTCCGGAAGGTGTCAAGGAGCTCTGCGCGCCGTCCCGCTGCCGAGGCTGCATCAAAATTGGTTTTCAGATCCGCATCCAGATGCAGATCGCTGCAATGTATTATTTTCATGATCTAAAAAATAACTTAATGAACTTAATGATTCTCAGAATTACTGAGTAAGATGATACGAAACATCGAATATATATTCGAATTTAGTATATCATATATCAAATCGAATGCAAAAGTCTGATCCAATTCGGTGGCTCTGTACCAAAAAACGACCAAAGCGAGCGCTTGCGAAGAGTTTTGAATGAAGCAGTCAGAGAGAATTGATATAATGACTTAAACTGGATGCATTGTCTGCGGATTAGCAGAGTTTTCACAAGGACATTTACACATGCATACAATTTTAAGCCATATGAATCCAATTACAGCGAGGAGAACGAATGGGGACAATACGTAATAAGCAGAGACTGATCCATCTCTATCGTTTTCTGGTCAGGCATACGGACGAAGAGCATCAGGTCACTACCAACGATCTGGTACAATTTCTGAAAAAGGAGGATGCAAACGCGAGCCGGAAGACTGTAAAGGATGATATCGAAGTCCTGTTGAGCGAAGGGGTCGATATCGTTACGACGAAGAGTTATTATAATTCCTACTTTGTCGGCAGCCGGCTGTTTGAACTACCGGAGATCACGCTTTTGGTCGACGGGATTGCCGCAAATGTATCTCTCTCAATAGAGAAAAGGAAAAAGCTGATCGATAAGCTCTTGTCGCATCTGAGCATATACCAGGAGGAAAAGGTCAGAAAGCATGTATATTTTGCTCCGGATCATCGGACCGGCAGCGAACAGCTTTATTACAGTATTGATCAGGCAAGAGAGGCAATTCAGGAGAACAGGAAAATCGAGTTCCGGTACATTGACTTCGCTCCGAACGGGGATCAGATCCTCAGAGAAAACGGAAGTATCTATGTGATCACGCCGACCGCCGTTACCTGCAACAACAACCGCTATTATGTCCTCGGATATGATGAGGACCGTGGAGAAATGGCCTGCCTGCGTCTGGACTGGATGGTCAGGACGCGGATTTTGGACGAGCGCGGCGCTGAGATCCCTGAGGTTTACGTGACAGAAGAGTACCTGAACAGCCTGTTCGAGATGAATGCCGGAGAAATGAAGAGTGTCATACTGGAATGTGACAACGACATGATGGAGGTCATTCAGGACCGCTTCGGGAGCGACGCGGATATATGGAAGAGCACGCAGGAGAGATTCTATGTGAAAGCCGGGGTCAGTATAAGTCCTGCCTTTTACGCATGGGTCTTCCGGTATTGCGGCAAGATACAGATCATATCTCCGACTTCAGTGCTGGCCGGGTATCTGGAGCAGGCGAATGATGTGATCAGGAAGGAAAGAAAAAAGAATTAAAACAGCAATAGAATAAGAAAATGCTTAAACACAGAGGATCCGCTGTATGATTTTGACAGATCATACGGCGGTATTTTGCATGTTCGTAAAAAGGATGGTACTATGGTAGACAGAAGTATTGATCAGGAGAAAAAAGATGGCGGAAAAAATATACGAGATTTATACAGACGATTCGGGTTCTTTTACTGTAGGAAGCATTGCGGCACAAAACGATGAGGACATTGTGATCCGGGGCGTCGATGAGGAAGGGAAGATCAGCGCCTATTATGCGCTGCCTGTAAAGACGATCACGGAAATGATCTCAGACACGCCCTATCTGAATAAGATCAGCAGGTATATGGAGTACGCCGAGCAGCATCCCTACAGCGGCTGGTACTCGCTGCCGGAGCTTGTGCTCGACCCCGAAAAACCGCTGCTGGCGCAGATCCTGAGAAAGGCGTGCAGCGAGTCGGCGCTGATCACAGCCATGAAAAGCGGAGAAGACGACCTGATCTGCGGCTATGTCTGCGAGATCGAGAAAGGATGCGTTCTGCTCAGCTGCGTGGATCCGGTGACAGCAAGGGATCTGACGCAAGTCAGGATCAGGATCAGGGATCTCGAGTACATTGAGTACGGGAGTATTTCCAATACACTTCTGATGTATGCAAACAGGAGATTGTCTGGTAAAGTAAATATCTGACTGAAACAGCGAACCCGCACACCGGCTGAGCTCCTTGGAGGTAAGAGTAAGTTTATGAAGAACAAATGTATTATGAGGCTGACCGCGTTCCTTACGGCTGCCGCAATACTGTTTGCCCCCGCTGCAGGAACCGGTGTTTTTGCCGCAGAAAGTGCGGAGCGCGAGGCTGCGAAAGAGCAGGACGTACAGGATCCGGCGCAGGAAGCCGCAGACGGGCAGGAGGCGCGGGACCCGGCACCGGAAACGGTGATTGAAGAAAATGCCGGGGATTCGGCACAGGAAGAGGCAGAAGAGCAGGAGCCCCGGGACCCGGCGCAGGAAGCTGCAGATGATCAGAAATCGCAGGACCCGGCGCAGAAGGACTCTCAGCAGCAGAGCACAGAGGATGCGGCAGCGGAAGCTTCCATGGAAACGGCCGTGCAGGGAAGCAGTGAGATCATCACGGAGGAGATCCCCGAAGAGGGAGAAGCCTACGCGGACTCCAATGAAGACGCCGAAGCGGCGCTGGCGGACTACCTGCACAGGGAAATGTACGGCGAACCGGTTCAGAGCGGCAAAAAGGGCAGGCTCAGAGCCGCGACGAAGAAACTCAGCGGCCTGAGCGCGGATGTCTATGACAGTGTTCTCGAGCAGGTCCGAAGTATCGCGGACGGAGAGAGAGCCTCTTCGATCATACAAGTTGCCGCAGCCGGCTTTTTGGACCAAAAGGTATTCACTTCTGAGGAGCTGGGGGTGGATACGATCTTCCATATCACGGAAAAAGAGACTGTCGATGACGACGGCACCGTCCATGTGGAGAAAATCTACAGTTTCAGCGATGAAGCGCGGACCGCGCTTTATGACAAGATCGGATGGAATGCCAGAAGCGTCATGAATCATCTCATGGTGAACTGCCCTTATGAGCTCTATTGGTATGATAAGACCTTGAAATACCAGCACAGCTTTACGGTTTCTTATGTGAAGGGCAGGGAGGAAGTGACGATCCCGGACAATGGAAGGATCGTTCTGTATCTTCCGGTCTCTGCCGATTATATGAAGGAAGGCGGCGACAGATTCCAAGCGGACACTGCCAAAACAGGAGCGGCCAAAGGTGTTGTGACGAAGGCACAGGAAATCGTCGCTGAGGCAGCGGGCCTGTCGGACTGGGACAAGCTGTGCGCGTATCAGGAAGCGGTCTGCAGGCTGGCTTCCTATGATCACAGGGCTGTCGGAGGGGACACCGCTTATGGCGATCCCTATCAGCTGATCTATGTTTTCGACGGCGATCCGGATACGAAAGTCGTTTGCGAGGGATATGCCAAGGCGTTTCAATACTTGTGCGATCTCACAGAATGGAACCGGGAAATCTCCTGTATGACGCTCTCCGGAGATCTGGGAGAGCAGGAGGGCAGTCCGGGGCACATGTGGAATGTGGTCAGACTGTGGGACGGCACAGCTTATGCGGTGGACCTGACCAACAGCGACATGGGGGACGGCACATTTCGGAAGGGCCTGTTCATGGCCGGAGCTGCGGACTATGCGGACGGAGCCTTTTCGCTGTGCTCGGGGCAGATGCACTATAGGTACGACGATGAGATGTATGACGTCTACACGAAGGAGTCGATCCGCCTCTTTGCCCTCGATGCGCATGCGCCGCATTACAGCCCGGACGTGAAGCCGGTATTCACCTGGGACAAAGAAAAGGGGACGTGTCAGGCGTCGGCCCTCTGCCTTCTGTGTGATCAGTCTTATGATCTGGAAACTACGGTGACCTCCTTAAAGAGGCCGGAATCGGGGGATATCCTGTACACGGCATCGGCAGTGCTCGGTAATGAGACCTATACGGATGAGATGACGCTTCCCCTTAACGGCGATGTGCCGCAGGAACCCGAGGAAGAGGAAGAAAACAAGGATCCGGGAGAGGATAAGGAGAAGTCGGGAAATAAGGATACCGGAGACGGGGAGCAGGGCGGCAGCCGGGACCGGAAGGAGACGGACAAGGAAAAAGGTGCGCCTCGCGTCGGGGATGTCCACGCAGGCGATATGAGGACCCTGATCGGCAACATTCTTCTCGGTATCATGGGAATTCTTGCAATTTGTTTTTTTTTCGGAAAAAACAAGGAAAACCTGAAGGACCTGTTCACGGATCAGGACGGCAAATGGAATCCGCTGGCAGGCCTGGAGCGGCGTTTTTCGGCGGAAGCTTCCGGGGAAGATAAGGGAGATGATATAGACGACATAGAACCCGAAGAGGATATCATGGAGCTTCTGTGCAGACGGAAAGGAGGGCAAATGCCACAAGTTGATCCTTACAAGGATGTGATCCGTGAGCACATTATCTTCAGCGGCAGAGTCCAGGGAGTGGGATTCCGCTATCAGGCCACTTATGCGGCAAAAAGAGTGGGACTCACGGGCTGGGTGGAGAACCTTCCGGACGGCAGCGTGGAGATGGAAGTGCAGGGGACGCCCGCAGGGATCGGTATGCTTTTGACCCATATGCGAAGCGGGCACTGGATCCGCATCGACCATATGGACATCGAGGAGATCCCGGTCAAAGACGGCGAGAGAGGATTCGGCGTCAAGGGTTACTATTGACTGCGGAAAAAAGGGAGGCTGGACTATTTTGCATGCAGAACTGAGCACGCTCTGCTACTTGGAGCGGGACGGAAAATACCTGATGCTTCACCGGGTGGTGAAGAAAAATGATGTGAATAAAGATAAGTGGATCGGCGTCGGCGGGCACTTTGAACAGGACGAGAGTCCTGAGGAGTGTCTTGTGCGTGAGGTCAAAGAAGAGACAGGCTGCACGCTTACGTCCTACCGTTTCAGGGGCATCGTCACATTCGTGTCCGGGGATGGAGTCACGGAGTATATGCATCTGTTCACGGCAGACGGCTTTGAGGGGACGCCCGCAGAATGCGACGAGGGCGTATTGGAGTGGGTCCCCAAGGATCAGGTCGATGCACTCAATATATGGGAGGGAGACAAAATATTCTTTCGCCTTTTGATGACGGAAGAACCCTTTTTCTCCCTGAAACTCGTCTACGACGGAGCGGGAGGCCTTGTGGAGGCTGTCCTGAACGGAAAGCGCCTCGATCATTCGTCATAATATCTTTAAGTATCATAAAGCATTATTAAGCATTCATCTATATAAGCGGAAACATATGACATTATTGAAGAAAAGCACAAACATGGTCTGTGTCGTCCTCGCAGCTTGTGTGATCACTGCAGTTTTAACTGCATGGCGGCCGGCATCCGGATCAGAATCCGGATTGGAATCAGCATTAGAATCGAATACAGAAGGATTCACTGAGGAGATAGTAAAGAGAGATTGGGAAGCCCGGTTCAAACATGCGCAGCACGCTCTGATCAGCAGAGTCCGCACCGATGCAAGGACCATTTCGGAAGCGATCGAACCGATCGGGACAGAGAAGTACAGTGAGAAAGAGCTTATACTCATCAACCCGTGGCATCTGCTCCCTGATGAATATGAGGCGGAACTGGAGAATGTGGAGTACGGGCACCAAGTGGATATCTGTGCGGCAGAGCACTTGAGAGAAATGCTCTCGGACTGCAGAGAAGCCGGCTTTACGCCTCTGATCTGCAGTTCCTACAGGGAACGCAGCAAGCAGGAGATACTGTTTGAAAATGATGTGAGAAGATTCCGGTATCAGGGATATTCGGAAGAGGAGGCGCGGGAAGAGACGGCAAGAAATGTGGCGGTCCCGGGCTCCAGTGAGCATGAAGCCGGGCTTGCCGTCGATATCGTAGATGTATATCACCAGTCGCTCGATGAGAACCAGGAGCTCAATGATACGCAGCAGTGGCTCATGGAGCACTGCGGTGAGTACGGATTTATTCTGCGCTACCCTAAGGACAAACAGGAGATCACGGGGATCACGTATGAGCCCTGGCATTACCGATATGTGGGGCAGGAAGCGGCTCAGGAGATCATGGCCGAAGAAATCTGTTTGGAGGAATATCTGGGTGTGATCGATACCGGTAAAGAGATGAAATATTCGGCCGGGCCTTAAGAGTCCGCAGATCAGTGTCCGGATTTACCAATTGTACCTCGGGATCCGGTTATGCCGGATGATTTTTGAGCGCCGATGTGGTAAATTGTTAATAAGGAGGGTGTATATATGGAATTGAACCGAGTATACGTTACAGGCCACAAACATCCGGACTCAGACTCCGTGGCATCAGCGATTGGTTATGCATTTTATAAACGGGCGAACGGGATCAAGGCGATTCCATGCCGTCTCGGGAAACTCAGTGCCGAGACGAAGTATCTTTTAAAGCGTTTTGGATTTGAGATGCCGATGCTGCTTGAAGATGCCAGATACAAACTGGGCGAGATCGACCTGGATGAACCGGTGTCGATCGAGCCGGACAAGACTTTGTTTGAGGCGATTCAGATCCTTCAGAAGAATAACAGGCAGATCTGCAGCGTGGTGGATCCCGACGGCAAACTGTTGGGGATCGTGACGAGAAGCGATGCGGCGGATCTCTCCATGGGGGATACGGAGAGCACGTCGAAGCTCCTTCAGGATACACCGGTGGAGTGTATATGCAAGGCCGTCGGCGGCAGGATCGTCTACAATGATCCTATGAGCCGCGTCAACGGCAAAGTCAGCATCATTGCACTTACAAAGGAAAAGCTGACAGATTTTGATTTCAGGGACATGATCCTGATCACCGGAAATGACCCTAAGGTCCATGAGGATCTGGTCAGGATGGGCGCCGGTGTCCTGATCGTCGTGCGCACGGATCAGGTGGCACCGGAGGTCATTGAGGCTGCCAAAGAGCATCACTGCTCTGTCATTATTTCCGGACACGACACGATGAACACCTCGAGGTATGTATATTTTGCCCCGAGAGTATCCAAGGTGATGAAAAAGAATCCGATCAAGTTCTACGCGTCGGAACTGGTGGAGGATGCCGGACGCAAGATGCTGCGGAGCCGCTTCCACGCCTATCCGGTCATCGATAACCAGAACAAGCTCATCGGATATGTGTCACGCTATCATGTCATGAATACGGGCAACAAGAACCTGATCCTCGTGGACCACAATGAGTTCTCGCAGTCCGTAAGGGGAATTGAAAAAGCAACGGTCCTTGAAGTGATCGACCATCACAGGATCAACGATTTCTCTTCAAACCAGCCGGTGGCGTTCCGAAATGAGATCATTGGCAGTTCTGCTACGATCGTCGCAACGATGTTCAGAGAGAACCAGATCCCGCTGCCCAAGAATCTTGCCGGACTGATCCTTGGCGCGATCCTGTCCGACACGCTCAAATTCCAGTCGCCGACAACAACGGCCAAGGATATTGCCACGGCGCAGTTCCTTGCAGGGATCGCCGGACTTGATATCGATGAATTTGCCAAGGACATGTTCTCCGTGAGTGCCAACATCAAAGGCAAGACGCTGACCGAGCTGCTCAATCAGGATATCAAATTCTTCAACATCGAGGGATGCAAGACCATGATCTCACAGGTCATCGTCACATCCGCGGATACGGCAAGATCGATGGAAAGACAGATCCAGAACCTGCTGGAGGACTTCACCAAGAGGAAGGAGCTGGATCTGTGCGTGATGGCGTTTACCAGTATTCTGGAGAACGGGTCTGTGGTCTTTGCGGCGGGAGATAAATCGGCATGGGCGCTGGAGGCTTTCCCTAATGAGAAAGGAGAGTCGAGGAGCCTTCAGATCGGAGTGCTCTCCAGAAAATCGCAGCTCCTTCCGAGGCTTACGGCCGTCATACAGAAATACTCATGAACATGATCAGTAGTCGAAATCAGCAATGAGCAGTATAGAAATAAGATAGAAAGGTGCTAATATGTCTTTTTGGGAAGAACTGAGCCAGAAGATTACACAGGGAAGCCAGGGGGCACTGCAGAAGACCAAGGAGCTTGCAGATGTCGTGACAATGAACGTCGAAGTTTCCGATTCCAAAAGAAAGATCAGGGATCTTCACGAGGAACTGGGAATGATACTTGCCTATGACGGATTTAATGATCTGACCGCCGACCAGATCCGCGAGGCGCTCGAATCCGGCAATATTGACAGCCTGGTGAGGGAGATCAAATTCCGCGATTGGAAGGATGTTCTCACCAAGATCATGTATATCAAGTCCGAAGAGGAAGTGATCGCCCTCAAGGAAGGGAAGATCAAGGAGTTCAAGTCGGATATGAAATGCCCTTCCTGCGGAAGGAAGATCACGAAGGGAATGTTGTTCTGCCCTGACTGCGGCACGAGGATCACTTTCGCGGATGAGCCGATGAACGACTATCAGCCTGCAGAACATGCTGAGCAGGCAGCCGGGTACGCACCTTCTGACGCAGCAGAACCGTCAGCCGCATATCAGCCGGAAGAGACAGAGGAAGCTGAGGCTTCCGCGCAGGCCGATTCACCGGATACAGCGGCGGGCAGTGCCGGCACACCTGAAACGGAAACGACCGGCTCTTCAGCGGATGCGTAACAGGCATTGAGTTTTTTGGATCAAAAGTTTTAAGATCAAGTGTTTTGGAATCGGAGGAAATGAGATGGATACAGGTGTGGTCATTGCTCTTGCCGGATTGGGACTTGTTGTACTGCTTGTGGTCCTGATGGGTGTAGTGGCAGGCGTATCGGCGGTCGTGGGCTTTAAGAGCCAGAACGATGAGGATTGACGCCGATCAGTCCTTCAGCGCATAGATTTGCTTAAAAAGGTATGAACGAAAAAGTATGAACTCAAAGATGAGTCGAAAAATCGCCGGAGAGGCACCGGCCGGGATGAACCCGGCGCAGGACCGCTCCGGCGATATTGCGTTCTGCTGAAGACTTATTGTATTAAAGATTAATTATTGAAGTTTCAGATCGCCTTCCTTGATCCATCCTGCCCGGCGAAGCGGTATGGCGATCAGCGGAGTCAGAACGGCGGGAAGCACGAAGGAGATCAGGATCAGACCGATCCAATCCATCGCTGTGATCGCTGCCTTGGTGCCGGCCGCACAATCTGCGACCCAGCCCGCGTATACACCGATCTGTCCTACAAGACCGCAAGTGCCCATTCCGGATGCGACTGCGCTTGCGGGATCATTCATCTGAAGACGGAACAAGCAGGTGGCAATAGGACCGGTGATCGCGGATGTGATGATCGGCGGGATCCAGATCCTGGGATTTCGCACGATGTTGCCCATCTGCAGCATGGATGTTCCGATCCCCTGGGAGATCAGTCCGCCCCATTTATTCTCTTTGAAAGACATCACGGCGAAACCGATCATCTGTGCACAGCAGCCGGCTACAGCCGCGCCGCCCGCCAGCCCCGTCAGGCCTAATGCGGCGCAGATCGCTGCGGAAGAGATCGGAAGAGTCAGCGCCATGCCTATGATCACAGATACAACGATGCCCATGAGGAAGGGCTGAAGGTCGGTCGCCCACATGATGACGGAGCCGACGCTGGAAGCGGCTGTTCCGATGGCGGGAGCGATTAGTGCGGAAAGCCCCACGCCGACAAGGATCGTTACCAGAGGGGTGACAAGAATGTCCACCTTGGTCTCCTTGGAAACGGCCTTTCCGAATTCAGCGGCAATGACGGCGATAAAGAGAACGGCCAGGGGACCTCCGGCGCCGCTTCCGCCGCTCAGCGTCGTACTTCCCAGCGCATTGGCGGCATATCCTACCGTAGCCAGTGAGAAGAGGACAAGAGGCGGTGCCTGCAATGCATATCCGATCGCGATCGCCATCGCGGGGCCGCTCATGGAGGAGGCATATCCGCCGCAGACCTTCAGGGCTTCAATCCCCAGCTGGGAGCCCAGCGTGTTCAGGATCGTGCCGATCAGCAGTGATGCGAACAGACCCTGTGCCATGGCGCCGAGGGCATCGATGCCGTAACGCTTTGCGGAGATCTCAATGTTCTTTTTCTTCAGGAACTCTTTCATATTCTTTTTTTCCTTTCTGTCAAAAGCCTGCCGTACGGCAGGTCGACAGGTGTCTTGGTACATCTCGTGTATTATTGATGAAACGGGTGATTTTGTCAATGATACTCGAAAATGTCGAACTGCTTTTTTATTATAAAGTCCGTATATGGGAAAAATAAAGCGCACAGTTACGGAAATCGCCGCGCTGCAGATAAAAACCGTCTTCTTTTTCGACAATTCCTGGGGTATAATATCCTGGATATAATATGGATTGCCGCTCCGACCGGTGAGTCATGCAGCGGCATGTATGGAGGTATTAATGAATAAAAGATTAGCAGCGATTGTTTTGTGCTTAGTGCTTCTGGCGGTAACTGCGTGCGGCGGATCCGGCAGCAAGGATAAACAGAATGAAAAGGATGCGGATGCAGGCGCAACGCAGCAGGAAGTACAGGAAGTTGAGAAATATACACCTGCTGTCCACGAGGAGGGCAAGTATTACGTCGGTATCATCCAGCAGGCTCCTCATGAGGCACTTGATCTCACCGGCGAGGGATTCCGCGATCGCCTGAGTGAACTTTTGGGAGAAGATGTGGTGATCGATTATAAAGTCGCTGACGGAACGATGGAAGACTGCGATGTGATCATTGATCATTTTCTGCAGGACAAGGACGATTTGATCCTGGCTGTCGGCACGGGTGCCTTAATGCGGGTCAATGCCGCCACGAAAGACATTCCTGTCGTCGGTGCTGCGGTGACAGACTTTATCATTGCGGGAGGCGTCAGTTCATTAGGGGAGCCCGGCGGCAATGTGACCGGTGTCTCGGGAATGCCTTCTGTCGGCAAACAGAGCCAGCTGCTCATGCAGCTCATGCCCGATGACGGAACGGTCGGCATGCTCTATTGCAAAGATGAGGTCAACTCGGCATTCCAGTGCAGACTCATGGAGAAGTATTTGGACGAGAACGATGTATCCTTTAAAGAATACACCTTTGCCGGCGCAGAGGATATGGAAGGGGTGATCAGCAAAGCTGCTTCGGAGTGCTCCGTTCTGTATCTGCCCAATGACAATGTTCTTGCGGTCAACATGGACAAGGTGAACCAGTACGCTGTGCAGAACGGTACCAGAGTCTTTACTTCAGACGGCAGCATGTGCAAGAAGGGAGGTCTCGTCTCTTACGGCGTCGATTATTACGAGGTCGGTGTCGAGGCGGCAGATATGGCACAGGAGATCCTCGTCTACGGCGGAGGAGATTACGAGGATGAGGAGGACGAATACCGCGGCGATCCTTCCAGAATGGAGATCCTTGATGTGAAGGAAACGGCATCCGCCTGGTATAATCCTGTAGTTGCAGCTGCGATCGGCTGGACGCCGGATGACACGTATTCCGAGCTCGATGTAGAGGTTCCCCAGGAACAGACGCCCGCAGCAAAAACCGCTGAGGAGTCCGCGCAGGGACAGACGGGAAACTGAACATGATACTTTTACCGCAGGGCGACGATCACGGCAGAACATGAAAACGACGATTTTATTGCTGTTTTTATGTTCGTAAGACGATTTTAATGCTATAATAATCAGTTGTGGAATACATCCGGATCAGGAGGTCGAACAGACTGTATAAATAGAATATTTGGTTGAAATATACGGATGAGATGTTCAGCTACCGGGAGACAGGTATCTGGGACTTTAAGACTAGTTAATATTGCATGAAATGGAGGTTTCAGAAATGGACAGTAAGGCAAAGGCAGAAATCCTGAAAGGAGTCATTTTATCGAAGTATAAAAGTATTCGTCAGTTTGCGGTACTGATGAATATACCCTACAGCACACTGATCACGGCACTGGAAAGAGGAGTCGACGGAATGGCCTACAGCACAGTGATCCGTATCTGTGAAGCGCTGTCTATCAATCCACTTGATTTTTCGCCGCTGGAGGAAGGCAACAATCTCTCCTCGCAGATCGCAACGAGGCGGGTTATGGAGAGATATTGGAAACTGAACAAAACGGGCAGGAAGAAAGTACTGGATATCATGGAAGACTACACCAAGATACCGGATTATCGCAGCGAAGCGCAGTGAGCTTTTAACTTGAACGGATTCAGTATTTATACGAATCTGATTTGAGTGAACTTAATTTAAATGAATCTAATTATGAAGAGGTGCATATGCAGTATGATTATCTAATCGTCGGAGCAGGTCTGTACGGAGCGGTTTTTGCGCATGAGATGAAAAAGGCGGGCAGGACATGCCTTGTGATCGACCGCAGGGACCATATCGCGGGCAACATCTACACAGAAAAGAAGAACGGTATCCATATTCACCGTTACGGTGCGCACATTTTCCACACGTCGGACAAGGAAGTGTGGGACTATGTATGCAGATTTGCAGAGTTCAACAATTATATCAACTGCCCGGTGGCGAGATATAAGGACGAGCTTTACAATCTTCCTTTTAATATGAATACTTTCAGCAAGATGTGGAATATTCAGACTCCGGCACAGGCGATGGAGATCATTGAGCGGCAGAGAAAAGAGGCTGCGGTGGACCATCCGTCCAATCTGGAGGAGCAGGCCCTTTCCCTTGCCGGCAGGGATGTGTATGTAAAGCTGATCAAGGGGTATACGGAGAAACAGTGGGGAAGGGACTGCAGAGAGCTCCCCGCGTTCATCATCAAGAGACTTCCGTTCCGGTTTACATTTGACAACAACTATTTCAATGATCCCTATCAGGGAATTCCCAAGGGCGGCTATACCGGGATCGTCGAGAAGCTGCTTGACGGCATTGAGGTCAGATGCGGCGTTGAGTTTAAGAAAGCGGTGAAAGAGATCGACCTCGAGGAAGGCGACCGCGGCTTCGAAATGGACGGCCATACTTTCCGCAAGGTGCTCTTTACGGGAATGATCGATGAGTTCTTCGACAACTGTTACGGGCCTCTCGAGTACCGTTCGCTCCGCTTTGAGAACGAGGAGCTTCCTGATGTGGATAACTTCCAGGGCAATGCGGTCGTCAACTATACCGAGAGGGAAGTACCCTTCACCCGCATCATCGAGCACAAATTTTTTGAATTCGGAAAGGACTCCGAGACGGGCGAGCCGATCAAGGGAACGATCATCACGAGAGAGTATCCGGTCTCCTGGGAAAAGGGAATGGAGCCCTATTATCCGGTCAACAACGACAAGAACAATGCAGTCTATGAACAGTATCACGCTCTTGCGAAGGAGAAGAAGAACGTACTGTTCGGAGGCAGACTCGGATTGTACAAGTATTTTGACATGGACAAAGTGATCAGGGCATCGCTGGACGCGGCAGCGGAGGAACTGGGCTGACGCAGGGGACCCCGATATAAGAGTTTGGATCATATGAACAGGTACGGTTTTCCGTAAGATCGGCGGGAACTGTACCTGTTCATATTTCATCGATGTCAAAACAGCAATGCTTTAAAATTCTATTGACTATCGTTGACAAGTGTGTTAAGTTAGTACTCGAGATTGTCACAGGTCTTTTTTTTATGCGCTTAAATGACCTGTTGTTTATGAAAATCCACGCGGAGGTGACACGAAATGCGTACAAGAATTACATTATCCTGCACAGAGTGCAAGCAGCGTAACTACAATACAACCAAAGATAAGAAGGCTCATCCGGAGAGGATCGAGACCAAGAAATACTGCAGATTCTGCAAGAGACACACTACTCATAAAGAGACGAAGTAATAAGGAGCAGGGCAAATGAGCAGAAAGGACAGTACGGCCAAGGAGAGCAAGCTCAGCCTTTTCTGGAAAGGCGTCAAGACTGAGTTTAAGAAGATCATATGGCCGGATCGTGATACGCTTATTAAACAGCTGATCGTAGTACTGTGTGTTACTGTTATTACCGCGCTTTTTATTGCGGTCATTGATTTTGGCGCACAGAACCTGATCGAATGGCTGACAACAGTGGGGACGACCTGACGGTTTTCGGTAAGCTGTATAAGATGAGGTAGATCAATGGCAGATAAGAATTTAGAGCCTCGCAGCGGCGGTGTCCGCGTTAAGGCGGGAGTTCTTCCGGGCGTACGCGAGATCAGGAGACCTGATTTTACCAAGAAGGCTGCTGATATTGAAAAAGCGGAAGCGGAGAGAGTCCTCAAGCAGGGAGAGAAGATGGACGATGCGGATGCCGCAGCGGTCAAGGCTTCCCTTGAAGCACAGGAATCGGCACCGGAAGAGGAAAAGCTTGACGAGAGCGCGATCACGGACGAGCCGCTCTGGTATGTAGCACATACGTACTCCGGATATGAGAATAAGGTGAAGATCAATATCGAGAAGACGATCGAGAACCGCCATCTCGAGAACCAGATCTTTGAAGTGCGCGTGCCGATGCAGGATGTCGTCGAAGTTAAGAACGGAGCACGCAAGAATGTCTCCAAGAAGATGTTCCCCGGATATGTGCTCGTCAATATGATCATGAACGATGATACCTGGTACGTCGTCCGCAACACACGCGGCGTCACCGGATTCGTCGGACCGGGAAGCAAACCTGTTCCGCTGACGGAAGCGGAAATGAAGCCCCTGGGGATCCACACGAATAACGTTACGGTCGACTTTGAGGTCGGCGATTCCGTTACAGTTGTGGCAGGTATCTGGAAGGACACGGTCGGACAGGTGCAGAAGATCGATTTCAACAAGCAGACTACGACGATCAAGGTCGAGCTGTTTGGCGGAGAGATCCCGGTAGAGATCAGCTTTGCAGAAGTCAGGAAGATGAATTGAGCACACGGCTTCCCGACTGCTGGCTGTCTCATATGAGCTTTATATGAGCTTTCATGATATGAGTTTTTACATTTGATATATGAGGCGGATCGGTCCGCTTAATATATAGAAACCGCGGTTCATACCGCAGACAGTGGGAGCAGCCTGGCGCTGCGCACATTACCACAAAGGAGGAAAAAATGGCAAAGAAGGTAACTGGTTACATCAAATTGCAGATTCCGGCCGGCAAGGCAACTCCTGCTCCGCCGGTAGGTCCCGCACTTGGACAGCACGGTGTCAACATCATGGAATTCACCAAGCAGTTCAATGCGAAGACAGCAGACAAGGGTGATCTGATCATCCCTGTAGTCATCACTGTCTATTCTGACAGATCTTTCAGTTTCATCACCAAGACTCCGCCGGCAGCAGTCCTTCTCAAGAAGGCAGCAGGCCTGCAGAAGGCATCCGGTGTTCCGAACAGACAGAAAGTCGGTTCTGTTACCAAGGATCAGATCAAAGAGATCGCTGAGCTGAAAATGCCCGACCTCAACGCTGCATCTCTTGAAGCGGCAATGAGCATGATCGCAGGTACAGCACGGAGCATGGGAATCACAGTAACGGAGTGAGCTGTCATACAGGAGGAATAAGAGATGAAGCACGGAAAGAAATATGCGGAAGCTGCGAAGCTGATCGACCGCACTAAACTTTATGAGCCTGAAGAGGCGATCGCTCTTGCAAAGAAGACTGCAACAGCGAAATTTGATGAGACAATTGAGATCCACATCCGCACAAGCTGCGACGGCCGTCACGCCGATCAGCAGATCCGCGGTGCCGTCGTACTTCCTGCAGGTACCGGCAAGAAGGTCAGAGTTCTGGTATTCGCTAAAGGCGCGAAGCTCGACGAAGCACAGGCAGCAGGCGCTGATTACGTAGGTGGTCAGGAGCTCCTTCCCAAGATCCAGAACGAGGGCTGGCTGGATTTCGACGTAGTTGTCGCAACACCTGACATGATGAGCGTTGTCGGCCGTCTGGGCCGCGTGCTCGGACCTAAGGGACTGATGCCCAACCCCAAGGCAGGCACAGTTACCATGGATGTCACCAAGGCGATCAACGATATCAAAGCAGGTAAGATCGAGTACAGACTTGACAAGTCCAACATCATCCACTGCCCGATCGGCAAGGCTTCTTTCACGGAAGAGCAGCTGAAGGAAAACTATGATGCGCTGATGGCGGCGATCGTGAAAGCGAAGCCCGCAGCAGTCAAGGGTCAGTACCTCAAGAGCATTTCTCTGGCAACCAGCATGGGCCCCGGCGTGAAGGTCATTGCTAACCGCTATTAAGAGATCGCTTGACGAAAATGTCAGAAAGGAGTTCCTTGTGAACTCCTTTTTATTTGCTTTAAAGTCTTGTGACCGCAGAGATGGAGACAGGAATGATAATGAATGTAAATGGTGTAAAAAGCATTCTGCCGCGTCTTGCGCAGGCAGCAGCAGCTGCGGCTGCAGTCTTCCTTATCGCGTCGGGCAGCGCGCTTGCCTCGGAAGATAATTCGGGCGGGGATGTCAGGACGAGAGCCTATGAGAGGATCGTGAAGGAAGCCGCGGAAACTATAGGGGAGACAGAAGAGAAAGCGGCATCGCAGATGCGCGAAGAGATGATGGATCCGGAGGGAAAGGAAGCGATCATCACAGCTTCCGGGAAGATGCTCCGAAGGACGGACGGCAGATGGCTGACGCCGGATGATCCCAAAAGTGACACGGGGGAGTTCACGATCGCGTTCACCGGCGATGTCATATTTGACAGAGGACAGAACCCATGGGCTGCGAGTGCCTACAGCGACGGCATCGAATCTTGTTTTGATGAGGAATGCTGGGAACTGATGCATGATGCGGACTTTCTGGTCGTCAACAATGAGTTCCCATATACGGACAGAGGCAGTGCCGCTGCCGGCAAAAAGTTCACGTTCCGGTGTCCGCCCGAAACAGCCGGCTGGCTGAAGGAGATGGGAGCGGATCTGGCGGCGCTCGCCAACAATCATATTTATGATTACGGCGAAGAGGGGATCATGGATACCTTCGACACACTGGATGAGGAAGAGATCCCCTACATCGGTGCAGGCAGGGACCTGGAAGATGCGCATAAGCCGGCATACTGTATTGTGAACGGAACGGTCGTTGCTATTTTGAACGCTACGGAAATAGAGCGGTATGAAAATCCGGAGACCAGGGGAGCCGAAGAGGATTCGCCGGGTGTGTTCAGGTGCCTTGACGACGAAGATCTCTGCGACAAGGTCAGAGAAGCCAAAGAGAAGGCGGACCTCTGCATCGTCTTCGTGCACTGGGGGACGGAATTGATGCCGGCAGCGGAAGGGAGCCAGGTCGACAAAGCGCAGGATCTGGCCGAGGCCGGAGCGGACCTGATCATCGGCGCGCATCCTCATGTGCTGCAGAATATACAGTATGTAGATGATGTGCCGGTCTTCTACAGCCTGGGGAATTATTTCTTCAGTGCATCGGCGAGAGACAGCGGAATTGTCCGGGTCACGGTGGATACCAGCGGGGCAAAGATCAGCGCGCTCCAGTTCGTTCCTATGCAGCAGCGTCAGGGTGTAAAGATGCTCTATGACGGGGAGAAGGAGAGAGTGCTGGATACGATGCGGGAGCTGTCGCCGGGCGTCCTCATCGACGACGACGGATATTTTGAGCAGGAATAAAAATGTATGTAAAATCCACTTGACAAACTGTTCCTCGCAATGATAAAGTACTTAAGGTTATAAGCCAAGCCGAAGACAGCAGGTGCCGCAAGGCGTAAAGAGTGATCTGCCTGCCGAGGATGTGGATGACGCACGATCGGTGCTGCCGTTTAAGCGGTATATGATCGATGCAGATTTGAGATTTTCCCCCGTCTTCGCGAAGACGGGGTTTTCTTCGTTTCGGCTCCAAAATCTATAAGGAGGTAACAAAATGGCAAAGGTTGAATTGAAACAGCCGGTCGTTAAGGAAATTTCCGCAGCGATCGAAGGCGCTCAGTCCGTGGTACTTGTAGACCACAGAGGTCTGACAGTTCAGCAGGACACAGAACTCCGCAAACAGCTCCGTGAAGCCGGTGTGACTTACAAAGTTTATAAGAACACCATGATGAACTTCGCGTTCAAGGGCACAGATTGCGAAGGTCTTTCCGATCTTCTGAACGGACCCAGCGCACTGGCAGTTTCCAAGGATGATGCTACAGCTCCTGCACGTATTCTCTGCGAGTTTGCTAAGAAGGCAGACAAGCTCGAGATCAAGGGCGGTGTTGTAGAAGGCAAGGTGGTAGATTCCGCAGCACTCGGTGAGGTCGCTAAGATCCCGTCCAGAGAGGTGCTTTTGGGCAGACTGTTCGGCAGCTGGCAGGCTCCGATCGCAAGCTTCGCGCGTATCGTCAAGCAGATCGCGGAGAAGGATGGCGAGGCAGCTCCTGCAGAGGCTCCCGCAGAGGCATAAGGCAAGGGAATTTCCACAGGACATTCTGTTTTTAGAAGTTTTTTAAATCAGAAGTTTTATTTCAAATCGTTTACATGGAGGTAAATACAATGGCAAAGTTGACAAATGCTGAGATCATCGATGCGATCAAGGATCTTACTGTTATGGAACTGAACGAGCTGGTCAAGGCTTGTGAAGAGGAATTCGGCGTATCCGCAGCTGCAGGTGTTGCAGTTGTTGCCGGCCCCGCTGCTGAGGCAGTTGAAGAGAAGACTGAGTTTGACGTTGAGCTGACAAGCTTCGGCGCTCAGAAGATCAAGGTCATCAAGGTTGTCCGTGAGATCACCGGCCTTGGCCTGAAG
>CADCIU010000023.1:43256-44786 GCA_902801585.1 uncultured Lachnospiraceae bacterium | reverse complement strand
GTGCTGATGAACGTGCAGCTCTTTTAGCGGACTTTCTCTCTCGGAGCCGCCTAGTAAAAGACCCTGAGCCATTATCTGACTTAGGGTCTGTTTTTGTCTCAGCATTAGCTTCCGAAGTAGATGTCTGCTCATCATTCACAGTATTTTCTACTTTTTCTTCCATGCTTAAATCTCCAATTTCTTAGGTTGTGATGTTACTTCCAGGTCACCATTTAAGAACTTTTTGATTCTCTCCTGCAACTCTTTAGCACGATCAGTACCAATACGAGCAAGTAAGAGATCAAGTCGATCATACTTATCTTCGTCACTTTCTGAAGCGTTGTTAGCAAGCATGTCACAAATCTCAAAGGAAATGTATTCGTCAAAAAGTCTGGTTAAAACAGGATAAGCCACTGGACTATTGTACATAAACAATGTGCAGTCCTTATCATCGATGTATTTCTTTAATGACCAGAAGTCAGCTTCCTGCAAGACATAACGTGTTAAAACATTACTGTTGCAGCTGGCTGCTGTGTCCAAAGAAAAGAGAATGCATTGATTCTTCAACGATCGACAGAACTCTTTTAAAGCTGCAATAAGATCCGAAATCTTACCGGAATTTAACTGAACATCTTTAACATAAACAACTTTTGTTGCCTTTCCAACAGAGAAGATAAGATCGATATCCTCTTTGCACTCGGAAGGCGAACTATAAATGTCATAAACAATGACATTATCACCTACTGTATACTCCATAATTTCCTCCTACAAATAATTTTTCCCAAATATCCTCATAAACTCATCACGGCTGTTATTCTTCTCAAATATTGTCTGTGCTTCTCTTTTTAATCTCTGGTTCAAAGATCCATCACCCTGATGTACTTCTGTGTGGCATGACCTACAAAGGTCACACCACATTCCATACTTTTTACTGTTGCTTCGGTTACTTCCGAAAAACACCTCATGCCTGTCGATCTTTCCAGATGTCCTTCCGCAATTGTGGCATCTTCTGTAATCCGACTCATTATCATTGATTAGCGACTCTGAATAGCCATTGTTATCTAATTTATCGATCATGCTATAAAAACCTCTTAGAACTTAATTTTGAGCCTTATACAACCATATTAACCCTTCTGTTTATTCTTCTCCTCTCTTTTTTTGAACGTATTCATTACTTCTGCATACTGCGACTTGGAAAGTGCTTCTGGCGATGCCACTTTATAATGCTTACACACAGCATCTATATCACTTCCTACCGCTTCCGCATACTGGCGGATCACCTTTGCTTCTGACGGTGTTATCTGCCCATCCTCGAATCCATGATCCTCATAACGTTCCTTGAACTCATCTGCTTCGGAATCAGAGTAGACACCATCATACGCAAGACCGCACAGTTTCAAAACCACTCTGTCAAACAACCTTTTGAAAGCCATCGCATACGGATATGTCTGTTTTGAATTGTGCCTACCGAACTCTCCGACCTCGTAGATCCCCTGATCGTCATTGCAGTATGTATACACCAGCGAATCCATGTACCCTTCTTTATCCATC
>CADCIU010000023.1:0-43212 GCA_902801585.1 uncultured Lachnospiraceae bacterium | reverse complement strand
CTTGTTCGAATTCATCAGAATCCAAAAGTCACCCTCACCGATCCTGTCGTACTTCTCTATTATCTCAAGAGCCTTTTCTTTGCTCTGCTTATACTTGGCTGTCTGAACTACTCTCATGTTCTGCCCATTATAGTATTCTGTGCTCTTTTCATTAAACATTCTCCTGCTCCTTTCTGCTTTCCTCGAACTTCCTGATAGCCTTTTCGTGTTCTTCTTCTTCGATCTCTCCTGCTTCCACCAGAGCCGCCCTTTCTGCAGCGATTCTCTTCTCCTCTTCTTCCTGGGCCGCCTTGCGCTTTTCCTCTTCTTCCGCCTCAAGAGCAGCCTGTTTCTCCTGCTCCTTCTTCTTTTCTTCTTCCTTCTCTTTGCGGGCCTGCTCCTCTGCCTGTTTCTTCTGCTCCTGTGTCAGTCCGCCGCTCACCTGAGAACCTCCCTGTTCGGCAGCAGCCTCAGGACTGCCGTAGATCGGGTGCGCTGCTCCCGCAATAAAGCCGCTGTCAATGAGGATAAACACAAATACCAGAAGCGAGAGTACGATCAGTCCTCCCAACAGGACACTGAACACGCTTCCTTTTTTCTGCAGCCTGCGGTCGGCCTTCTCTTCCCGGTCGATCTCATCATTGGGAATGTAGTCCCGCCGCTGTCTGTTGTTAAATTCATTATTTCTGCTCATACACACCCCCGGTCTCACAAAATATCAAAGAGGGAAATCTGGTTGCTTTCCGGAAGATCACCGAGAAGTCCCATTTCATTCATCTTTTCCACGACAGTCTTGGGCACTTTCGTCCGGTTCCAGAAATCGTCCCTGGAAATAAAAGGCCCGTCCTTTGCGGCTTCGACAACGGCATCCGCCGCTTTCTCACCCATCCCGTCGATACTCGTCAGGGACGGCATGATCTTGCCGTCCACGATCTTGCATGTACGCGATCCCGCTGTAAAAATATCGATCGGCGTAAACTCGATCCCTCTGGCGTACATCTCCCTGACCACCAGACAGTCGTCCAGGGTCGAGAGCTCTTTGGGCGTGAGGGTATCTCTGCGCTTATTGTACTCCTCCATGACTTCCAGAAGATGTGCCTGTCCCTGGCACATGATCTCGTAGGAGAATGCCGAAGCGCGGATGCTGTAATAGGCCGCATAATAGGCCAGCGGATAGAAGACCTTGCAGTATGCGATCCGCAGAGCCATCATCACGTAAGCCGCTGCATGCGCTCTGGGGAACATATACTTGATCTTGAGGCAGGATTCAATATACCAGTCCGGTACACCTGCCGCCTCCATCGCCTCTTTCATCTGCGGCGTGAGTCCTTTACCTTTTCTGACGGATTCCATCGTCTTAAATGACAGCGATTTATCCATATTCATGCCGATCAGATAAGACATGATGTCATCTCTGGTGCAGATTGCGGTCGACAGCGTCGCTTTTCCCGACTGGATCAGCGACTGCGCATTTCCCAGCCACACATCCGTGCCGTGGGACAGACCGGAGATCCTGACCAGCTCCGACATAGATGTCGGTCTTGTATCATCCAGCATACCGATAACAAATTTCGTGCCGAACTCCGGAATGCCCAGAGAGCCTACGTCAATACCTCCGTTCTGTTCCGGCGTGATGCCGAGTGCTTCGGTGGAACTGAAAAGACTCATCACAGTGGGGTCGTCCAGAGGGATCTCCATGGGATCGAGTCCCGTCAGGTCCTGCAGCATTCGGATCATAGTGGGATCATCATGTCCCAGTATATCGAGCTTGAGCAGGTTGTGATCGATGGAATGATAATCAAAATGGGTCGTGATGATGTCCGTCGTCATGTCATTGGCCGGATGCTGGACCGGCGTAAATGTATTGATATCCTCCCCGAGAGGAAGGACAACGATCCCGCCCGGATGCTGCCCGGTGCTTCTGCGGATTCCCGTGCAGCCCTGCAGTAGGCGTTCGATCTCGCAGGTCCTTTTGCTGACGCCTTTGCGCTCATAATAATTCTTCACATAGCCGTATGCGGTCTTCTCTGCGACGGTTGCGATCGTGCCGGCTTTAAAGGTCTGTTCATGTCCGAAGATCACCTTCGTATACGCATGCGCCTTACTCTGATACTCCCCTGAAAAGTTCAGGTCGATATCAGGCTCCTTGTCCCCCTTGAATCCCAAAAAGGTCTCAAAAGGAATATCGAAGCCGTCTTTCTTCATCGGTTTGCCGCAGCGCGGACACATCTTCGGCGGCAGATCGATACCGCAGCGCCCCGCATATGCCTTCACTTCCGGTGAATCAAAATCCGAGTAAAAGCATTCCGTGCAGTAATAGTGAGGCGGAAGCGGGTTGACCTCCGTGATCCCGGACATCGTGGCAACGAACGAGGAACCGACAGATCCTCGCGAACCGACCAGGTACCCGTCCTCGACAGACTTCCACACCAGTTTCTGCGCGATGATATACATAACGGAATAACCGTTCTTAATGATCGAATTCAGCTCTCTCTGCAGCCTCTCCTCGACGATCTTCGGCAGCGGTTTGCCGTACATGGAGTGCGCCTTGTTATAGCAGATCTCCGTCAGCATCTCGTCGGAGCGCGGGATCACGGGCGGGCATTTATCCGGCCTGACCGGTGAGATCGCATCGACCATATCCGCAATTTTCTGCGTATTGGTAATGACCACCTCTTCCGCTTTTTTGGCTCCAAGATAGGAGAATTCTTCCAGCATATCGTCAGTGGTCCTGAAATAGAGCGGAGCGGGGTCTTCTTCAGACATGCCCATTCCGTCCTGTATGATGCTTCTGTAGATCTCATCTTCCGGATCGAGGAAATGCACGTCTCCCGTTGCCACGACCGGTTTGCCCAGCTGCTCGCCGAGCCTGACGATCCTCCTGTTGAGATCAAGCAGATCTTCTTCCGTTTTGAGCTGCGGATACCGCTCCTGCATTCTGGGAGATTCGAGAAGGAAGCGATTGTTGGCTCTGGGCTGGATCTCCAGATAATCGTAAAAATCCGCGATGCCGGCGATCGCCTCATCTCCCCGCTCCTCCAGGATCGCCTCGAACAGCTCCCCTGACACACATGCGCTTCCCACCAGGATCCCCTCTCTGTGTTTCATGAGAAGGCTCTTGGGGATCCTGGGTTTCTTGAAGAAATATTTCAGGTGAGAATCGCTCACCATGGAATACAGGTTCACCCTGCCCGTATTGTTCTTGGCCAGCAGGACACAGTGGTGAGTCCGCAGTCTCTTTACAATGTCGGGATTCCGGTCGCTGAGGGCATTGACCTCACCGAATGTGACAGCCCCCATATCCGCCAGCATCGGGAGCTCTTTTCTGAAGATCCCCGCTGTGCACTCCGCGTCGTCTACAGCGCGGTGATGGTTCTCTAAAGAGACGCCGAGGATCTTTGCCACCGCGTCCAATGTATATTTGGCATGTCCCGGAAGAAGCGCTCTGGAAATGCCGAGTGTATCGACCGTCGTAAACGGGCATTCATACCCGAGGCGCCTGCAGTTCTCCCTCACAAATCCGATATCGAAACCGACGTTATGACCGACCAGCACGCAGTCTTTTGAAAACTCCAGAAACCGGGGCAGCACTTTGTCGATCGGGTCCGCGCCGATCACCATGTCATCCGTGATGCCCGTGAGCTGTGAGATCCTGTAAGGGATCGGAACCTTAGGATTGACAAATTCCGAAAATCTGCCCGTGATCGCGCCGTTTTCCACCTTGACCGCGCCAAATTCGATGATCCTGTTCTTTTCGGGTGAAAATCCCGTCGTCTCAAGGTCGAAGACCACATATTTCTGTGCGTCTGTCCGGTCTGACGGCTTCTCCTTTCCCCCGTATTCCACACTTTTTTTCAAGTCATCTACCAGGTAGCACTCCACCCCGTAAATGATCTTGAAGAACTTCTGGGGATCCACCGGAGGAAGACCCTGCTCTTTCCTCTTTTTGTTCTCGGAGGACAGAAGCGCCTCCCTGACATGATTTGCGTCGGGAAAAGCCTGTACGTTGCCGTGGTCTGTGATGGCAATGGCGGGCATGCCCCACGCGTAGGCCCTCTTCACGATGTCTTTGCACTCAGAGACGCCGTCCATATCGCTCATCTTCGTATGACAGTGAAGTTCGACGCGCTTTCGGTCCGCCAGGTCCTCCCTCTTTTTCACTACTGCGGGGATCTTCATGATCCCCTGGATCGACGAGATCGACACTTCTTTGTCAAAAGAGTCAAAAATTGCCGTTCCGCGCACCTTGATCCAGGTACCGGCGCCCAGATCCGAGAGCAGTTCACCTGCCAGAGGCGTAGGGACAAAGACTTTACAGTAGATCGAATCTGTCAGATCCGTCATGGAGAACTTGACGATCGTCTTGTCATTGCGGATATCCCTTCGGCTGTTTGCAATGACCTTTCCTCTGATGACGATCTCCCCGATCTCTCCCACGACGTCGCTGATCGGGATCGCATCCTCGTTTACCTCTCTCCCGTACACAACGTCCGGATTGACGGTCCTTTTGAGGCTGACCGGTCTTTTGCCCGTATTACCGCCCTTTTTCGAATACCCGTTTCCTCGGGCACCCCCTCTGGGAGCCCCGTCCTTTTCCGCGCTTTCTTTTTTCCTGAACGATAACCTCTCCGCGGGAGCAGCAGATTCCTTTGGTCCGCCGTTCCGATCAAAGGACGCTGCAGACAAGACCGGTGCCTGCTGAGGATCATATGCGGACACAGCAAAGGCGGCGTCCGCGCCCTGCAGAGGGATCTCTCGCGGCAGGATCTCTTCCTTCCTCTTCCTGCGCGCCTCGAGACCTACCGTCAGTGTCGCCCGGACCCCGCATCTGTCCCTGAATATCCTGTTGAGTGCCTCTTCCAGCTTAAATGCGAGCTGTCTGCTCAGACAGCTCTCCTCGAGAACGACGTGGATATTCTCCTCGTCTCTGTACTCCAGCCTGGCATCCCGGAAATAACTTCCCAGAACGTGAGAAAAACTTCCGATCTCGCTGCTGAGCGAGTCATAGTACTCGTCCATCAGGCGTCTCGGTGTGTACTGCGCACTCAGCTGATAGTGCTCGTCAATGTACACCTCCGTGGGTTTACTTCCAAACACCTGCCTGGAGATCTCATCCTGCATTCTGTAAATTCGGCTTTTGTGGATCAGGTGTCCTGAATAGAGCACAACTTTGATCCGTGTGTGCTCCCTGTTCGTCGTCAGCCGTTCAATTTCCGTCTCTTCGAAATAATCCTTGAGATCAGACTTGACCTCAAGGGTAGGAAATACGTCAAAAAACCGTTTCATGAAATCTTCAGTCCTCTTTTAATTCATTGACTTCAATGAGTGTTTGAAATATATATCAGAGCATCTTGTCCAGCTCCTGCCTGAGCGCGTCGAGCAGCTCTCCCTCGGGCATCTTGCGAATGATCTCTCCGTGCCGCATGAGAAGGCCTTCTCCGATGCCGCCCGCAATGCCCAGGTCCGCTTCTCTCGCCTCTCCGGGGCCGTTGACTGCGCAGCCCATCACTGCGACCTTGATATTCAGCGGATAGGCCTGGACCATCGTCTCTACCTGATTGGCAAGTCCGATCAGGTCGATCTTCGTTCTGCCGCAGGTGGGACATGACACGACTTCGATCCCGCCTTTCCGCAGACCGAGCGTGCGCAGGATCTGTTTGCCCGACTTGATCTCCTCAACAGGATCGCCGGTCAGGGAGACGCGGATCGTGTCGCCGATCCCCTGATAAAGGATCACGCCCAGCCCGATCGCGGATTTGATATTGCCGCTGAAGAGCGTGCCCGCTTCGGTGATGCCCACGTGAAGGGGATAGTCCGACTTTTCAGCCAGTATTTCATGTGCTCTTATGCACATCAGGACATCCGATGATTTGATGCTGATGACGATCTTGTCATAGCCGCACTCTTCCACCATTCGGACCTTGTCCAGCGCGCTCTCCACAAGTCCTTCCGCTGTCACGCCTCCGTACTTCTCCACCAGATTCTTCTCCAGGGAGCCGCTGTTGACGCCGACCCGGATCGGGATCTCCCTCTCCGATGCGCAGCGGACAACTTCGGCGATGCGGTCTTTCCCGCCGATATTGCCGGGATTGATACGGATCTTGTCCGCTCCGTTCTCAATGGCCAAAATGGCCATTTTGTAGTCAAAATGGATATCCGCGACCAGCGGTATACTGATCTCTTTTTTAATCTGTGCGATCGCCGCTGCCGCCTCCGCATTAGGCACTGTGCATCGTATGATCTCACATCCTGCGTTCTCAAGTGCATGGATCTGGTCAACCGTCGCCGCGACGTCTTCTGTGCGCGTGTTCGTCATGGACTGGATCAGGATCGGATTTCCGCCGCCGATGACCCTGTCTCCTATTTTAATTACTTTGGTGTGGTCTCTGTATGCCATATACTTCCTTTCTTGTATTCAGGCAAGATTCGACTGATTCAGTCAATCGCCGGAACTGCCCTGTTTCGATATTACTTACCGGAAGATCCTCGACAGATCATTAAACAAAACGATCACCATAAGAAGCATGAGCGCCATAAATCCGGCCAGGTGTACCATTCCTTCTTTCTCCGGGGGGATCGGTTTGCCGCGGATTGCCTCGATGACGAGGAAAACGAGCCTTCCGCCATCCAAAGCCGGCAGCGGAAGCAGGTTGATGATCCCTATATTGATCGTGAGGAGCGTAGCCAGATTCAGGAGCGACATGATGACCACCATAGGGCCGTAGGGCTGCGCTTCCGTATACGTGTCGTTGACAGCCTCGACGACACCGACGGGTCCTGAGATATCATCTTTGGAGAAGTGTCCCCTGAATATTGAGGCCAGTGATTTCGTCGTCACCCTCACCCAGTATTCGATCTCATAAAACCCGTAGCGGAACACTTCTAATGCATTACACTTGTGGATATTCCCGCCGCCCTGTATGCCGATATAGTACCGGTTTGCCTCTTCATCAAATCGGGGCGTCAATGTGATCGTATTTCGCTCCCCGTTCCGCTCATACGTGATCTTGAGCGGTTCTCCGTAATTCATCATGGACTGGAGACTGATCTCGCGATAGAGATGTATGCTCTCGCCGTTGATCCTGACGATCCTGTCTCCTTCCTCAAGGCCGGCCTCCATGGCCGCCGAATCCTCGATCACTTTGCTGATGATCGGCAGATCCGTTCCGCAGAACGCCACGATGATCAGTGCAAATATGTAACCGATGATAAAATTCGCGATCGGACCTGCAAGCACCGTTGCGATCCTCGCTCCGACAGGGGCATTGGGAAAGGCCTCCGGCGAGAGCGCCTTCCGCTCCTCTTCCTCCATCGCATCCATCCCCTCGAAGATACAGGCTCCGCCAAAGGGAAGGAGCTTGAGACAGAAGTCTGTCTCCCCCAGTTTCTTCTTCATCAGCGTGGGACCGAATCCCACGTCAAATTCGTTGACCCTGATCCCGCTTCGCCTCGCGACGGAAAAATGTCCCATCTCATGGGAAATGACGATCACTCCCAGGATCAGGAGAAAGATCAAAATACTGATGAACCAATTACTGCTCAAAATGATTATACCTCATTGCCATATACGCAAGAAAAGGCGAACACAATGCCCGCCCCTTTCGTGATCCGTTTACAGTGCCGCCGTCCCTAAAAGTAATACCCCCAAAATGTAGATCAGGGGCGCGGTAAAAATAATGCTGTCGAACCGGTCCATGATCCCGCCGTGACCGGGGATCAGATTTCCGTAGTCCTTGATCTCGTGATTCCTCTTGATCGCGGAGGCTGCGAGATCTCCGGTCATACTGATCAGCGCGCCGAGAACTCCGATGATCAGGAACTGGATCAAAAGGTCCGCCTCGGGGTCAAAAGCCTTCACAACAAATGAGAGGATGACGGAACAGACCGCTGAACCCGCGACGCCGCCGACCGCCCCCTCGATCGTCTTCTTGGGACTGAGGACCGGCGCCATCTTGTGCTTTCCGAACATCATTCCGGCTGCCAGCGCACATGTATCGCACACGGAACTGCAGACAAAGATCAGCGCATACATAAAGATCCCGTACGACAGCATTCTGGCCTGATAAACAAACGATAAGAGCACCGGCGCATAGATAAAGCAGAAATAGCCGGACATCACCTGCTCCGATCTGTATTTTGGAAAATGGAAAACATAGACCGTCATCATGACCAGGAAGGATACGATAATGACCGCCAGCAGGTAAAAGTTGGATGCAGAGACCATCTGTTTCGAGTCTGTCCCCCATCGCGCCTGCATGATCATCAATCCGCCGTATAAGAGGATGGTCATCGCATACCCGGCAGCTGCGAGCGCTCCGATCTTCTCTTCTTTGCCCTCAATGCCGACTGCACTGACCAGCTCCCGGTATCCGATCAGAGAACAGACAAGGAGCAGGGCCGCCAAAGGGTATCCTCCCAGCAGCCCGAACACCACGATCATTGCCGCAATGATAACGCCGCTGATCACTCTCTGTTTCATGACATCAGTCCTCCGTAGCGGCGCTCCCTGTGGTTAAAGGCATCCACTGCTTTCTCAAGCTCCGCTTTGCTGAAATCCGGCCACGCGACTTCGCTGAAATAGAGCTCGGCGTAAGCCGTCTGCCACAGCAGGAAATTCGAGATCCTCTGCTCACCGCCTGTCCTGATCAGAAGATCCGGATCAGGGATCCCGTACGTATCAAGACTGTCTGAGATCAGCTCCTCGGTGATATCCGAGGGATCCAGTTCTCCGCTGCGGACACGCTCCGCGGCGCTTCTCACTGCGCGGACGATCTCATCTCTGGAGCCGTAGTTAATGGCGATCTGGAAACTGATCCCGGTGTTGGTTTCCGTCTCCTTTTCCAGATTGGCAATGGAGATCTGAAGATCCCTGTCCAATCCCGATTTGTCCCCGATCACCCTGATCTTGACGTTATTCCTCGCGCACTTCGCCAAACTGGTCTTCATATAGGTCCGGAGCAGGTTCATCAGCGCTTTCACCTCACTGTCCGGCCTGCTCCAGTTCTCCGTGGAAAAAGCATACACTGTAAGATAGCGGATCCCCATGTGATCCGCATCTTCCAGGATCTGTTCCACCGTTCTGGCCCCCTGCGTGTGGCCCACGGTTCTGGGGAGCCCTCTTTTCCTGGCCCATCTGCCGTTTCCGTCCATGATGATCGCCACATGGACGGGTATCTTGCGTTCGTTATCCGGCTTCAAAGTGTCATGATCTCCTTCGTCTTCTCTTCAATCATCTTATCGATCTTCTTGATGTTCTTCTCTGTCACCTTCTGAAGTTCGTCCTGCAGATCGCCGACAACGTCCTCGGAAAGATCTTCCGTCTTTTTCAATTTTTTGAACGCGTCATTTCCGTCTCTGCGGATATTGCGCAGCGCGACCTTGGACTCCTCGCCCATCTTCTTGACATCTTTGGAGAGCTGTTTTCTTCTCTCACCGGTCAGTTCAGGGAATACGAGACGGATCGTCTGGCCGTCATTGGTGGGATTGATGCCGATATCCGAACCTGCGATCGCGCGGCTGATCTCCTTGATCATTTTCTTTTCCCAGGGAGCGATCTGAATGATCCTGGCTTCGGGGACCGAGACATTGGCCACCTGCTGGATCGGTGTGGGAGATCCGTAATAATCTACGCGGATCTTGTCAAGAACGTGCGGATTGGCGCGCCCTGCGCGCACTGCCTGCAGATCGGTCTGCAGATGCGAAATCGTCTTCTCCATTTTCTCTTCGTAAGGTTTTACTCTCTCGTTACCCATGATAACCTCCCTGTGTCATTAATAATCCATGATCAATCAGCCCTTTTGCTCAGGCTGTGACTGTCGTTCCGTTAAAACTGCCGCTTGCGGCATGAATGATGCTGTTCTCCTCCTGAAGCGCGAAGACACGCATCGGCATGTGATTCTCCTTGGCAAGGATCGAAGCCGTCATATCCACTGCCTGAAGGCCTCTCTCAATGACTTCGTCAATGGAGATCGTATCAAACCGCTTTGCGTCAGGATTGACATTCGGATCGCTGTCATAAATGCCGTCAATATTTTTCGCGAGCAGGATCATATCCGCTTCCGATTCGATCGCTCTCAAAAGGATGCCCGTATCCGTGGAGAAATACGGATGTCCTGTTCCGCCCGCATAAAACACGACTGTGCCGTTTTCAAAATAGGAAACGGCCTTATCCTTGGAAAACAGCTCCGTGAATGCGCCCACCATAAAAGGTGTCATGACGACCGTCTTCATTCCCTCTGTCCTGAATATTTCCGAGACATAGATGCAGTTCATGACGGTAGCCAGCATTCCGATCTGATCGGCTTTCACGCGGTCAATCTCATTTCCCGTGCGTCCGCGCCAGAAATTACCTCCGCCGGTCACAATGCCCACCTGGCATCCCGATTCGATCAGCTCGCGCACCTGCTTCGCAACGCCTCTGACCGTCTCTTCATCAAAACCCATGCGCTTAGGACCTGCCAGTGCCTCACCGCTCAGCTTCAAAATGATTCTGCTCATTCGTCTTTCCTCCAAATCCCGTATGATCCGTCAGTATCATCACTCATAAACCATATCGTTCACAAATCATATCTTTACCCATTTTACATTAGATATCCGCCATTTACAAGGATGGTCTCCGATGCTATACTGTTTGAGTTTGCAGATTTGGTTTACAAACGCTTATAATAAAGAACATATAGTTCAGAAGCATTAAATATTAATGAAGCAGGAATTAAATTAAAAAGCAGATATTTAAAGCAGCAGACAATAAATAAGCATGCAGTAATAAGGAGAAAAATGATACAGACAAGAGAAGATGTCAGAAATGTTGCCATTATCGCTCACGTCGATCACGGCAAAACGACCCTGGTAGACGGACTGCTCAAACAGAGCGGTGTTTTCCGCGAGAATCAGGCCGTCCAGGAACGCGTCATGGATTCCGGTGATATTGAGAGAGAGCGCGGCATCACGATCCTCAGTAAAAATACAGCCGTATATTACAAGGGCATAAAGATCAACATCATTGACACGCCCGGTCACGCCGACTTCGGCGGAGAGGTAGAGCGCGTCCTGAAAATGGTTAACGGCGTGATCCTCGTCGTCGATGCATTCGAAGGTCCCATGCCCCAGACCAGATTTGTTCTCAGTAAGGCAATGGCGCTTGATCTTCCTGTGATCGTCTGCATCAACAAGATCGACCGGCCCGGCGCACGCCCCACACAGGTCATCGATGAAGTTCTGGAGCTTCTCATGGATCTCG
Organism: uncultured Lachnospiraceae bacterium; assembly: GCA_902801585.1. The sequence goes on along the minus strand of CADCIU010000023.1, from coordinate 31,994 downwards.
GCGCCAGCGACGAACAGATCGACTGTCCCTTCGTATTCGCATCCGCTAAGTCCGGAATTGCCACGCTGGATCTTGGCAGCGCAGGCGCCAGCATGAAACCGCTCTTCGAGACCATCATCGACTATATCCCGGCTCCCCAGGGAGACCCCGATGCAGGCACCCAGATGCTGATCAGCACGATCGACTACAATGAATATGTAGGCCGGATCGGCGTCGGCAAAGTCGATAACGGCTCCATCAAAGTCAATCAGGAATGCGTCATTGTCAATCATCACAGCCCCGATCAGATGCGGAAAGTCAAGATCAGCAAGCTGTATGAATTCGAGGGATTAAAGCGTGTAGAAGTCACAGAAGCTAAGATCGGTTCCATCGTCGCGGTATCAGGTATCTCTGATCTGCATATCGGAGATACGATCTGCTCCCCCGATGCGCCGTCAGCGATTCCTTTCCAGAAGATTTCCGAGCCCACGATCTCCATGACCTTCAGTGTCAACGATTCTCCTCTGGCAGGGCGCGAAGGCAAATATGTCACCAGCCGCCATATCAGAGACAGGCTCTACAGGGAACTCAATACGGACGTCTCGCTCCGCGTGGAAGATACCGATACGACAGAATCCTTCAAGGTCTCCGGACGAGGAGAACTTCACCTCTCCGTGCTGATCGAGACGATGCGCCGCGAGGGTTATGAATTTGCGGTCAGCAAAGCGGAAGTCATCTACAAGAGAGATGAGAACGGAAAACTCCTTGAACCCATGGAAACCTGTTACGTCGATGTCCCCGAGGAGTTCGCCGGCACGGTCATCCAGAAGCTGAGCGAGCGCAAAGGCGAGCTCATGAACATGGGCATCATCAACGGCGGATATACGAGGCTCGAATTCTCCATCCCTTCCCGCGGGCTGATCGGTTACAGGGGCGACTTCCTCACCGACACCAAGGGCAACGGGATCATGAATACGATCTTTGACTGCTATGCGCCTTACAAGGGTGACATCACATACCGCAAGCAGGGATCCCTGATCGCCTTCGAGGCCGGCACAGCCGTCACGTACGGACTCTTCGGTGCCCAAGAACGAGGCCAGCTCTTTATCGGCCCCGGCGAGGATGTATATGCCGGAATGATCGTCGGTCAGAGCGGAAAGTCCGTGGACATCGATGTCAATGTGTGCAAGACCAAACATCTGACCAACACGCGTTCTTCCAGTGCCGATGAGGCGCTCAGACTGGTCCCGCCCAGGCTCATGAGCCTGGAACAGGCCATTGAATATGTCGATACGGACGAGCTTCTTGAGGTCACACCTCAGCACCTCAGGCTCCGCAAGAAGATTCTTGATCCAAGACTCAGAAAACGTGCCAATATCAGCGCTGCTATGAAGAATGCGGCTGAGTTGGAGTCATAAGAAAGTGTCAGGGGGACGGTTCGTGTCAGGGGGACGGTTCTTTTGACAACTTTTTTCAGAAAAAGTTGTCAAAAGAACCGTCCCCCTGACACTTTCAGCAATATAATTCCTGTTACGTCGCCAAATGCAGCACATTCGTCGCGATCACAAAGTAAATCGTAAGCGAAATCGCATCGACGATCGTCGTGATCAAAGGACTTGCCATGACGGCAGGGTCAAATCCGAGGCGGTGCGCCAAGAGAGGCAGGAAACATCCGATCGTCTTCGCGATGATGACGACCAGCACCAGCGTGCAGCATACGATCAGTGCGATCTGCAGTCCGACTCTGTCGAGGAGCATGAGCTTTACAAAGTTGCAGACTGACAGTGTGACGCCGCAAAGACCGGCGACGCGGACCTCTTTCCACAGCGCCTTGAGCACATCGCCGAACTCGATCTCCTGCAGGGAGATACCACGGATGATCGAAACGCTGGCCTGCGAGCCTGCATTACCGCCTGTATCCATCAGCATAGGAATGTACGCAGTCAGGATCACATAAGAAGCGAGCGCCTTCTCGTAGCTGGTGATGATCGCACCCGTAAATGTCGCCGAGATCATCAGGAGCAGCAGCCAGGGCATTCGGTTTCTGTATGTGTCGAAGATCCCCGTACGGAAATAGCTCTTGTCCGAAGGAATGATAGCTGCCATCTTTTCGATATCCTCGGTGGCCTCTTCCTGGATGATATCGACGACGTCGTCGATCGTGATGATACCGACCATGCGGTTCTCGTTATCGACGACCGGCATCGCGGTGAAATCGTATTTCTGGAATATGCGCGCCGCTTCCTCCTGGTCAGTAAGAGTGTTGATGCTGATGACGTTCTCATTCATGACTTCCCCGATGATCGCATCGGGATCCATGATCACGAGATAGCGCAGTGCCACAGTTCCCAGAAGTATTCTCTGTGCGTCGACGACATAACAGATATTGACCGTCTCGGAATCAAGTCCGATCTTTCTGATCCTGTCGACCGCATCGCTGACCGTCATGTTCTCCTTCAGGTCCACGTACTCGACCGTCATGATGCTGCCGGCCGAATCTTCCGGATAGCGGAGCAGATGGTTAATATCCTTGCGCGTCTCCGGTTTGGCGTTCTTGAGGATCTTCTTCACAACGTTGGCCGGCATCTCTTCCAGAAGGTCGGTCGCATCGTCCGCCATCAGGTTATCGATGATTCCCGATGCTTCCTTATCGGACAGGGACTGGATAATGTACTGCTGGCCTTCGATCTCCAGATTTGCGAATACGTCGGCTGCCATCCCTTTGGGAAGGATCCTGAAAATTCGAAGGGACTCTTCATCTTCCATCTCATCCATGACTGCCGCGACGTCCGCGACGTTCATGTCTGCCACTTCCTGTCGAAGCTTCGTATACTGCTTCTGTTCCAGAAGTTCTCTGAGCAGATTCCCATATTCCATTTTCTTATCTTCCATTGTCAGCCTCCTTCCTCGATCAATCCGTTTTCGATGTCACCCCGCTTCCGCGGCGCCAGCCAAGCTTATCAGCATCAATCCTTTTCCTCAATATCAATGGGGAAAAATCCGGTCTCAAGCGTCTGTATTTTTACTGTTCCCTTCGACAGAGAGACAAGATCCCCGACGACCGCATCCGCCCTGTCCTCTTCCACGGTGATCTTCAGACTTACGCGGTCCGAATACGCCTGGTCATAGGGAGCGATCCTGTTCTGTTTCAGGTAATACAGCACTCGGTCCAGCAAACTGTACTCCGTGTCTATGCCGATCACTCTGCAGCTGCACATCCGCACGATCCGGGCATCCGCCAGCGCTTCCTGGGCGGCATTCGTATAAGAGCGGACGAGTCCGCCTGTCCCCAGAAGTGTCCCGCCAAAATAGCGCGTCACCACTACAACAGCATTCCGAATCCCGGCTCCGTCCAGCACCTTGAGCATGGGGATTCCTGCAGTTCCCGAGGGCTCACCGTCGTCAGATGCCTTTTTGGTCGAACCGTCTTCTCCAAGGATCCAGGCGTAACAGTGATGTCTGGCATCATAATACTTTTTCCTGGCCGCTGCCACTACCGCAGCCGCTTCCGCTTCCGTCAGGACCGGATGGATCTCTCCCAGAAATCTTGATTTCTTCTCGACATATTCACCTTTTCCTATGCTGCCGACTGTGATATATTCCATATCCGCCTCCGGGAATGATCCGGCGCCCGAATGACCTTGAGCCCGAATGATCCCTCTCTCAAATAACCTTTATTCGAACAAAAACCCGAAAGCGCTCTTCGTCAAAACGCTTTCGGGTTTCAAAGAGCTGGCAACGAGAATCGAACTCGTGACCTCCGCACTACCAATGCGACGCACTACCGACTGTGCTATGCCAGCATATTTGCTGTCGTAACGACAACAAATGTATAATAGCACAGCGGCATTGCATTGTCAAACGAGAATCACTCCTTTTTCTCCGTTTTTTTCTTCTTGGCTTCTTCCGCAGCCTTCTTCTTGGCCTCTTCCGCGGCTTTCTTCTTTGCTTCCTCGGCTGCTTTCTTCTCTTCCTCTTCCTGACGCTTGCGCTCTTCCTCTTCTCTGCGCTTCATCTCCAGGTACTCCTCGTAGTGGTAAGAGCAGTATCCGTCGTCATCGTAAGGTGTATCCTCGTCAAAGAATTCTGTGACGGAAGGACATATTCCTCCGAAAGGCGGCTGTCCGGAAATCTTACAGACCGTTCTTGTGACGATGCCGTCCGGTCTCTCAAAGTCTTCCCATTCCTGGTTTCCGGGAAGTTCTTCCATGACCGCTCTCCAGATCGTCTTCGCAAGTGCCTGCTCTTCCGATGTCGTCAGGTCAATGTTGTTGTCATAGCCCGCCCAAACTGTCGCGGTATAACTGGGCGTATATCCGCAGAACCACACGTCGTTCTCATCCGTCGTGGTTCCGGTCTTTCCGGCTGTCATCGTAGAGCTGAAATCAGCGCTTCTGCCGGTACCTTCCGTCATGACGTCCTCCATCGCGGAGGTGAGAAGCCATGCTGTTCTTTCATCCAGAACCCGTCTGGACTCCGCCGTCTTGGTGCTGTCTAAAAGCACATTTCCCTCGTGGTCGACGACCTTTGTGTACATCTTGGGCTCAATATAATATCCGCCGTTGGCGATCGCAGCATACGCGCCGTTCAGCTCAATATTCTTGACGCCATAAGTGATTCCGCCCAGCGCCAGTGTCTGGTTGACGTCCGTATAAGTGTCGCCGTTGATCTCTTCATTGTCGACCAATGTCGAGATCCCGAATTTCTGCGCGTAATCAAAACCGACTCTGGGTCCGAGCTCAGAAAGGACTTTGACTGTGACAATGTTCATGGACTGAACGATACCCTGGCGGATCGTAGACAGTCCTCTGTAGCCCTTGTACCAGTTGCGCACCGGAACGCCGCTGTCATATTCATACGGCTCGTCCTCGACTGCAGAGGCGAGGGTGAACTCGCCGGTATTGAGCGCGGGCGCATATGTGGTGAGGACCTTGAAGGTGGAACCGGGCTGGCGCAGCGTGTCTGTAGCTCTGTTGAGGGTTCGGTTCGCGTTCTTGTTGCCTCGCCCGCCGACCATGGCCAGAACATGTCCTGTCGACTGGTCTTCAACAGTCAGCGAGATCTCGGGCTGCGGCGCAAGGCTGTAGTTGCGCACAGGGGCCGGGACATCTCTTCCGCCTATGAGCGAATTCTCGTAATCATCCATATCGCTGATGGCGTCTTCCTCTGAGCTGTACATCAGATCCGCGTCCCAATCCTGTTCCGCCAGCCAGTTTGCAAGGCTGTTGCTGTCATAATTGGAAGTCGTTCCGTCTTCATTAATAATAGAGACCTTATAGCTCAGAATATACTTGACGTCCTCAGGATAGTTGCCTGAGTCCTCACTGCACTGCTCGTCGCAGATTGCCTGGACTTCGGGATCCAGCGTGGAATAGATCTTGAGACCGCCGCTGTACAGGAGCGCGTAAGCTTCCTCTTCCGTCTTTCCGGCATCTTCCTGCAGATCCTTCAGGATCTGAGTCTGGAGGGCATCCACGAAGTAGGAATTGATCTGCTTGTCCTCTACCTGCTTTCTGACGTTGACTTCCTTGATCCTCTCATAGACATCGTCCGCCTTAGCTTCCTCGAGCTGTTCCTGAGTGATATACCCCTGATTGAGCATATACTGCAGGACGACATCGCGCCTTTGCGAGTTCTGTTCCGGAAATACGATCGGATCAAACTGTGTCGGGTTCTGCGGAATGCTGGCGATGACGGCGCATTCCGAGACAGACAGCTCATTGCAGTGTTTGTCAAAATATCGCTGGGATGCAGCTTCTACACCGAGCGTGCTGTGTCCGAGGTTGATCGTGTTCAGATAGTTGAGCAGGATCGTGTCTTTGCTCATTGTCTTTTCAAGTTCGATCGCCAGGTATTGTTCCTGCAGCTTTCTCTTGATCCTCTCCACTTTCGACTCATTGGTCCACTCCGTGAAGACATTGTTCTTGATCAGCTGCTGTGTGATCGTACTGGCGCCCTCTGAGAAATTGCCGCTCGTGATACCGATCACGGCTGCACGCAGAATGCCGGGCGCGTCAATTCCGTTGTGTTCGTAGAAGCGCTCGTCCTCGATTGCGACAAACGCGTGGGCCAGATCATCCGTGATCATGTCTCCCGACACCGGAATACGGTTCGAGTCTGCTGAGACCAGCTTGGCGATCTGCTTCTCCTTAGCATCGTAAACAAATGATGAGAACCCTTTGGGACTTACGTCTATGATGGTCTGGCTGGGCGCACTGTCAATGACGCCGCGGAAAACACCCAGTCCCATGCTGACGCCGGCCACTCCGAGTCCGATCACGCCGACAAGAAGGAGCTGTCCTGCGCCGATCAGGATCTTGTTGATCCTTTTCCGGCTTCTTGTGTTGAGGTACTCCTGCCTGCTGCGTATTCCTCTTCTTCCAAAATTCATATAAAGGACCTTTTCCTTTCATTCATACCTATACACTTATATAGACTGTACAAAAATACATCACTGTATTATAGCAAAAGAATTCCTCAGAATAAAGGATTTCACAAAATTGTCACTTTAATTTGGTTCTCTTTTTCATTTCATGGGATATAATAAATCAGTATATGAACACCCGGGCTGCTTTGCAGCTCTTTTTAAATCCGCGGCAAAAGGCACAGATCAATGAGACAAAGGCATAGGAAAAATACTGAAATAAAGCGCGGTTCAGCGGACTTCGTCCGAAGATTCCGCCTTCGGTGGCGCCTCATCGCGTCCACAGTCATCGTCCTTTGGGCCATCTGGACACTGCTGGATGCGTTCGTTATTCCCAAAGATATTGTCGAAGCGGGCGCGGCAGCAGGCAATACGATCGAGGAGACTGCGGCAGCCGATACCGGCGGCAGGGCCGCTTCAGCCGATGCGTCCGACCCCGCCTCGGATCCGCATAAGGTCCCGGAGGAGGAGAACGACGAGGAGGTCACTGCTTATACCGAGCCGGTCATCACGGAGAATTCCTATGAGGACGGGATGACTTCCATACAGATCCACACCATGCGCACGCATGATACGACCGTCTATATCGCAGACATTGAGCTTTCCGATCCCTCCTGCCTCAGGACAGCGCTGGCTTACAATTCTTTCGGGCGCAATCTCACTGACACCACTTCCTCCATGGCACAGCAGCATGATGCCATCCTCGCCATCAACGGAGATTATTACGGGTTCAGAGAGCGCGGCTACGTTATGAGGAGCGGTTTTCTCTACCGCTCCGAAGCTGCAAATGATCCCGAGCAGGAGGATCTGGTCCTGTACCCGGACGGTTCTATGGCGATCGTGAGGGAATCCGAGATATCCGCCAAGCAGCTGGCGCAGGGAGGAGCCTCCGAGATCTTCTCTTTCGGACCCGGGCTGATCACAGACGGTCAGATCAAAGTCTCCTCTGATGATGAAGTCGAGCGGGCGCAGGTCACCAATCCCCGCACCGCGATCGGACTGCTCTCTCCTCTTCATTATATTTTTCTTGTGTCCGACGGGCGCACCAAAGAGAGCAAGGGCTTATCACTCCTTGAACTCGCGGAGCTCATGCAGGATCTCGGCTGTGTGACCGCTTACAACCTGGACGGCGGCGGATCATCCACCTTCTGGTTCAACGGGCGCGTGCTCAACCGTCCCACCACATACGGCAAACAGATCGAAGAAAGGAGTATCAGTGACATCGTCTATATTGGTCAACCACAGAGATGAGCGAATACTTCGCTCGGCAGTCCGGTCTTCACTTCGCCGGAGTATCTTCTTCTTCATTTTTTATATCATCTACAACATTTTCTCTCACGGCGTGCATTCTCCGTTTATGACTTACCTTTTTGTCTGGCCGCTCGCGCTGGGAGCTCTCCCTTCCTTCCTGTGTCTGAAGGTCCGCAGGATTCCCGGCCCCAGTGTCCTGTCGTCACTGTTGTGGAACACCGGCATCGCCGCAGTCACCGTCAGCAGCATGCTCCGCGGGATATTCGAGATCGCGGGAAACTCCTCGATCTATCAGCATCTTCTGATGCTGGCCGGTTTTCTCTTCCTTGCGGCCGGCCTCATTGTCTATGCGGCCGGATTTCTGATGTTCGAAGCACGCCGCTGAGGGATAAACACGTCAAAACAGTCATAGTTTTTTCAAATATTTATTAATTTTTATAATTATTTTTTAATTTTTAGTTAACATTTCTGTAATTATCTGTTATCCTTGATCTGTAGAAATTTCTGTTTAAATGTCAGTTTATTTCCGTCTTCTCACTGAAGTTCGAGAAGACAGTCAGGGGTAGCCATGTTTTTATCTAATCCATCATCTCAATCTGTGAAAGGCAGAGCAAGATCGATCTCCGGTCGGATCTTCTCCGCATTTTTAGTCCTTGTTTTCTTACTTACTCCCTTCGCGCCGTCCATAAGTGCAGAAGCCACGACTGCTGCAATGGAGATCACGCCGATCGATTACGGCCATGCGGACATCTGGGGAGACTGTACCCTGCTAAGGAGCGGAGGCAAGACACTCCTAATGGACACCTGCCTCAGGGATCAGTATGATACGCTGATCAACTATCTCGATGATCATCATTTCTATAATTTTGACATCTATCTGTCCCATTATCATTACGATCACATGCACCAGATCCCCACGATCATCCGTGACTCCCGCTTCAATATCGGCAAAGTCTATCTTCCGGATCCGGCCTACATCAAAAAGGGGGCGGAGAACAGCAGCTACTGCAGGGAGTTCTATAACGGCTATAATTCGATCGTCAATGCGGCCAATGACTGCGGTGTCAAGATCGTCTACCTCAAGAAGGGCTCTTCCTTTACGGTTGGAAACGCCAAGCTGCAGGTGCTCTGGGGCTGCTCCTACAAGAGCAGCAATTACGACCGGAGTTACATCAACAACAACTCCCTGGTCACGAAAGTCACCGCCGGCGGTGTGACTTACCTCACCTGCGGCGATATCGAGATCGAGACGGAGAAGCAGCTGATCAACAGCGGCATCGACCTGAACGCGGATATTTACAAATTCAGCCATCACGGCGGCAGCACCAGCAACCTGAAGGCATTTGTCCAAAAAGTAAATCCCTCCTTCGCCTTTTACAACTGGGACGGAGACAGTCCGAACTCCTTCGGAGGCGGATGGGTCACGACCCCCGTCAACAATCTCAAGGACACATGCAATATTTACAGCAGCCGCTATAACGGAATGTTGACTTTCTCGGTCAAGAGCGGACATGTCAGCGTGGCCGGTGAAAGAAATATGCGCTCTGTGACAGTCAATATCAAGGACAGCAGCGGCAAGGTCGTCAACAAGGTGACTTACCAGTTCAACGACGCGCTCGATTATCACATCACGGCAAAGATGAAAAAAGCGGCCGCCGGTGTATCTGCTGAAGATATGGTAACCACTCTTCCCAAGCGGTACAATTACACCGCCAAGTTCATCAAGACGGAAGACGGATACAAGTACCGCAATTCGGACGGTTCATATTCCACTTCCAAATTCCAGAAGATCGACGGTTACACCTACTACTTCGACGCCAATGGAATCCGGGCTAAGGGCTTCAAGAAGATCAACAAGAAGATCTATTACTTCGACGGCAACGGAAGAATGCTCCTTCGCTGGAAGAGAGTCAACGGCAAGAAATACCTCTTTGACCCTGTAGACGGCCACATGCATACCGGCTGGGAGTGGGTCGAAGAAAAAGGCGCCTGGTATTATCTGCACGCTGTGGAAGGTTACCTCCTGCAGGGCTGGCAGACCATCGAGGGCAAGAAATACTATTTCACTCCCGAAGAGTTTTATGCCAAGACCGGCTGGCAGACCATTGACGGCAAGCGCTACTATTTTGACACGCAGAACGCCTTCATGATCACCGACTGGAAGAAGATCGGCAGTGATACTTACTATTTTGACAAGAACGGCGTCATGGTCACAGGTACGCAGACCATCAGCGGTAAGAGCTATGTATTCGATACGAACGGCAAGCTCAAGGGCAATGCACCTGCGTCGGCCTCTTCCCAGACCCAGAGTACGACCTCAACAAGCAGCTCCCAGAGCAGCAAGATCACATGGAACAGCAGCTCCTATGTCACTTCCGCCGTCACCAACACATGGGTGAAGGGAACGGATAAGGACATGCCGATCGACTACTACACGACCAGAAACACCTCGTTTGTGAACAATATGCTCGCTTACGCGACATTCTTCGAGGATAAGATCGATTATGCGTCCTCTGTGACAGGAAATGACCCGAACGGCCTCAGGTTCAAACACCTCAAGGTCGGAGGCAAGACCGACTGCTCATGGTTCGTCTACCATGTCCTTCGCAAGTTCGGACTTGTCGGCGAAGAGTTCATCCACTCCTATGAGTGGGGCAACAAACCCAGTACCTATCCCGGTGCCGTCAATATCGGAACGGATATGAGCAAAGCTTCCCCCGGTGATATCATCTGCACCGGCAAGGGAACCTCCGGCAGCAACAGCCATGTGGCGATCTATCTGGGCGGCGGCAAGGTCGTCGAGTGCTGCGCAGGCTACGGCGTGGGCGTCAACAAGGCACCCACATCGGTCAGACAGATCGTGCACTTCTCCTGCCTGCCCACCAACAACTCAGCGTCCTTCGGCAAGTCCACGAGCGGCACATGGGTACAGAGCGGCACAGGTTATAAATTCAAAGTCGGAAGTTCCTACCTGACCAACCGCTTCCAGAATATCAACGGCGACTTCTACTATTTCGACGCAAACGGAATGCGGGCAACCGGCTGGAAGAAGATCCAGGGCAAGATCTATCACTTCACAAGCGACGGAAAGCTTCACCTTCGCTGGAAGAGACTCAACAACAAGAAGTACTTCTTTGATCCGATCACCGGATATATGCACACCGGATGGGAATATGTCAAAGATCAGAAGAAGTGGTACTATCTCCATCCGACGCAGGGCTACCTGCTCGAAGGCTGGCAGACCATTGACGGCAAGAAGTATTATCTGACTCCCGGCGATTTCTACGCCAAGACCGGCTGGCAGACCATTGGCGGCAAGAAGTATTACTTCGCTGATGACGGCCATATGCTGACCGGAAAACAGACGATCGGCGGCAAGACTTATAATTTCGGTACGGACGGAGTTCTCAAATAAACCTGATATGGAAACAGAAAGCGGGCTGCCGCACCGGGAAATCTATTCTTTCCCGATGCGGCAGCCCGCTGCATTTCAAGACGGTATCGATTGATTCCTGATGATCTATCAGTTCCCTTTGAGATTCTTAATGATCTCGATCGTCTCCATATCCTCCTGCGTAAGTCTTATATTTGTCACAGAAGTCCTTCCGTTGTTGTCTGTCACTCTCAGTTCCATGACCACTCCGGGCTCAAGAGAGTTTCTTCCCACATCCCTGAGGAAATCGATCACCCTGGGATGCTGGCTTTGGAAGATCCTGAGTCTGTCCGCGAGCTGCATGAACTGCATAGGATTTACTGCCATCTCTCGTCTTTACCTCCATTTTTTTAATTTCGTACGAATTCTCTGCAATGCATTGTCGGTCGACTTCTCATCGCGGTTGAGCACATGTGCGATCTCCACATATCCCATCCCGGTCAGATGGAGCTCCAGGACCTGCTTCTCGAAAGGGCTCAGCTCTTTTTCAATCTTTTCTTCCAGGCTTTCCGCTTCCTCCCGCTCGATCATGTACTCCTCGGGATTGGTGCTCGCATCCGCCTCCAGACAGTCCACCAGCACTTCTCCGTTCTCTTCCGAGTCTGTTTCTCCCAGCGGTTGGCTCAGAGAGATAGCAGAATTGAGGGGAAGGTGCTTTTTCCTGCTCGAGGCGGTGACTGCCGTGTACAGCTGACGGGATACGCATAGCTGCGCAAATGTCCTGAAACTGGCATCTCTTCCGCAGTCGTAATCCCTGACTGCTTTGAACAGTCCCAGCATTCCCTCCTGGATCAGATCATCCGAGTCTCCGCCGAGGATGAACATGGATCTGGCCTTTCCAAGGACCATGCCCTTGTACTTGTTCAGAAGCATTTCCATTGCGTCCTGATCACCGTCTCTGAACATGGAGATCAGCTCTTCATCGGTGAGATTCCCATATTTCTCTATTTTCATTCCGATACTTTCTATAATATGTCTCTTTACAGGCTTCTCTGTCTGACGATCTCATAAGCCAGAACGCCCATCGCAACGGAGGCATTGAGAGAATCGATCTGTCCCTTCTGGGGGATCGAGGCGACCATGTCGCACTTTTCCCTGACCAGCCGGCTCACGCCGCTGCCCTCCGCGCCGATCACCAGACCGATCGGTCCCTTCAGATTCAACTTGGTCATCTCCGTTCCGTCCATATCCGCGCAGACAAACCACAGGCCCTTGCCGGCAAGTTTCTCCATTGTGCGCACCAGGTTCGTGACCTTGACGACCGGTGTATAATTGATCGCTCCGGCAGACGCTTTCGCCACTGTCGCCGTAAGCCCCACTGCCCTGTCCTTGGGAATAATGACGCCGTGGGCGCCGGCGAGATTGGCCGTCCTTATGATCGCGCCCAGATTGTGCGGATCCTCGATCCCGTCCAGCAGGATAAAGAAAGGATCCTCTCCCCTCTCCTCGGCCGCAGCAAAAAGGTCTTCCAATTCACCATAGGAGTAAGCGGCGATCTCCGCGATGACCCCCTGGTGTCTTCCCGTCTCGGACATCTGATCAAGCCGCTGCTTGCTCACATACTTCACAGGGGTCCCGTGTTTGGCGGCTTCCTTGCGCACCGTCTGCATGGCGCCCTCTCTGCTTCCATCCAGCATATATAATCTGTCGATCGTCCTTCCGGAACGAAATGCCTCGATCACGGCATTTCTGCCTTCAATCCGATTCTCGCTCATAGTCTGTGTCCTCTCCTGCATCCTCAGCTCCTGTTTTCCTGGGCCCGAGCCTTCTCCTTTTATCGGTCTTCGCGATTCCTTCTCTGAGAAGCTCCATCAGCCTCTCCTCCCTGTCCGTGAGGTAGAGATAGCCGCACAGCGCTTCCAGCGCTGTGGCCTGCAGGTACTCTTCCATGGAAGAACTCTTGGCATGGTGATAAGGATTAGAATTCCTTCCTCTCCTGTATACCTTCTTCTCCTCATCGGTCATCAGGTCATATGCTGCCTTTCCGATGGCCGCCTGCTGCTCGGCGCGGACATAATAAGTGGTCTCATTGTGGAGTTTCTCTGCCTGGCGGTTTCCCTTGGAGACCAGGATCGTTCGGATCACCAGAGAATAGACGGCATCCCCCAGAAAGGCAAGCGCCAGGGGGGAATACGTCCGGATATCAATCTCTTCGTGCGGAAATTCCTTGAGTATCAATCTCCTCAGGCTTTCTTCCATTTAACTCCTTCTCTGGTATCCTCCAGAATGATCCCCTTCTGTTTCAGTTCGTCGCGGATCGCGTCTGCTTTGGCAAAATCGCGAGCCTTCTTGGCAGCCTTTCTCTCCTCGATCTTGGCTTCCACATAGGCTGCCAGATCATCTTCGAGCTGATCATCTCTCTCGACGATCAGGCCGCAGACGCCGGTCAGATCCAGCAGTTCCTCGTCCAGTTTTTCAAGGAACTCCTTGGAGGAGCTTCCGCTGACACGGCTGTTGATCCACTTGACCAGCTCAAACACAGCAGAGATCGCATCTGCTGTATTGAAGTCATCGTCCATGGCGGTCTCAAACTGCGTGCGGTAGCTTCCGGCATCTTCCAAAAGTGCGCGCTCTTCTTCCGTCATGGATCCGCTCGCCTTGCCGATCAGGAACTTCAGGTTCTCTCCGCAGTTGAGAATTCTCTCGTAGGAAGCCTTGGCGGATTCCATGAGCTCTCTGCTGAAATTGAGGGGGCTCCTGTAATGGGAGGAAAGCATGAAATAGCGCAGCACCTGGGGATCATACTGTGAGATCACGTCACGGACTGTAAAGAAATTGCCCTTGGATTTGGCCATCTTCACGCCGTCGATATTGAGGAATGCGTTGTGCATCCAGTATTTTGCAAAAGGAACGCCGTTGGCCGCCTCCGACTGCGCGATCTCGTTCTCGTGATGAGGGAATACGAGATCCTCTCCGCCGGCATGTATATCGATCTGTTTTCCGAGATAGCGCTTGCTCATCACCGAGCACTCGATATGCCATCCGGGTCTTCCCTTGCACCAGGGGCAGTCCCAATAAGGCTCTCCGTCTTTCTTGGGTTTCCAGAGGACAAAATCCAGCGGATCCTGCTTCTGTTCAGCACCGGTGACCTTCAGATCGCGGTTGCCGCTGCGCATATTATCGAGATCCTTGTGAGAGAGCTTTCCGTACTCCTCAAACTTCCTGGTACTGTAATAGACCGTTCCGTCCTGTGCCACATACGCGTAGCCCTTGTCGATCAGTGTCTGGATCATCTCGATCATCCCGTCGATCTCCCGGGTCGCTCTGGGATGCATGGTCGCGGGACGGATATTGAGGCTTGCCATGTCCTTCTTGCACTCGTCGATATATCTCTCAGAGATCACAGCGGAATCCACGCCCTCTTCCAGTGCCTTGCCTATGATCTTGTCATCCACATCTGTGAAGTTGGAGACGTAGTTTACCTTGTATCCTTTGTATTCAAAATAGCGCCTGACCGTGTCAAATACGATCATGGGGCGTGCGTTTCCGATATGGATCAGGTTGTAGACGGTGGGACCGCAGACATACATACTGACCTTACCGGGTGTTAACGGCACAAATTCCTCTTTGCTTCTGGACATTGTGTTGTAGATCTTCATACTCATCCTCGCTATCTTTTATTCTTTAATTAGTTTTTTAATTAATTCTTTATGGCAGTGATCAGACAGACGGCCTGTGCCGATATGCCTTCTCCGCGTCCGGTAAATCCAAGCCGCTCTTCCGTTGTTGCTTTGACACTGACACAGGACACATCCACCTGCAGTGCATCCGCTATATTTTGCCGCATCTGTTCGATATGCGGTTTCATTTTGGGTGCCTGCGCGATGATCGTAGAGTCCACATTCACGATCCCGAAGCCGTTCTCTTCGAGGATCCGTCTGACTTCTCTCATCAGCATCAGTGAATCCGCTCCCTTGTACTTCTCATCGGTATCCGGAAAATGCTTTCCTATGTCACCGAGCGCAGCCGCTCCCAGCAGCGCATCCATGATCGCATGGACGAGCACGTCCGCATCCGAATGTCCCAGCAGCCCCTTCTCATAGGGGATGTCGACGCCGCCGATGATCAGCCTGCGTCCCTCTGCCAGTTTATGCACATCATATCCTGTTCCGATTCTCATAATTTCCTCACTGACTGATTGTCTGTATCCCTGTCCATTCGTTCTGCAAATAAGCAGTTTGCCGACATTACGGCATATAATTATAGCATTCAGATTACAAAGCGTCCACAACCTGCAGCAAAAAAGACACTGCCCGCTCACCGGGCAGTGTCCTTAATGACTTATGAGATCTGAATCCGCTCAAGATCCGCGCGGATCTCAGGGATCGGTTCGTTCTCAGCCGTTGATCTCGACCTTGCAGGTCTCGTCCATATGGCCGTCTCTGTACATGGAGAACTTGTCCATCGGATAACCCTTAAGGTTGTCAAGGACCTTACGGCCGTCAGCCTGCTTGAGAAGTCCTTCTCTCGCTCTCTTGATTTCCATCTCCGTTCTGTGCTTGGAAGGTCCGCCGACACATCCGCCTTCGCAGATCATACCTTCTACGAAGTCTTCTTTCAGGCGGCCCGCCTTGAGCATTGTGAGCGTAGTCTTGCAATCCAGGCCGCCGGCGACCTGTACGTATGTGATCGCGGATGTATCCTGTCCTCTCTCGTGCATGCACTCCAGAACCGCGTTGGCCACGCCGCCGGATGTCGCGAAGCGCTTGCCCCAGATCGAAGATTCCTGATAGGAGTTGTCTTCCTTGGCCACATCGATGCCTTTCGAGCGCAACAGCGCACGGAACTCACCGTAAGTGATGACATAATCCGCATTTCCGGGGATCGACTTGTCAGCCGCCTCGGACTTCTTCGCAATGCAGGGTCCCAGGAAAACGGTGACGCAGCCGGGGCGCGTCGCTTTCAGATATCTGGAGATCGCGCACATAGGAGAAACCGTCTGGGAGACATTCTCCTCATACTGCTTGGGGAAGTGCTTCTTGATCATGTTCATAAAAGCAGGGCAGCAGGAAGTCGTCATCTTCTTGCCCTCTTCCTTGGCCTCGTACCATTCCAGTGACTCATATGCCGCTGTCATATCACCGCCGAGACCGACCTCGATCATATCTGCGAATCCCATTTTGAGGAAGGCTTCCTTGATCGATTTCATTGTGATGTCTGCACCGAACTGTCCCTCTGTAGCGGGAGCGACCATAGCGATCACTTCCTTGCCTGCGCGAATCTCATTGATGATGCTGACCAGATAAGTCTTGGATCCGATCGCACCGAAAGGACAGGAGTGGATGCAGTGACCGCACTGGATGCACTTGCCTTCATCAATGACGCAGATACCGTTGTCGTCATACGTGATCGCGCCGACAGGGCAGGCCTTCTTGCAGGGACGTACAAGATGAGCGATCGCGCCGTAAGGACATGCTTTCGCGCACATGCCGCATTCCTTACACTTGTTGGGATCGATCTTGGTCCTGTGCTCGCCGATGGAGATCGCGCCGAACTTACAGGAATTGATGCATGCTTTACCCATGCAAAGACGGCAGTTATCCGTAACTGTATAAGCAGAGAGCGGGCACTCCTCACAGGCAGGTCTGATAACCTGTACAATATTCTCCGATTGGGAAATGCCGTCCGGGCACTGAGCCAGGGAGAGACGGATTCTCTGTTTTACCAGTTCTCTCTCTTTATATACACAACAGCGGTAGGTTGCCATGGGACCGGGGATAATCTCATAGACAAGCCTGTCCTTGTTTTCTTCATCCAGCTTTCCTTCCCAGGCCAGCCTGGCAGTCTCCTCCATGATCTTGTGTTTCAGTCGCACGAGGGTAGCATCATTGGTTACCATATGTTTCTCCTTTCAGCTATGCATTCACAGTTTCAAGTCAATTAAAATGAAATGCCGGTTCCACCCATTCCGCCGTGGGCAGAATAACTGTCTAAAAAATAACTAATCATATTGTACCAAAAACCGATGTGTTTTTATAGAACTTTTATTAGTCTTTCACACATTTCTCATTAATTTCAACTATAATTATTGGAGAAGAGCAAATAAAACGTTCTTCATCCTGATCGCATTGTTTTTTTATTTCCATTTATTGAAGGAGACAACAAATTGATGAATCATGAATCTGAACATAGAGTCGCCCTCTTTCTCGCCGACGGCTGCGAGACGATCGAGGCGCTCACTGTCGCCGACATCCTTTTCCGCGCAGGTATCCCCTGTACGAAGGTTTCCATCACTCATACACCCGTCATCGTCACATCACATCAGGTGACTGTGACTGCAGACACAACGATCGAACACCTGGATTTCGATTCCTTTGATATGCTCGTTCTCCCCGGCGGAATTCCCGGAACCCCCAATCTCAAGGCCTCATCTGCGCTCATGGACAACGTCCTGCGCTTCCATCGGGAAGGAAAAATGATCGCTGCCATCTGTGCAGCGCCCTCGATCTTTGCCGAACTCGGACTCTTGAAAGGGGTCCGCTCCACCTGTAATCCCGATTTTGAGCATGTTCTCACTGACAACGGCGCCGATCTTGTGCGGGAGAACGCCGTGACCACAGGCAATATCATCACCAGCAGAGGTATGGGAACGGCTATTCCCTTCGCGCTTGCGATCGTCGAGCACTATCTCGGCAAGGAGACCGCGGACGCGCTTGGGAAGAAGATCCTGTATTACCAATAACAGAAAGGCTTTATAAAACAGAAAGGCTTTATTAATGAATATACTCTTTTTTCTGACCCCGAAAGTTGATGTCGGATATGTCTACTCTTCCGATACCGTGGGACAGGCGATCGACAAGATGCTCAAGTATCAATTCACGACGGTCCCCGTCCTCAACGAAGTGACCGGACGATATGAGGGTACATTGGCCAACGACGACCTTCTTCGCGAATTGTACAGACATCCCTCCCTTACGATCTCCGCAGCAGCAGACAGGCCTCTCCGCTCTATGCCAAGAAGGCGCGATTACTCGGCGGTCAGGGCGGATGCGGATATGGAAGATCTTCTGGCCAGCGCCGTCTCCCAGAATTTTGTCCCAGTCGTCGACGACACCGGAGCCTTTATCGGCATCATCACCCGAAGGGAAGTCATGCAGTACCTGAGGAACCATATGGCCAAGGACACCTGAATACGCTGCCGCACGATTTCATCGCAGGCATAGTCAAAAGACCGCTGTAACCTATTAGGGTCACAGCGGTCCTTTTTATTCACAAGATTGTTTCCAATATTGACCGGTAGCGGTCTGCCAGGTCGATCCCGTCCGTGAGCTCCGATGCCATAAAGCACTCGGCGCAGAACTCATACAGGTTTTCAAAGCCGTCTCTGCACTCACCGAAGAGCTTTCTGATCCTCTTATCATGCACAGCGCCGCTCTCTTCCGAGAGCATGTGCCCGATCTCATGCGCCGTCAGCCTCTCAAGACTCTCGGTGTTCTCGAGCATTCGGATCGCCTGCACATCGGCAAAATAGCGATCCGTAACTGCCAGTGCATTCTCCGCACACGGCGTGATACCCAGTTTCTCGAAGAGCATGGCGCCGATCTTCGGCCAGGGGATCCCCTGTGCCAGCAGCTGTGCCTGCATTTCGAGAGCCCTCTCACACAAGTCTTTATGCTGCCTGTGATACGCAAGGATCTGCGCGATCTCGCCCGGGTCCGCCTCACAGTTCATCTTTCGCAGCCTTGCGTGATTGAAAGAGATCGTGAGCATCTGCGCATTATATACCGCATTGTCCCGGCAGAGCTCAAATTCACCGTACTTATCGCTCCTGACAGGATCTCCCTCTTCCATACCGAAGTCCCAGACCGCGTTGACGGCGAGGGATGCAAACCGGGTCCTGTAAGACATGATCCGATCCGCCAGATAGATCTGCTGCGCATCGCTCATGCCGCCGTCCCGGCTGTCCGTGAAATAAAAGGCTGTACTGCCTGCCGAACCGATCCTTTTCGTGAACTGCATATCTTTCCCGCGTGCTTAATGGTGGAAAAGACGGATACCTGTAAAGCACATCACCATATCATGATCGTCGCAAGCCGCGATCACATCGCTGTCTCTCACACTGCCGCCGGGCTGCGCCACATACTTGACGCCGCTGCGGAAGGCTCTCTCGATGTTGTCACCGAAGGGGAAGAAAGCATCCGATCCGAGGGTGACATTCGTGTTGCCGTCCAGCCATGCTCTCTTTTCCTGCGCGGTGAAGACAGCGGGCTTCTCAGTAAAGAGTGCTTCCCACTTGCCGTCCGCGAGAACATCCATGTAATCCTCACCCATGTAGAGATCGATCGCGTTGTCTCTCTCAGCTCTCTTGATCCCTTCCTTGAAAGGAAGATTCAGGACCTGGGGAGACTGGCGCAGATACCAGTTGTCTGCCTTGCTTCCGGCCAGCCTTGTGCAGTGGATCCTGGACTGCTGTCCGGCGCCGATTCCGATGGCCTGGCCGCCCTTCACATAGCAGACCGAATTGGACTGCGTATACTTGAGCGTGATCAGTGCGATCGCCATATCGTCGCGTGCAGTCTGCGGAAGATCTTTGTTCTTAGTCACGATGTTGGCAAACAGCGCATCGTCGATCACCAGCTCGTTTCTTCCCTGCTCGAAAGTCACGCCGAACACCTGCTTTTTCTCGATCTGTGCAGGCTGATATGCGGGGTCGATCTTCAGAATGCAGTAATTTCCCTTTTTCTTTTTCTTAAGGATCTCCAGTGCTTCCGGCTCATAATTAGGGGCGATGATGCCGTCCGATACTTCTCTGGATACCAGCTTGGCTGTGCACACGTCGCAAGTGTCGGAAAGTGAAATGAAGTCACCGAAAGAAGACATTCTGTCAGCGCCGCGCGCACGCGCATAAGCGCTTCCCATAGGAGTGAGCTCACCGATATCGTCGACCCAGTAGATCTTCTTCTCAACATCTGTCAGCGGAAGGCCGATCGCCGCGCCTGCCGGAGAGACATGCTTGAAAGAGGTCGCCGCCTCCTTGCCGGTCGCTTTTTTCAGTTCGCTGACCAGCTGCCAGCCGTTGAAGGCATCCAGAAGATTGATATATCCGGGTCTTCCGTTCAGCACTTCGATGGGCAGGTCCGAACCGTCTTCCATATAGATGCGGGAAGGCTTCTGGTTGGGATTACATCCGTATTTGAGTTCCATTTCTTTCATAGTGATCTCCCTTCCTTACTGATTCTTATTCACGATCCTTGTCTGATATGCACCGGATGCGATGTCGATGAACCGCACGAACAGAGAGACTTTGTTGTCCTCGTTGAGTGCTGTCCACACTCTGTCTGTAAATGTGTCGATATCACCTGTGAACACCCCGTCCAGTTCGAGCGCTTTGGGCTCTCCCTCGAAACTGGGAAGCGGGTTGCCGTCTCCCTTATAGGTGGAGATAAAGCGGCCCTCGCCCGGCTTGGGATTCTCATAGGCAAATGTATAGCGCAGGCAGGAAGAAGGATCTCCCTGATCGCTCTTTAAGATCGACATGGCATAGCTGTATTTTCCCTTCTCCACATGCATAACGCCCGAGATCCTGGGTGTATAGTTGGGCGCATCGGGTTCGAACTCCCTGCTGCGGAGCGCCTGCTCGAATGTATACTGCTTGTCCAGGCCCTCATAGATCGTATCGGTCTGATCGCCGTTTGTCACGATCGTCTTGTTGCCGTAAACACGGACAGGGGCATAGATGATCAGGCTGGGATCTTCCATCTTGGAAGGATCAAAAGCCTGTGTGCGGATCCCTTCGCCATCTTCCACAAAGATACGGTTGCGGCTGTTGACGCTTCTTCCCATAATGAAATAAGCAGTCACGGCTTTCGTCCCGTCCGCGCTCCTGCCGATCATAATGCCGCGTCCGGGATAACTGGTTTCCTTCAGAATCTTTTCAAAATCTGCCATTAAATCCTTTCCTCTCTTCGCTGGTACAGCCGGATCCCTTCGCAGGAAGCGGTTGTTTCAAAATATTGATAGCCCGTTACACTCCAAATCGGTGCACAAGTATCATAAAGCAAGTTTACTGAAAGCGCAACGCCGATTCGCAAACAAAAAGCGCCAAAATACAGAAAAACCATCAGATTTTCTGTATTTTGACGCATGCAAAGTCAATGATCAGATATCCAGCTCTCTCTTACCGCCCAGGAAAGTCGGCAGATCGTCTGCTCTTCCCTCCTTGATCCAGGTCGAATACTCAGCCGTCGCGGCAAACATAACGTCGCCTGACGAGTTGAGCATGGTCTCCACACTGTCCTGAATCACGCCGATGATAAATCCGACACCGACGACCTGCATCGCGACATCATTGGAGATTCCGAACAGGGAGCATGCCATGGGGATCAGAAGAAGGGATCCGCCGGCAACACCCGATGCGCCGCATGCAGCCAGCGTCGACAGGATGCTCAGCACCAGCGCGGAGGGAATATCGACATGGACGCCGACGGTATTGGCAGCCGCCAGGGTCATGACAGTGATCGTGATCGCCGCTCCGTCCATATTGATCGTTGCGCCCAGAGGGATCGAAACGGAATACATATCCTGATCAAGGCCGAGCTTCTCGCACAGTTCCATGTTGACCGGAATATTGGCAGCGCTGCTTCTTGTGAAGAAAGCCGTGATCCCGCTCTCCCTAAGGCACCTGAGTACCAGCGGATAGGGATTTCTTCTCATGAAAAGGAAAGCGATGAACGGATCGATCACCAGAGCCACAAACATCATGCAGCCGACCAGAACCAGCAGCAGGCGTCCGTAATCCTTGAAGACCTCCAGACCGTACTCCGAAACCGTGCTGTATACAAGACCGCAGATACCGAAAGGCGCGAAACCGATGATCAGCCTGACCGCTGCAGACACCGCTTCCGACGCATCTGCAAGCATACGGCGCGTCGAATCGGCAGCGACCTTTTTAAAGGCGATCCCGAAGACGGCGGCCCAGAACAGAATACCGATGTAGTTTCCGTTCACGATCGCGGATACAGGGTTTTCCACCATCTTGAGAAGAAGGTTCTGAAGGACCTCTCCCACGTTCTGCGGTACCGAATCCGACTGGGCAGCTTCGCCCAGTTTCATCGTGACCGGGAAAGCAAAGCTTGCGGCAACAGCAGAAGCCGCAGCGAGAAATGTACTGAACATGTAAAAAAACAGCACGAGCCCGAACTTTCTGTCGAGTTTGCTCTGTCCGTTGCTCAGTGCACTGATAATCAGCACGAAGACCAGTACCGGTGCCACGGCGCGGAGCGCTCCGACAAACAGATTTCCGAAAATACCGATCCAAGTCCAGCTCTTAAGTGTAACGCCGAGAACAGCGCCGATGACAAGTCCGATCACGATCCTGAGGATCAGGCTCGTCTCCATATATTTCCTTGCAATGTTCTTCAAAGCTCCCATTTGGTATTCCTCCTGTGCATTTATGATTCACCCATTATAGCATTTTTTGTGCAATTTGGAATACAATAAAAAAACAGCGGATATTTTCATATCCGCTGCACATTACATTATCGCACCCGATCAGAACGGCTCTGTATACTGCTTGCAAATATATGCGTAGCAGGTGCCGCCCTGAGGATCATTGATCAGAAGTCTGTACCATACGCCGTCATCCGTGATGCCGTCGACTTTCAGCTTGTGGCCTCTCTCATAGATCTTCGCGATCTTTCCGTTCGGTGTATATCTGCAGTTGAGGGAAGAAGCTGTAACTCTTACCCAGATCGGGTTGATCGGTCTGACTCTGTAAGACTGCGCCGTTCTTCCGCCGGTCACTGCACTAAGCTCTTCTGCATTCATTTTGTTTTCCATCATATCGCTCATCGTAATTGCCTCCTTGGAATTATCTTTCGTTATATTCTTTGTGATCTTTGTCACTGTTTTATTCAGTTATTCTTTTATACGCCGGCTCTTATGCAAATCCACGAATCCCGATCATTCTTTTTTATTCTCGTTTTATTCTCCCATGGCCTCATACACCATTCCGGAAAGCTTTATGATCTCCGGGATCCGGTTGCCTGCATCTGCGCTCATGATACACAAAACATAAGTCCCTGAAGGCGACCACACGATCGCGGCATCATTATCGACCGCATCCAGCTCCCCGGTCTTATTGGCCGTAGGGATCTCAGCCGGAACACCTGCCGGGATTTTACCTCTTCTCTGCTGGTTTCTCAGGCTGTTCAATAAGATCCCGGAAGCCTTGGGGCTGACAAAGCATCCTCTCACGACCTGTTCGAGCAGGGCTCCACAGTCACGCGCCGAAGTATAGTTCTCCGTGCCGTTATTCTCAAGCATCCTTCGATTGAGCTTCGTGGCATCAAAACCGTGAGAACTGGCAAATGCGTTGATATTATCCATCTTCGCCTTGTCGATCAGTCTGTTGGCCGCTCCGTTGTCACTGACCTTGATCATGTAATCCAGATCTCTTATGTGCTGATCCAGGTCCAGATCGCCCTCTTCCGCCTCAGTCAGGATCTCTCCCGCGACGAACAGCTTGATCAGGCTGGCTGCCACCATCGGTTCCTCGTCATTGATCCCGATGACTTCTCCGGTCTTCAGGTCCTTAAAATACAATGACCATTTTCCGCCCAGACTGTCTATTTCCGTTCTGAGTGACTCTTCCAGTTCATGCAGGCGCTCGCTGCTCACAGCGGTCTTTTTCTTTTTCCTGTCCTTCTTATTCTTGTCCTTTTCGAGGATGGAGTCAGCTGTCCTGTCCACAGTCTTTTTCAGATACTCTGCCGATTTCCATGTTTTGGCAGCGATCGCGCGATCAGACGTTTTCAGGATTCCCTCGTAAGGCGGCAGTTCCGGTTCTTTCTGATCTGCGTCCTTGCTGTCCTGCTCATTCTCCGGCTGCTTTTCCGGTTCTGACGCCGGTTCTTCTTCCGGCGCTGTCTCTGCCTCCTCGGCAGTACTGCCGGTATCCATCTGAGCGCTGTTCTCCTCAGGCTTTACGCGGTTCGGGTTCTTCTCGTCCAGGTAATCCTCGATCCCCTTGGCGATACCGCTCACCATCTCTTTCTGAAACTCCGGATCCTGCATCTTAACATCCTCATCCGGATTGGTCATAAAGCCCATCTCCAGGATCGTCACGGGAACGCTGCACCAGTTGATCCCGCTCATGTTGTCGGTCTCCTGAATGCCTCTGCTCCTGATCCCTGTGACTTCCGTATACGCATCCAGTGTTTTCTCCGCAAGGAGTCTGGAATCCTCATAAGTCTCACTGTTATAAGGATTGGAGGGAGTCTGGCAGATCGCCAATGCGCCGTTGGCTGACAAGTCCTCCGATCCGTCTCCGTGAAGCCTGATGAACAGATCCGCGTCCGCATCATTGGCCATCTGCGCCCTCTCCGCATTGGAGATGTCGACATCATTGGATTCCCTGATCATCAGGACCATATAGCCGCTGTCTTCGAGGACATCGCGGAGCTGCAGTGCGATATCCAGAGTCAGCTGATATTCCGGCACGCCGGTCTCAACGCCTCTTGTTCCTCCGGCCACCTTGTTCTTCGTCTCACTTGCACCGGGGCCGATCGGCTCCTGCTCAAAATTGCCCTGTCCCTGATGTCCGGCATCAATCGCGATCACAAACTCGTAAGGATACTTCTTGCCGTCTTCTTCAGAGTTGTTTTCTCCGTCAGTATGATTCTCTGCGTCAGCATCATTTTCTGCGTCAGCATTATTCTCTTCAGACACTTCTTCCTCAAGCTCTGATCCTGAGTTAAGTGTTGTTTCTTCTTCGAAGTTTCCCTCTTCCGTGACGGCACGGGCGAGACTGCCCGTTCCGGCGCTGCCAACGCTCGTTCCGGCGCCGCCCACGCTCCCCAATACCATGGATGCTCCGAGCAATACTGCCATTATAGCTGCTGATCCTGTCATTTCTTTCTCCCGGTGAAAAAACTGGTTTAACAATCTAAATCATAAATATATCATCTTCACGATCATTTTCCAATACTCATGAGGATGGACTGGAAGAAATCGGCTCCTCAGCAGCTGATCATCGCATCCATTATTTTTAATATTGTAGTTGACAAATCTGATTCTCTTTCGTATACTATAAAAGCTGACTGATGAAACAGCAGACAGATATGGCGAGATAGCTCAGCTGGCTAGAGCACGCGGTTCATACCCGCGGTGTCGAGGGTTCAAGTCCCCCTCTCGCTACGAAACGGAAAACACTTGATGTGTTTTCCGTTTTTTTTGTGCGATATGCCGAGGGGCGCATCTCGTGCTTTTGCGTCAAGGGGCACTGTATTTTGTCAAATTCGACAGTCCCCTTGCCACATCACCACACCTGCAGTGCAGCCGCATTTTCTCTGCGCATACACTCCGCAGTCAGGTTCACCCAGCTCACGCAGTGATCCAGAATGATGGAATCCGATGTCACCACCAGCTCTTTGTCATAGAGTTCCCGGTCAACGTCTTTCCGGATCCGGATGTCCATTTCATACGGATATTTCTCCGCAATTTCCGCGATCTTCATCTTCAGCCGTCCGGAATTTGATACCGGCTCATCCAGAAGGATATTTACCTTTCGGACCTTCGCTTCCATAAGGACATCCAGCATCAATTGCACTGCCCTGTCCGTCTCCGGAATCAGCCTATAGGTCCCCCTGAGCGCAGCCAGATCGCGCAGCGTTCCATCCATGCAAGTAAAGAAAACGGAATCACTTAGTATCACCTCAAGCGTGATAATGGTGTTAAAGCCGTCAATCCAGACTTCTTTCCCTGCAAGCTCCTCGGTCCTCACCTGCTTCTTCAGTCGATCGGCGACCTTCTCTTCGGTTCCTACACTTCGCATGATCGCCAGTCTCTGGCGCTCTGACAGCAAGTAATGATTTCCCACGAACGTGGATGCCTGCTTCAGGTCGTACCCCTCATTGATGAGATAACGGATATGCCCGGATGCTGTTCGCATAAGCTGCAGAGCTTCATCTGAAAAGTTCCTTTCATCTTCCGGAACAAATCCCCGCTTTGCATTCATTTTCATTTCGCTCACTTTTTCAGCCTTCTGCTCCAAAAAACGGACATCGCTCTCTCAAACACTGCTGATTCCGCTCGCTGAACTCACATCGCTGATCTTCATATTCGAGCACAACGCCGTAGTGCTCATTGATGTATCTGATACCTTCCCTGAATGCGATCATGGCATCCCGCTTGCAGCATCGCGGGCCATTGATCCTGCCAAGCTCACTGATGGCCTGCGAAGTAAATTTCATATGCTCCCCCCACGTCCCGTCATCAGACAGGGGGCCTGTGCCGTCAATGATTGACAGTGCCGCCCCGACAGAAGCAATAGCACCGCAGATTCCCCAGAGCCCGCACATTGCCCCCGGCATTCTGAGGCCCTCATGTGCGATCTTGGCCAGGCTCTCTTCCAGCCTGATATTTCCGCCGGCATTGTAGAACGCAGTCAGAATACAGGCTCCGTCAAGGATATGATGCTCCGGCCCGTGAATGCTGATATATTCTTTCTGCGCCATGTTTTTAAAAATACGGACAGGACTGCATCCTTTTTCCTGTTGGATGTCTTCGATGATCCGTTTGGCTTTTTCATCGATTGAAAGCGTTTTATTTGAAAGCATTTTATTTGAAAGCATTTCTTCACACCTCATAAGGAGACAGGGGACGGTTCTTTTGACACCAAAACCTCCCTGACACCTTCCGTGAATCATCTTGAGTATACTACAAACTGTCATACTTCGCCGCACTTCCGCGCGCCTTTTCCACAGGATATTTCGCCTCGTTCTGCTCCATTTTTCGATTGATGATCTCATCCTCGTCAAGGCCGAGTTTATCAAGCATATTCCGGCAGTACACGAGCACATCCGCCAGCTCTTCACTGACGTGCTCGAGGTCATATTCCGTATCGGACCATTGAAAGCACTCAAGCAGTTCCGAGGCCTCAATGGCAATTGATTTTGCCAGATTTGCCGGCGTGTGGAACTGATCCCAATCGCGGTCTTCTGTGAATTTTCGGATTCGATTGATTGTGTCTTGTCGCATTGGTTTACCTCTCCGCTAACAGTGCCTGCGCCGCATTGTCTTTTGATATAGCATATTCTTTTCTCTCAACAAACCGGAAATTGAATTGCAATAATCAACTTCCGCTCAAAGCACTGACTTTTTTAATTGTAAAATTCAAGTTCAGTCAAATACACTTATCACCCCATAAAAACAAGCAAGTGTAAAACCTCAAATCAATAATCTACACTTAAATCCCCATCTAATCATCAACAAATCAAGCTGACTACAGTATAAACTGCAATCAGCCAAAAATGAATATTATTAAGTATTGGAAACCTCCAAGTGCTTACATCTCTTCCATATACTCTTCTTCCGCATCCGACATCGGAATTTCCATCTCATCCAGATACTTCCCGAAGGTAGACTGAATGAAAAGCTCTTCCTGTTCTCTTTCACACCTCACCAGATAAATGAGATACCGATATGCCTGATACAGTTCCGCTTCCGTGTCCTCAAACACATCTTCATATTCGCCGACATCAACATAATTATCGTTGAGATAATCATACAGATCGTCTTCATCCTCATCAGACAGCTGTTCATCAATCGTGCTCCGATCGGTCTTGAACCAGTTCGGAATCCCATCCACTTCGGCCAGGCACAAATAGAAACCATCACCATCCTCATCTGCAAGCTTGATCTCTCCTACCACCGGTCCGGCGACAGGACCACACGCCATTCCACCGGCGCCGACTCCGCACTTTGCTTCCATAACTCTGTATCTTGCCATCTTCCTATCCTCCAAATCATTGAATCCTGCAAGCCCTGCACCGATCAGCCACCGGTACGCTTGCCGTTATCCTTTCGATGGATTAATGATACTTCGGCCTTGGAATAAAAAGTGGACCCGGTGGGTCCAACTTTTATAAATCTGTGTTTTGCCAATGTCAAAATACAGTGCTCCGGATCATTCTTCGCTTAATTCGATTCCCGATTTCCGCATTCGCGCAGTCAGCCTTTCTGCTTCCCGCTTCTTACCGGTCGCTTTGTATATCAGATACAGCTCATGCGCCGCTTTCTCAAGAGATTCCTTCATGCACTCAGGATCCGGCGTGCCGGCAGCAAGATATCCCTCGATCAGATCGATGGCACGCCCGTAGTAAATGATAGCTTCTTCGCTCGAGAGCCTGTTCCAAAGCAACCAGGCATGATTATTGAGGGTAAGATAAGTGAAGTAGTGAAAAGGCGGACGCCTGTCAAGCCCCTGATCCCTGATAATGCCGAGCACCCGCTCCGAATACTCGAGCGCCTTCTCCGGGTTCTCTCCATCAATATGGAATGCATAGGAGAGAAGACAATTCGCCAGCGATCCCCAGTCTGCCACAGTATTACATCTTCCGTCAAAGAAATCGATCGCTTCACACAAATACTCCAATCCTTTATCAAGATTGATCTGCCATTCCTAATTATAGAAATGGACACATGCGTAAGCCATACTGATCGCAGCATTGTCAAGCCTCTCGCCGCACTCCGATCTCAGCAGCTCTCCCTTCAAAGGATCCTTGTATGAATAGCACTCGCAATTCCATTCATGGCACTGTTCACTGTCTCCTATTTCGTTGTAGAGATTAGCCAGCCTCCCGCACGTCACGATCCGTTCGGGTAGGGATTCCGAAATTGGAAGATCCGTCATCAGCGCATACGCTTCTTCTAATGCCTTAATGGCATCGTGGATCTGTCCGGATTGGTTATAAGATGCCGCGTGCCGTGTAAGCGTACCGATCTTCTCTTTCTCCATGTCCTCTTCAGAGATCACGGCTCCACCAAACCTTTTTTCATACTGATGCATCCCTGCCAGCAGATCTTCAAAAATCATCTTGTAATGATTCCTGCTGTCCAGTTCACCAAGGTCCCTGACATCGATGAAATATTCAGGCTCCTGTATCTTCGTGCCAAAATATACCGGATAGATCTCTCCCAGCTCCATCCGCATATAATAGCTTTCGTGAGAGATTGTGAACCTGCGCTCATCTCCGTTCTCAACAATCTGGAAGTACTCCCTCTTTTCCGGGTACTGCGTGTTGAATGCTTCCATGTAATAGGCCATACCGTCATGATCCAGCTTTGCGCCATACCGCACGCCATAGTATCTTGTATCGTCGACCTGCCGCATTGTCTCCAGGACTTTGCCATCCGTTTCCCTATCCAACTCCAGGAACCACTTAAAGAATTGAGAAGAAGCTGCATCTTCCAATGAGTCATATGCCTCAAGCGCCTCAAAGTCTTCCGGTAACTCCCCCTCTTCCACAGCCTGAACGAACTTGTCGTGCATCTCCGCTGTAATAACTTCCATGCACTCGCCTTCAGGATGATAATAGTTGCGGACATAATAGGTTTTCCCCTCTTCATTCCGGATCTTGAGCTCTCCCCAGTACATATAATCCATCGAAGCTTGGCCGCATCGCTCTGCGTGGATCACTATATCAGCTTCTTCATACCCACTGATATCGTCAAACTCTTCATCGGTCAGTGTTTTGCCCTTTTTCAATTCTCCGGCCATTTCCATCGCAGCATCTATATGCGCCGATTCCAACGGCATGATCGGAGCTGACGGCATATCCGGACTGGTCCTGAGCAAACAGAATCCGCTCTTCTCCAGCCATTCGTTGATCTCATCAATGTCCTTGCCTTCACTGATCCCGAGCGAGATGATATGGCTTCGAAGATCAGCTTTGCCAAGGACCGGCATGCCATAGATACGCAGCGCATGCTGCACCTGGGCAAGGTTCATTCCTATTGCAATGCAGATCGCCAAAATATAGTCCCGCTCCACTGTCTTCTTGTCGCCGCGGAGCAGCTTATAAGTGTAATCCTGCGACAGGCCGGAGCGGATCGCAATGTCCTTCCGCTTGATCTTATGCTCCCTGATCATCGCATCGATAAATGTGGGAAAATCCTCCGGATAGGTCTTGGCCTGAATATCCTTAAAGATAAAGCGGATGTCATTTGCGCGCCCGTGTTTTAAGAGATATAAGAGTTCATCTTCATTCATATAGAACACCCTCCTGCGGTTTTTCTATATTATGAGTGAGAAAGCGGGATAATTTTGGACCGAGGAGGTCCAAGATTATCCCGACTTGTTGATCGGTTCAAGCGACGTACTCGTCCTGACAACTGCTTTCTCACAGTATGCATTGCACTTGGCTCCACGCGAATTCATGTCACTTTATTTGTCTCCTCGGCACCGTTATCCCATTATCCAACAGTTCCTGCCACCCTTCTTCCAGATCATTATCCATCTTCTCTAAATCGATGTAATAGCCAAGATACACGATGCGAGCTCGCACAAGGCTCTGATATGTGAGTTCCGCCCAGCCGTCAACATCAACGAAATTCACCAGTCTGAACAAAGGACTCACGACATCGGCTTTTCCAACCGCAGTCGAGCCCTTCTTCAAAATGGACAATATGCCATAACCTGCTACCTGGCACCGGCGCACGAAGTCATTCTCTGCCGATAATACGGCTTGTGCAAATGGCACTCCCTCCGCACGCTCCTTCAGCGACACGAGGAACTGCATAATGTAATCACACACAAAGAGCTCTATAGTCCTGGCACTTATCTGTTTAGCTTCGCCGCACAGCTTATTGTAGATATCAAGCGCAAAATCCTGAACCGTCTTCACAACACCTTCCTGATCGGATTCGCCAAACCCGCACTTATCAAGAACAGCCATGACCAGACTTCTAATATCAGAAGTGTCATTAGCAGCTTTGGAGTTTTCGTGAGCACTTCCGCATAGGGCATCCAGCCAGTTGACAAATCCTGCGATTAGCATGCAAGCTGTATTCCTGCCGATCAGTTCAGGAGATCCGGATACATTTGCAACAAACAGATTTTTGTCAATGCCGGTACTGTCTTCCTTTCGTGCGAACTGGTATATCATGGAAAACGCCATTCCCACCCAGGTCGGGCGCTTTCCCATATCATGCAAGGCATTTTTCATAGCATCAGTTGACTCGAAAGAACCATCAGACAAATCGGAAGGTACAAAGCTGCCCATAACCAGTTCAGGATAATACTTGTTAAAGTATATGAACCACTCATTCAGAGTGTCTGGCTTTTTAAGAAAATCCTTGTGGTTGTATTTCGGATCAATATGGACATACTGGCTCAGCAGATCAGATGTCATCTCGCAGAGGCTGTTTATCTCATCCTTATGCTCAGAAGCCCTGCCTACTTTGATAGCGGCAAACAGCATCGCGTAAGACAGATATGTCTCTATCGCGCTTTTCCGTTCTTCCGGATCCATATCAATCTTATAATCAGCAAGGATCTTCTCCCCAATGCGGTCTCTCTCATTCTGCGTAAGCAGGCCGTCAAATGGATCAGCACTAAGGTCAATTCCATTTTTCTCCGCATAATCACTGACCTCACTCATGAGATTTTCCCAGGAGCCATAGGCATTCAGAGTCTCGAGCTTCTCGTATTCATATCTGGACGGGGGTGTGAAGCTGTCTTCAATCTGCTTCAGCATTTCGTCGGCATTTGCAGCATCCTCGTCCGTAAAATCAAAGTCCCCATCCAGCAGCGCATCCGCCCGGCTCAGCAGATCATCCAGCTCATCACTCAGCTGATCGATCTCGCGTCCAAGTCTGTCAGCACCTTCCTTTGCCTGATTGATAGCCCTCTGTGCCTCCTCTGTCCTGTGCTTCACGACCTGATAAGACCGGGCAGCCTCATTCAAGATCTTATCATCTGCCCGCTTCAATTCTTAAACCCTTTCATAAAGTTCTTCATTTCCCGGACTCCGCTGTCGGCAGCACTCCTAGCGGACGCCACCGCATTGTCTGAAAGCTTGAAATACCCGATAGACTCAAGTATGCTGTAAGCTTCTGTAAGGTCCTCTTCACTGCAGTTGGGGTTCAGACAATGATTGATGATTTGCTGCTTCTCATCCATCTGCT
>CADCIU010000022.1 GCA_902801585.1 uncultured Lachnospiraceae bacterium | reverse complement strand
TGTCCCGTGATGAACGGGAATTTCCACACATTCCCTATTCCGATCGCGCATCCCGCGCTGACCAGCAGAAATCCGAGCCTGCTGCCGAAGTTTTCTCTCTCCTGCATTCTGTTCCCCCTATGCTGCCGCACTCATCTGAAGAAAACCTGAGATTCCGCGTCTGCGGCGCGGTCTGGTGCCCCGTTCCGCAGTTTTCTATCTGGAGTATACCGCGGATGAAGTCCGGATGGAATGAACAGCGGCCATTTACTGTCATGAAAAACATTGCTAGACTAATGAGGCAAAATAGGATTCGTTTGAAGGTGGCGCCGGTACGCCGCCCTCAAACTGACACCCGTGACGCAAAAGGCGCGGTGCGGGGTGGAAGAATCAGGAATGTAGAAGCGAGGCGGATATCATCATGGATGCAGCAGAACGCCGCAATGCAATCTATCAGAAATTAAAGTCAGCGGAAGGACCCGTGAGCGCCACGGCGCTCGCCGGAATGCTGGGCGTCAGCCGCCAGATCATCGTCGGAGACGTCGCCCTGCTCCGGGCGTCCGGCCACGACATTCTTTCCACGCCGCGCGGATACGTCCTCCCGGCGCCCGATGCCGCTGTGCTTGTACCGGTGCAGACCGCCATGATGCGGGCGATCGCCAAAACTTACGGGATCAAAGAGAACTCCCAGGTCAACGAGATCGTGAGCAGCATCCTGAAAGCCGGGCTGACGACGATCGCCGGCAGAACGCTGCTCAACCAGCTGAAACTCATTCCCGCACTGTCTGTGGCGGGATCGGTGCTCAACGCGGTCACTGCCGGCATCATCACATTTGCGGCGGGCCAGATCAGCATCACGATGTTCGAGCGGGTCTACAAGGGAGATGCCGAGTACAAGACCGTCGACTGGGAGGCGGAAGCAGCCTCGCTGTTCCGCGACTATATGCCGGGAATTGTAAAAATAGTGCAGAAATACGCGGAAGAGAATAACGGAAGCATTGATCCCAGGCAGATCGGGAGTATGCTGACGGATTTCTTTAACAGGAAGTGATCATACAACAGAAAGTGAGCATACAACAGGAAGTGATCATACTGCAGGAAGTGATCATACAGTAAGGAGAGCAGCAGTTATGATAAATGAAACAAGGATCGAGACCATGAGCCAATTGATGGAGCTGATGGCAGAGCAGAAGTTCCGCCCTGAGCTCAACCGGCACAGGGACCTGCATATTTACCGCGGAGAATGCGATTCCGCATTCAAGCTGTCGACCAGCCTGTCCAGAAACTGCAAATCGCTCAGTAATTATTTGGAAAAGCCGATGCTGCAGAATTTTACCAAATATGCCGTACTGGAGGAGCCCATGATCGAGGGGAGCGTCTGGAAACAGATGATCGTGGGACAGCACCACGGATTTCCTACACGGCTTTTGGACTGGTCTTTCTCTCCGCTGATGGCGCTCCATTTTGCCATGACGGAGTCAGATCTGGATCAGATGGCTGAGCACGACAGCGTGGTGTGGCGAATCGACGTGCATGAGCTCCACGACCGCCTTCCGCAGAAGTATCAGGAGATCATGCGGAGCTACTGCACGACGGTATTTTCGATGGAAATGCTGCAGGAGGCCTGCGATTCTCTGGAGCAGTATGACGAGGACATGCAGGAAGACAATATGCTGGTGATCGAGCCGCCGTCTTTGGACAGGCGCATCATCAGCCAGTATTCTTTCTTTTCCATCGTCCCTTCCGGAATGAAGGATATTGAGGCATTTCTAAATACCAATACCTTGAAAACGGCGCGCTTTGTGATCGCGAAGGAACTCAGGTGGCAGATCCGGGATTTTCTGGATCATCAAAATATCACGGAGCGCATGGTCTATCCAGGGCTGGACGGCTTATCGAAGTGGCTGGGGCGCCACTATTATGTTCGTGAATGATGCAAGCGCATAACCAGGCTCGTCATGGATTGACAGGTCGATACAGTGCACAATAACCGTAAGACACACAATACGTTCAATAAGGGGGGAACAAACTTGAAAATCGTATTACAAAACCTGACCAAGCGGTATCCCAATCGCAACAAAAAGATCAAGGAGGATGTGATCGCCGTCAACAACTTTAATTTCGAGATCCCGGACGGAAAGCTGATCGGTCTTTTGGGACCGTCCGGATGCGGAAAGAGCACGACGCTCAATATGATCTGCGGATTGGAGAAACCGTCTTCCGGAAAGATCTTTTTTGGCGATGACGACGTCACGGAGCTTCCTCCGGAGAACAGAGGTGTGGGAATGGTCTTTCAGAGCTATGCCCTGTATCCTCACCTGACAGTCCTTCAGAACATCATGTTTCCTTTGGAAAACCGCAAGGGGAAAGACAAGATGTCTAAGGAAGAGATGAAGGCCAAAGCTGTGGAAGCTGCGAAACTCGTGCAGATCGATCAGCTGCTGGAGAGAAAGCCGAGCGAGCTCTCCGGAGGTCAGCAGCAGCGCGTGGCCATTGCAAGAGCGCTGGTCAAAGTGCCGAGAGTGCTTCTTCTCGACGAGCCGCTTTCCAACCTGGATGCGCGTCTGAGGCTCCAGACAAGAGAGGAGATCCGCAGGATCCAGAAGGAGACGGGGATCACGACCGTCTTTGTCACGCACGACCAGGAAGAAGCGATGAGCATCTCTGATATGATCGTCGTCATGGAGGCGGGCGTTGTGCAGCAGATCGCAAAACCCCAGCAGGTCTATGAGGATCCGATCAACCTGTTCGTCGCCAGATTCCTCGGTACACCTCCGATCAACGTGTTTGAGGGAGAAGTGAGCGGCGGCGTGCTGAAGATCGGAGGCGACGCCGTCCTGAAAATCGAGTGCGATGACAGCTGGACAGAAGGCGACAAGGACGCGCAGCCGGGAAAAGCGCTCAGAGACGGGAAAGTCACCGTCGGCGTCCGGCCCGAGGGATTTATACCAGGAGAGAACGGTGCGCTGCGCTGCGGTCTGACAGCCGTGGAAGTGATGGGGAGAGATACCAGTATCGTGGCGACGAATCCGTCAGCAGTTAACGGATCGATCCGCACGATCGTCAGTACGGAGGAGATCGCGAATGTTGGCGGAGAGACCGTGAATTTCGACATCAAACCGGGCAGGACTTATCTGTTCGATCACGCGGGAGGCGAACGGATCCGCTGCAAATTCTCCCCGCTGCACTGAAAGAAGGAGGCAAGCGTTTATGGATAAGAATAATTCCAGAGCCTGGCTGTACCTGCTTCCCGCAATGATCTTTCTCGGCGTCTTCATGGTCTATCCTCTGTTTGACGTCATGATCTATTCCGTGGAGGAAGGCTACAATTTTGCCTCTCAGTCCTATTTTGGCTTAGGGCGCTACAATTACGCGTATGTACTGCGCGACCCGTATTTTCTGCAGGCGCTCAAGAATACCTTTATTCTGGTCATTATCACAGTGCCGCTCTCCACAGCGATCGCACTGCTGATCTCGCTGGGACTCAATTCGATCGAAAAGCTGCGCGACTTTTTCCAGACGGTCTTTTTCCTGCCTTATGTGACCAACACATTGGCAGTCGGACTGGTCTTTATGATCCTGTTCAAAAAGACGCCTTACTCGGACGGTTTTGTCAACCTCCTGATCACAGCGCTGGGCGGCACCGCCGTGGACTTTATCGACGGTCCTTACTGGGCCAAGATGTTCGTCATGTGCTTTTACACGGTCTGGGTCGTCCTTCCGTTCAAGATCCTTATACTCACGAGTGCGCTGGCTTCCGTCAATCCCGACTATTACAAGGCAGCCAGAGTGGATGGCACATCGAGGCTGCGCATATTCACGAGGATCACGCTGCCGATGATCTCCCCCATGATCTTTTATCTGGTGATCACCGGTTTCATCGGTGCCTTCAAGGCTTACAGCGATGTCGTTGCGATCTTCGGGACCAACCTCAATGCAGCCGGCATGAATACGATCGTAGGCTATGTCTATGACATGCTCTACGGTGACAGCGGCGGCTATCCGTCCTTTGCGGCGGCAGCAGCGCTCATCCTGTTCGCAATTGTACTGACGATCACATGTATCAATCTGCTGGTCAGCAGAAAGAATACTCATTATGCGTAAGGAGGGGTCAGCATGAGTCAAAATACAGATTTCTCCGCAGCGGGATTCTCGGAGATCGAGAAAAAAGCGCAAAGGAACGAAAAGATCCGCAAGACGGTCACATATATCCTTCTGACATTCTGGTCGGTCATCGTGCTGTTCCCCTTTTACTGGATGATCCTGACTTCCGTCAAGAGCTACAGCACCTATAATGCGGAATATGTGCCCAAGCTTTATACACTGGCCCCCACACTGCAGAACTACCGCGACGCGTTTACAGCAGTATCGCTGGGCAGATATTTTGTGAATACGCTGATCTTTACGGTGGTAACGACGGCGCTGATGATGATCGTGACGGTCCTGTCCGCGTATGCATTCGCGCGCCTGAGATTCCCCGGCAAAAATCTCGTTTTCACACTGTTTCTGTCTCTTATGATGATCCCCAATGAGCTGGTCATCATCACAAACTTCGTGACGATCACGAATGCAGGACTGCGCAACACCTACATGGGCCTGATCCTGCCGTCGGTTGCCTCCGTGTTTTATATCTATCTCCTCAAGGAGAACTTCGAACAGATACCGGAGGAACTCTACAAAGCCGCTAAAGTGGACGGCACGTCGGATTTCAAGTACCTGTGGAAAGTCATGATCCCGATCTGTCAGCCTACTATGGTGACGATCGCGATCCTCAAGGTCATCGAGTGCTGGAATTCCTATGTCTGGCCTCGTCTGATCACGGACGACGAGGCGTATTTCCTGGTCTCCAACGGAATCCAGGAGATTCGTGAGAACGGTTTCGGCCGTGAGAATATCCCGGCAATGATGGCGGC
The DNA here is from genome assembly GCA_902801585.1 of uncultured Lachnospiraceae bacterium. The sequence goes on along the minus strand of CADCIU010000022.1, from coordinate 38,475 downwards.
AGTGGTGGTCATTTCCGTGCCGCTGATCGTACTCTTTCTCATCTTCCACAAAAAGATCATGGCCGGCGTATCGAGAGGAGGGACCAAGGGATGAAAATATACAAAAGAGCGGTCGCGCTGGTGACAGTGCTGGCTCTGGTCCTGGCGGCGCTGACAGGCTGTCACGGATCCCGGGGCAGGGCAGAGTTCCAGCCGCCTCTCGTTTTTGACGAATACCAGAAGATCGAGCTCTCATTCTGGGCCAAGAACGACACCAATAAGACGCAGACCAAGATTTATGAAAAAGCCATTGATGACTTTGAGAAGCTCTATCCCAATATCGATATCAAGCTCCGCCTGTATACGGACTACGGCAAGATCTATAACGACGTCATCACAAATATCTCGACCAATACCACGCCGAATGTCTGTATCACGTATCCGGATCATATCGCGACCTACATGACCGGAGACAATGTCGTGGTATCGCTCGATGCGCTGATAGCCGATGAAAAATACGGCCTTGACGGAAGTTCACTGAAGTTCGACGGCCCTTCCAAAGAAGAGATCGTCCCGCAGTTTTTGTCGGAGTGCTCGATCGGGGGCTCGACGTACGCGCTGCCTTTCATGAGATCCACGGAGGCCTGTTATATCAATAAGACTTTTGTGGAGAAACTGGGATATGAAGTGCCGGATGTCCTGACGTGGGACTTCATATGGGAAGTGTCGGAGGCGGCGCTCGAAAAAGGAAGCGACGGTAATTATCTCCTGAACGGTCAGAAGGTCATGATCCCCTTCATCGACAAGTCCACGGACAACATGATGATCCAGATGCTCAAAGAAAGAGATGCCGGCTATTCCACGGATAACGGGGAAGTGCTGATCTTCAACGATACGACCCGGGAGATCCTGCGCACGGTCGGAGAGCATGCCAAGACCAAAGCCTTTTCCACATTTAAGATATCGGGATATCCCGCCAACTTCCTCAATGCAGGGCAGTGCGTGTTCGCGATCGATTCGACGGCAGGGGCGACCTGGATGGGAAGTGACGCTCCGCTGATGGACATCAGCAAAGACGCGCTCGTAAAATTCGAGACAGCGGTCCGCATGTTCCCGCAGTATGATCCGCAGAACCCCAAGATGATCTCGCAGGGCCCGTCGGTCTGTATTTTCAACAAAGAGGATCCGCAGGTAGTCCTGGCATCCTGGCTGTTCGCGCAGTACCTTCTGACCAATGAAGTGCAGATCGCCTACTCGCAGACAGAAGGTTATGTACCTGTCACGTCGAAGGCACAGACCTCTGAGGCGTATCAGGATTACTTGAAACGATCAGGAGAGGACAACCAGCTCCATTACAATGTCAAAATAGAGGCTGCGAAGCTGCTGATCGACAATGTCCGGTACACGTTCGTGACGCCGGTGTTCAACGGATCCACTTCACTGCGCGATGCGGCAGGGCAGATGATCGAGAGTACGGCGAAGTCCGTGCGGCGCAAGGGAACTGTCGATGACAAATTCCTGGATGAGCTGTTCAAAGATGTGACATCTCTTTACAGGCTGGATCAGCTGCAAGGCGCCGCAGGAATGAGAGCGGAAGATCTGGGCCCCCTTCCTGCCGCATCCAAGATACTGCTGGCCGTGCTCGGGATCACGTGGATCCTGATCGCTGTATATTACATCAGGGAGAAAACCAAAAAAACCGGGCATTGACGGGATCACACGGGCCAGTCCGTTATGATTTGCGGTTTTCTTTTGAGGAAACTACGCTATAATAGAATTGGTTCGGAGACGGACCGCAAAGAAACTGTAACCGGAATAACAAAAAAGGGAGAGAAGTTATGAAAAAAGCATTAGCTATCCTGCTCACAAGTGTTTTCATGGTCACAGCTGTCGCGTGCGGCGGCGGCAATTCATCTAATTCATCTGCGCCCGCACAAGAGGAACAGGCTGCGGATACACAGGAGCAGACAGAAGACACTGTCGAGTCCGAAGTGATCGAAGAGACAGCAGAGACCGAGATGAATATCCCGGAGGATGCGATCTCGTATGAGCAGTATATGGCGGCGGAGATCGACACGGAAGTTATCATCATGGGTGCGATCCAAGGAAAACAGGCCATGTATTCCAACGGCGACGACACCAGCGTAAGCCTTTATCTGCAGGACGAGAACGGCGGTGCATATTTTGCCTATGCGCTTCCCTGCACTCCCAAGGAGTATGAGCTGATGGAGATCGGTAAAAAGATCAAGATCAAAGGATACAAAGGAAGCTTTAACGGAGAGATTGAGATCGTCGACGCAGAAACATGGCAGTTCGAGGACGGCGAGTACATCGCTGAGGCAGAGGATGTCACAGCGCTTCTCGGCACAGACGAGATCGAGACGAAGATGAACAAGAAAGTCCTGTTTAAGGGCATGACTGTCGAAGCCGCCGGACAGAACGACGACGGAGAAGATGTCGCTTTCCTGTACAATTGGGACGGCTCGGGCCAGGAAGGCGATGACCTGTATTTCAACGTCTCCGTGAACGGCGAGACATATTCATTTACAGTTGAGTCCTCTCTCTGCGGACCTGAAACGGATGTTTACAAAGCAGTCAAAGATCTCAAGATCGGTGATGTGGTCGATCTCGAGGGCTTCCTCTACTGGTATAACGATCCCAACCCGCACATCACAGCGGTCGTAGCACAGTAATGTGCAGGAAGAGCGAATAGAACTCATATGGAAATTACCAAAATAGTGATCACCGGAGGTCCCTGTGCCGGTAAAACAACGGCAATGAGCTGGATCCAGAATGCGTTTATCAAAAAAGACTACGCGGTCTTGTTCGTGCCGGAGACGGCGACGGAACTGATCAGCGGCGGTGTTGCGCCCTGGACATGCAGGACCAATGAGGACTATCAGAACTGTCAGATGAAGCTGCAGCTGGAGAAGGAGAAAGTCTTCGAGCAGGCAGCCCGGTCGATGAAAAAAGAAAAAGTGCTCATCGTCTGTGACAGGGGAGAACTCGACAATAAAGTCTATATGGACGAGAGTACTTTCAACAGCGTTCTCAGAAATCTGCATGCCAATGAGGTGGAACTGAGGGACAACTATGATGCGGTATTTCATCTTGTGACGGCAGCCAAAGGCGCAGAGGAATTCTATACAAGAGACAACAATTCCGCGAGGATCGAGACGATCGAAGAGGCGGCCGCAATGGACGATAAGTTCATCGCGGCCTGGACCGGTCATCCTCACCTGCGGGTCATCGACAACTCCTCGGGATTTGAGGATAAGATGAAGAGGCTGCTCGCGGAGATCTCCTCTTTCCTCGGCGAGCCCGGGCCCTATGAAGTCGAGAAGAAGTATCTCATCGAATACCCCGATATTGCATGGCTGGAATCTCTTCCCAACTGCCAGAAAGTGGATATTGTCCAGACTTATCTGAAGGTAAATGCCAACGAGGAGAGAAGAGTCCGGCAACGCGGATATGGCGGTAATTACATCTATTATGAGACCATTAAGCGCAAGGTCACAGACTATAAGAGGATCGAGATCGAGCGAAGGATCAGCAAAGATGAGTATCTGGCACTCCTCATGGATGCAGATACCACGCTGGGCCGGATCCGGAAGGATAGGTATTGTCTGACATACCACAATCAGTATTTTAAGATCGATGTCTATCCTTTCTGGAACAATAAGGCGATCGCGGAGATCGAGCTTCACAACGAGAATGACCTTGTAGATTTCCCCGGGGAGATCAAAGTCATCAGAGAAGTGACAAATGATCTCAAGTACAAGAATTCTTCACTGGCCAGGAGAAGGCCGGAATGAGTTTAAGGGAATGAATTTTACGGGAATGAACTCACGGGAATGAATTCACGGGAATGAATGGGATCTGCGGGAATGGAATAAACAGGTGATGGTTATATCTTTCGTTAGAACTGACTCCTTTTGAACATCCGGTTCAAAGGAGTCTTTTTTTATGTTTGGATGCTTGATTAGTTGAATGAAGTAAGTGTGATCAACTGAGCTATGATCTGACACTTACTTGCTTTCAGGGGTTTTCATTGCATCCTGCCGGTTTTGCGTTTTGCGCTTACAGGCATCTCAAAAAAGGTAAGTGCTTACAGCAGAAGCTGATTTTTGCAATTAAAGAGACGAGCGCGCATGGGTGCAGGCCGGTACAAGCAGCTGCAAGCCAGAACAAGCAGCTGCTGCATAGGTCAAGGGGTGTTTGTTTCGCTGCTGACACCGAAATACTCATCCAGCACGATGCTCCACACTGCCATTGTTTCAGCGTCGAACATGGTCGATGTGTACTCGGTATTGCCGTTATTGAGGTAGAACTTTTTCTCATGGCCATCAAGGATCCATGTGTCTTCCTTGCCCTCGGCGACCACTTCAAACGACTGCTTCGTATTCTCAGTGGAATCGAGGATCAGGTCTGTGAGGCTGATATTCATTCCGTGAAATTCATTGGCTATAGTCAGGCTGTAGATCATGGCCATACTGAACGGCTCGTAAGAAGGAAAGAGCGTGGGATCAATGATCTCGACAGCCACCAGTCCGTAGAGGAACTCACGGTTGATCGTTCTTCCTTCCTCGAGGACTTCGCTGTCGATATAATCGCAGAGCCCGCCCAGTGTCTTATCATTGTAGAGAACGGTGTCATCATTGACCGTACCGTTGGGGATCACGATCGTGTTCGTCCCATCGAATTTGACATGGACGAAAGCGTACTCCGCGTCATATTCATCGGTGCCGGATGCGGAAGCAGCGGGAGCAGTCATGCTCTCTGAGGCTGCAGCGGGGGTCTCATCGGAGGCCGTATCGCCGGGTGTTTTCGTGCTCTCGGGCGCAGCAGCTTCGCTATCCCGGGTGCTCTCGGCATCGTCGGCAGCAGAGCCGGCGTCGGCAGCGGCCGTATCATTGACAGCAGTGCCATCGCCGGCAGCAGCGGTATCCTCAGCTGCGGCTTCAGGTGACGCGGCAGGATCTGATTTGGAAGCACCTGCGCAGCTGACTGCAGAGATGATCAGAGTTGAACACAAGATCAGTGATATTATCAAACGCTTCATAGTTTCCCCTTTCTGCTGTAGAATTTAGTTGTGGATAAGAAGTTGGTTACAGATAAAATTCCGGTTACAGAAAAAGCTGGTTACAGATATGTGCCATTATACCATGTGACAGTCATAAGCAGCGGCAAGACATCGTTTTTTCACATTCAGACCGCATAAGAGCAGAGGAAACAATGGATCAGAGAGCAGAAAAATGGTGGGAGAAAAAGCTTGGCGTAAGCACGAGCGGCAAAACGGACAACTTCATAGAGGAGTCATGCAACCCTTATGAGCCCACAGAGTATTGTATCTTGGAAAGGCTTGCGCAGAGCGGGTATATTACTTCTGAAGATCATTTCCTAGATTACGGGTGCGGTTTGGGGCGGTCTCTGTTTTTCATGGCATCACGGGTCGGATGCCGCGCTGCAGGCATAGACTATGACTACGAACTCTGTGAGGCGGCAATTAAGAATCTCGAGCGGTCCAAATTGCCGGAGCAGTATAAAGAGGGTATCCGCATTGTCTGCGCTGATGCCCGTACCTATCAGGTACGGGATGAAAACCGTTTCTATTTTTTTAACCCGTTTGCGGGAGAGATCCTTCAAATTGTGATCGGACGGATCAGACAGTCGTACTATGAACATCCGAGGCAGATCTATCTGTTTTTTTACTATCCTTATGATGACGCGGCAGCTGCGCTCTTGACAGCAGGGGACCTGTCCTTTGTCGATGAGATCGACTGCACGGATCTGTTCGATGTCTATGACCGTCATGAGAAGATCCTTGTATTTGAGTTTGTATGAAATTCAGGGGTCCTGTATAATAAAAGAGAATAAGCGCGGACGGATCCTGTTTGAATTCTGCTGAGGAAAAAGAGTAAGGAGGGAGCTATGTCAAAAAAACTGGGTACACTGATCAAAGAAGCGCGTACTGCCAAAGGGCTTACACAGGCGGCTTTGGCGGAAAAGGTGGAAGGTCTTACTGCATCGGACGTGAGTAAAATAGAGCGCGGCGAGAAGGAACCGGAACAAAATGTGCTCAAACAGATCGCCAAAGTGCTCGGCGTGACACAGAAATCACTTTTGGAAGCGGCGGCAGGCACCGGGAATAAGCCGTCTTCAGCGAATACAAGCACAGCAAAGAAAACGGGCAAGACGACATCCTCCGCTAAAAAGCCGTCTGCTGCGAAAACCGCGGCCGAGGCGCTCAAACTGACAGCAGCGGAGAAGAAACTTGTCCAGCTTTACCGAAAGGCAGATACCAATACGAAAAAGGCGGCGATCAATCTCCTTGAAGGCGACAGCAATGCCATTGAACTCATGAGTGTTCTTTTGTCAAGTAAGGCGGGCAGCAGCGCGGAAAACCCGGCGGGGAAAGACAAAGATGCAATGAGCGCTCTGATGGAAATGCTGGGAAAGATCAATAAATAGAGCAGCCGCACTGTACACGTAAACAATCGTTCACATAAATAATCGTTCACATCAATTGTCGTTCACATAAATAATCGCTAACGTAAATAGTCGTTTATATGAGGGAAAAAAGATGGGTACGGATATTTCTTTAGAAAACAGGAAGATACTGGAACTGTTGGCGCGGGAGTTTCCGAACAGGAGGGCGGCATTTGCGGAGATCATCAATCTGCAGGCGATCTTGAACCTGCCCAAGGGGACGGAGCACTATCTGAGTGACCTGCACGGCGAATACGAAGCTTTTAAGCACATTCTCAATAACTGTTCTGGAGTTATACGAGAGAAAGTGAGTCTTCTGTTCGGTGAAACGATGACACCGGTAGAACAGGCTGAGTTCTGTACGCTGATCTATTACCCGGTGGAAGAGCTGGAACGTATGAAGCAGGGCGGGGAGATCCCGCGCCTTCAGTACAAGCAGATGCTGGACCGCCTCATCGAGCTGACAGCGTATGCTTCTTCCAAATACACACGGTCGAAGGTCAGAAAGGCGATGCCTCAGGAGTTCGCCTTTATCATTGATGAGCTTTTGCACGCACAGAAAGACGAGGACAACAATCGTGCGCGCTATCACTCCAAAATACTGGATTCCATTCTGGATACCCGCAGTGCGGACGACTTTATTGTGGCGCTCTGTGTTTTGACAAAGAGGCTGTTCGTGGACCGTCTGCACATTTTGGGGGATATATTTGACCGCGGAGAACATGCGGACCGCATTATGGATCTTCTGATCAGCTATGAGAATGAGCTGGATATTCAGTGGGGAAACCACGACATTTTGTGGATGGGAGCGGCAGCGGGCAATCCGGCCAGTATTTTTGTCTGCATCAATAACAATGTCAAGTACGGCAACTATGAGGTCCTGGAAAACGGCTACGGTATCAGTATGCGCAATCTGGTATTGTTTGCCGAGAGAACTTATACCGGTGAGGAGGGCATGGATCCGCTCAAAAAAGCGATCTCTGTGCTGATCTTTAAGCTCGAAGGACAGCTGATCAGGCGGCACCCTGAGTACAGGATGGACAACCGGATGCTGCTGAGGCAGGTCGACTGGGACAATTATACGATCCGGATAGACGGCACGGAACACCCGCTTAAGACACATGATTTTCCTACGGTGGACAGGAGCGACCCGTTCCGCTTAAGCCCTGAGGAAGAAGTAGTGGTGAGGGATCTTCAGCACGCTTTCATGCATTCGGTCCGGCTGCGCCAGCATGTGGATTTCCTCTACTCCCACGGTTCCATGTACAAGTGCATCAACGGAAACCTCCTTTACCATGGATGTATTCCGCTGGATGAGGACGGAAATTTTGCCAGGGTGGATTTTTGGGGTGAACCGGTGCAGGGAAGAGCCTATCTCGACAAAGTGGATCGGGAGGTCAGAAAAGCATGGAGCGCGCCGGACCAAAACAGTGTCGACTTTCTGTGGTATCTGTGGTGCGGCATTGACTCACCTCTGTTCGGCAGGGTGATCAAGACTTTTGAAAGAACTTACCTTGAAGATAAGACCACTTGGAAAGAACCGCGCAATGCGTATTATGTCTTTAACAGGGAGAAGCGCACCGCTAAGATGATCCTGCATGAGTTCGGCCTGTATTCCGAGCAGAGCCACATCATCAACGGACATACACCGGTCAATGTCAAAAAGGGAGAATCCCCGATCCGCGCGGACGGCAGACTCTATGTGATCGACGGCGGGTTCTGCAGAGCATATCAAAAGGCGACCGGGATAGCGGGTTACACGCTGATCTCCAGCTCACACGGAATGATGCTCAAGACGCACAAGCCCTTCGAGAGCCTGAAGAAAGCTCTGGAAGAAAATGTCGACATCCATTCCGACACGGAGATCGTGGAGATGGAGGAGGAGCGCATCATGGTCGCGGATACGGATGAGGGGGTCATCATCCGGGAAAGGATCAAAGATCTGAAGGAGCTTCTGAGTGCCTACAGGAGCGGACTGGTCAGAGAGAGATAAGAGATAGTGCGGGCGTACGAAGAAGTTCAGAAGGGACAGCCGTAGGTTTTGTGACCGGCGGCTGTCATTTTATGCTATAATAATATATTGTTGCCGAAAAATGCGTCAGACGCCTTTTTCAGGTGCTTTGCCGATACATTTTTATACTGTAATTTAGTCACACAATGAGGTCTGCACATGAATCAGTCTGAAATATCTACGCCCCGGGCGAATCCCAAAGCGCTTCTTCCAATCCTTTTGTTTCTGGTCGTCTATCTCGGAAACGGCATCTTTTTTGAGTATATAAAGCCTGAGGAAGGGCAGATGGGATTTTACGTCGTCTCTGTTGTTCTCGCCTTTTCCATTGCCCTGATCGCCGCCTTTTTCCAAAACCGGAGCCTGACTTTTGACGAAAAGATCCATATCTGCGCAAAGGGGATCGGCGATGACAATATTGTCACGATGCTCTTTATCTTTCTGATGGCGGGCGCTTTCAGCGGGATCGCATCACAGGCGGGAGGGGCTTCCAGCACGGCGAATCTGCTGCTGAGCATCATTCCCGGAAGGTTCGCGGTCCCGGGTCTCTTTCTGATCGCATGTCTGATCTCCATGGCAATGGGGACCAGCGTAGGGACGATCTCGGTTCTTGCTCCGATTGCCTGCGCGGTGTCGCAGAACGGAGGAATGCCTTTGCCTTTCTGTGTCGGTATCGTTGTGGGGGGCGCGATGTTCGGAGACAACCTGTCTTTTATATCGGACACGACGATCGCGGCGACCAAAACGCAGGGCGTGGAAATGAAGGATAAATTCCGTACAAATATAAGGGTAGCTCTCCCTGCTGCAATGATCACATTTGTGATCCTTGTTATATACGCGCTGACCGGCAGCGGTGCGGCGATCGGCACTTTCGAATTCAACATTTTTCAGGCCTTTCCCTACTTCATCGTTCTCGGGCTCTCCATTGCGGGATTCAATGTTTTTATGGTACTGATGGTGGGCATTCTGCTCTTTGTGCTGGTTGGGATCGCTACGGGTTCTCTGACCTACGCAACCGCACTGTCTTCCATGGGAGCAGGGCTGGGCGGAATGTTCGAGACCATGATCGTCACGATCCTTGTGGCTTCTATCGCGTCGCTCATGAAGGAGAACGGAGGATTTGAGGCCATCCTTGAGTTTATCCGCGGCAAGGCGGACTCTAAGCGCGGAGGTATGTACGGGATCGCATTCCTCACGGCGTTCATGGATATTGCGACGGCCAACAACACAGTTGCGATCGTCATCGCGGCCCCGATCGCCAGAGACATCACGGAGGAATACGGTGTGGATCCGCGCCAGACGGCATCGCTCCTCGACACAGGCTCCTGTATCGCACAGGGAATCATCCCTTACGGCGCGCAGCTGCTTGTGGCTGCCAATATAGCGGGGCTGACCAGTGTCTCGCTCATTCCGTTTTTGATCTATCCTTTTATTCTTTTGGTTTTTGTGATCATTTCAATTCAAAGGACAAAATGATTTCGGGAATGCAGCGCGCCCGCACCCCACGGGCGGCAATCTCATGAACCGCCTTCGCAGAAGGATGATGGAGGTATTTACGGATGACCAACAACAAAGAACTCTTTATAAATGAACTGAAAAAACTCCTGACGGATCCGAAGGTCCGCAGACTGGAGGATTTCCCGCAGCATCGCGGAAGCAATACGCTCAGGCACAGCGTTGCGGTCGCCATGCGCAGTTTTGAGCTGGCGGAGAAACTGGGATGGGATATCGATGAGAAGGAACTCGTGCGGTGTGCCATGCTGCACGATTACTATCTTTACAGGATCAAAGATAAGGGACTGACCGCCTACAAGCACGGGACGTCCCATCCGGAGATCGCGATCCGCAATGCCAAGAAAGATTTCGGATTGTCTTCAAAAGAGATGAGCGATATGCGAAGCCATATGTGGCCGCTCACGTTCACACATCCGCCGCGCTCCAAGGAAGCAGCGCTCTTGTGTCTCGCAGACAAAGATGTTGCCATCAAAGAGTTTGCCGCTCCTGAGTTAAAGAGAGCAAAGAGGATCGTAAAAGGTTTGAAAAAGATGCGCGAAAGCTGAGAACGCCAAACAGCCCCGAAACTATCGACTGTGCATAACAGATCGGCAGTTTCGGGGCTTTATATTTGCACATTTGCACGAAATAAGCGATAATAAGGATAGCTTTTGATTCAAAAAGAAAGGCCGATCGCAGCAGCAAATGTGGTATAAGGAGGCGATGTTTTGAAAGGTTATAGGAAAAGGACAGTACTGGGACTTGCGCTGCTCCTGATTTTGGCGGTACTGACCGCCTGCGGGCAGCAGAACAAACTTCGGATCGGAACGGCCGGAGAAGGCGGCAACTACAATTCGCTCGGGCATGCTCTGTCTGCTACATTGTCGAATGATCCGTATAATATCAATACCGAGGTGAGGACAACAGCCGGTTCGGCAGCCAATATCCGCCTGATTTCGGAAAACTATCTGGAACTTGCGATCGCGCAGTCCGATGTCATCGATGAAATGTATAACGGTACATTGGAATCGGCGGCGATGAAGGGATATTCGGCCGTTGCCGCGCTGTACCCTGAGCCTGTGCAGATCGTTGTCCGGGCGGATTCTTCCATTGCATCGATCACCGATCTCGCGGGCAAGACTGTCAGTGTCGGCGAGGCTGATTCGGGCACGCAGAAAAATGCGGCACAGATCCTGCAGGCATATGGCCTGACATCCAATTTGCTGACGATTCAGAACATGACGTACACGGAAGCGGTCAATGCGCTCAGAGGGGGAACGATCGACGCCATGTTCTGCACAGCGGGAGCGCCGACGCAGATCATCACGGATCTCACGTCAGAGACGCCGGTGCGCCTTATTCCGATCGAACAGCGTGAGAGCGATCTTTTGACCAGTGCGTACGGGTTTTACAAAGAGACGGTCATTCCGGCGGGCACGTATAACGGACAGGATGCGGATGTGAAGACCCTTGCGGTCCAGTCGGTGCTGATCGTATCGGACAAGGTGCCGGAAGATACAGTGTATACATTGACAGGAGCCCTCTTCAAAGAGAAGGAGACGCTCAACAGCGCCGTGCCTGTAGATTTTGACCTCGTAGAATCCGAAGCCGTAAAGTCGATCACGATCCCGTTCCATCCCGGAGCTGCCAAATACTATGAAGAGCACGGGATCACCGTGGAAGTATCCGGAAAGTAAGGAGGGGCGGACATGATCACAATTGAAATCAATAAATATCTGACTCTTGCGATCGCGGTAGGTGTTCTGATGCTCGGTCAGTTTCTAAGAAAGCGCATCCGTTTCCTGGAGACCTTTTGTATTCCCGCACCTGTCGTGGGAGGTCTCGTAGTTGCGATCATTTCCTGCATTCTGTACGTGGCCGGCATCGTAGAATTCGTATATGACGACACGTTCAGAGAGATCTGCATGGTGTTCTTCTTCACCTCCGTCGGTTTTCAGGCCAACCTGGCAGTCCTCAAGGAGGGCGGCAAGGACCTGATCCTGTTCCTTGTGCAGGTCATTCTGCTGATCGTCCTGCAGAACGTCCTTGCTGTCGGCATGTCCCGTGTACTGGGCGTCAATCCGTTGATCGGCATGTGCACCGGATCTGTTCCCATGGTCGGCGGCCACGGCACGGCAGGCGCTTTCGGCCCGGTCATTGAGGACTTCGGCATTCAGGGCGCGACAACGATCGCGACAGCGGCAGCGACCTTCGGCCTGATCGCGGGCAGTTTGATCGGAGGACCGCTCGGCAATTCCCTGATCAAAAAGTATAACCTTCTGGAAACCGCGAAAACAGATGAAGACGATGAAGAAATTGAGATCTTCGATGAAGACGAAGAGATGCACATCCGCCATATCGATCAGTATGCTCCGGCCGTTTTCGAGCTCTGTGTAACAGTCGGTCTGGGCACATTGGTCTCCGCGCTCCTTACCAAAACAGGAATGACATTTCCGATATACATCGGCGCTATGATCGTCGCGGCGATCATCCGCAATATCGGCGAAGCCACCGGCAGGATCAAGGTCTATATGGGCGAGATCAATGACTTGGGCGGTATCTGCCTCTCGCTCTTCCTCGGCATTGCCATGATCACGCTCAAGATCTGGCAGCTGGCTGCGCTGGCACTCCCGCTGGTCATTCTTCTTCTGGTCCAGCTCGCTTTCATGTATTTGTTTGCCAGATTCGTCATTTTCCGCTTTATGGGCAGAGATTACGATGCGGCAGTCATCACAGCGGGAACCTGCGGCTTTGGTATGGGCGCAACCCCCAATGCAATGGCTAACATGCAGGCGATCTGTGACAAGTATGTACCTTCCATCAAGGCTTACCTTCTGATCCCGATCGTCGGCAGCCTTTTTGCGGATTTCATTAATTCACTGGTCATCACATTCTTTATCAATTTGGTTTAAGCCCGATTCAAACGGAAGGAGCTGCAGAAATGAGCTTTAAGAAATTGTTCCATGTCGATCAGGATGACACTGTCGCGGTTCCCGAGTATCACTCGGAGAATTTTGATGAATTGCAGAAGGAGGCGGATGAAGAAGAGAACAATGAGCTGAAAAAGAAAGACATTGTTTACGACAACGTGGCCATACCGGAAATTCACATTCACCGCAAAAAGAAGAAAGATTAGTATGTGACAGAACAGTCCATGATAACAGGAGTATAGCAGCATGAAAATTTTGACAAAAGGTAAGATGTGGTGTTTTGCGATCGGACAGTTCGGGTGGTCGCTTCTGTCAGCGCTGATCACAAACTGGCTTGTCTATTTCTATCAGCCGGACGTGGATTCAATCTCAGCCGGACAGACATTGTTTATCCCGCAGGGGAGAGTGATCTTCGGGATCGCAACGGTGATCGGAGGGATCGCTGCGCTCGGAAGAGTTTTTGACGCGGTGACAGATCCAATGATCGCCAATATGTCAGACAGGTCGCAGAATCCGAAGGGCCGCAGGATCCCGTTCATGCAGAAGATCGCCGTCCCCTTCGCGCTCGTCACGGTACTGGTCTTCTGGGCACCGGTGAATGAGATCTCAAACGTGAACAGCATATGGCTTTTGGTGACACTCCTCTTATTCTATCTGTTCATGACGACCTACTGTACGCCCTACAATGCGCTGATCTCCGAGCTGGGGACGACGCAGGACACGAGGATCAGCATTTCGACCTATATTTCCGTGACTTTCCTTCTGGGTTCTGCCGTCGGCTATGCGGCGCCCTTTATCTGGGGAGCCTTGGAACCTTCTGTAGGGAGAGTACTCGCCATCCGGATCACATTTGCCGTCCTCGCCGCGATCGGGCTGGCTGCGCTGCTGGTTCCGACCTTTACGATCAACGAGAAAGATTACGTGCACACAGTGCCATCGGAGGATGACGCCTTTACATCCCTGATCAAGACATTCAGGAACGGCGATTTCAGGATCTTTGTCGGAAGCGATGTGCTGTACTTCCTGGGGCTGACGATCTTCCAGACCGGGCTTCCCTTCTTCATCACGTCCCTGATGAAGCTTCCGGAGAAATTCACGACGATCCTCTACGTAGCCATGACGCTTTTGTCCTTTGCCTGCTATATGCCGGTCAACGGGCTGGCACACCGCATGAACAAGAAGAAACTGGTGCTGATCGGTTTCGTCGGACTTTCGATCGTATATGTGATCACAGCGGTCTCCGGTCTTCTGGGAGGCTCCGGACTCGTGTTCGGCATCATCATCGTCTGCGCGGCGGCATTCCCGATGGCTATTCTCGGTATCCTTCCCCAGGCGATCGTCGCGGATATCGCGGAAGCGGACGCCGTGGTGACGGGAGAGAACCGAGAGGGCATGTTCTTCGCGGCGAGGACTTTTGCTTTCAAATTCGGTCAAAGTATAGCGATGCTTGTGTTTACAGCCTTTGCCAGCATCGGAACCGAGACCGGACTCGGTTATAGGATCGCGGCGGTCTCTGCGGCAGTGATCTGCCTTGCAGGTGCGCTGATCCTTTCGCGATACAACGAAGAGAAGATTCTCGGTATCATCGTACCGGACCACAAGTGACACCAGAGGTAGACTGCGGGGCGATGGCGGTCGTCACGTCGGAGACTTACAATGCCGCCGGGGAGATGTTTGAATATACGCAGTCCAGGCACAGGCCGGATATGTTTGCTTTCTATTCCATCGCACGCAGGCGAAAATAGCAGATCATTACAATTACAAACAGGGACAACACAGAAGGTGGTGTTGCATCTTGCTGATTAATCAGCGAGGGCAACGCCCTCTTTTGCTTCTCGTGCCTTGGGCTTGGAAGCTTGCAGCTTAAGGCGGGGACTGTTTTGACAGGATATAATATTTAAAGGTATAATAGATAAAATACACACAAATTGCGGACGATTCGAGGGTTTCAGCCGGCGGATCCGACGCTCAGACGACTGAGATGAGGTGCGGCAGAAAGGAAAGCAATATGGGCAGGAAGATCATTGCATGGATTCTTACCGGAATCATCAGTGTCCTCCTGATTACAGGATGTTCTTCTCAGGGAGAAGGTCAGAACGTATCGAATGAGGACACGACTACGGAGACAGTTGATAAGGACAGCACCATCCTTCCTTCCGATGTGAAGATCGGGATCATATATGCAGAGGAAGATGGAGAGTTTACGGAATCTTTTGTTGAAAAGCTGAAAGGGTATCTGGTCTCTTCCGGTGTCCCCGAAGACAACATAGAGGCTTCAGATCAGCCGGGAGAGGAGCTGCAGGCAGGAGCCGGCGGGCAGATCGCCGCGGGATGCCATGTCCTGTTCGTTGGAAATGCGGATGCAGCGGCGATACCGGCGATCACAGATGCGGCTTCCAAAGCGGAAATACCGGTCGTGTTTTTCGGCACCGGTCCTGACGAGAAGGAATTGCAGCGCTGGGAGAAAAAAGGAATCAAGGCGGTATATGTGGGGGGAACCTGCGAAAAGGCAGCCCAAAAGAGAGCAGACGTCCTGGATGCGGCAGAGCTGGAGACGATCGATCAAAACGGTGATGAGGAGATCGGTCTGATCGTCCTTGGAAAAGACGGCATTAGTTCCGGTGACCTGGTCAATGAGGAGACTCTGAAAGCTTTCGATGAGCGCGGCTATGCGGTCAATGTCCTGACAGACGGGGAAGACGAGTCCGGTGAGGGGGATACTGAGGAGAGCGCTGAGGAAGCTGCGGATGAAGCAGCTGAAGAACCGGCTGCAGAACCGGCGCAGGAGCCAGAGGAAGAACAGGCTGTGACAAACGGGCCGGAAGCGGAGGCAGAAGCGGAGAACGCCGGCGCTGCGCAGACCGATGAAGAAATTCAGGAAGAAGTGGAAGAAGAGCCAATAAGTGAGGCGCGCCTTCAGGCCAAAGAAAATGTCATCCGCATGATGGATGAATACGGAAAAGATCTGGAAGTCATTCTGTGCGCGAATGACGATCAGGCACTCGGTGCATGGGATGCGATCAGCGAAGAGAAGAAAAAAGTCGGACACGATGTGATCATATTCGGCTTTGATGCCAATCGGGCAAGTGTGAAGGAAGTCGCTTCCGGCAATATCCGCAGCACGTTCTTTAACGACTTTTTGGAACAGTCCAAGAGCGCATCGGATGCGGCATTCGCGTTTCTCAGAGGTGATAGCGTACAGCCGTGCATTTACTGCGAATATGTAAATGTGACAGTGGACAACGCGCAGGAGATTTTCGATATCATGCAGAACTCCCGCAAAGACGTATCGTCTAATGCGGAGGAGGAAGACGCGGAGTAAGGAGACAAGATGGATTTTCAGAAGTTCTACATGGGTGAGATCTATGATGCATATAAATATCTGGGGGCACATGTGGAGGAAGACGGCGTAGTCTTCAGAACATTTGCGCCGCAGGCTGAGCGGGTTGCGATCATAGGGGAGTTCAATAACTGGCAGGAAGAGGAAATGAAGGAAGCTGTCCGTGCGCAGTTTTATGAGATCCGGATCGCCGGGGCCAGGGCCGGACAGATGTACAAGTATGTGATCTATGGTCAGAACGGACGGATAGAGCACTGCGATCCTTACGGCTTCGGAATGGAGCTCCGCCCGAACTTCGCCTCCATTGTCAGAGATCTGAGCGAATTCCGGTTTACGGATGAGGAGTGGATGAAGGACCGCACGCGCTGTTTTGACAAACCCCTCAATATCTATGAACTCCATTTGGGCTCATGGAAGAGAAAAGATGCCGACAGGCAGGATGATCCTGACAGGAAGGTCGAGGAAGGCTGGTATCAGTATGACGAGATCGCGGAAGAACTGATCGCTTATATCAAGGCGAATCACTATACGCACGTGGAGTTCATGCCGCTCTCGGAGCACCCCTTTGACGGAAGCTGGGGATATCAGAACACAGGATTTTTTGCGCCGACTTCCCGGTACGGAACGGCGCGGCAGCTGCAGAAACTGATCAATGAGCTGCATCTGGCAGGGATCGGGGCGATCATCGATTTTGTCCCGGCGCACTTTGCCAATGACTACTATGCGCTCAAACACTACGACGGCTCGGATCTGTATGAGTATCCGTCTTCGGACGTCTCGGACAGCGAGTGGGGAAGCTGCAACTTCCTCTTCTCGAGAAGAGAAGTGGCGTGTTTTATGCAGTCTGCGGCGAACTACTGGCTCAGCGAGTACCATTTTGACGGACTGCGGATGGATGCGGTCAGCCGTCTGATCTACTGGATGGGAAATGAGAACCGCGGTGTCAACGATTTTAACCTGAATTTCCTCAGAAAAATGAATTTCGGTCTGCATCAGCTGCATCCCACGGCGATGCTGATCGCAGAGGATTCCACATCGTATCCGGGATGCACCAAACCTGTGGATCAGGGAGGACTCGGGTTCGATTACAAGTGGGACCTGGGGTGGATGAACGATACGCTTGATTATTTCATGAAGCAGTCGGGAGAGAGAGTTTCTTTTGCACAGAGACTGACCTTCTCTATGTTCTATTTCTACAATGAGAGACACCTGCTTCCGCTCTCTCACGACGAAGTGGTCCACGGCAAGAAGACGGTCATAGACAAGATCTTCGGCAGCTATGAGATGAAGTTCCCCCAGTGCAGGGCTCTCTACATGTATATGATGGTTCACCCGGGGAAGAAGCTGAATTTCATGGGAAATGAGATCGCGATGATCCGCGAGTGGGATGAGACAAAGGAGCCGGATTATTTCCTGCTCAAGTATCCGCTTCACGACAGCTTTTCCCAATATATAAGGGATTTGAACAAGGTGTATGCGCAGCAGCCTGCACTTTATGAGAGGGATTACGATCCTGACGGATTCAGGTGGATCGCGATCAATGACATGCAGAACAATGTCTACGGCATCCGCAGGGAGGGCCTCAGCAGTGCAGCGGCCGCGTTCTTTAACTTTTCCGATCAGCCTCATGTTTACGTCTATACGCCGCAGAAGGACGAGAAGCTCATGCCCCTGATCCACACGGATTGGGAGTGCTACAGCGGCACAGTCAAAAAACCGAAACGCCGGACCGGACTGAAAGCACGGGGGATCGGGGGCGTGCGCATTGAGCTTCCGGCATTTTCGGCTGTATTATATGAGATCAAAGACGGGATCTGATCGCATAAAAAAGGGGATCTTTCACAGATCCCCTTAAAACCATATGTGCTTTGCCAAAAGCCGCATGCGGTCAGTCAACCATGACCGGAACACAGACCAGTACATAGCGCGCGTCGTCATACTCATAGGCGCACGTGGACAGAGCGATAATGCCGTTGATATACTCGGGTATCTTTTCAGCTTCGAAATTGGAATTTGACAAGGCAAAAGTCAGATACCGGTTCAGCTCATCCATATCCGTAAAGATCGTGTAGATCTCGGCTTCCGCATTTCCCACATATCCCGCGATCGCATCCAGCCTGTAGATGTGGTCAGGCGTGAGAAACCACAGGTACTTGTGCTCGTCATAGAAAGACTGCTTTGTATACTGGTGGAGAGAAGCGAACATGGATCCGTTCTTCATGTGGTGCCCGTAAATGATCGTATTGTAATCGGACAGGTCGGGCTGGTTCCGAAAATCCATAAAAATACTTCCCGACGAGTTGTAAGCACGGTTGATCATAGTGTAGAGGTATTCCTCATTGCTGCTTCCATGCATGACAGGGTAGTTGATCTGGGTCCCTTCACTGTAGATCCACCCGACAACATCGGGATTCTCGGCGAGCAGTCCTTCAAAGTCCACACTTATGGGACAGACAGTGGGATAGCCTTCCTCCTCCGGAGCATCGTCGGTGTGCCGCACATAGGTGGAAGAAGTGGTGTTGTATTGCTGCGTCCCCTCGTGGTACTCGCGGAATATTTTCCAGAGACGATATCCGCTCACAGCAATAATGGCGGAAAAGATAATGATCAGAATATTGGATACAGTCCTTCGCATGGTGTGCCTCTCATCATTGTAAATAATCAGGTGATCTGTATAAACAGCTTATTTATAAAGTATAGAGGCATTTTGGCGATTTCTCAAGGCATAGTGTACACGGTCAATAAAAAAGCTCTTGACAGAACCTTTGAAATGAAGCACTATTCTATAATTGTAATTTTGAGAGTATCGGTAACAGCAGTTCGTTTTATAAAAAGAGGAATGATAAATGAAGATCAGACTGGATGATGTGATGCAGTCTCTCTCGTATCCCTTTCAAGCCGTTTACTATTATTATATACCGCTGGAGACCGTCCTCATGTTCATGGGCGGCCGCATCTACGGCAAAGCGGTATACGGGATCTCCACAGAGGAGGATCTCCTGAAGCGCAGCGGAGAGTATATAAAGCTCCCCGAGATCGGAGAAGAGGGACGCATCAAAGTTATGAAGGCATTTGTCGGAACGATTCCCGGCAGCGACTGGTTCGAAGAACTGAAGGACCTGGATGAGGACGAGCGGATGCTGTATTTTGAAAACGCCGTAAGAGAAAGACACCTTCTTATTAAATGGTTCAATTACAGGGACGAAGTTTATATGGAGTTTTCAAAGCGCTGGTGCTCGGAAAATGGTCTGGAATTGATCGAGTAATTTCAAGGAGCATTTATGGCAAAAAACAGAAAAGAGATAGAAGACAGAATCCTGATGGAAGAAGAACTGGGGGAAGAGGAGGATTACGAAGAATACGCCCGTCAGAGGGACGCCCGCGAAGGGGTGCGGAGAAGAAAAGAGAGACTGGAGCTGGAAGAGGAGCTCCGTCAGAACAGAGAGTATGAAAGGATCAGGCAGCAGAGAGAAGAGGAGAAACTCAGAAGATCCGAGAATCGCAGGCTCAAACAGTATAACCGTCAAAAGAAGAGGCACCATCCGATCAGGAATTTCTTTCTGATCCTATTGGCCCTGATCATTGGTGCGGCAGCGGGCGGACTCATGTATATGCGTTCTCTGATGCAGACAGTGAATTCGGTGGATCTGGAGGAATCCCTCCAAAGCAGTATTCACCCCAGCGTACTGGCGGATGAGACTATGAAGGGCTACCAGAATATTGCGCTCTTCGGTGTGGACTCAAGAGAACAGGATCTTCTCGGGGGAGACAACCGAAGCGATACGATCATGATTTGTTCCATCAATAAGAAGACAGGAAAGATCAAACTCGTCTCTGTCTACCGCGATACGCTGCTTGATATTGGCGGAGGAGAGTTCCGCAAATGCAATGCGGCGTATGCATACGGAGGCCCGCAGCAGGCGATCGCCATGCTCAACTCCAATCTTGATCTCAATATCACCGATTTCGTCACGGTCGGCTTCGAAGGTCTTGCAGACACGATCGATGCGCTCGGCGGGATCGATCTGGAGATCACAGATGAAGAGATGGAGTATATGAACAGCTACATGGAAGATATGTATGATGAGCTGGGCATCGATTACGAGGAGGTCACGGATTCGGGAATGCAGCATCTGAGCGGTATTCAGGCCACGGCATACTGCAGGATCCGTTATACGGAGGGAGACGATTTTAAGAGAGCCCAGAGACAGAGGACGGTATTGTCCCTCACAATGGAGAAGGCCAAAAAAGCCAATCCCCTGCAGCTTGCCAGAGCGGCAGGCAGCGTTCTGGGAGAGATGGCGACGTCTCTCAAAGCCGGAGAACTGCTCCGTTTCATTCTTTTGGCCAGGACCATGGATCTGACGGATAGCACGGGCTTTCCCTCGGAAGAGGACCGGACGTTTGCGACTGTGAACGGAGAATCCTGCGTGATCCCGTATTATCTGACCACCAATGTGATCACGCTGCACAGTACGCTGTTCGGGCAGGACGATTATGAGCCGTCGTCCGTCGTACAGGAGAACACCGAGATCATAAACAGTTATGTATATTGACAAAAGCATGATCAAAGAAAGGAATTCTATGAACGTCAGAGAATGCTATGACGCAATTAAGGGAGACTATGAAGATGTCAAAGCCAGGCTTCTCTCCGATGCCAGAATACGCAGATTTGCTCTTATGTTTCTCCGGGACAGCAGCATGGATGAACTCCGAACGGCAATGAGCGAAACGAATTATGAAAAAGCATTTCAGGCGGCGCATACTTTAAAGGGAGTCTGCCTGAATCTGGGCCTGAAAGGGCTGTATGAACCGACCGCGAAGATCACGGAGATGCTGCGGAATTCGAAATATGATGAAGCAGAGCAGATGATGGAGGATCTGGAGGCGGAATATAAGTGCCATTGCGATAACCTGAGCGCGCTTGAAGAAGCATAATTGTCTTTTATGAGACAGTTTTTATAATCATAAAAAAAATATAAAATTTGTATTGATGTGAATAATGAATCTGCGTACAATATAACTGTTCATTTATTAATTCTATAGAAAAGAGGTACGTAGAATGAAAGGTTTCATGAAAGAGTTCAAAGAGTTTATCTCCCGCGGGAATGTCATGGATATGGCAGTCGGTATCATCATCGGCGGGGCTTTTACTGCGATCGTGACATCTTTGGTCGAAGATATCATTACACCGATTATCGGTATGATCGGCGGATTTGACTTCAGCGGATTTGTGGTCACAGTGAATAATTCTCCGATCGCTGTCGGCAAGTTTATCAATGCCGTTATCAACTTCCTTCTGATCGCCCTCGTGCTTTTCAGCGTGATCAAGGCTATTAACAAAGCGGCAACCGTTGTCAAGAAGCCTGAGGAAGCGCCCGCAGAGCCCACGACCAAGATCTGCCCTTACTGCAAGAGCGAGATCGCGATCGAGGCGACCAGATGCCCTCACTGCACATCCGAGCTTTAATTCGCTTTCATAAAAAAGCTGCCGCTGCCAGCGGCAGCTTTTTTCATGCCGGCAGGCAGCAGCAAGGCTGCATGCAAAGCCCGATGAAACGAACGTCAAAAGGAGCTTGTGAAGACTGTATGAAAACAGGAAGATTAGAATCAGAAGTGGAGGCGCTCACAAACCGCACGATCCCGATGCATATGCCCGGTCATAAGAGGCTGCTATGCCCGTCCGGAAAACTGCCGTACGATCTGGATATTACGGAGATCAGCGGCGCAGACGACCTTCATAACGCGGACGGCATCCTTCGCAGGGCCATGGAGAGAGCATCCTCGCTGTGGGGAAGCGGGAGAACATGGTTCCTGGTCGGAGGCAGCACCTGCGGCATTCTGGCCGGCATCAGAGCGGCCGTTCCCTTTCACGGAGAGATCATAGCTGCCCGCAACTGTCATCGGTCGGTCTATCACGCGATCGAGCTGGGAGGAATAAAGGCGCATTGGATCATACCTGCGCAGAACCGGCGGCTCGGTATATGCAGAGAGGTCACTGCCGGTCAAGTGAGGGACAGTATCAGGAAGCATCCGAACAGCGCGGCGGTGATCCTGACTTCGCCGACGTATGAGGGCGTGGTTTCCGATATCCGGGAGATCGCCAAGGTCTGCCGCAGTGCGGGGATTCCTCTCCTTGTAGACGAAGCACACGGTGCACATTTCGGACTCTTTGAGGAGGGAGGGTTTCCTGACAGCGCCGTTCATTGCGGTGCGGATCTGGTAGTCCAAAGCGCGCATAAGACACTGCCCGCCCTGACACAGACCGCGCTGCTGCACCTTCAGAGCGAATGTATTTCCGAAGCGGAAGTGGAGAGGCAGCTCGGGATATTCGAGACGAGCTCCCCGTCCTATCCGCTCATGATCTCGCTTGACAGCTGCGTACAGCTCCTTACGGAGAGAGGTCCACGGCTGTTCGGACAGTGGAAAGAGCATCTCGACCTTTTTTACGAGGAAACGCAGATGCTCCGGGCTGTGAAGGTGTGGAATCCTGAGCAGTCAGAGCGCGGCAGAAACAGTAGGATCCTGCGTGACAGGAGCAAAATAGTGATCTCATTCAAAGATATGGGAATGACCGGCGCGCAAGCGGCCCAAATTCTCAGGAGAAGGTACGGGATCGAGACAGAGATGAGCAGCGGCTCTTATGTGCTCGCTATGACAGGGTGCGGTGACAGCGGCGAGAACCTTCGTGAACTGGCTAAGGCACTGGAAAGTATGGACGCGGAAGCAGCCGCCTTGAGAGAAAACGACAATATCCAAACAAATGCTGCACCGGTCATTCCGGATGCGGGCGCTGCCTGCCGCATTCTCACGGCAGTCACGAGCCCGACGGAGGAGGTCTGTGCGCAAGAGGCGGAAGGAAGGATCTGCGGGGAGTACCTGTACGCTTATCCGCCGGGCATCCCGATCCTGGCACCGGGAGAGTGGATCGGAAAAGAGCATCTCGCATGGATCAGGGAAACTGAGAAATGCGGCAATCCGGTCCTCCACACACATGCCGGGACGCCGGGAAGGATCGTCTGCCTCTCCGAGTGATGCCTTGACAAAAGAAGCGGTGCATTAGTATTATAGACGTAGTATTTATTTACAATCATGAGAGAAAGAAGGGAATGGATATGAAGCACATTCAGACATTAAATACCCGTGATATGGCAAAGAGTGCAAAGAACGGCGGCTGCGGCGAGTGCCAGACATCCTGCCAGAGCGCATGCAAGACCAGCTGCGGCATTGCAAACCAGGCTTGTGAGAAAAAGAACTGATATTTTTCACAGACGTTTCTCTTACGATTAACGGGAAATGATCCGCTCAACCGGCCGGGGTGCGTGAGCACCCCGGCCATTGTTGTGCGTAATTTGATAAGGGTCGTACAGAAAGGAAGACCGGATGATACATCAATATATACTGAACGGATATCATATTGTTCTCGATGTCTACAGCGGGAGTATCCATGTGACGGATGAACCGGCTTATGATGCGATCCGCTGCCTTGACCGGGGCATGACGGAAGAAGAGGCCGCGGAGGTCCTGAGGGAGAAATACAGCGCTAAGGGACTGACGGACCGGGAGATCGGGGAGATCTTTTCGGACATTGAGGAACTTCGCTCAGAGGGAAGGCTCTTTACGGAGGATGTCTACAGAGATCAGAACTATGACATGAAGCAGAAAAACCCGGTGATCAAGGCGCTCTGCCTGCTGGTGGCGCACACCTGCAATCTTAACTGCGAGTATTGCTTTGCCTCCCAGGGCAAATTCCAAGGCTCTGCAGGCCTGATGAGCTTTGAAACGGGAAAAAGGGCGCTGGATTTTCTGGTGGAGAATTCCGGATTCAGAAAGAATCTGGAAGTGGACTTTTTTGGCGGGGAACCGCTCATGAATTTTGACGTATGCAGGCAGCTGGTCGCATACGCAAGAAGCATCGAGAAAGAAAAAAACAAGAACTTCCGTTTTACGCTGACAACAAACGGCGTTGGCGTCACGGATGAGGTGATCGAGTGGGCTGACAGGGAATGCCACAATGTCGTGCTCAGTCTGGACGGAAGGAAAGAAGTCAATGACAGGTTCCGCGTGGATAACAAGCGAAACGGCAGTTACGACAGGATCGTGCCGAATTTCCGGAAATTTGTGCAGGCAAGAGGCGGCAAAGGCTACTATATGAGGGGGACTTTTACCCACTTCAATACAGACTTTACCAAGGATATCTTCCATATGGCGGATGATCTCGGTTTTACAGAGCTCTCGATGGAACCGGTCGTGACCTCACCGGACAGCCCTTCCGCACTGACGAAGGAAGATCTGCCGGTCCTCTTTGAGCAGTACGAGATCCTTGCGGCGGACATGCTTCGCAGAGAACGGGAGGGCAGACCGATCACGTTCTACCACTATATGATCGACCTTGAGCACGGCCCGTGCATCTACAAGCGGATTTCGGGCTGCGGATCCGGAACAGAATACATGGCTGTCACAGCGTGGGGCGATCTCTATCCCTGCCATCAGTTTGTTGGGGATCCCGATTACAAGCTGGGTGATATCTGGACCGGCGTGACGAACCACGCAAGACAGGACGAGTTCAAATACTGCAACGTGTATTCCCATCCGGAATGCAGCGACTGCTGGGCCAAGCTTTACTGTTCAGGCGGCTGCGCGGCGAATGCATATCACACGACGGGCAGCATCAAGGGCGTTTATAAGTATGGGTGCGAACTGTTCCGCAAGAGGATCGAATGTGCTCTGATGCTCAAGGCAGCCGCTGCGCTTGACAAGGCGGAAGAATAAAGGAGCCGAGTATTAAAGGTCGGGGTATTCCTTGCGGATGTTGCTGATTCCCGAGATATAGTTGAGATCGACGTCATAGTATTTGGCCAGGCAGATCAGCGCCTCGATCGGAATGCGGGACCTGCCTGTCTCGTAATCCGAATATGTGCGCGGAGCAATTTTGAGGATTGCAGATATTTCTTTTTGAGAGAGCCTGTTCTGTTTGCGGAGTTTGAGTAGTCTGGCTTTACAGGTGATACGCATTGTGATGAGATCCTTTCGATGTGCTTAAAGATATCGGTGCAGAGATGCCTTCGGGGAGAACCCGGACATTTAGAAGATTTAGAAAAGAACGGCTTGAGCCGTCCCATATATTATAAAACAATTCTTCAGTTTTTTTCTATAAAAATCAGGATATGAAGACGGGTTTTTGTATTATTTCCCAAGATTCGCATCGGAGAACAAGGTCATGGATGAAAAAGAAGTATTAAGAGGCAGGATCACAGACCTCTGGAACAGGACGAGCCGGGGCGACTATCTCAACCACACAGGCTTTCTTTCGCCGGACCTGCAGTCCTATGCGAGAGAGATCCTGGCAAAAGAGAAGATACCCGTCAAGTCAGAGGGAAAGGCCGGGAGCTTTTTCTTCGGCGGCTTTGAAGAGGCGGACAGGCAGGCACTGTTTTTCCTGCCCGCATATATGAGCACATCCGATTTCGAACATGAGATCCGGCGCGGTGAGGGGGACGTCGTTTGCATAAGGATTCAGCCGCCCGGGCGGGGATTCGCGGAACCTGTGACGCACCGGGATTATTTGGGAAGCCTGATGCACCTCGGGATCACAAGAGAGCAGATCGGAGACATCGTCCTTATGGACGGGGCAGCATTCGTGTTCGCGATGCGGGATATCGCATCGTTTATATGCACAGAACTGACAAGGGTCAGGCACAATACAGTCCATGTGCAGACTGTTCCCTTTGCAGAGTGCCGCATTGAGGTCCGAAGAGAGCCGGGCAGAGGCAGTGTATCCTCGGAGCGGATCGACAGTCTGACAGCACTGGTCTTTCATCTGTCCAGGTCGCAGTCGCAGCGCCTGATCGCTCAGGAGAAGGTCTTCTCGGAAGGGCGCGTCATCACATCGCCGTCATATTGTCCGAAAGCGGGAGAACGAATCTCCGTGAGAGGGCACGGGAAATTCAAATATCTGGGGACGGAGGGGCGGACCCGCAAGGGAAAGCTGGCAGCCGTATTTGAGAAGTATGTCTGATAGACAGCCCGTGGCAAATCATATAAAATAGAGATATGGATAAGATTTTTATCTCATCTGATTCTGGAAATACATTAGCGGAAACGATCAGGAGTGATAATTATGAATTATGAAGAAGCAAAGGTGAAACTGGAAAAATACGGACAGCTGCATGTTCTCGATCATTTTGAGGAACTGACGGATACGGAGAAGAATGAGCTCCTCACCCAGATCGATGAGACTGACTTTTCGATCATTCGCTATGCCGAAAATCCTCACGGCGGACAGAAGAGGGGAAAGATTACGCCCCTCGGCGCAATGGAGATCTCTCAGATCGAAGAAAAGAGAGAGCATTTCACCAAGATCGGACTTGAGGCGATCAGAGCGTACAAGGTGGGCGCTGTACTTCTGGCCGGAGGTATGGGGACCAGGCTGGGATCCGATGACCCCAAGTGCATGTACGATATCGGCATTACAAAACCGGTCTATATCATGCAGAGACTGATCGAGAACCTTATGGATGTCGTCAAACAGGCCGGTGTCTACGTTCCTTTCTTCATCATGACCAGCGAGAAGAATCATGATAAAACCGTCCGATTCATGCAGGAGATGGACTATTTTGGCTATGACAAAGATATGGTCTTTTTCTTCAAACAGGACATGGCGCCTGCCGTGGACTTTGACGGAAAAGTCTATATGGAATCCCGGAGCAGGATCGCCACATCACCCAACGGCAACGGGGGATGGTTCCTCTCCATGATGAACTCGGGAGTCCTTGATAAGGCCAAGGAGCTGGGTGTAGAGTGGCTCAATATCTTTGCCGTGGACAACGTGCTCCAGCGAATTGCGGATCCCTGTTTTGTCGGCGCGACGCTGGAGAGCGGATGTGCGACCGGTGCCAAAGTTGTCAAAAAAGTTACGCCGGATGAGAAAGTGGGTGCACTCTGCCT
This sequence comes from uncultured Lachnospiraceae bacterium, assembly GCA_902801585.1. The sequence goes on along the minus strand of CADCIU010000022.1, from coordinate 11,288 downwards.
CGAAGACGGTATGCCTTCTATCGTGGAGTATTACGACATGACCCCTGAGCTTCTCGAGGCAAAAGATGAAAAGGGTGAGCCCGCATATAACTTCGGTGTCATCCTCAACTATCTCTTCCGGGAAAAAGACCTAGAGCGCATCGTCAACGATGAGCTCCCCGTACATGTAGTAGAGAAAAAAATCCCTTATATGAATGCGGGAGGTGAGTTCGTAAAGCCTGAAGAGCCCAATGGCTATAAGTTCGAGCAGCTGGCTGTCGATCTGGTCAGAGAGCTTGACACCTGCCTTCCCTATGAAGTCCCGCGCGAGAAAGAATTCGCTCCGATCAAGAACAAGACCGGTATCGATTCCGTGGAATCCGCAAGGGAGCTCTGCAAATTGAACGGCATAGAGCTGTAAGGCAGACATAGGAGTAAGGAGTGATATGTTTCGACTTTGGGTCAAAGAATGGAAAGACAGCCGCCTGGTGAGAGATACCGTTGTGGAGAATGATGACCGGGACACAAGGACTCATAAAGTCCTCAGAGGACTGGAGGAGGGATGCCGCCGGTTCGACCTGCCCGTTCCGATCTGGCTGGATTCATCGATCCGTGATTTCCAAAGGCACGCCGCATGCCGCTTCACACAGGACGCTTTTATCGAGGATATAGACTTTGATTATCTGGAGATCCGGGTCATCGAAGAGGACATGTTCTGATCAGGGGCATGACTGTTATGGTGCTTGAAAAGGAAATGACGACAGGGTGGAAAAGCGTTCCTATGTGGACGCTTTTTTCACATTGTTTTCAATAATTAGAGAACAAAAGAACGCAGTTAATCACATTTTTTACACATTTGATAAGTATACTTGCCCTATTAAATGGTTACATGGGACGCGCGGATCCTGCAAAGACAGTCATATACCCGGCAGACCGCAATGATCCCGACTTCATATAGTAAAGAGAAGAAAGAGTGAAAGGCAGGTAAGAGAATGAGTGACGATAGGCTTAACTTCGGTGACCTGAATAATGGGACGGAAGATCAGGTGAACAGAAACGATGCTGTTTCCGGGGCCGGCGATCAAAACATTGTAGACGGAACGGCAGAAGTAGTGAGTGAGGTCATAAACTCTGCGGACGATGCAGCAGCTGTTCATGATACGGCCGCTGAGCAGAAGTATGATTATGAACAGGTACAGGATGAGAGCACCGGATCCGTGAATTACGCGAACGCCGAGAGTGACGCCGCTTCCGCAACGGGAAACGGCAGCTATCAATACGCCGGCTCAACGCATGAGTATTATCAGGGAGAGAATTTCGGCTCCTCCGTCAGCGGAGGCTCGGGCGGAAATTCAGGGGGCAGGAGCAAGGTGATCATCGCCGTCGTTCTCGCAATGATCTTCGGCATCTGCGTCGGTCTTGGTGCCTGGGGCGTTCATCATCACCTGAGCTATTATTACGAGGACGAAGAGACAGCGGATGCTGCAGAGGAAGAAGACGAGGCTCTGATCGCGGAGAACAACGAAGAGGCGTCTCAGACAGATTCCGCTGATATCGATCCGGCAGGCGGTGCACAGCAGCAGACGGATCCTGCAGCAGAGACAAAGCAGCAGCAGACGGATCCCGCAGCCGATGCACAGCAGCAGACCGATCCGGCAGCCGGAACACAGCAGCAGACGGATCCCGCAGCAGACGCACAGCAGCAGACGGATCCCGCAGCCGGAACACAGCAGCAGACCGATCCGGCAGCCGGAACACAGCAGCAAACCGATCCTGCAGCAGATGCACAGCAGCAGACAGGAAATACGGAAGCGAACAACGGAAATAATGCGGGAACGACAAAGAATGAGGCGGGACTCATTATTTCTGATGCGGAGACGCAGGACACAGAGCTCACAAGAGTGGTAGAAAGTGTCATGCCTTCGATCGTCTCGGTCTATAATGATTTCTCGGAAGAAATCCAGACATTCTACGGCGAGACATTTACAAGACAGGGAGAATCGACGGGTTCGGGCATCATCATCGGAATGACCGACTCTGAGCTGCTGATCGTGACCAACAATCACGTGGTAGAAGGAGCGGATCATCTGAGAGTCCTCTTCATCGATGAGGAGGCTTGCGACGCAGAGCTCAAAGGAACGGATCCTAGCAACGACTTGGCAGTGATCGTCGTTTCCCTGGATAATATTAAGAGCACAACACGTGATAAGATCAAGGTCGCGACACTCGGCAATTCCGACCGCCTCAAGATCGGAGAAAGCGTCATTGCGATCGGAAATGCGCTCGGTTACGGACAGTCTGTTACAACCGGCGTAGTCAGTGCGAATAACAGAGAGATCAGCGACAATATGGTCTCAGGCACATTCATCCAGACAGATGCAGCTATCAATCCCGGAAACTCCGGCGGCGCGCTTGTCAATACCAACGGACACGTGATCGGGATCAATTCCAGTAAGATCGGCGGAGATACCGTAGAAGGCATGGGCTTTGCAATCCCGATCAGCAGAGCGATCCCCATCATTGAACAGCTCATGAGCCGCGAGACACTCTCTAAAGTCGATGAGAGTGAGCAGGGCACCATCGGGATCAGCGGAGCAACAGTGACATCTGATGTCGCGAGTGCTTACAATATGCCCCAGGGCGTCTTTGTTGCCCAGATCATCGAGGGCGGCGGTGCTGCATCATCGGATCTTCACGAAGGCGATATCATTACCGGCATCAACGATCAGCCCATCTCGAGTATGGATGAGCTGCAGAGAATGCTGCAGTATTACAAGGCCGGAACAGAAGTGACCCTGACCGTACAGAGACAGGACGGGAACGGTTCCTATGCGGAAACCAAGGTAAATGTCACACTGGGAACCAGGGAATCGATTCAGAATAATGCACAGAATCAGAATGGCTCACAGGGATTTTTCGGCCCCGGGAACCGGAACTCGCAGCAGGATCAGGAGAACGATCAGGAAAACGCGAACCCTTCCGCAAATCCTTTCCAGGGATTCGGCTTTCCCTTCGGATTCTGAGAAGAACATAACAACTGATTAAACTATAGCGATACTCTATAGCGATACTATAGAAACGAGGAGTTTATATGGCAAACAATACAAAGGACCATGACGGCGGAATGGGGGAGTTCTGCCTCATGTGCGGCCGCTCAGACAAGCAGGCGGGCAAGATGATCCACCTGCCGGGCGGGCTGACGATCTGTCCCGACTGCATGCAGAAGACGATGGATGCGGCGAGCAAGATGGATTTTCAGAGCATGCTGAATAATCCGTATTTTATGCAGAACAATCCCTTTTTGCAGGGCATGATGAATCATGCTGACCAGAAAGATCAAGACGATGCAGCCGGTAAGAAGAGTGAAGTGATCGATATGCCGGCAGCTCCATCCGATCAGACTTCAACCGAGATCAAGGAGGATGACGAGCCGGAACAGGCGGAAGGAACCGACGAGCCGGCAGATGCACCTGATGAAGAGGAGGAGTCCTCTTCGAAGTCGGGCGGAGACGGCAGAAGACCTTCCATCAGCTTTCTGAATCTGGGAGATCTGTTCGGCGGCGGATTCGGCGGGCGCCAGCAGCCCAAGGTCAAGAAAAAGAAGAAGAACGAGCCTAAACCGGTATTTTCCATCGACAATATCCCTGCGCCCCACAAGATCAAGGAAGAGCTTGACAAATATGTGATCGGTCAGGAACGAGCCAAAAAAGTAATTTCCGTTGCGGCGTACAACCACTATAAACGGGTCAGGACCGGAACAATGGATGATATTGAGATCGAGAAGTCCAATATCCTCCTGCTGGGACCGACCGGCTGCGGTAAGACTTATATAGTAAAGACGCTGGCACGCCTTCTTGATGTGCCGCTTGCGATCACCGATGCCACATCTCTCACGGAAGCGGGCTATATCGGCGACGACATCGAGAGCGTGATCTCCAAGCTTCTGGCAGCAGCTGACAACGATGTGGAGAAAACGGAAAAGGGAATCGTCTTTATTGATGAGATCGACAAGATCGCCAAAAAGAAGAATATCAATTCAAGAGATGTCAGCGGAGAATCCGTTCAGCAGGGCATGCTCAAGCTTCTTGAAGGTGCCGATGTGGAGGTGCCCGTAGGTGCCAACAGCAAGAATGCGATGGTGCCCCTGACGACCATCAACACAAGAAATATTCTGTTTATCTGCGGCGGTGCTTTCCCGGATCTGGAAAAGATCGTGCGGGAGAGACTGACCCGACAGACCTCCATCGGCTTTTCGGCGGAGCTCAGGGACAAATATGACAATGAAAAGAACATCCTTGATCATGTGACGAATGATGATCTGAGAAAGTTCGGCATGATCCCCGAGTTTTTGGGGCGTCTTCCCATCATATGTCCTCTTCAGGGACTCGATGAGGATATGCTCGTCAAGATACTCAAGGAACCCAAGAACGCGATCCTCAAGCAGTATCAGAAACTCCTTGCACTTGATGAGGTGAAACTGGAATTTGAGGACGACGCCCTGCGCTCGATCGCTGAAAAAGCGCTGAAAAAGGACACAGGCGCGAGAGCGCTGCGCTCGATCATTGAGGATTTCATGCTGGATATCATGTATGAAATTCCCAAGGACGAAAATATCGGTACCGTTACGATAACCCGGGCCTATGTGGAAGGAACGGGAGGTCCCAGGATCGAGATCCGCTCGGAGGTCGCTGATCCCGGAAAACAGCCGGCGCTTCCATTGAAACAGGAGGGCGGTGACGACCAGAATCCAGAAACAGCATAAAAGAACTGCCGTACCGGCAATCATTGATATGATGACTCCGGTGCGGCAGTTTTTTGTGTGGTATGCCGGAGGGCGCATCTCGTGCTTGCACGAAGATGCACCCTGCGGCTAACGGTCAATCGAGTAGGAGCGCCCTGCTCGACTAGTTTGTCACTTCCCCGTCATGCGACAGAAGGGAAACACTGTCGACTCCCCTCAAAGAGGAGAGTGCCCTGGTGAGGGAGATGCCATCTTTAACGCGCAGTTCAATGACCATGTCGATCTTGTCACCGGTCAGACGGGTAGTCTTGACGGCGGCATACCTGCTGTATTTTGACACCGCATCCATGATCCGCTCTTCCAGCGGAGAACCTGCACCGGCTGTATCCCTGCGGCCGCTCACGACCAGGATCATGGGTGTCATGACGGCGGGGATGCGGTCCAGCACGAAAATCAGGAGCGTGACAGCGAGGGAGACCAGAAGAGCGATCTCCGAGAGCCCGGCGCCGCAGATGATTCCCACGCTGATGGACCAGAAGAGAAAAACGAGATCCATGGGATCCTTGATCGCAGTCCTGAAACGGACGATCGAAAGGGCGCCGACCATACCGAGGGATACGACGACACTGGACTGGATCGTGAGGATCACGGCCGATGTCAGAAGCGCCATGGCGACAAGCGATATGTTGAAATTCTTGGAATAAAAAGTCCTTCTTGTGGTGATCCTGTAGCAGAAATAAATGTACAGGGCCAGGATCGTCGTCCAGGCAAGGGCGGCCAGGATCGTGTTGGTATTGAGTTCGACGGCGGCATATCCGTCCAAAAAGGATCTCTTAAATATATCCGAAAAAGTCATTTCAGCCTCCATGCAGATCATATTGCGGGTCATATAGAGAGTAAAAGCGGGATCAAGGCGCAAATCGGATTCCCGACGCCATCCATTGTATCACAAGTGGATTCACAAGTGATATCTTCTGGAAAGGTAGTACTTGGAAAAGGAGATGCGCTGCATATTGCGCATCTGTATGGCGTCTCTGACCGCGCCGGGAAGGAGGGTGTCATATTTTACTTCCAGGAGCTCCTGCCCCGGGGACAGTACAGGACGAAGCGGCGCATCCGCATCGAAAAGGTCGTCCGAGGCGCTGCCGGAAGATATACTGCGGTCAAATGTAACTCGCACGTTTCCCTCGGGAAAGGTCAGCGGCCTGCGGATGTAATCGACTATGGACGCGGGGCGCATGAGTTCCGTGCGCTGCAGCACGGCAAAGCGGTTGACCAGCGGATGGCGATCGGGACCCGGTTCGATCCGGCCGCCGTGCATCAGGATATCAGCTTCCCTCTCGGAGAGGAGGCAGGATCTCTTGCGTATGCGGTCATTTTCGTGGACTTTGCACTCCAGGGCGATATGATCCCTGCGCAGATCATAGCAGCGGATCCTCCATTTGCTGCGGGGAGATGTCCCGTTCTCATTCTCCCTGCAGAGCCTGTCGTCGTAAGTGTCAAAATAGAGACTCCTCACGCGGTAAGTTCCGTCTGCACCGGCATGCGGATCCGGCTGCATCAGCGCACCCAGACGGATCTCGAGCTGAGCCAGTTCTGCGAGAGAGCAAATATACTTTTGTTCATACCGGCAGGCGTCCTGAGGAAAAGCCTTCGGAAAATGAAGCAGATGTTGTAAACTCATAAATTCTTCCTTATGTGCCACATCGATGTTCCGAACACAATAGTAGCATGACAGAATGGTCTGTGAAAGAAGAAATGAGAATGGAGACACCAGGCAATGTTTTATTGACACCTAAATCTGTGGATGCTATGGTGACTGCAAACGAAAAACTGCTCGAACGCGCAGAAAGGGGACATCATGAGTAATATTAAGAACAGCGCATATGAACTGATCGGCGGAACACCGCTCTTGTCACTTCGAAATTATCAGGCCAAAAAGGGCGTAACGGGAGCGGAGATCGCGGCGAAGCTTGAATTTCTCAATCCGGCCGGCAGCTCCAAAGACAGGGTCGCACTTTCCATGATCGAAGAGGCGGAAAAAGACGGGAGCCTGAAGCCCGGAGCGACGATCATAGAGCCTACCAGCGGCAATACCGGCATAGGACTTGCATCCGTGGCGGCGTCCAAAGGATACAGGACGATCCTTACGCTTCCCGATACGATGAGTGCGGAGAGGAGAACACTTCTGAAAGCGTACGGAGCGGAACTGGTGCTCACGGAAGGCGCCAAAGGAATGACCGGCGCAATTGAAAAGGCGGAAGAACTCAGAGCGTCGATCCCCGGGGCGGTGATCCTGGGGCAGTTTGATAATCCGGCCAATCCCAAAGCGCATTACGATCACACCGGTCCGGAGATCTGGAATGATACAGATGGCGAGATCGCCGCGTTTGTTGCCACTGTGGGGACAGGCGGAACCCTGAGCGGGACCGGCAGATACCTCAAAGAAATGAATCCTGAGATCCGGGTCATTGCAGTCGAGCCGGACACATCAGCCGTTTTGTCCGGCGGTGCTCCCGGACCGCATAAGATTCAGGGGATCGGTGCGGGATTTATTCCAAAGACATTGGATACAAGTGTTTATGACGAGATCATCAGGGTGCCTGATGACGGCGCGTTTGAAGAGGGCAAAGAGCTCGCGCTGACAGAGGGGATTTTGACAGGCATCTCTTCCGGCGCAGCGCTTTGGGCAGCACTGCAGCTGGCGAAGAGACCCGAGTACAGCGGAAAGAGGATCGTTGTCCTTCTGCCCGATTCCGGGGACCGCTACTTGTCTACGCCCCTTTTCGCATGAGCTCAGAAAGATGAGCTGTCAAAAAGACGTGTTGGCCATAAGATCCTTGTAGAAAGCGGCTTCAGCCGCGTGGGAATAGCTGCTCACCCAGAGTCCGGCGACGCCCAATGAGAGAAAGCTGAGCAGGTACAGGGGAAGAAAACTGAGATAGAGCTTCAACAGGCGAAGAGCATGGCCCCTCAGCAGTTTTACGCTTCCCCTGATCAGCTCGTCCGCTTTCATTTCCGGAAAATCAAGGATCAGGTAATAAGCGAGAATATATCGGAGACGGACATAAAAAGTCCCGAGCCAGCCTGCCGCAAACAATGCCAGCAGAAGAACGGTGAAACGCCAAGTGCTCTCAGAAGAATGCAGTGCAGCTGCGATCATGAAAGGCAGCATACAGAGCAGATAGAGAACCGCTGTAAATGCGCTGATCAGGACCGCAGTGTCGGAATTGAACCTGAAAGCACAGAACAGATCTCCGATCTTGGCCCCCATGTGAAACTGGAGACGCAGGAAAATATTGGAGAGTCCTATGCGCAGAAGGTTTGCACATGTGTTGACGACAAAATATACGATGACCGAAAGAAGGAGTGAAAGCAGTACGTGTTTCGAATTGAAACCGGCGATCATTTCCGTGAGCATAGACGTCGCGAACATATAGAGTAATATAGAAAAAACGGCTAATGTCAGATGTCCCAGGAGAGATTCCCTGGCATCGGATTTGAGAGCCCTGTTGGTTTTAAAAAATGGCATATGCACCTCTGATCGGATTGGTTCCCGAGAGGGGGAACGTAAATTACATTGCTGGTGTATAGGGAATACCAAGCTGGTTCATCAGCTCTTCGAAAGTGATTCCGTACGTCTTGTAGAGTGTCTCACCGAACTGCTTCTGAAGCTGAGGGTCATGGAGGACCTGGATAAAAAACAACACAGACATGACGATCAGGGCTGTGTTGACAGCTATAGCGATACCGGATATGATCGCTGCAGTCCGGCTCCTGCGCGGAAACCGCTCACTCCCTCCTTTGGAGAGGATCGCCATCACAAGTGCGACCGATCCGAAAACATACGGAAGGATCACGGGGAAAACAAATATAGTAAAAACGGACATCACGGCAAGGCTCATGGATGTGCGGGAGAGCCTTTCCTTCGGCGTCTGCATCATGGATCTGCTCCTTCAAAAATCATGAACTGAAAAGCAACGTTAATTTCGGCTCCGGTCATGACCGGCATCACAATATGAGTATACAGAGTGTTTTTGCAAATGTAAAACGTGACTGTCGGCATTTTTAAACAGAAATGAAGACAGATCGGCCAAAGAACCGCAAAACCGCCAAGAATGTAATTGACAACGGCTTATTCAAAGAGTATGATTCTGAAAACGGAGAACAGAAATGTTCTTGTTTCCCAATTATATATAGAAAGTTCTCTTATTCAGAGTGGTGGAGGTACATAGGACCGATGAAGCCACGGCAACCCCTGAAACTTCGGTGTCAGGTAGGTGCCTCCCTGAGCGAGAGACCCCTGCGGGCCGATCGAACAATAAGGAATCAATCTGTAAACCGGTTTTATAGATCGTTGGATCCGCCTGAGTTATCAGCCGGATCTTTTCTTTATGTGTAATTTAATTATTCAGCACCCCGGTAAAATGTCCGAAGCATTTGGGACGCGGATGCTGAATAGTTACCTTTATATAAGGATATACAGAGCAGCAGGAAAGGATACAGTAACCGTTTAAGCAGCAGTATTAACGAGAGATGAACAAGATTCAGTCAGGAGGAAGCAGTGGAAAGATTTATTTTTACATCAGAATCTGTCACAGAAGGACATCCCGATAAGATTTGCGATATGATCTCCGACGCCGTATTGGATGCCTGCATAATACAGGATCCGATGAGCAGGGTCGCCTGTGAGACTATGGTGAGTACGGGATTTGTGGTGATCTGCGGTGAGATTACCACAAAAGCAGTCGTTGACTATCAGAGAATTGCCAGAGATACCATCAGAAAGATCGGATTTACCGACTCCGCAATGGGATTTGACGCTCGGACATGCGCAGTCATGGTCGCGCTCGACCAGCAGTCCGAAGACATTGCGATGGGAGTCGACAAGGCACTTGAGGCAAAAGAGAACAAGCTCTCGGACGAAGAGCTGGAGGCGATCGGAGCCGGCGACCAGGGCATGATGTTCGGCTATGCGTCGAATGAGACCGAAGAATATATGCCGTTCCCGGCAGCATTGGCTCAAAAGCTGTCCAAGAAGCTTTCCGAGGTAAGGAAAAACGGAACATTGCCGTACCTTCGTCCGGACGGAAAGACACAGGTTTCCGTAGAATACGGCGAGGACGGAAAGCCTCTCAGAATTGATGCAGTCGTCCTCTCTACACAGCACGCGCCGGAGATCACACAGGAACAGATTCACCAGGACGTGCGCAAGTACATATTTGATGAAGTGATCCCTGCAAATATGATCGACGAGAAGACCAAATTCTTCATCAACCCCACGGGAAGATTCGTCATCGGAGGACCTCAGGGCGATGCAGGACTCACGGGCCGCAAGATCATTGTGGACACTTATGGCGGAATGGCCCGTCACGGCGGCGGTGCATTCTCCGGAAAAGACTGCACGAAGGTTGACAGAAGCGCAGCTTATGCGGCGAGATATGTGGCAAAGAATATGGTCGCTGCCGGATACGCCGATAAGATGGAGATCCAGGTATCTTATGCGATCGGTGTGGCAAAACCGACTTCCGTTATGGTAGAGACCTTCGGAACGGAACATGTGTCGCACGAAAAGATTCATGAAGTGATCCGCAAGCACTTTGACCTCAGACCGGCCGGCATCATCAAGATGCTCGACCTGCGCAGACCCATCTACAAGCAGACGGCCTGCTACGGGCATTTCGGCAGAAACGATCTGAATCTGCCTTGGGAGAAGCTGGATAAGGTGGATGAACTGAAAGCGGAACTTGCCTGATCAGGCAGCGGGCAGCTGCTTGTGTTCCGGGATGTGTATTTTGGCGGGTATCCGCGTTGGGCAGGAACAGATCCTTCGACGGCCTCTGCACCCATGTGTTTTCAGAAAGAATTCGGAAATTGCCCAAAACAGCCTAAAGATTTGTAAAAGTTGGGCTATATAAGATGAATACATAAGAGCTGCATCCATGATTTCGGTAGTATGGAATGAAACATGGGTGCAGTTTTATCATTTCCCGGCAGAAAACAGCCTTCAAAAATTACTGTCGGAAAACAAAAAATAGCATTGACAGAACATGAACCTTCTGCTAATATATCATTTGTTCGCGCGAGAAAAACAAGAGCGAGCAAGGGAAAAAGGTGCTGCGCCACCGTTTTAGGAGAGGTAGCGAAGTGGTCATAACGCGGCGGTCTTGAAAACCGTTTGTCCTCACGGGCACATGGGTTCGAATCCCATCCTCTCCGTTGATGATATCAAGAATTACAATAAAGGAATACAGTAAAGAAATAAAACTTTTAAAATAATTCTTGATATCAGATGTAAAAAGTGATATTATATAGAAACTTACTTTGTAGGTATCTGTTTGGAGAAATACCCAAGCTGGCCGAAGGGGCTCCCCTGGAAAGGGAGTAGGTCGGGAGAACCGGCGCGAGGGTTCAAATCCCTCTTTCTCCGCTCAGCATCACCTGTCATGCAGATGATGTTTGAACCATTACAATCGAATATATGACAACTTAACAGAAATGCAACCCTGAATATATTCCTAAAAGAAGGCCGGGACCGATCGTTTAAGAACGGCCTTCACAGAATAAA
>CADCIU010000021.1 GCA_902801585.1 uncultured Lachnospiraceae bacterium | reverse complement strand
TACGTCGAAAATAGAGCGGGGATCGACTTCGATTCCGTTGTGCTCGAGGATGTACTGGGCAAGGCGGACTTTGTTCTTGTACTTGATGTTCATGAACTCCTTCTGCGCCTTGGTGTCGTCCACATAGACTTCCAGTTCCTTCATCTGGGACAGATCCGTGATCCACTCGTCGCCGATCTTGTCGGTGACCCACTTGGCCAGGTTCGGGTTGCCGTGAAGAAGGAATCTTCTCTGTGTAATACCGTTGGTCTTGTTGTTGAACTTCTCGGGGAACATCTCATAGAAGTCCCTGAGTTCCTCCGTCATGAGGATCGCGGTGTGCAGCTCTGCAACGCCGTTGACGGAGAAGCCTGCCACGATCGCCAGATTTGCCATGCGCACCTGTCCGTCGTAAATGATGCCCATCTTGTAGATCTTGTGGCCGACATCCACACCGGTGTTGTCATAGCGGTTGTGGATCTCTCTCTCAAATCTCCTGTTGATCTCCTCTACGATGGAGTAGATACGGGGAAGGAGTCTGGAGAAGAGCTCAATAGGCCACTTCTCGAGAGCCTCTGCCATGATGGTGTGGTTGGTATATGCACAGCTCTTTGTGACGACATTCCACGCCTCATCCCATGTAAGAGCGTACTCATCCATGAGGATGCGCATGAGCTCGGGGATCGCCAGTGTGGGATGCGTGTCATTGAGCTGGAAGACATACTTTTCATGCAGGTTTCTGATATCGTCGTGTGTCTTCATGTACTTCTGGATCGCGCACTGGAGAGTCGCGGACACGAAGAAATACTGCTGTTTGAGGCGCAGCTCTTTGCCCTGTACGTGGTCGTCGCAGGGATAAAGGACGTTGCAGATCGTGCGGGCCAGGTTCTCCTGTTCGACGGATTTCTGGTACTCGCCTCGGTCAAAAGAGTCAAGCTTGAAGCTCACTACCGGCTCCGCGTCCCAGATTCTGAGGGTATCGACAAACCCGTTGCCGTATCCGATGACCGGCAGGTCATAAGGGATCGCCTTGACAGAGCTGTAGCCTTCCTGCTTGTACATGGTGCGGCCGTTTCTGTCAAGATAAGAGGTGACATATCCGCCGAAGTGCACTTCCTGCGTATATTCGGGTCTTCTGAGCTCGAGAGGGTTGCCGTTCTCAAGCCAGTTGTCGGGCACTTCTACCTGATAGCCGTCCCTGATCTCCTGCTTGAACATGCCGTACTGGTAGCGGATGCCCGCGCCGTATGCAGGGTAATTCAGGGTAGCAAGGGAATCCAGAAAGCATGCTGCCAGTCTTCCGAGACCGCCGTTTCCGAGCGCCGCATCGGGTTCCTGGTCCTCGATCGCGTTGAGCTTGAATCCGAGCTCCTTGAGAGCCTGCTTGATCGGCTCATAAGCCATCAGGTTGATGGCGTCATTGCCGAAGGCACGGCCCATAAGGAATTCCATGGACAGATATACGACCTGTTTGGGATCCTTTTCGTCGAAGACCTTCTGCGTTCTCATCCAGCAGTCGATGATCTGATCTTTGAGCGCCATTGCGGACGCCTGGAAGACCTGCTGGTCCGTAGCTTCCTTCATGGTGCGGCGGTACATCGTGCGAACATTGTACTCCACGCTTCTCTTGAAAAGATCCTTATCAAAATTAAATGTTGGTCTTTTTATCATTATTCTCTATCTCTCCTTATACCTTCTGGACACCGATCACGACCTTCTCGCCGTTGATATCCCACTTCTTCTCATTTGCCAAAACAGTGTCCTTCTCGATCTTTTCAGCCAGGACCTTGCCTGCGATCGCCGCCTCGTTATTTTTCGCGACCTTGGACAGTTTCTCATTGCCGCTCAGGGAAACGCGGATGCGGTCCATGACCTCAAATCCGGATTCTTTTCTCATTGTCTGGATCTTGCTGATCAGCTCGTATACGTAACCCTCTTCCACCAGTTCCGGTGTCAGGTTCGTATCCAGGACGACAGTAAATGCGCCGTCCTCCTGGCTCACATAGCCTTCCTTGCGGGCTGTGTCGATGAGCAGGTCTTCCTCTGTCAGTTCGACCGGCACGCCGTTCACCTCGAAGCGAAGAGCGCCCTCCGCCTTCAGGTCGTCCATTGCTGCATTGCCGTCCAGCTCTGCCAGATACTTTTTGATGCCTCCCAGCTGCTTGCCGTACTTGGGTCCGACCGTGCGCAGCTGCGGCTTGAATGTATAGCTTGTGAATTCGCGGACATCGTCCGTGAAGATCACTTTTTTGACATTGAGTTCGTTCTCGATGATCTCCTGGTAGAAGAGATCGAGCGAGCCGTTCGCCTTCACGAACATCCGGGCGATCGGCTGTCTGTTCTTGATATTAGAAGCATTGCGGCAGGCGCGTCCCATGACGACGATCTTGAGCACCTTGTCCATGCTCTCCTCAAGCTCCTTGTCGACATGCACCTGATCCGCTTCGGGGAACAGACACAGATGGATGCTCTCGGGCGCCGTCTGATCTACGCTTCTGACGATATTCTGATAGATCTCCTCTGTCATGAATGGGATCATGGGAGCCGCGCATTTGCATACGTTCACCAGTGCGGTGTACAGCGTCATGAACGCGTTCACCTTGTCCTGCTCCATACCCTTGGCCCAGAAGCGGTCACGGCAGCGGCGCACATACCAGTTGGACATCTCGTCGACAAATGTCTCCAGTGCGGAAGCGGCCTCCGGGATCCTGTACTGTTCCAGATTCGCATCCGTATTCGCGATCATTGTGTTCATTCTGGAGAGCAGCCACTTGTCCATGACAGACAGTTTGTCATAATCCAGTGTGTACTTCGTGGGATCGAAGTTGTCGATGTCCGCATACAGGGTATAGAAAGCATACGTATTCCACAATGTGCCCAGGAATTTGCGCTGGCCTTCCTTGACCGTCTTATCCGAGAACTTGTTGGGCAGCCAGGGCGCGCTGTTGGTATAGAAATACCAGCGGATCGCGTCTGCGCCGTGTGTCTTAAGCGCCGTGAAAGGATCCACCGCGTTGCCTTTGCTCTTGGACATCTTGTTGCCGTCCTCGTCGAGAACGAGGCCGAGAACGATGACGTTTTCATAGCAGGGCTGATCGAACAGGAGCGTGGACTCCGCGTGCAGGGAATAGAACCATCCGCGGGTCTGGTCGACCGCTTCACTGATGAACGCGGCCGGGAACCACTTCTCAAAGAGCTCCTTGTTTTCAAAAGGATAGTGGAGCTGTGCGTAAGGCATCGCGCCGGAATCGAACCAGCAGTCGATGACCTCGGGCACGCGGTGCATCATAGCGCCGCACTCAGGGCAGGGGATCTCATAAGCATCCACGTAAGGCCTGTGCAGTTCTGTCTTCTCCGCATCCGGATTGCCGGACAGCTCAGCGAGCTCTTTCCTGCTGCCGACGCTGATCTGGTGACCGCATTCCTTGCACTCCCAGATATTCAGAGGTGTTCCCCAATATCTGTCACGGGAGATGCCCCAGTCCTGGATGTTCTCCAGCCAGTTGCCGAAACGGCCCTCACCGATATTCTGCGGGATCCAGTTGATCTTTTTGTTGCCGCCGACAAGTTTGTCCCTAACGTCCGTCATCTTGATAAACCAGGACTGACGTGCATAGTAAAGCAGCGGCGTTCCGCAGCGCCAGCAGTGCGGATAATCGTGCTCGAACTTGGGAGCCGAGAACAAAATGCCGCGCGCGCTCAGATCCTTTAAGACCTCAGGGTCTGCGCTGACCGCGCCCTTGTCCATCTCCGCCTTGGTGGGTTTGCAGCGCATGCCGGCAAAAGGGGTTCCCTCTACAAGGCATCCCTGCGCATCCACGAGCTGCACAAAAGGAGCGTCATATTTCCGGCCGACTCTCGCGTCATCTTCACCGAATGCCGGTGCGATGTGAACGATGCCTGTACCGTCTGTCATCGTTACATAGTCGTCGCAGTACACGAAGAATGCTTTCTTGTGCTGCTGGGAAGCTCTTCTGGCCGCTTCCTCGTACAGGGGCTCATAAGACTTGTATTCCAGGTCCGAACCCTTCATGCGCTCCAGAACTTCGTAAGCCTTTCCGTCCGCTGCCGCCTCATACTTGTCCTTAAGGGGCTCCAGCACCTTGTCCAGAAGTGCCTCTGCCATGTAATAAGTAAAGCCGTCGATCGCCTTGACCTTGGCATATGTATCCTCGGGATTCACGCAGAGCGCGATATTGGAGGGCAGCGTCCAGGGCGTCGTCGTCCATGCCAGGAAATACGCATCCTCGTCCGTCAGTTTAAAGCGCACGATCGCAGAGCGCTCCTTGAGCGTCTTATAACCCTGTGCCACTTCATGGGAGGACAGAGGCGTGCCGCAGCTGGGGCAGTAGGGAACGACCTTAAAGCCTTTGTAAAGAAGCCCTTTCTCCCAGATCGTCTTGAGCGCCCACCACTCGGACTCAATATAATCGTCGTAATACGTCACATAAGGATGATCCATATCCGCCCAGAAACCGACAATGCCGGAGAAATCCTCCCACATCGATTTGTATTTCCAGACGCTCTCTTTACACTTCTCCACAAAAGGAGCGATACCGTATTCTTCGATCTGCTCCTTGCCCTCGATGCCGATCTCTTTCTCCACTTCCAGTTCCACAGGAAGTCCATGGGTATCCCAGCCGGCTTTTCTGGGAACCTGATATCCCTTCATCGTGCGGTAGCGCGGCACCATGTCCTTGATGACTCTTGTCAGAACATGACCGATATGCGGTTTTCCGTTCGCAGTGGGCGGCCCGTCATAAAACATATATGTAGGGCATCCCTCGCGCTCCTTCACGCTCTTTTCAAAAATCTGATTGTCTTTCCAGAATTTCAGTGTGTTGTGTTCTCTCTCCACGAAATTCAGGTCGGGATTTACTTTT
The DNA here is from genome assembly GCA_902801585.1 of uncultured Lachnospiraceae bacterium. The sequence continues at coordinate 38,628 of CADCIU010000021.1, read as the reverse complement.
TTGTACATCTTTCTCCTTCCGCCTTTCTCGTCAGCTTATGTAGGATGGAAGAAATACAGATTTCTGCACTTTCTCCATAGTAACCAAACGATTATAACGTTTCGGGCAAAAAAATGTCAAGGACTGCCCTATCTTTGTCACAATCCTGTAAAATCTGTTTGGAGTGCTTTCTAGTCAAAATGCTCAACAATGTGCCTTTGTTCTTTAAAAAACTCATAATATTTGCTTAACAGAGCATTTCGTAGTATCATCAATGAGAATAGTGCTGTCAAGGCGCCTCGTTTTCAACGAGTTTTTCTGTGCAATTCCCACTAAGCATTACATCATCAGACAGAATGGCCAATGGCATCACTTAGCTGCAGTCATTGAATCCAGGAGGAAAAAAATGGACAGACAGAATCTAACACTGCTCACAGATCTCTATGAACTGACCATGATGCAGGGATACTATAAGAATAAGGAAGAGAACAATACCGTGATCTTCGACGCATTCTTCAGGAACAATCCCTTTGGCGGCGGTTATTCGATCATGTGCGGTATTGAACAGCTGGTAAAATATGTCAAAGAGCTGCACTTCAGTAAGGAAGATGTGGATTATCTGCGCGGACTAGGAATCTTCGATGAGGATTTCCTGGAATATCTTGCCGGCTTCCATTTCACCGGGAGCATTTACGCGATCCCTGAAGGCGCCTTGATGTTCCCCAGAGAGCCCATGGTCAAAGTCATCGCTCCGATCATGGAGGCGCAGCTGGTGGAGACCGCCATCCTCAATATCATCAACCACCAGAGTCTGATCGCTACGAAAGCGGCCAGAATCTGCTATGCGGCACGCGGTGACGGAATCATGGAATTCGGCCTTCGCCGAGCACAGGGGCCCGATGCGGGAACATACGGCGCCCGCGCAGCAGTCATTGCGGGCTGCGTCGGAACATCCAACGTACTATGCGGACAGCTTTTCGATGTTCCCGTCAAAGGCACGCATGCGCACAGCTGGATCATGAGCTTCCCGGATGAGCTGACCGCCTTCAAGACCTACGGCGATCTGTATCCCAACGCCTGCATCCTTCTCGCGGACACATATGACACTCTCAAGTCCGGTGTCCCGAACGCGATCAAGACCTTCCAGTATCTACGCGACAAGGGCACGCTCGGAAAGGGTTACGGGATCCGTCTCGACAGCGGCGACCTCGCATATATCTCCAAGAAGGCGCGCAAGATGCTCGACGAAGCGGGTTTCCCGGATGCGATCATCTCCGCTTCCAACGACCTCGATGAGCACCTGATCGACTCCCTCAAGAACCAGGGCGCGACCATCACCTCCTGGGGCGTGGGCACACACCTGATCACAGCCAAAGACAACCCTTCCTTCGGCGGTGTATACAAACTCTCCGCAATACAGAAAGCGGACGGGACCTTCGAGCCCAAGATCAAGCTTTCCGAGAACACGGAAAAGGTCACAAACCCCGGAAACAAAAAGATCTACAGGATCTACGAGAAGGCCAGCCACAAGATCATCGCCGATCTCATCTGCCTCGAAGAAGAAACCTTTACGGAAGAGCGCCCGCTCGTTCTCTTCGATCCTGCAGAGCCCTGGAAGAAGACGCGTCTGGAAGCCAACGAGTTCGAACTTCGCGAGCTGATGGTCCCTCTGTTCAAGGACGGAGAATGTGTGTATACCTCTCCCAAGACCATGGAGATCCGCGAGCAATGTCTCAAAGAACAGGATACGCTCTGGGAAGAGTCAAGACGTCTTGTCAACCCTCACCAGGTCTACGTCGATCTCTCCAGAAAGCTCTATGACACCAAGCTCCGCCTGCTCGACGAAGTCGGCGAGAAGACGCAGGGCATTCAGAGCTGATCAGAATACAAACAGATCTTAATTCAAAAGTGAAAACCGCCGCGCCGGAAGCATGGCTTTCCCGGCGCGGCGGTTTTGTTTTCAATTAAGTTTTCAGCTTGGTTCTTAGCTTGGTTCTCAGCTTGGTTTTCAGCTGAGTTTTCAGTTAAGTCCGAATATGTGAGAGAACAGCAGCAGGCCGAACTCCTGACATTACGTCCTGCTTTCATCTCACTCCTCTGTCCAGAAAAGCTCGTCCAGCGTTTTTCCGAGGACCTTGCAGATCTTGATGCAAAGGTTGATGGTCGGGTTGTAATCGCCCTTTTCGATCGCGCTGATCGTCTGCCGGGATACCCCAACCGCTTCGGCAAGCTCCGCCTGCGACAGATCCATTCCCGCACGGGCTGCCTTCAACTTAAGATTTTTCATGCTTCTTCCTCCCGGTCAGTCACTTTTTTGACAAGAGCAGCTGCACCGATCGCTGCAAACATCAAGCCGCAGAGCAGGTTGACTGCGGGCGCCTGGAATTTGCCGTCCGCAAACAGCTCTCCGGAGCGCAGGGCCATAAAAGCAGTAAACAGATTGAACGCCGAGACCACAGCCATGAGGATGACGTACCTCTTCAGATTTGTATTCAGGCCGATATAAGCCCCTCTCCAGACACAGTAGCAAGCCTGAACCGTGACGCCCGCAAATATTGCTGAGAAATGGATCACATAAGGCTCTGCAGGTATTTCTATTCCCAGCGTCAAAACACACATGACAGCCTCAAAGATCATCACCGCGTAGAACGCATACTTGTAACCCTCCCCGCGGATCTGCTTCTGCATCTCATCATATTCTGTGGTCATCCTTTTGTTCCGGTTCACGAACCGGATGATGAAAAAAGCGATGATCAGTCCGACAACAATTCCTGTCAATACTCCTATCATTCGGGCACTGTTATACATATCTGACTCCTTTATGGTTTTTTTGTTATTGATATCTTTGTTATGTGTATAGTACTCCTTTCACGGCATTATGTCAACTATATTTTACATTCCTCTATGCACAGTAGCTTTTTAACAAATATATCTTCTGTATTCCCAAACTTGTTCTTTTATCTGCCGTATGCCGGCAGTACATCTGGTCATATAAAAATATATTTTATTGATACTATTCATATATTCAGATATGATTATACTGTTTGTTAACCAAAGAGACCCGGCAAAAGGCGGAATAATATGGCAGTTTTAGTACCGCTTACACATATTATTGATAAGGAGGCGTTATGAACAGTATCGATTCAGTGGCAGCAATCAGCAGTGTAAAAGAAGAAAACGTGAGGAAGATGGTATTTGCCGGAATATTCGCGGCGCTCACATATATTGTCTTCACATTCTTATCCATTCCTATTCCCACGATCGCAGGTGACAAAGTTACTGTCCACTTGGGCAATGCCTTCTGTGTACTCGGAGCACTGATCCTTGGAAGCGCTTACGGCGGTGTCGGCGGCGCGCTCGGCCTTACGATCGCGGATCTGATGGATCCTGTCTACATCGTTCAGGCTCCGATCACTTTTTTGATCAAACTGCTGATGGGGATCATTGTCGGCACGATCGCACACAAAATGGGACATATCACGACAGAAAGAGACCTGTCCAAAGTATTTCGGTGGACAGTTGCTTCGGTTATTGCAGGGCTTCTCTTCAACGCTGTATTTGATCCCGTGATCCGCTATTTTTACAAGATCCTGATCCTGGGCAAACCCGCGGCAGAAGTTTCCTTCGCGATCAACATCGGTGTAACAGCGATCAATTCGGTGGTTTCAGCATTCATAGCTGTAGGTCTTTATATGGCACTTCGGGCTCCTTTAAAGAAAACCGGACTGTTTTTCTACTTTTGAGTTTAATAACCCATTTCCTTTTTTGAACCGGAGGCTGTAGTGATAAGCCTCATGTACGAGATTAAAGAACTCCCTTCCGAGCAGCAAGTTTTGCTTGTCGCCGGAAGGTTTTTTTTATGTTGCATTGTCATCTTTCACTTACCCTGCCGCCAACCTTGACAGCCGGCATCTGCGCGATGCGGCGTTCCCGGCGACGGGAACTCAGAGATATCAGACCGGTACAGCCCTTCCCGTCGCGCCCGGTATTGTATCGCGCATCTGCCGGCAGTCAAGGTCAAGCCGCTCCGCGGTGGCTGGGTTTTCGGCTTGCTTTACAGATGTCAGCTCTGGAGAATCTTGGGATATCAATTGTATGTCTTGCCGGTGTGAGACATAAATTGAGGCTGTGAATGGAAGAAATATTCCTCTTCTTGCTGTCAGAGCCGGATTTATGGGTTGATGGATTCTGGTTGGGCTGTGATGCCGGTTTTCAGGCACTTTGCATCCGGGGCTTTTCAGATTTTGCCCGGAAATGACTCGAAAATCCTATGAGGAAACTCCAAGTTGGTTCAGGAAGCTATCTCTGTAGTGATTTGCATCCATGTGGAAGACAAGAGGGCTTCTTTCATGGATGCAAATTGTTTAGAAGCAGTCAAATCCGTCCAACGCAGTTGAAATTCCACTGAGATTTCGCTGTTTTGGAGAGCATAGAGAAAATGGCATGGGTGCAATATATGGTGAGCAAGCTTCCTGAGCCCAACCGGCAGGTGACTGATCAGGTGATGAGGCAAGATTGCCGGACTTTGGGGTGCGGTGCTGTTAACGGCGCCGTGTCTTGCTTCAGAAAGGCCCTTCTACAGCACTTTTGACCTTTTCCAAGCAAAGGCGCCGTTAACGGCGCCGCTTCTTGCATCAAAAAGCCACTGTAACAGCACCTTAGGGCTTTTCCGGGCAAAGGCGCCGTTGACGGCGCCGTTTCTTGCATCAGAATACCCCCCGAACAGCGCTGGAAGTTAGATTCAGCTTGCGATTCGAGGGAATCCTGAAATATCATCTGATTCCACTGTAACAAGCATCATAAGACTTGGCCCGGCTCATGGGCCGGGGTGCCCTTGCACCCCTTGATCACCATACAGCATCGGTCTGTGACAGTGTCAAGATGGTGGAGCGATTTATGCTCACGCCCCTTCGGGGCGGGAGGGATAAATAGCGGAACCGTCTTGACACTGTCACAGACCGGTGCTGCCAGAAATTGGAAAGAATAGATCTTCTTTCGAGTAAGAAAAGGTTCATGCTTTGTTATGCTTAAGTTGGGCTGATATGTTAGTTTTCAAGTAGCATGCATCCAGGACTTTTCAGATTTTGCAAGAAATGACTCGAAAATCCTGTTAGAAAAATTCCCGGTTGGTTCAGGAAGCTATTTCAGTAGTGATTTGCATCCATGTGGAAGACAAGAGGGTTTCTTTCATGGATGCAAATTTTTCAGAAGCAATCAAGTCCGCCCAACGCAGTGGAAATTCAACTGAAATTTCACTATTTTGGAGAGCATAGAGTAAATGGCATGGATGCAGTATGTGATAAAAAAGCTTCCTGAGCCCAACCGGAAGGTAACTCGCCCCCACAACGCAAACAACTCCCGGGCCTGAGGCTCGGGAGCTGCCGGAGATTTCAATTGTGGGTGCCAAGGGTGTCACGGGGACGGTTCTTCTGACAACTTTTTGGAAAAAAGTTGTCAGAAGAACCGTCCCCGTGACACCGAAGAACCGTCCCCTTGACACCTCCGCTCATGTTAAATGTCTGGCCATCGCCACCAGAAGCTCTTCCACTGCCGTGAGGAGGATCTCTTCATCCCGAACGGTGACGCCGACCGCTTTGTAGCGGTACATGAACTCAGGGAGTCCGCGGTTACTGAAACCCTTGGCGCTGAAAGAGAGACTCTTTCTGTAATTGCGAAGGAGCGCCGGGATATTCTCCGCTCGCACAGGGGCCGTCGGGTCCAGATAAAAGCGGATCGTCCCGGGTGTTCCCGCGATCTCCGTGATGCCGATCCTGGCTGCCACGGAGCGGATCAGCGCGATGCGAAGAAGGTTTGCTGCCGGCGCCGGTATCTCGCCGAAGCGGTCGATCAGTTCTTCTTTGACATCATCGTAATCGTCCGTAGACTCTATAGCCGCGATCTTTTTGTAGATCTCCAGTTTCTGTTCTTCATTGACGATATAAGCCTCGGGCAGGAATGCGTCCGCACTGAGGTTGACTTTGACCGCCCGTTCTTCCCGGACAGGCTCGCCTTTGGCCTGTTTGACCGCCGTATTGAGAAGCTTGCAGTACAGGTCGTATCCGACCGCCTGCATGTGGCCGTGCTGCGCCCTGCCGAGGATACTGCCGGCGCCGCGGATCTCCAGGTCCCTCATGGCGATCTTAAATCCGCTTCCCAAGTCCGTGTACTCTTTGATGGCGCGAAGCCTCTTCTCCGCCACTTCCCGGAGCATCCGATCCTTGCGGTACATCAAAAAGGCATACGCGGTGCGGCCGCTTCGGCCGACACGGCCGCGGAGCTGATACAGCTGTGACAGGCCCATTTTGTCCGAATCGTGGATAATGATCGTATTGACATTCGAAATGTCCAGCCCTGTCTCGATGATCGTCGTGGAGACCAGGACATCGACATCGCCGTCAATAAAGTCGTACATGATCTTCTCCAGCTCCGTCTCCCGCATCTGTCCGTGGGCATAGACGACGTTGGCCTCGGGGACGATCTCCCGAAGGCGCGCTGTCACCTGATCGATATCGCTGACGCGGTTGTGCACGTAGTAGACCTGTCCCTTCCGAGACAATTCTCTTATGATCGCCTCTCTGACCATCTCCTCGTCGTACTCCATGACATAGGTCTGGATCGGCACGCGCCCTTCCGGCGCTTCCTCAAGGACCGTCATGTCACGGATCCCCACAAGGCTCATGTGCAGCGTTCTCGGGATCGGCGTAGCGGAGAGCGTCAGGACATCCACGTTCTCCTTCATCTTCTTGATCTTCTCTTTGTGCGTTACGCCGAATCGCTGCTCTTCGTCCACGACAAGGAGCCCCAGATCCTTAAATTTTATGTCCTTGGAGAGGAGTCTGTGCGTGCCGATGACAATATCGCAAGTGCCTTTGGAGACATCTTTGATCGTCTGCTTCTGCTCTGCCGCCGTCCTGAATCTCGAGAGCATGCCGATATTGACCGGATATCGGTGCATTCTCTCGCAGAACGTATTGTAGTGCTGCTGGGCAAGGATGGTCGTGGGGACCAGGACTGCCACCTGTTTGCCCTCCTGGACCGCTTTGAAGGCTGCCCTGACGGCGATCTCTGTTTTGCCGTAGCCCACATCTCCGCAGATCAGGCGGTCCATAATGCGGTCGCTCTCCATATCCTTCTTGGTCTCTTCGATGGCTGTGAGCTGGTCCTCGGTCTCCTCAAAGGGGAACATTTCCTCGAATTCGTTCTGCCAAACGGTATCGGGTCCGAACCGGTAGCCCTTTTTCTCGTGCCGCGCCGCATAGAGCTGCACCAGATCCTCCGCCACTTCATCGACCGCGCTCTTGACTTTGCGCTTGGTAGCGTTCCATTCCTGCGATCCCAGTTTGTTGAGCTTGGGCTTGGCCGATCCCGCAGACGCGTATTTCTGGAGTGCTGACAGCTCTGTAGGCAGCACATACAGGGTTCCGCCTCCGCCGTACTCGATCTTGATGTAGTCCTTCGCGATGTGATAGACCTCGATCTTCTCCACGCCGCGGTAAATGCCGATGCCGTGGTCTTCGTGCACCACGTAGTCGCCCACCTTGAGCTCGGAGAAGGCCTGGATCTGTTCTCCCTCATACTTCTTCTTTTTGGCCTTCTTTTTCTTCTCCGCGCCGAATATATCGGATTCCGCGATAACCGCAAAGCGGATGGAGGGATACTCAAATCCCTGTCTGATCTGCCCGTAGTAAGTCATGATCTCACCGGGCTGCAGCTTCCTTTCGGGGTTTTCGCTGTAAAACGCCGTGATCCCGTCTCCGGTCAGGTCCTGCGCGAGCCTCTTGGCCCTCGTCCTGGACGGCGAGATCAGAATCGTCCTGTATCCTTTTTTTCTGTATGACGAAAGTTCATTCTCCAGCGCATCGAAGCTCTTGTTGAAGGGCGACATCGTTCTGGCCTCGATCGAGACCGTCAGTTCCGGTTCCATATATCCGCAGCCGTTTGCCAGTCCCGCCAGCCCTACGCACCGAAATCCCAGCATCTGAGCCGTCACTTCTTCGCTTCCCGACAGCAGGGACATCTGCCCCGGCAGAATATAACCCTTCTGTACGCGGCTCGTCATGCTCTCCCTGAACTCCGTCTCCACAGCTCCCGCGTGCTGGCGGACCCTGTAAGGCTCATCGATAAAGATCGTCGTCGCCCGCTTGGGAAACAAATGCAGGAAGTTCTCCGTGAGCGGGTAAAAATAGTGAATATAACTTTCCAGCGCTCCGAACTGCCTCCACTGGGACGCCTCTTCCTCCATCTGTGCCACCGCCGTCTTGAGCCTGTGTGCTTCCTGGGTCAGATTCCGGTCCCGATAACTTTTTTCTACCTCCTGCGCCTCCTTCTTCATCCGCTCGAAGCCGTTTCTTAACCGGTCATCCGACAGGATCATCTCTGTAGCGGGATAAATACGCACGGATTCCAGCTGGGCCAGCGATCTCTGGCTCAGGACGTCAAAAGCCCGGATCGACTCCACTTCGTCACCCCACAGTTCGATCCTGTAGGGGTTCTCTTCCGTCAGCTCGAAGATATCCAGGATATCCCCGCGGATCGCGAACTGCCCCGGCTTCTCCACTTGATACTGCTTCTCATAGCCGAGCGCGACAAGCTGCTTCGCCGTCTCTGTCAGAAAGAGTTCGCTCCTCTTTTCCACAGTGATGACACTTTTTTGCAAAACGCTCAGCGGCACCTGCGGCGTCATCAATGCGGCAAAAGTAGTGACTACGGTCGCGGGTCTCCCCTCCATGATCCTGCGAAGGCACCGAATCCTCTCTGTGTCCAGTTCTCTTCCGCGGAGGTCCGCCTGATAGAAGATCAGGTCCTTGGCCGGAAAGAGCACGGTGTTGCGGTCATAGAAGCGGAAATCCTCCTGGATCTCCCGCGCTTTCTGGTCGCTGTATGTCACGATCAGGCGAAATCTCGCACCCGCCGCGATCGATTCCTCCCTGGCAAGCGCATGGATCAGGTGGAGCTTTTGCGCCTCCGCGCATCCGTCTGTCAAAATACTGACCGGATTCTTCTGCAATGCCTCGACGATTTTGTTGTAATTCTCAGATTCCTTCAAGGGGGCTGTCAGAGTGGACATGCCTGTCTTCTCCTTTTTCCTGCGATGTTGTTTCCGTCCCGGCCTCCCCGGCCGTACAAGTAACGACCGGTCCCGCTTCTTTGACCTGTGCTGTTCCTTCGGCCGGAGTCGTTTCTTCGACCGGCTTTGTTACTTCGTCAGGCTTTGTTACTTCGTCAGGCTTCGTTTCTTCGGCAATTTTCGCTTTCCTGGGTTTCTTCTGTTTTTTGGTATTATACAGGTTCATCGCCTTGTCCGGTCCCTGTTCGATCATGCAGACAACGGCGTCTGCTGCTTTAGCACATGCCTCCTCCATGACCTCGCGTTCCTTGGTGTCGAAATGCCCCAGCACATGATTTGCCAAATCTGCCCGGGGATCGGGTTTTCCTCCCACACCCAGTCTGATCCGCGTGAACTCGTCGTCTCCCAGATGCAGAATGATGTTCTTTAATCCGTTATGGCCGCCTGCACTGCCCTTTTTCCTGATCCGCAGATGGCCGACGGGAAGATCGATGTCGTCTGAAATGACGATCAGGTGATCCCGGTGGTCCACCTTGTAGTAGCTGCAGACTTCCCTGACTGCCTCCCCGCTGAGGTTCATATATGTGAGGGGCTTCATAAGGATCACTTTCTGACCGCCGATGATGCCCTTGCCGATGAGAGATTTCCCAAAGCGGACAGGCCTGTCGATCCTGAAGCGGTCCGCCAGTTCATCGATCACATTAAATCCCGCGTTATGCCTGGAGCCGTCGTATTGGCGCCCCGGATTTCCCAGTCCTGCAATAATATAATAAGAGTCCATCCCGGTCCTTTCTGATTTGTCTGCCTTTATTTGTTTCGTATGCCTTTTTGTTTCGTATGCCTTTTTGTTTCGTATGCCTTTTCTGATTCGGAAAACATCGCCGCACACCCATTGCTCAGGTATGCGGCGATATCTCATAAACTATATTCAACTATTATGTTTCGTGCTTATGCTATGCTGTCGTACCTGTAGATGAGTTATCCTCCTGCAATGCACTTCTTTCATACTCGTCCAAAATAATGCTCTCAAGCATTGCTCTGGTTTCCGTATTGATGGGATGGGCTATGTCTCTGTACTCTCCATCTGCCGATTTCTTGCTCGGCATCGCAATGAAAAGCCCTTTTTCACCTTCGATGACTTTGATATCGTGTACAACGAAAACCTGATCGATAGTAATAGAGACGACTGCCTTCATCTTGCCTTCTTTGGCAATTCTTCTAACTCTAACATCCGTCACCTGCATAGCGTTCTCCATTTCTAAATGGTATAACGTTCGCCCTTTTCGACTACGATCCTTATACCATTTTCACCTTTGTAACAGGAATTTGCCTGAATGGTGTCGCCGCTCTCCACGATGCAGTTCTCAATTATAGTGTTGTCTCCAATGTAAACATCATTCAAAATGAGTGAATTCCTAATTACACAATTATTGCCAACATAGACCTGCTGGAACAACACAGAATTTTCCACCTCTCCGTTCACTATACAGCCGCTTGACAGCAAGCTGTTTCTGATCCTGACGCCGACATTATATTTTGCCGGGGGAAGGTCTGCGACTTTCGAATGAACTTCGGGGAACTGTTTGAAGAAATAGTCCCTGATCTCCGGATTCAGAAAATCCATATTTGTCTTGTAATAATCTTCAACAGTTGCAATATTGCTCCAATAGTTGTGCAGTTTATAACCGTAGATTCTCTTCAGGCCTCTGTAGCGAATGAGGATGTCCTGAACCAGATCATACCGGCTCTCTTCCATGCTTCTCTCTAAAAGCTCGATCAGGAGTCTCCTTCTGATCACATAGATCCCGCATGAAATTGTTCTGTATTGCGCTACAACGGGTTTCTCCACAAATTCCTGGATCCTTCCGTCCGCATCCATCTGCACAGTACCATACCGTTCCACATTAAAGTTTTCCGGCATATCTTTGACTACGACAGTAATATCCGCCCTCTTATCGACATGGTATTCGAGCACATCGTTGTAATCCATCTTGTAGACACAGTCCCCGGATGCGATCACCACATAAGGTTCGTGCGATGTCTTGAGGAATCCGATATTCTGCGCAATCGCGTCAGCTGTCCCACGGTACCACTGACTGCTGGCGTCCGCAAAGGAAGGCGTAAAGAGGAACAATCCTCCCTGTTTGCGTCCGAAATCCCACCATTTGGACGAAGCCAGATGTTCGTTCAGACTTCTGGAATTATACTGCGTCAGTACAGCGACTTTCTGAATACGGGAATGCTCCATGTTGCTGAGTGCAAAGTCAATGCTGCGATAGCTTCCCGCTACAGGCATTGCACATACTGCCCTCTTTTTGGATAATTCCTTCATTCGTCTGCTGTTTCCGCCGGCTAAGATAACTCCCACTGCCCTCATTTGACGTCACCTTCTTTCACCAGAGTTTTTCCGCTCTCAAGCCTGCTGCCGGGATAATCCTCCGGAGTCGTCGCACCGGAAATCATCACGTTCTTTCCGATGGTTACTCCTGCGGGAATTATCGTTCCTTCTCCCAGTGTAACGATACCGTCTCTGTAAATATCAGGTCTGGTGTCATTGGGATGTTCGTAGCCTTCGCCAAGGACAGCTCCGTCTCCGATCGTGACATTTTCCGCAGCAATGACTTTATAGAGCCTGCTGCCGGCGCCGACACGAGTTCCGTTCATAAGGATCGAATTCCTTACTTCCGCGCCTTTTTCTATGGTCACATCACAGCCGATGACAGAATTGTAAACCCTGCCGTAAACCTCTGTTCCTTCACCAATGATCGTCCGTTCAGCAGCACTCTCCGGTCCGAAATACTGCGGCACATTGGATGTGCTTTTCGTGTAGATCTTCCAGTACTCTTCGTACAAATTGAATTCCGGAACAATGTCGATGAGCTCCATATTGGCTTCCCAATAGGAGGTCAGGGTCCCGACATCCTTCCAGTATCCGTTGAATTCGTACGCATAGAGAGGAGATCCATTGTCACGGCAGTAAGGGATAATGTGTTTGCCGAAGTCAAGACCGGGCTGTTCTTTGTTGGTGACCAGCGCATCCTTGAGCGTCTTCCAGTTGAATATATAAATACCCATGGAAGCCAGATTGCTGCGGGGATGCTCAGGTTTCTCCTCAAAGTCCACGATCCTGTTGTCTTCGTCGGTGATCATGATTCCGAAACGGCTTGCCTCCTCCATAGGGACGGGCATGACAGCGATGGTGACATCCGCCTTGTTTTCCTTGTGGAAATCCAGCATGGACTCATAATCCATCTTGTAGATATGGTCTCCCGAAAGAATCAGCACATAATCCGGATTGAAGCTCTCCATATAGGCGAGATTCTGATAGATTGCGTTTGCAGTCCCCGTATACCACTCCGTATGCTGCATCTGCTCATACGGAGAGAGAACGGAAACGCCTCCCACATTCTTATCAAGATCCCACGGGATCCCGATTCCGACGTGCGCATTCAGTCGAAGCGGCATATACTGCGTCAGAACGCCGACCGTATCCACCCCTGAATTAATACAGTTGCTCAGCGGAAAATCAATGATCCTGTATTTTCCGCCGAAGGATACCGCCGGTTTTGCCATGTTTGATGTAAGAATTCCGAGTCTGCTTCCCTGGCCGCCTGCCAACAGCATAGCAATCATCTCTTTTTTGACTATCATGTTGCCACCTCTGGTATGAATTTCGCAAAATAATATACTCAATAACATACAATATTGCAAGCATATTATATCACACCGACTACAGAAATGAAACCGCACATTCCATTCATTAAAATGTTTCACTTTGCTCGTTTTTGCGTTTAATTCGCTGAAAATACGAAGAATTTTGTGTCCAGTCAGACATATCTTTGACTTGTCTGATTTCTTATTGTATGATACGAACGTCAACAGGCTTGCTGCCTGAGAAAACATTTAAAAATTTATCTGTATGCGGAGGATATATGTATCAGATCGACTTTCATAAACCTGTTCACGTTTATTTCTCGGGAATCGGCGGCATCTCCATGAGCGGCCTTGCCAAAATCCTGAAAAGCAGAGGATTTGAAGTCTCCGGCTCTGACCGAAGCGAATCCGCGATCACCAAAGACCTGGAAAAGGACGGCATCAGGGTCATCATCGGCCAGCGCCGCGAGAATATAACGCCCGATATTGATCTGGTCGTCTTTACCGCTGCCATCCGCCCCGACAATCCGGAATACATCGCCGTGAATGAACTCGGGATCGCGCATATGACAAGATCCGTGCTCCTGGGCCAGATCATGCAGGGGTATAAAGACCCCGTTGCCGTCAGCGGGACGCACGGAAAGACGACGACCACTTCCATGATCTCCGAGATCATGGTCGAAGCCGGCACGGATCCGACACTCTCGATCGGAGGGATACTGGACAGCATCGGCGGGAATGTCCGCATCGGTCGGAGCAGTTATTTCGCCGCAGAGGCATGCGAGTACACGAACAGCTTTCTGGATATGTTCCCCGGCATCGGCATTATCCTGGACATTGACGCGGATCACCTCGACTTCTTCAAGGACCTGGAAGATATCCGCAGGTCCTTCAGAAAATTTGCGGAGCGGATTCCCGAAGACGGCGCTCTGATCATCAACACACAGATTCCCGATTACGAGGAGATCTCCGGAGGCCTGAACTGCGATGTCATCCTTTACGGTCCCGATGAATCGGCGGATTACTGGCCGGAAGACATCACATACGACCGTTTTGCGCATCCCTCCTATACGCTGTGTTCCCGAAATGCCGACGGCTCCGTCCTCAGGCAGGAGATCTCCCTGAGCGTTTCCGGAGAGCACAATGTCTATAATTCCATAGCGGCTGCCGCTGCGGCGGACCGGCTCGGGATCGCCCGCGAACACACGGCATCCGCCCTGCACAAGTATGTCGGAACCGAGCGCCGTTTCCAGCTTCTGGGCACCAGGAACGGGTTCACGGTCATTGATGATTACGCGCATCATCCCACGGAGATCGAGGCGACACTGCGCACGGCTGCCAATTATCCCCACCGGGAGCTCTACTGCATCTTCCAGTCGCACACATATACGAGGACAAAGGCGTTGATGAAGGAATTTGCCAAAGCCCTCACCCTTGCGGACCATGTGATCCTCGCCAAAATATACCCGGCCAGGGAGACAGACAACCTCGGGATCAGCGAGCACACACTGGCGGCAGAAATTGAAGCGCTCGGCCACCCGTGCCTGACTTTCGATACTTTCGAAGAAATCGAAAATTATATACTGAAAAATTGCCAATCCGGTGATTTGGTGATAACTATGGGAGCCGGAAACATCAATGAAGTGGGCGCTGATCTGGTCTCGTAAGACCCCGTCCCCCCGCTTTATCCACAACTTCCCCATAAAACGGCCCGCGCCGCCATGTGGATATCTCCCATTTCCGAAAACGGCTTATTATCGGTTCTCGGAAGATGCATCCGCTTTATCCACATTGTCCACAAGCGAAGGTTTTTTTCTTCTGCAGGTCCCTTGCAGAAGTATTATGGGCAAAATGTCCATTTTCACCGAATTCATGCGTATGCTATACTGAATTTATCCATCATGGACTGCTCGACTTGAGCTTTAGACATAATATCCTCTGTTACAGAAATCGATTTGCGCGGCAGGCTGTTCTGCCGGAGTATTCTTTGTGCAGGGAAACGGGAGGTTCGTGAAGTGTTCACGGTTTACAGCGAATTCGATCCGGGTTCCACCCTGATCTCGAATATTTTCATTGATCAATATATGAGGGACGCCAACGATGCGCAGCTCAAAGTCTATCTGTATCTGCTGCGTATGATGAATGCCGGCAAGTCGACAAGTATTTCCGACATGGCTGACCAGTTCAACCATACGGAAAAAGAAGTCCTGCGTTCTCTGCGTTATTGGGAAAAGCGCGGCCTGATCGCTCTCGAATTCGATGGAGACGGGGATATTTCATCATTGCACATGATCTCCCCCGGGGCCGATCAGAGCGCAAAACCTTTTCCTGTTCCCTTCAGGTCCCTGCCGGCGCAGTCCGCCGCATCGGAGGAGCTGTTCCGTCAGGATCCGCCCGAGGAAACCGCTGCTGACAAGCCTTCTTCCGTTCACACGGTTCCCCGTCTGAGGCAGATGGCGATCCCCGCGCAGCATGCCGCTGCGTATGAACCGGCGGAGCGCAAAGCGGCCGATCCGGTTCCCGCCGGATCTTCCCGATATTCGGACGCCGCCTCTGTGGAAGCCTTTAAGAGCAGCGCCAAAAGGGCTCAGCTCTTGTTTGTGATCGAGCAGTATATCGGCAAACCTCTGGCACCGGGCGAGATCGAGACCGTGTACTTTATCTCCGAGCAGCTTCACTTCTCCGATTCTCTGATCGATTACCTGCTTCAGTACTGTATCGACAGAGGCAAGAAGGATTTCCGCTATATCGAGAAAGTGGCGGTCAACTGGGCAGAAAACGGGATCACAACGCCCAAACAGGCCGAACGCGCCGTATCGAGTTTCGGAAAGAACAAGCGCGGTATCGCAGGTGTCAGGTCTTCTGCCAATCCGTTCAATCAGTTCGAACAGAACCAGTACGATTTTGATCAGCTGGAAAAGGAGATCCTCGGCAACTGATCCTGCCGGGACCAAAGGTCCGAAGGAGTATTTGTGTCACTGACCAGAGAGCAATATGACGAGATCATGCGGGGCTATATGCTCAGACAGAGCCGCAGCCGGCAGCTCAGCCAGCAGCGCCGCGATGAAATATTCGCGAAGATTCCCGAGTTTCGCGATCTGAGCGGAAGCGTTTCCGGGATCGCGGCAGGATATCTTCGTGCCAGACTGGGAGAAAAAGGAGCCGGGCGCTCTGTTTCTCCCTTATCGGTGCGTTCCGAACTGGATCAGATCTCCGAGCAGAAAAAGCGGCTCCTGCGTGAACACGGCTATCCCGAGGACTACCTCGACGAAAAATACGAATGCCCTCTCTGCAGAGATACCGGCTATATAGGAAATCAGAAATGCCGCTGCTTCAGGCGCCGGGAGATCGAGCTCCTGTACAGTCAGTCCCATCTGCAGGAGCTTGTAAAAGAGCAGAATTTTGACAATCTCTCCGAGTCCTATTACAAAGGCGAGGATCTCCAGAGATTCCGCGTCGCCTCGGCTGCATGCCGCCGCATGGCTGAGGAATTTGACCGCACGTTCCGGAATATTTATCTCTACGGTACAGTGGGCACAGGAAAATCCTTTCTGTCTGTGTGCATAGCGAGGGAACTTCTTGAAAGCGGACACTCCGTCCTGTATTTCAGTGCTGCTGCCCTGTTTGATAAGCTCTCCCAGTATTCCTTTGACGTAAAGACGAAGGAGGAACTGCGGGGCTTCACCTCCGATCTCTATCATTGTGATCTTCTGATCATCGATGACCTGGGAACGGAGCTCACTAACCAGTTTATCTCGTCTCAGCTTTTTACATGCCTGAATGAGCGGTTCCTGAACCGCCGGTCGACCGTGATCTCAACAAACCTCTCTCTGAGAGAGCTGCAGTCCCGGTATTCCGACCGCGTGTTTTCCAGGATCACGAATCACTACGAGCTCTATAAACTGACCGGAAATGATATCCGCCTCCTCAAAATGAGGCAGAGAAACACCGCAAAGCATCCTTAAAAAGCAACAGTAAAATGAAACGGCCGCCTGAGTGCGGAGTTTTCATAAAGATGATCAATACTCCCTATTAGCCAGAAAGCGAGGACCATTCATGGAACCAATCAAACTACACGATAAGCGACATCTGGATACTATGCCGACAGGCGCTCTGGGCATTATCCCCGTCAAAGGCTGCGAAGTGATGGCTTCGGAAATCGATTACTATCTCACGAATTGGAGAGCAGAGCGTGAGAGCGAGCACAAGGATTCCCTTGCCTATATCGGCTATAATCGTCCCTCCTATATCGTTGACTGTAATCTTCCCCGCTTTGGGACCGGAGAAGGAAAAGGCGTTCTCTCACAGTCCGTAAGAGGTATGGACCTCTATCTCCTCACCGACGTTGTCAACTACAGCGAGACATATAAAATGTTCGGATTCCAGAATCATATGTCTCCCGACGATCACTTCCAGAACCTCAAGAGAGTCATCGCTTCCATCGGCGGAAAGGCCCGCAGGATCACAGTGATCATGCCTTATCTCTATGAGAGCCGCCAGCACAAGCGCACCGCCCGGGAGTCCCTCGACTGCGCGATCGCGCTTCAGGAGCTTGTGCGCATGGGTGTCGACAACATTCTCACTTTTGACGCGCATGATCCCCGCGTCATGAACGCGATCCCTCTCAACGGCTTTGACACCGTCCAGCCGGTCTATCAGTTTATCAAGAGTCTTCTGCGCAATGTCAATGACCTTCAGATCGACAACGATCACATGCTGATCATCAGCCCTGATGAAGGCGGCATGAAGCGTGCGATCTATTATGCCAACGTGCTCGGTCTCGATATGGGTATGTTCTATAAGCGCCGCGACTACACTCGTATCGTCAACGGCGTCAACCCGGTCGTAGCGCACGAGTTCCTTGGCTCCAGCGTGGAGGGCAAAGACATGATCGTCATCGATGACATGCTCTCCTCCGGCGACAGCATTCTCGAAGTTGCCAGCGCACTCAAAAAGCGCAAAGCCCGCAGAGTCTTCATTTTCGTGACCTTCGGACTCTTTACCGACGGCATCGATAAATTTGACGACGCATTTGAGAGAAAGATCATTGACAAGGTCTTCACCACCAACCTGATCTATCAGAAGCCCGAGCTGCAGGATCGTCCCTGGTACGCAAGCTGCGACATGAGCAAATACATCGCCTACCTGATCGACACGCTCAATCACGACAGTTCGATCAGCGATCTGCTCGATCCCAAGGAGAAGATCTGGACCATCGTAGAAAAGTACAACGAAGCCCGCAAAGAGGGTGTTGATTTCGAATTCAATTAACAAAGGCAATGTCAAAGGGGCTTCCGCCGCGGAAACAGTATTTTCCCGCGGCGGAAGCCCCTTATTTGTTTGTGCGCGCTCGTAAGACGCTTCTTAATTACAGTTAATTACAGCTCTACTTCCACGACTCTTCCCGTTCTCTGATACTGATAATACCTGACGCCCGCCGCATCAAACATGCGCTTGCTGGCGATCGTCATGTCGGAGGCCGCGTATTTGTCGCTGTCATAGACAACGGTCCGGATCCCGCACTGGATGATCGCCTTGGCGCATTCATTGCAGGGAAACAGCGAGACATACAGCTTTGCACCCTCGAGACTTCCGCCCCGATAGTTCAGGATCGCATTCAGCTCACTATGTGTGACGAACGGATACTTGGTGTCCAGGGGCGAGCCCTCTCTCGCCCAGGGGAAATCGTCGTCCGAGCACCCCGTCGGAAAGCCGTTATATCCCATCGAAAGGATCTTATTCTTTTCACTGACAATGCAGGATCCCACCTGTGTGTTGGGGTCCTTGGACCGCAGCGCCGACAGCTGGGCCACTCCCATAAAATACTCGTCCCATGTGATATAATCGCTTCGCTTGGGAGTCATCTTGACAGCCATATTGAACCTCCATATTGAACCACCTTTTGAACCACCTTATCGCACCGCCGAATCGGACCACGGGGTCCGGTCTTCCGGCGCAGCCGGTGTTTTACTTGGTGCCGAAAATACGGTCTCCCGCATCGCCCAGACCGGGAACGATATAGCCGTGATCGTTGAGGTGCTCATCCAGCGCGCCGATATAGAGGTCGACATCGGGATGCGCCTCGGTAAAGGCCTTCACGCCTTCCGGTGCCGCTATGATGCACAGGAAATGCAGCTTTCTGCAGCCGTGCTTTTTGAGCAGCTCTACCGCCGCAAGCGCGGACCCGCCTGTCGCAAGCATAGGATCGACCACAAAGATCTCTCTCTCTGCACAATCAGCCGGAAGCTTGCAGTAATACTCTACCGGAGCGAGTGTTTCCGGATCCCTGTAAAGGCCGATATGTCCAACCTTCGCGGCGGGGATCATCGTAAGCATTCCGTCGACCATTCCAAGGCCTGCCCTGAGGATCGGAACGACTGCCAGTTTTTTGCCCTTGATCTCCTGGACTGTTGTCTTGCAGATCGGTGTCTCCACCTCTACATCCTCCAGTTCCAGATTTCTGGTCGCTTCATAGCACTCAAGCATCGCGATCTCACCGATCGTCTCACGAAATTCCTTTGTGCCGATCTCTTTGCGGCGGATCAGTCCGATCTTGTGCTTGATCATCGGGTGATCCATGATTACTACTTTTGCCATTTTACTCCTCCACTCTGTTTGTAAAAATATTTCAAATCCCTGCTGGTTGTTGCTCAGGATAAGCTCTTTATAAACGCTCGGTCCGCATGATCCGGGTCGATCACCTTGTGTCCCGCAGCTTTCATCAGGCGGTTCATGATCGCCTGCCCCAGATCCCCTTCCCGGAATGACTCCGAGTAAATATACTCTGCCTGTTCATCGTCAAACTCTCTGAGGATCCTAAAGAGTTCCCGCGCAATACTCTGCGCGTCGCTCCTTTTCCCCACGCTCTTGACGCAATCCGCATCGTACAGCTCCCTGGTCTCGTCCGTACAGATCACGCCGGTTTTTCTGCCGAGCGCTTTCCGCCGGCGCACCGCTTCGTTGATCCCGTCCACGACCTTCTGCCGCTCGCCCTCGAAGATCACCAGCTCGCCTTTGGGTGCGTAATGTCTGTATTTCATCCCGGGGGCCTTGGGTGCGATTCCCGAATCCGGTGTGATCAGCGTCCGGTCCACTTCCACTTTCCCCAGAATGTCCGCCAGCATGTTTCCGGTGATATAGCCCGGGCGCAGGATCGTAGGCTCCCCTTCCGTCAGGTCGATGATCGTGGACTCCAGGCCGATCCCGACCTGTCCGCCGTCAATGATCATCTCCACTCTGCCGTCCAGATCCTCCAAGCAGTATTTTGCCAATGTGGGACTCGGCCTGCCGGACCTGTTGGCACTGGGCGCTGCAATATAGCCTCCCGCCGCATCGATCAGGGCGCTCGCGATGCGATTGCTCGGAAAACGAACCGCCACCGTATCGAGGCCTCCCGTCGTCTCCCGCGGGACCAGTTCGCTCTTTTTGAAGATCATGGTGAGCGGTCCCGGCCAGAATGCCTTTGCCAGCTCTCGCGCCTGATCCGGTATTTCACTCACGATCGGCTCCAAATCTTCCATTCTGCATATATGCACGATCAGCGGATTATCGGAAGGACGCCCCTTCGCCTCATAAATCTTCTTCGATGACGCAGGGCTGAGCGCATCACCGCCCAGTCCGTAGACAGTCTCCGTCGGAAAAGCCACCAGTCCGCCGTCCTTGATGATCTTCCCGGCGCGCCGGATCACTTCCGGATCCGGCTCTTCCTCATTCAATACGATATACTCTGTTGTCATGATCTCCTTCACTCCGGAACGCTTTACATGCGGGTCCTAAACCGTGTTCCGGCAGTATTCATTCTTACCTTTCTGATCAATATCGTGACACCGTCAGCGATTCATATACGCTTCGATGACTTCCCAGGTCTCCTCGCTCTCCATGCCAAGGCACCACTCCGCAACGCCCGTAATGTCATGCGCTTCCATGACCTCCAGCTTCTTCTCAATGGATTCCGCGTCTTCCACCCAGATCTGGTACGTGGCGTCATCCTCGTGGGATTCCGCGTAATTCTGGCCCACGGCACCGTTCCACTCCACTTCCATGTTGTGATTGGTGATGAACTTCTGGACCTCATTCATGCCGTATGCTTCGCTGGTCACGCCCTCGTTCGTCGTTTTCCATACTCTTGAGTAGAACGGGACTCCGTTGATCAGCTTCGAAGCGGGCACCTCTTTGAGCGCCTCTTCGATCCCGTAGGTCACATAATCCAGAGATGCGACGCTGCCCGGCTCCTGGCTTCCCGCATAATGCTCATCATATCCCATGATCACGACATAATCACAGAATACGCCCTGCTCATCGATACGGTAATAATCATTGAAATTATAAGGCACGTAATTGTCGACGGAAAGTATGATCCCGTCCTTGCGGCATTCGATCGAGAGCTCTCTGACAAATTCGATAAAGTCCTCCCCGTGCTCCGCGTCAATACCTTCGATATCGACATTGATCCCCTCGATGCCCATCTCTTTCACAGTCTGAGTCACTGTCGAGATGACCGCGCTCCGGGACAGATCCGATTCGAGGAAGGCCTGCTGCACACCGCTCGGGCCGGTGAAATTGTCAAGTACAGCCCAAACCTGCATGCCTCTTGCGTGACAAGCATCTACATAATCCTGGGTAGCACGCTTTTCAACGCTGCCGTCCTCATTGAGCACACAGAACCACGTGGGCGATACAACATTGACGGAGCGGGTCTTGTCGATCCGGTCTGCCAGCGTGACATTTCCTGCAGCGCCGGCGATATTGTGCCATACCATATTGACTTTGCCGTCCGGCGCCGTGCGCTTATATTCCGGTTCCGTATAGGTCGTCACAGGTGTCGTCGCCGCGGTGACGGGCTCTGTCATCTTTCGGTTCTCGATATAGCCGATCAGTGCATCCTCCGTCTCTATTTTGCTCCAGTTGTCCATTCGTTCAAGAACGATCACCCGGCTTCCCTCCGGCACCTCTGCGATCACTTCGCTCTTAACGCCGCCGGAGACTCTGAGGTTTGTGGTTTTCGTGACGTCGGCTTCCTGCCGTTCGCCCCACTCCGTATAGATGCGCATACGGTTCGGCTCAGTGAATGTCTCATAGGAAAAATTGCTGTATTTGAGGACAAAATCCAGTGCAACGTACACGGTCCCGTCCTGTTCCGCGCAGATCTTATATGCCTCTTTATTCTCCTTTCCCGAGGAGTCTGTCCACACATCCTGCCCTTCGGCAGCTGTGACGCGCGTGTCGGGCAGACAGTACATCAGCTTCCGATCCGCCTCAGAATAATAAAACCTGTCGTTAAGCAGCTCCCTGACATCCTCATAGCGCAGATAAAAGCTGTCATCGATCTTCTTTGCATGATAGTCGGAGAGCGCATCCGCGAGCACGACCGGGTAGTCTGACTCGTCCTCTACGCCGTAATAGGCATTCAGATCCGCCTTTTCCGCGCTGTAGGAATACTTCACCACATATGTCCTGAAAAATACCGTTCCCAAAACCCCGATCAGGATAAGGATCACGATCGTCGGTATTGCTTTTCTCATCCGTTTTTCTCCTTTCAGATATACGTGGTTATTATAACAGAGTATTAGAAATGTAACAAATAAATTTCGTTTAAACACGCATTTGTGTAAGAACGGCTTAATATCTGCGCACGACGGAACGCCCCGAATACCGGCTGCCGCATGCGGGTCCCGCACTGTTTCCTGATATACGAGGCGTTCCTTGAAATGACAAAATATGGATACAGATTTGAAAATAGACATAAGATCACAGATCTGCCGATCGGTAGATCTTATCCTGAAGTGATGACGGATCGCGGTAACCCCGTGGAGGCATGACCTTTCCGTGAGATTTGTCCTCCGCCGCCCCGCATCCGCCGCGGGAAGTGGCGAAACCGTGTCATTGCAAATATGACTTTTTAATACTGACGCTTTTCATTCATTCTGGAATCTGTTCTGTCGAAATGACCAGAGATCTCAGACAATGGGATTTTCCCCATAGATAATATGTTAATTAGATATGATAGATTAACAGGTTACGTTATGCATCACCTCCTACCGACACATATAGTGTTCCACCTGCTTCCATGTGTTATTCTAATACAGTCTTTGCGGCAAAAACAACACTCCCGCCTTCCGAAAATCCGAAAGTCGCCATTCTCGTGAATTTCGCACAAAACGGTCCGGGGCAGCCGGTCCGTGAACAGGTCTGTTCATAAATCTTTCATAATAATCTTTCTTAATCGTCTATTGACGCGGATTCCCTCTATGCCTCAAAATAAAATAAAGGCGCAATACCTTTGATACATTGATCCAAGCGGTTCGCGAAGCCGGAAAAGGAGCGTTCATGAAAATAGAAAAAATCAGCAACAGCCAGATCCGGTGCATCCTCACCGGTGAAGACCTGGCCCGCAGGCAGCTCCGTTTAAGCGAGCTCGCATACGGAACAGAGAAAGCGAGAGCACTATTCCGCGATATGATGGAACAGGCTGCTGTTCAGTGCGGTTTTGACGCCGAAAATTACCCGCTCATGATCGAGGCGATCCCGCTGGGATCGGACAGCATCGTTCTGATCGTCACCAAGGTCGATAACCCGGAAGAACTTGATACCCGGTTCTCCAATTTCGCGCCTTCCGTTAAGAAAGATGCGCTTCCTCCTCAGGAGTCTGCCTCCCCTCTGAACCAGCTTCTGAAGGCGATCAAGGAGAACGGGCAGACGTCTCCCGATACGAAGACGGCAGAAAGCATCCTGAACGAGAGGAAAGAGTTTATGCTCACGTCCAGGCTCTTTACCTTTGAGACTATGAGCGATGTGATCGAGGCGGCCCGAACGCTCGCTTGTGTCTATACAGGTAAGAGCTCCCTTTACCGCGATGAGAAGAGCCGGAAGCTGTACCTCCTTCTCAAAATGAAGGATATGGAAGAGACTGCCGCTATGCAGAGTGTCCTCGTGGCGCTCTCCGAATACGGCACGCCCGAGAAAGTCAGCCCTGCAAGACAGCAGTATCTGATCAGCCACTGCAGCACCATTTGCAAAAATAATGCTTTGTCCACGCTCGCGGAACTGTGATCACAGCCGGGCATCTGAAGAATCCTTTTGCCAAAGGATCCCTTTCCCGGAGAATCTATTTATCAGAAAATCCTTTTATTACGAAAATATTGCCGAAAACAGGCGCCGGGCGCCTGTTTATTTTTTTTATAGATCCGTTTAGACATTTAGCACGCGTTTTTGAGTGCCGAATTCATAGGCACTGTGAAACTTTCACAATAGTTAGATTATACTAACCACTTTTTTTGTTATTATTACTGGTTTTTTCGTAATACAATCCTAAAAGGACATTGTATTTTGACTGCCCCGATGCTAGAATTAATATGCTAGATAAGCTGTGGGTTTATACAACTTAGCGGTTTACCGCTGCAATATTTACAGGAGGAAAACAAATGGCAAGAAAGTTTCTCACCATGGATGGTAACGAGGCTGCTGCACACGCTTCTTATGCGTACACAGAGGTCGCTACCATCTATCCCATTACCCCTTCATCCGTAATGCCTGAGCATGTTGATGAGTGGGCTACCGCCGGTCGCAAGAACATTTTCGGTCAGCCTGTTCAGGTTACCGAGATGCAGTCCGAAGCCGGTGCTGCAGGTGCTGTCCACGGCGCGATCGCTGCCGGTGCTATGACATCCACCTTCACAGCTTCCCAGGGTCTTCTTCTGATGATCCCCAACCTCTACAAGATCGCAGGCGAAGGCCTTCCGGCCGTCATCAACGTCGCAGCACGCTGCGTATGTACGCACGCACTGAATATCTTCGGTGACCACTCCGACGTTTATGCTGCAAGACAGACCGGATGTGCTATGCTCTGTGAATCCAGTGTACAGGAAGTCATGGATCTGACCCCCGTTGCTTACTGCGCAGCAGTGAAGGGCAAACTCCCCTTCATCAACTTCTTCGACGGATTCCGTACATCTCACGAAATCCAGAAGATCCAGATCTGGGATTATGACGATCTGAACGACCTGATCGACCACGAGGCGATCGCAGAGTTCCGCGCTAACTGCCTGAACCCTACACATCCTCGTCAGATGGGCTGCGCTCAGAACCCCGACCTGTTCTTCCAGACCCGTGAGTCCTGCAACACCACTTACAATGAGATGCCTGCGATCGTTCAGGCATACATGGACAAAGTCAATGCCAAGATCGGCACAGACTACAAGCTGTTCAACTACTACGGCGCAGCTGACGCTGAGAAGATCATCGTCGCTATGGGCTCTGTCAACGAGACCATCGAGGAGACGGTTGACCACCTCAACGCACTGGGCGAGAAAGTCGGCGTTGTCAAGGTTCGTCTGTACAGACCTTTCTGCACCGAAGCTTTCCTGGCTGCTATTCCGAAGACTGTTAAGCAGATCTCCGTTCTTGACAGAACCAAAGAGCCCGGCTCCATCGGCGAGCCTCTCGCACTTGATGTCAAGGCAGCTATCGCAGGCACAGAGTTCAAGGATGTTCCCGTTTTCTCCGGTCGTTACGGCCTTGGTTCCAAGGATACGACTCCTGCTCAGATCATCGCTGTTTACAACAACACCGAGAAGAAAGAGTTCACCATCGGTATCACTGATGACGTGACCAACCTTTCCCTTGATCCCGGCAAAGAGATCGTTACAACTCCCGAGGGAACCATCTGCTGCAAGTTCTGGGGCCTTGGCGCTGACGGTACCGTTGGTGCGAACAAGAACTCCATTAAGATCATCGGCGACAACACCGACATGTATGCACAGGCATACTTTGACTATGACTCCAAGAAGTCCGGTGGTGTTACCATGTCTCACCTGAGATTCGGCAAGAAGCCCATTAAGTCCACATACCTGATCCACCAGGCTAACTTCGTTGCATGCCACAACCCGGCATACATCCGCAAGTTCAATATGTCTCAGGAGCTGGTAGACGGCGGCACATTCCTGCTGAACTGCTCTTGGAACGCAGAGGAGCTGGAGTCCCACATTCCTCCGCAGGTCAAGAAATTCATCTATGACCACAAGATCAACTTCTACACCATCGATGGCGTTAAGATCGGTATCGAGACCGGCATGGGCCCGACACGTATCAACACCATCCTTCAGTCCGCATTCTTCAAGCTTGCCAACATCATCCCTGAGGAGGATGCGATCAAGTTCATGAAGGCTGCTGCTGAGAAGACCTACGGCCGCAAAGGTAAAGACGTTGTCGAGAAGAACTGGGCAGCGATCGATGCCGGCGCCAAGAACGTTGTCAAAGTTGACATTCCTGAATCTTGGGGCCAGGCAGAAGGTGAAGAGTATGATCTCGTTCACGCTACCGGCGCAAGACAGGATGTTGTCGATTTCGTAAACAACATTCAGGTCAAGGTCAACGGTCAGGAAGGCAACTCTGTTCCCGTATCCGTAGCAGGTGTTTATCAGGATGGTTCCACACCTTCCGGCGCAGCTGCTTACGAGAAGCGCGGTATCGCAGTTAACGTTCCCGTTTGGGCTGCTGACAACTGCATCCAGTGTACTTTCTGCTCCTATGTATGCCCTCACGCTGCAATCCGTCCTATGGCTCTGACCGACGACGAGTGCGCTAAGCTCCCTGAAGGCACTGTAACAATCCCGCTGATGGGTATGCCCGGATACAAGTTCGCGATCGTTGTATCCTCCCTCGACTGCACAGGCTGCGGCAGCTGCGCAAACGTCTGCCCCGGCAAGAAGGGCAACAAGGCTCTCAACATGATGAGACTCGAGGAAGGCATGAAGCAGCCTAACGAGCAGGCAGCTTTCAACGTAGCCGTTACATTCGAGCCCAAGCAGGATGTAATCGACAAGTTCAAAGAGTCCACAGTGAAGGGCTCCCAGTTCAAGCAGCCTCTGCTTGAGTTCTCCGGCGCATGCGCAGGCTGCGGCGAGACTCCTTATGCGAAGCTTGTAACTCAGCTGTTCGGTGATCGCATGTACATCGCAAACGCAACAGGATGCTCCTCCATCTGGGGCAACTCCTCACCTTCCACTCCTTACACAGTGAACCACAAGGGTCACGGCCCGGCATGGTCCAACTCCCTGTTCGAGGATGCGGCTGAGTTCGGTTATGGTATGCTTCTTGCAAACCAGTCCCTGAGAGCAAATCTCAAGACCAAGGTCGAGGCGATTGCTGAGACTGCAGGCGACGACGTCAAGGCAGCAGCTCAGAAGTGGATCGACACCTTCGCAAACGGCGCTGAGAACGGCGCAGCAACGGATGCTCTGGTAGCAGCTCTTGCAGCTGACGGCTCCGATGCAGCTAAGGAGATCCTTGAGCAGAAGCAGTTCCTGGCCAAGAAGTCCCAGTGGGTATTCGGTGGTGACGGATGGTGCTACGACATCGGCTACGGCGGAGTTGACCACATCCTCGCTTCCGGCAAGGATATCAACGTATTCTGCTTCAACACTGAGGTTTACTCCAACACAGGCGGACAGGCCTCCAAGGCTACTCCTATCGGTGCTGTTGCTCAGTTCGCAGCAGGCGGTAAAGAGACCAAGCAGAAGGATATGGCCGCTATGGCTATGAGCTATGGTTATGTATATGTCGCTCAGATCTCCATGGGCGCTGACAGAAATCAGTGCATCAAGGCGATCACAGAGGCAGAGGCATATCCCGGACCTTCTCTGATCATCGCTTACGCTCCTTGCATCAACCACGGTATCCGCAAGGGTATGGCTAAGGTTCAGGACGAAGAGAAACTCGCAGTTACGACCGGTTACTGGAATCTGTTCAGATACAATCCTGCCGGCGGCGCTAAGAAGTTCTTCCTGGATTCCAAGCCCGCTACCGACAACTACATGGACTTCCTGGGCGGAGAGGTTCGCTACACATCCCTGAAGCGCTCCAACCCTGCAAAGGCAGACGCTATGTACGCGGAGAACGAGGCCAATGCAAAGGCTCACTATGCATACCTCGAGAAACTGGGCGCTCTGTACAACGAGTGATTCAGTTTAAAAGTGTGATCCAAAGGGGCATACATTTTGTGATTCCCTTGACGGGCACGCCAAAAAAGGATAAGATATGATTGTTTCAAGGCACAGATACAGCTGTATCTGTGCCTTGAATGCAAATTGGGCCGTTTAGGCTTAGCTAACTCACAAAGAGAAAGGAGACAACAATTATGGCACGTGTTATTAGTGATGCTTGTATCAGCTGTGGTGCTTGTGCAGCTCAGTGCCCCGTAGAGGCAATCGCTCAGGGCGATACCCAGTACGAGATCGACGCGGATGCTTGCATCGATTGCGGTGCTTGCGAAGCAGGATGTCCTGTTGGCGCTATTGCTGAGGGTTGAGCGTAAGGTCTATTGACCCGGCATAATATGGAATGAAAAAGAGGGGCTGTCGATGACGGCCCCTTTTGTTTATGCTCTTCTGACAATTAATAACTTAATAACTTACTCTGCAGTCCGGGTGATCCCCTTTAAACGCCTCGATCTGTGACTCTGACAGCGGATTGCCGTAGAGCGACACGCTTCGGAGTGACTTCATATCACTGAGCGCATCCAGATTCGTGATTCGGTTATAGCTTAAATACAGCCATTCCAGCTTCACCAATCCTTTGAGAAAAGAAATATCTCCGATTCGCTCAGACTCCGGCGTATTGGAAGATTTGGAAATATCCAGATTCCTTAAATCCGTAAGGCTTGACAAAACCGATTTGTTTGTGAACGGGTTTTCGCTCAAATCCAGGTATTGCAGATTGGTCAATCCTGACAAGGCGCTTATATCATGCACCTGATTCTTGTCCAGATACAGGCTCCCCAGTTTTGTCATTCCCGACAGCGGTTCCAAGTCGCTGATCTCGTTGCCGGCAAGCCATAGTGATGTAAGATTTGTCAGTTCTTCCAGCTCGCTGATGCTGCTGATCTGATTGTCGTTTAAATACAGCCTTTCCAATTTCGTCAGCCCGGTCAGCGGCTCCATGTTTTGGATCTTGTTGTTGTTTAAACTCAGTGCTTTTAGGTTTTTAAGATCTGACAATACACTGATATCCTGAATTCTGCCCTGAAGCGGCATATCATACTCTTTCGAAAGGTCCAGCTCCTCCAAACCTGTCATCTGTGACAAAAAATCGATATCCACGATCGGATTATATGCAAGATTAAGCTCTTTTAAGCAAGGCAGGTCTGCCAGAATATCCGCATTCAGGACGGCATTTTCATACAAGTTCAGACTCTGCAGCCTGGTCAGTCCGGAAAGCGGCTTCAGATCAGCGACCATGTTGTTCTGCAGTGAAAGGCTCTTCAAATTGCTCAGTGTGGAAAGTGCGCTGATATCAAAGAGTCTTTCATCACCGCCTGCGCCGTACTGCTTCGAAAGATTCAGTTCTTCCAAACTTGTGATCAATGACAAATCCTTGAGCTCTTTGATCGGATTATAAGCGAGGTCCAGTGATTCAAGATTCCTAAGAGAGGTAAGCCAATAAACACTGTCGACGTTATTGTCGCAGAGATCCAGCTTCTTCAGCTTTGACAGCCCCGACAGCGGTTCCAGATCGCTGACCTTGTTATAAGAAAGGTTAATGCTTTCCAAGTTAGTCAGCCTCGATAAAGTGCTGATATCCCCTATTCGATCGCTGTCCTCACTCTCATAACTCTTGGAAAGATCTAATTCTTTCAAGCTCGTAAAACTCGACAGGGCGTCAAGATCAACAATATTGTTTCCTCTTAAATCGAGCTTTTCCAAACCTTGCAGCTCTGCAAGTGCCTGTACGTCCGCAACCTCATTATCCCGAAGACTCAGTTTCTTCAGTCCGGTCATTCCCGATAAAGGAGTGAGATCTCGGATGCTGCTGTAATCGAGAGAAAGCTCTTCCATTTTCGTCATGGAAGAGAGCGCATTGATATCACGGATCCGCACCTCTTCCGAAGCGTTATAACCTTTAGAGAGGTTAAGCTCCGTGAGCTCTGTCAGTCCGGAAAGCGGCTCGATATCTGTCGCCGGATTTTCGGAAAGGTTTAGTTTTTGAAGCTTTGTCATTCCCGACAGCGGTTCCAGATCGGTGATTGCATTCCCATTCAGATTGAGTTCTTCAAGTTTGTTCAGGCTTGACAAGTCCCGAACATCCGTCAACAGCTCGCCTTCATCGCCGTAGTACTTGGCCAGCAGCAGTTTTTTAAGCCCCTTCATCTTCCCTATGTCGGAAAGATCGGTGATCGGATTCGAAGACAGCCCCAAACTTTCCAGATTTTTCAGTTTCAGCAGTTCTCCCACATCTGAGATGCTGTTGTTGTTAAGCAATAATTCTTTGAGCTGTGTCATGCCGGAAAACATGCTGACATCGGAAATACCGTATCCGTACAGGGCGAGGCTCTCCAGGTTTTTCAGCCGGGTCACGACTTGGAGCTCCTCACTGTAATCCGCCTCCGGTTGATCGCGATCAGGCGACAAATTCAGTTTCTTCAAACTGTCGATTTTCGTCAGCGGGCTGAGATCCGTGACGGGATTATTCCCAATTTCCAGACTTTCCAGCTTGCTGCATCCTCTTAACGGCTTGATACTTTTGATCTCATTGCCATAAAGGGTCAGCTCTTTGAGTTCTTTCAGGTTTGAAAGCGCATCGATCTTCTCAATTTGATTGTATCCCAGATGCAGTTTTTCCAGATTCTTTAAGACCGAGAGCGCACTGATATCCCGGATCTTCTCGTCTTCCGCCGCAAAATAATCAGCTGTGAGGTCGAGTTCTGTCAGATCGAAAGCATCCTCCGCCACAAAATCCTCGCTGGTATTGCCGGTGATCTTCCGCATTTTGGCTTCCAGTGCAGGATCTCCCCAAGGGGTCCTTGTGCTGGGTCTCTCTGCTTTTTTGGACTCTTCCGCCTTTGCACTCTCTGATTCGATGTCCTGCGTCGTTGATCCTATTCCGGGAATCACGTCAGGAATTCTGGGCACCACAAATACCCAGCCGGCCACTACGATCAGCATCGCGATAATGGTTGCCGCAACAGGCGCGGCCACTTTCCTCAACAGGTTGTCGGGGTCTTTCATGGTTCTTGAATCTCTCTATATAAAACTTCAGTTGAAAAGCTTCTCTAATAATACTTCCCTGATAAAAGCTTAATGGAACAGTTTCTCCATATCTTCGTGGCAGATCGGACGGATCCCGTTCTCTGTGAGGACACGGATCGCCTTGTCATTGTCCGCGACGCGGAAGACCATAAAGGCACTGTTTGCTTTTTTGGCCAAAAAGGCGTAGGAATACTCCAGGTTGACCTTGTTGTCTCCCAGAATGTTGAGCATTCTCACCAGCGCGCCGGGCTTGTCCTCGATCTCCACCGCGATCACCTTGGTCACGGAGCAGATATAACCCTCATTCTTGAGGACCTGGATCGTTGCGAACGGATCGTCTACAATGACGCGCACAATGCCGAAGTCCTCGCTCTCTGCCAGAGAGAGTGCCCGCAGGTCAATATCACTGCTCTCCAGGATCTTGGTAAACTCCGCCAGCGCACCGGGCCTGTTCTCCAAAAATACAGAAATCTGTTTGACTGTCATCTGCCCCTTCCTTTCTCCTCTTCATAGAGGTGAATCCGTATTATTACCTTACCCATTTATCTGAGATCCGGTCTGAGACCGTTTCATCCCTTATACAGGTCTCTCTTATCAATGACACGCTTTGCCTTGCCTTCACTCCTTGTGATCGTTTTAGGCGCCACGAGCTTGACCACACAGTAAATGCCCAGCATCGCCTTGAGTGCGGACACGAGCTGCTTCTCTCTTCCCGCCACTTCCTTCAGGGAATCCGAGAACATCTCCGGCGTCATTTCGACCTGCACTTCGATGCGGTCGCTGTTGTTGGCTCTTGTGACGACGATCTGATAGTTTGCCGGATAACCGCAGTTGAGAAGGACGGTCTCGATCTGGGAAGGGAATACGTTGACGCCCTTGACGATCAGCATGTCGTCGCTTCTGCCCATAGGCTTGGACATTCTCACATGGGTCCTTCCGCAGGAGCAGGGCTCGTCGTTCAAAATACCGATGTCCTTGGTCCTGTAGCGGATCAGCGGGAATGCTTCCTTCGTGATGCTCGTAAAGACAAGTTCCCCTTTCTCTCCGTGAGGAACCGGCTCGCCGGTCTTGGGGTCGATGGTCTCCACAATGAAGTGGTCCTCATTGACGTGCATGCCGTGCTGGGCGCTGCACTCGAAAGCTACGCCGGGACCTGAGATCTCGGTGAGACCGTAAATGTCATAGGCTTTGATCCCGAGTCCGTTCTCAATGTCGCGCCTCATCTCTTCCGTCCAGGCTTCTGCGCCGAAAATACCAGCTTTAAGCTTGATCTGATCACGGAGCCCTCTCTCATTGACAGATTCCGCAAGATAGGCCGCATAGGAAGGCGTACAGCATAAAACAGTCGTCCCAAGGTCTGTCATGAACTGGAGCTGCCGGTCTGTGTTTCCCGAAGACATGGGGAGTGTCAGGCTTCCCAGCTTGTGAGAGCCGCCGTGCAGACCTGCGCCGCCGGTGAAAAGGCCGTATCCGTAACATACCTGCACTACATCGTCCTTGGTCGCGCCCGCTGCCGCAAGCGCTCTCGCGCAGCACTCCTCCCAGAGGTCCACATCATTTTGTGTATAGAACGCCACCACTCTTCTGCCTGTCGTTCCGCTGGTGGAGTGGATCCTCACGCAGTCCGAGAGCGGCACCGCCATCAGGCCGTAAGGATACTGGTCTCTCAGATCGTCCTTGGTGAGCGTCGGTAAAAGATGCAGGTCCTGAATTCCGCGGATGTGCTCAGGCCTGACACCGAGCTCATCCATCTTTTTCCTGTAGTAGGGTACCGCGTTGTAGACCCGCTCCACCTGCCTGACCAGTCGTTCATTCTGCCATGCTGTGATCTGTTCCCGAGAGGCACATTCCACCTCCGGGTTAAAATAGTGCTCCATGATGCTTTTCCTCCAAAATACTGCCTGCTGTATTACCTGTGTCGTCTGCGCCGGGTGTCAGCGCGCAAGATTTGCAAATTTAGTGAGCGACGGCTGCCAGCTGAGCTCCACTGTGCCGATCGGGCCGTTCCTCTGTTTGGCGATAATGATTTCCGCGATGCCCTTCTTCTCGGAATCCTGGTTGTAGTAATCGTCGCGGTAGATGAACATGACGACATCCGCGTCCTGCTCGATCGCACCGGACTCTCGGAGATCCGAGAGCATGGGTCTGTGGTTGGGCCTGGATTCGACCGCTCTCGACAGCTGGGAGAGCGATATGACAGGCACATTCAGTTCTCTTGCGAGAGCCTTGAGCGATCTGGATATTTCCGAGATCTCCTGCTGTCTGGATTCACCGGATTTACCGCTTCCGCTCATCAGCTGCAGATAATCGATGATGACCATCTCCAGTCCGAATTCCATCTTGTACTTGCGGCATTTGGACCGCATTTCCTGGACGGTGATCGCAGGCGTATCATCGATGATCAGCCTGCTCTCTCCGATATTGCCGGCACTCTCGATCAGGTCCGCCCACTCCTGCTCGGTCATGTCGCCCGTGCGGATCTTCTGGGCATCCACATGGGACTCCATGGAGAAGAGACGGTTCGTGAGCTGTTCCTTGGACATTTCCAGAGAGAAAATAGCGACGCACCGGTTCTCTTTCAGGACCAGATGCTGCGCGATATTCAGGACAAGCGCCGTCTTGCCCATAGAAGGCCTTGCAGCGATCAGAATCAGGTCAGAAGGCTGAAACCCGGCTGTACGGTTGTCCAGGTCCGTAAAGCCCGTAGACAGGCCTATGACATTGCCCTTAATGTGGCTGGCATACTCGATCCGCTCGATCGCATTGAGCACGATCTGCCGGATAGGGACAAAATTCGAAGCGTTCCTTCTCTGAGAGATCTCAAAGATCTTCTTCTCCGCATCGTTCATGATCGCTTCGAGATCATCCTTCTGCGTGTAACAGGATCCGGCAATCTCCTCGTTGGCGCGGATCATTTTCCTGAGTACCGATTTCTCCGCGACAATTTCCGCATAGGATTTAATGTTGGCAGAGGTAGGCACCTGCTCGATCAGTTCCAGGATCGTTCCGCTCCCATAGATCTCGGGAGGCAGATTTTTCTCCCTAAGGCGGGTCTGAAGGGTCACGGGATCCACCGCAATGCCCTTCCGGTTCATTTCAAGGATCGTCGAAAAGAGCACGCCGTACTGACGGGCATAAAAGTCCTCTTCCCTGAGCATCTCCGATGCGATCTCGATCGCTTCCGCATCCATGAGCATGGATCCGATGACCGACTGCTCCGCTTCTATACTATGGGGCATTACCCTTTTTACAACATCTTCCTCTGCCATTCTTTTTTTACGCTTCCTCTACGACCACGTTGAGTTTTCCGGTGACCTGGGTGTGGAGCTTGATCGGTACTTCAAAAGTGCCGAAGGCTTTGATCGGCTCCGCCACCTGGATCTTCTTCTTGTCCAGGTCCAATCCGTGCTGATCTTTGGCCGCCGCCGCGATCTCCTTGGCGGAAATGGATCCGAATACTTTGCCGTTCTCGCCCGCTTTCATCTTGACGACGATCTTGCGGCCCGCAAGGTCCTCCGCCATCGCTTTGGCATCTGCGAGCTTCTTGGCCGCCATTTTATCCTCATGTGCTTTCTGAAGTCTCAGTTCATTTTTGTTCTTTTCGGTAGCCTCTACGCCGAGCTTTTTGGGAAGGACATAGTTGCGCGCGTAGCCGTCGCTCACCTTCACGATCTCTCCCTTTTTGCCAAGTGATTTGACATCCTGCAATAAAATGACCTGCATAACTCATTACCTCCGTTTCTCGTTATATTCCTACGCTCCGAGCTCTCCCTCTTCCGTCATCTCGCTGATGGTCCTCTTGAGCGTATCGATCGCCTCTTCAATGGACATGTTCTCCAGCTGGCAGCCCGCAATGTTCAGATGGCCGCCGCCGCCCATTCTCTCCATGATCAGCTGCACGTTCACCTCGTCGATGGAACGGGCACTGATGAATATTTTGCCCTGATAGCGGGTCAGTACGAAGCTTGCCCTGACTCCCTTGATGTCGAGCAGCTCATTCGCCGCCTGCGCACCCACGACCGTGGGACTTTGCACTTCCTCTCCGTTACAGACAGAGATCGCATAGACGTCTCCGTATATCTGCGCGTGGGAAACGGCATCTGCCTTGGCCCTGTAGGCCACTACGTCCTCTCTGAAGAGCTTGCGGACCCGTGTGACATCCGCTCCGCACCTTCTGAGGAATGCCGCCGCTTCAAATGTGCGCACGCCTGTCCGGTTGGTAAAGTTGTTCGTATCCACCACAATACCGCCGTAGATCGCGTCCGCTTCTTCGGGCCTGACCTTGACGTTCTCGCCGGTGTACTGCAGGATCTCTGACACCATCTCACAGGCCGAAGACGCATACGGCTCCACATAGGAGAGCGTTGCGTTTTCGATCACTTCCTTGCCCTGCCTGTGGTGATCGAGCACAACAATGGATTTGCACATTTTCAGGAGCTCCGGGCACTCCGTGAGGCTCGGCTTGTTGACATCCACCACGACCAGCGCGGAATTGTCCGTGACCTCTTCCATCGCGTGCGCGTTGTCGATGATCATGTCCTTGCTGTAATTATCGTTCTTTTCGAACAGTGTCAGCACCTGGCGGATCGAAACGGTCCTCTCGTTGAGGACGATGAAAGCCTTGCGGTTGAGCGTCTGCGCGATCCTGTAGATGCCGAGCGCCGCGCCGAAACTGTCGGGATCCCCAAGACGGTGCCCCATGATAAATACTGTGTCGCGCGTATTGAGGATCTCCTTGAGCGCCTGCGCCTTAACTCTTGCCTTGACGCGCGTGCTCTTTTCGACCTGGCGGCTCTTTCCGCCGTAATACGTGACGTTCTCGGAATTCTTGACGACTGCCTGGTCGCCTCCGCGGCCCAGTGCCAGATCAATGGCATTGCGCGCGAACTCGTAGTTCTGCGCATAGGACAATCCGTCCAAACCTATGCCGATACTCAGCGTAATGGCCAGTTCATTGCCGATCTTCACTGTTTTGGCATCTTCGAGGAGGTCGAAATGATCCTCTTCCAGCTGCCGCAGCGACTTCTTGCGCATGACGATCAGGTATTTGTCCTTCTCCATCTTGCTGCAGATGCCGTCAATAGAAGCAATATATTTCGTGACCTTTCGGTCGATCAGTGCCACGAGGAGGGATTTCCTGACATCTTCGAGCGTATCGACTGCCTCTTCATAGTTGTCGATGTAGACAAATCCCACGACCATGCTCTGGGCATCCACTTCCTGGATCGCCAGACGGGCCGCCGTGTCATCGAACAGGAACAGCGAATAGAGTTCGCCCTTTCCGGCCTTTTCGTCCAGCATGGTGCTCGACGGCAAAAGGTCCATCACCGGCAGCCGCTTGATCCTGGCCATGAAACTGAAGCCCTCCAGTTCCACCTGAATGCGGATCTCTTTATCATCCTTGGGAAATCCTTCCCTGCGGATCGAGGGAAAGATCGTCGTCACGCTGCGCCGGTAATCCGGATCCTTGTGCACAGCCGCGCCGAATGCGTCATTGAACCACATGAGCTTTCCCGTCTCATCCATAAGCGCATAGGGCACATCGAAATTCTTGAGCAGCTCACTCTGGATCTGCCCGTATGAAGTGGCAAAATTCACCATCTCCTTGCGCAGGATCTCACTGTTGTTCAGGTACATATATAGTGTGAATATAAAGTAGATCACCAAAAAAACAGTCAGGATCACGCCGACCGGCCAAAATATAAAATAGACCAGCACCGTGATTCCCGCAAGGAACATCCCGAGCAGGAGCGGGATCCTGAAAAAGGCGCTCAGTTTTTTCCTGCGTCTCTCCTGTATGCTCATACATCCTCACTTTCATCCTAACCTTGATACCGCCGCGACGGCTTTCAGCATTTCTCCTGCGCCATCACGCCTTCCGGATCCTCGCGGTATCTGCGAAGCCATTCCTTGTACGGAATATCCGGGTTGAGAACAAGTTTGCCGTGATCACTGGTTCCGATCACGAACTCATGATAGTTGCCGTACTGCCGGCGCAGATGGATCTTGTAGCCCGAAGGGACCGGTACCTTAAGCATCTCGAAGTCCAGATATTCCGTTCCCTCGAACTCCGAACGGAGATCATACATCTTCATGCCGTAAGGCTGGAAACTGATCTTGGCCACATATTTGGTGGGCAGGTCATTGTACCTGCGCACTTCCTCTTCAAACTTTTCGTACGCATCCCTGTAAGAGTAGAACTTACTCAGAAGCGGTGTGACCAGATGCGCCGTCTTCCTGAGCCGGGATGCTCCCTCCGGATTAAAGCCTTCCGTAGTCCTGTAGAGGATCTTGGCCTGCTCTCTGTATTTCTCGATCCGCTGCATCTGCTTCGCCCAGAGCTTCCTGTTGCGGACCACGTTGTCCAACGGGAAAATATCAATGAAGATGCCCTGGTTGAAAGGCACGTTCTTCTCGATCTCCTCGACGAGCACACCGGTCGTATTGCTGTTTCTGAGCTGTGCATGCCCTCTGAAATAGCCGTCGTCCGTCTCGTATGTCTGGAAGAAATAGGGCTCCTCGAACTCATCCGCGTGCTGGCACAGAAGATCATATTGATCCCTGAGCATCATGATATCAATATCGTCGTCCCAGGGGATCATGCCCTTGTGCCTCTCTGCACCGAGGATGGTCCCGCCGGATGCATAATATTTGATCCCGTACTTCTCACAGATCTGCTGCAGCTGGTAGAGCAGATCCAGCTCCACTGCCCAGATCCTCTTCATTTTGGCGGAGACCAGATAGCCGCATCGCTCTTCTTCCTGATAAAAAGAATCGTCTATTTTCAGTTTCATTCTTCCCTCCAATATAAAAAATGCTCTTATCCGCAGAATTACCACATGATATCAATACAGTATACCACTAAATGGCGATGCGAAAAAGCGCATTGGGCAAAAAACAGCACTCGAGCCTAAGGCTCGGGTGCTGTTTCAAAGCATTTTCTCTTCTTGATCAGCGCTCTGTGTAGGGCATAAGCGCCAGATGACGTGCTCTCTTGATCGTGGTAGTCAGCGCTCTCTGATGTGTAGCGCAAGTACCGGTGATCCTTCTGGGAAGGATCTTTCCGCTCTCAGACACATACTTGCGAAGCTTTGCAGTGTCCTTATAATCGATCGCGTTGTCCTTGCCGCAGAATACGCAGACTTTCTTTTTTCTATGGAAGCCGCCTCTTTTTCTGAAAGGCGCGTCTTTTCTCTCGGTATAAGCCATTTTAACCTCCTGTATTAGTTCAGATACACAGCCGGTCGGCAAACGCCCGATCAGGCAAAAGGAAGTTCCTCGTCAATTCCGTCAGGAATATTCATAAAACCGTCAAGACTGTCGGCTGCGGGTGCGCTGCTCTGGGAAGCCTGTCCGGCTCCGCTGTCAAAGCTGCCTGCATTGTTATAACCGCTTCCGCTGTTATAGCTGCTGTTCCCGTAATTATTGCCGCCGTTATAGCTGTTACCGTCTCGACCGCCGCCATAATTTCCGGCACCGTTCCCACCGTAATTGCTTCCGGATGCAGCATTCTTGCTCTCTGCAAACTCCTGATCTTCAACAATCACTTCTGTGGTGTAGACCTTAACGCCTTCCCTGTTGGTATAGCTTCCGGTCTGGATGCGGCCTGTGACCGCCACCTTCGTGCCTTTTCTGAAATATTTCTCCGTGAACTCCGCAGACTTTCCGAATACTACGCACGGAATAAAATCTGCACTGTTTCCGTCACCGGCGGCATTGCGGTTGAATCTCCTGTCAACTGCCAGTGTATATCTGGCAATGCACATGGGGGTGTCGCCCTGTGTATATCTGACATCGGGGTCCCTTGTAAGTCGCCCCATTAAGATTACTTTGTTCATTCTGACCTCTGCTTTCTGTTAAGCTTCGTCCTTCTTAACACACAGATATCTGATGACATTGTCCATAATG
>CADCIU010000020.1 GCA_902801585.1 uncultured Lachnospiraceae bacterium | reverse complement strand
GAATAAAACGGCATGATATTTTGACAGTTCAAAATGAATTGCCACTTGAGCAGGAAGGCATCGGATGATGTCTGTTTAAGTATGCCTGAAATGAAATCCAGAAAAGCCGGATGCCCGCATTCTGCTCACATCCGGCCCCTAAAAACAGAAAAACCCGAGAAAAAGCATGATTTTGGGACAAAAAGAGGACGCCGCCCCTGCTGATTAATCAGCAAGATGCGACGCCCTCTGTGACAACTAAGGTGTCAAAAGAACCGTCCCTGTGACACCTTACTCCGCAATGAAGAGGACGCCAAGTGTTCCGGGCCCGCAGTGGGAAGAGATCACAGCACCGGCAGTCGTTACTAGAATCTCATCGAACCGGCCGAGGCTTTCCAGATAAGCCCTTACCTCTTCGACGATTTCCTTGTCGCATCCGGAATGGGTGATGAATACGCGGTCGCGGACCGCTGTTTTAAGATCATCTTCCATGTCTTTTACATAGTCCAGGATAAAACGGGAATTCTTTCCGCGGTATTTTTTTCCGGGGTGCATTGCGCCGTCAGTGACCTCAATGCGCGGATGAAGGCGAAGCGCCGAGCCAAAAAAGGCCGACATTCCGGAGCATCTCCCTCCTCGGTAGAGATAGGTGAGTGTATCAATTACAAAACTCGCCCTGACTTTTCCTTTGAGCTTCTCTATTTCCGCTGCAATCTCTGAGCCGTTCATTCCGCCTGCAGCAAGTTCGGCAGCTTTGATCACCAGCAGGCCGATTCCGGTGGAGAGATTTGCGGAATCAATAACGTGAACTCTGTCTGTTATTTCCATATCTTCCGCTGCAAGAATGCAGTTGTTGAAGCTGCTGGACATGGAAGACGAAATTGTAAAGATTACATATTCATCGGTACTGTCTTTATCCAGAAATGCCTCAATATCATCGATACCGGGGGCAGATGTCCGAGGCGTCTCATTGTGTTCGTCAGACCATTTGTAGAGGTCAGAGGGTTTGATATTGACACCGTCTTTATACTCATTATCTCCCAAATGGACATAAAGAGGAATAATGTCGAGCTTATATCTGCTGATCAGGGAAGGGGAGAGATCACAAGTACTGTCTGCCAGAATTTTGACCATAACTACCTCCTAACTATTGTGTAAACATTGTCGAGTCACTATTAGATCAATACAGGGATCGCTATTTTGATTTGTCCTATATTATATAATTAAATTGTCTGCTAAACAATTGTCTGGGCAGAAATCTACCCCAGCAATCTACCCCAGAGGTCGAATTGACGTTAAAAACCGACCTCTGGGGTAATTTGTTGTCCAAAATCCGGACAACGCCATTGAGGCAAAAACCGACCTCTGGGGTAATTTGTCGTCCAAAATCCGGACAACTCCATTGAGAAGAGCAGAATTAGTCGAGGAATCCGGTACAATATAGTGATTTGCCGGGTTTAAGACGGTATAATTATTATGGTTGGGGTGTCAGAGGGACGGTTCTTTTGACAACTTTTTGGGAAAGCGACCTCTGGGGTAGTTTGCACCCTCTGGGAAAAGCGACCTCTGGGGTAGTTTGCACCTCAGTCAATCGGACGTGAGTATTCCTGTATTTGATACGACTTTAATTCATGCCGAAAGAGCTGCGGAATTGGCAATGGAAGAGGAGACAGAGAACCGTCCCCTGTCTCCAATGAAAGGATAAGATGAAAGCTCTGGGATGGATCACCACGATCGCTATCAGCATCTTTACGGGTGCAGTGCTGGAACTGAATAAGAATACTTTGCTTGGCTGGTTTTTGTTTGTCCTTGCACTTGCCGGAATGGCTGCAATCAGCAGGAAGTACATGGGCCTTTGGAACAGGGGGAGAAAGGCGCTCTGTATTTTGGCGTATCTTGTAGTATGCGCAGGCATCGTTCTCATCACATGGCCGCCGCTCCGTAAGGTGCCGGCAGCGGATACGGCGAATCCGGACAGGACAGAAGTGTATTCTACAGCTTATGGCGATGTCAGGGGAGTGGTCTTGGACAGCGGCGTGGAGCTGTTTGCCGGAATTCCTTACGCTGCGCCGCCGGTCGGCGAGCTGCGCTGGAAGAAGCCGCAGGATCCCGAGCCGTGGCCGGCCGTCATGGAATGTGATACCTTCGCGCCCATGTCCATGCAGACGCAGAACCTGCCAATCTACAATTCTTTGGCGCAGATCATCGGGTATCACGACTATCAGGTCTCGCTCAAAGACAACTACCGTGAGGCGTTTTCAGAGGACAGCCTCTATCTCAACATCTGGAAGCCGGCCGGGCGCGTGGAGAAAGCGCCGGTGGCCGTCTATATCCACGGCGGCTCTCTGAAAACGGGGCAGACCTGGTATCAGGATTACAGCGGTGAGGGCTATGCAAAAGACGGCATCATCTGCGTCAATATGGGCTACCGTCTTGGTGTTTTCGGTTTTTTGGCAACTGAGGAGATGCAGAATGACGAGGGCACGGCCGGCAACTTCGGACTGCTGGATCAGATCAAGGCACTGGAGTGGGTCCGTCAAAATATAGAGAACTTCGGAGGGGATCCCGACAATATAACAATAATCGGTGAATCGGCCGGCGCTGTATGTGTGGATGCGCTGTGCGTCTCACCACTGGCGTCCGGTTTATTCAGGCGGGCGATCCTGGAGAGCTCCACGATCTCTTCCACAGAGCCTCCGCATTCTTACCGGCAGTTTGATGAAGCTTTATCCTCGGGCAAAGACCTGATGGAAAGATATGGTTGTGCGACTTTGGAAGAACTCAGGAGGATCCCGGCCCGGGAACTGGTCGGCGAGCAGGAGACGCAGCATCATGTGACGATCGACGGATATGTCCTCACGGATACGCCATATGCTCTCAGGAAGCAGGGAGTGCACAATGAAGAAGCGGTCATTCACGGCTATAATGCCGAGGAAAGCGGCCCGTTCATCCTGTTCTCCCACGCGGATCTTGCGGATTACGAAGAGAGAGTCCGGGGATGGGCGGGAGACTATGCGGACGATATTTTGACACTGTATGATCCGTCCACAGATGAAGAAGCGGACCGCTATTGGGCCAAAATATACGGCGCGATCTTTTTCAACTATCCCCACTATTGCCTGAACCGCCTGGAGCAGGAGAACGGCGTACCGTCTTGGGAGTATCTGTTCGCGAAGGATAACGGGCGGCTTGGAAGCTGGCACAGCGGGGAGATGGTCTACACTTTCGGGGTGATCCCGGAGGATTCTAAGCTTTACACGGAAGAAGACAGGGAACTCTCCGATATGATGCATATGTATCTTGTGGACTTCGTAAAGAACGGCGACCCGAACAGCGGGACGCTTTCCGGATTTGAGCAGTCGGCGGATTCCTCAAGGGTCATGGAATTCGGCACGAATACGGGGATGATCGAGGAGCCGGACTTGGCGCTTTATGAGATTATGGACCGGATGTACGGATGGTAAAGGTGTCAGAGGGACGGTTCTTCTGACAACTTTTTGGGAAAGCGACCTCTGGGGTAGTTTTTGGGAAAGCGACCTCTGGGGTGGTTTGTACCCGGAAAGCGACCTCTGGGGTAGTTTGACCTAGGGTAGTTTGACCTCTGGGTAGTTTGACCTCTGGGGTGGTTTGACCTCTGGGGTAGTTTGACCGAAAGAATGAAAGGAGACAGAGAACCGTCCCCTGTCTCCGGAAAGGTGAAGCATATGGCAAGGGCAAAGTGGTATGAACTGGACAACAATGCAAAGATCGTACCATCGACAACGAAGGGCTCCGATACGCGTGTTTTCAGGATCACATGTGAATTGAAAGAGGAAGTAAACGGTGAACTGCTTCAGCAGGCACTTGACAGAACGGTTGCTGATTTTCCCCATTTTGCAAGTGTCCTGCGCAAAGGGCTGTTCTGGTATTATCTGGACAGCAGCAATATTCGTGCTGTGGTGCAGCCGGAGAATAAGCCTCCCTGCGCTGCGATCTATTTTGACGGGCGGCGCAAGCTGCTTTACCGGGTCAATTATTACCGCAGGCGGATCAATCTGGAGATGTTTCACGTACTGACAGACGGGACAGGGGCATTTGCCTTTCTGCGGGCGATCATCTGCAACTATCTTATGCTGGCGCACGACTTGGACGAGGAAATTCCCAGGGACGTCTCCAGTGTGATGGAAAAAGAAGATGACGCCTTCAAAAGGTATTTCAGTAAAAAGACAAAAGGAAAGCCGGAGGAGCAGAAAACGCTTCCCCGCCGTGCTTACCATCTGCAGGGGGATCGCGACGAGTATCTGCAGATGCATCTGATCGAGGGAACGGTTTCGACTTCGCGCTTTCTGCAGATTGTCAAGAAATATCACTCTACCGCCGCTGCCTTTATGACCGCGCTCTATATGGAATCCATTCTGGAAGAGATGCGTGTAAGGGACAAAAAGCTTCCCATTGTGCTGAGCGTTCCTGTGAATCTGCGCAATTATTTTCCGTCGGATACGACGCGCAACTTTTTCGGCGTGATCAATGTCGCTTTTTATCCGGAGCAGTATGACGGGACGCTCGAGAGCATCCTGGATGTGGTGCAGGCTTCATTCCGCCGCCAGCTCACGCAGGACCAGATCTCTCTGTCCATGCATGATTACGCCCGGCTCGAGCACAATATTATCATCAGGCCGATCCCTCTGCTGATCAAAAATCTCGTGATCGCGACAGTCAACGACATGGTACAGAAAGGCATCACAGCCACCGTTTCCAACGTAGGAAAGATCACGATCCCGGAGCCTTTCGACTCCTATATCGACCGCTTCAGCTGTTTTATGGCAGCGCCGGATCTGCAGATCAGTGTGTGTTCATTTAACGGGAAAATGTGTTTCGGGGTCGCCAGCGCTTTTGAGACGAATGCAGCGATCATGCGGTTCTTCAGGAAGATGGTCGCTCTTGGCATAGACGTGGAGATCGCAACTAACGATTCCTGGGAATAGTAAAAGGGAATAATGATAAAAATATTGCAGAGCAATAACGAAGAGTAAAAACGAGAGGGAAATAAAAATGCAGTATTGTTCAAGTTGTATGATACAAATTCGAGGGAAAAAGGCCCGCTGCCCGCTCTGTCAGCGGGAGCTGCAGGACCAGGATTTGGCCATGCCTTTTGAAGATGACGATCCCTTTGTGAGACTCGCCAATCCCAAAGTCAGTTTTATAAAAATGATCCGCACGGTGACATTTATCTGCATCTGTCTCGAAATTCTTCTGGGCGCGGTGCAGATCATTACCGGGGGCAGCGGATGGATTCTGGCAGCCATGCTCATTGTCCTTCTGGGCTGGGCGGACTTTCAGGTCGTGATCTATTATCGCACTAATCTGATCCGCATGCTGACGACGCAGGGCTATATCATAATGGCGGCCTGCCTGATCATTGCGCATGTGACCAATACCGGGAGCTGGGCGATCACCTGGGCAGTTCCTTCACTGTTTTGCCTTCTGATCATTGTTACATTCGCCGCCGCCAAAATACAGAAAATGGAACTGCACGAATATATCCTTTACCCTGTTTTTAATGTTCTGATGAGCCTCCTTCAGATCATCCCGATCGCGCTCGGGACCAATCCCATCATCGCACCCGCGGTCATCTGCATGGCGATCATGCTCATACTGGGCAGCAGCCTCGTCGTTTTCCGCGGCAGGGTGCTGCGCGAAGCGGTGGAAAAATATCTCCACCTTTAAAAAAGATCCGCCTGTGCAGGCAGTCTGCGCTAAAGTAAGAACACTGTCAAAATAGTAACCACCTGAGAGGATTTGATTACATGGAACAGGAAAAG
The DNA here is from genome assembly GCA_902801585.1 of uncultured Lachnospiraceae bacterium. The sequence continues at coordinate 37,840 of CADCIU010000020.1, read as the reverse complement.
AATCAGAGCCTTGCGGAACACGCCATAGAAACGCTGCAGGAAAAGCTGGGGGATCATCCCATTGAGACGCTGCAGGAAAAACTCGGGGAGAGCCCCATCGGAACGTTGCAGGAAAAGCTGGGGGAGAACCCCATCGGAACACTGCAGGAAAAGCTGGGGGAGAACCCCATCGGAACACTGCAGGAAAAGCTCGGGGAGAACCCCATCGAAACACTGCAGGAAAAGCTCGGGGAACATCCCATCGAAACAATTCAGGAGAAGATCGGGGACAGCGCGGAGCAGGCAATCGGAAATCTGATTGAGAACACGCCGTTAGAGGCACCGGAGCTCCAGGTCGTTCCGGGGCAGAGACCGGCACAGGGAGAACAGGAGCCGGAGCCGTATCAGTGGTACCGGGTCCCGGTGGCAGACGGTAAGACGGCTGACGGATCAGGGTATCATATCTATATCCGCAAGGGCACCACAAAGCATCTGTGTGTATTTTTGTCCGGCGGAGGTATCGCCTGGAATCCCTATACGGCTGACCGACCCGTTACCGGCGGGCGTGTTTTGACATGGCAGCCCAACTATTACTGGAACAATCTGCGCCCGTTCACGCAGCTCTATAACATCGGTGTCGGCATTACGGACAACAACGCCCGGCTGAATCCCTTCAGGGACTGGAATTTCGTTGTGATCACCTATGCGACCGGTGATATGCACCTTGGCAGGAATGATTATCATTATACCAATGAAGAAGGGCAGGAGAAGTGCCTGCATTTTCACGGTTATGAGAATTTCGTGCAATCCATGCGGATCGGCAAGACGCTTTTCCAGCAGGCGGACAAACTGCTGATCGCCGGAGAGAGTGCCGGCGCGTTTGCCGTGCCTGCCCTGGCGGAGCAGATCCACCAGGAGTTTTATCCGGAATGTCACGATGTGACATTGCTCTCGGACAGCGCGCTTCTTCTGAACAAGGAATGGAAAAAGACAGCCAGGGAAGTCTGGAATGTCCGGCCCGAGACCGCTGCGGATATCAAAGGGCGGAATCTGACGCTTGACTGGTACCGCGCCCTGTACCGACGCAGGGGTGAGCAGTACAAATATCTCTATGCCTGCTCGATCCGGGATTATTTGCTGAGCGCATTTTATAACGATGTGAACAATAACACCTATGAGACAGACAAAAAAACGCAGCTCCTTTTTACCCGCCAGCTGCGGGCTATGGTCCGTGCACTTCATAAGCTGACGCCTTCCTTCGGAATCTTTTTGTATGACTGGAAACGGCCGGTCCTTTACAAAGGCGGCACGATCCACACCATGGTGCGCCAGCCGGAGTTCTATCTGCACCGGAAGGACATGCCCAGCATGGCGAAATGGCTGGCGGCTGCAGTGGACGGAGATATAGAGAACGTGGGACTTGAACTGCTTGAAAAGCAGGGCAAAAAACGAGCTCGGTAGTGTCAAGGGGACGGTTCTTCTGACAACTTTTATGTGTCAAGGGGACGGTTCTTTTGACAACTGTGTGTCAAAAGAACCGTCCCCTTGACACACTCTTGACATTCCTCAGTGCTATAATGAACTCAACCATCTAAACACGGATTCATCAATAATGGAAAGGTTGGGTTTACTATGGATTACAGAAGATTTGGCAATACTGTAGTGATCAGGATCGATCGCGGCGAAGAAGTGATGGAAAAGCTCACGCAGATCTGCGAGACGGAAGACATCCTGCTTGGAAGCATCTCGGGTCTCGGAGCGGCCAGCTGCGTGGAAATGGGTCTCTACGATGTGGAGAAAAAAGCATTTACAGGAACAGTTTTGGAACAGCCGCTGGAAGTGACATCTCTGATCGGAAGCGTGACTGATATGCACGGAAAACCGTATCTCCACGTACACATCGGTGCAGCGGACGTCACAGGAAAAGCCTACGGAGGCCACCTCAAGAAATGCGTGATCGGCGGCACTGCAGAGATCTTCATGCATGTAGCAGAAGGATACGTCAGCCGCAGAGCGGATTGGTTCTCTGACACGGGCTTAAACTTATACCGGTTTGAGTAAGAGGGCAGACGACGTTACAAATTGATCCCTTTACAAATTCTTTGCGTGGTGTCAAGGAGAAAACATGAAGAAGCACTTGGCTTTTCTGATCGTCATCGCGATCATTTTGAATATGTGTACATGGACCGGGTGCGGAAACGACACTTTGAGCGGGAGAGGAGCCTCCAATGCGGAAACGGCGCCCGAGCAGGAAACTGCGGACGGTTCGGGCGCTTCACCGGCGCAGAGCGCGAAGCCGTCACTTATGATCACGGAAGAAGAGGATGGTGATTACTACCGCGCCGCGCAGGTCCGCAAGACCGCAAGCGAGGACACAGGGGCTTCAGTGATCACGCCGATCACAGCGGGAGAAACTGCGGATCATTCCGGCAAGGTCTCGGAAGCGGGCCAAAATACTGCCAGCGGATCGTCCAAAGTTCCGGAAACCGGTCAAAATACCGCAGACGAGAAAGAATACACCGTAATGGTCTATGTCGTGGGTTCCAACCTGGAGAGCCGGAACGGCGCGGCTACCAACGATCTCATCGAAATGACGAATGCCGGTCTCGATCACGACAAGACGAATCTGGTCGTGTATGCGGGCGGCTGCAAACGATGGGTCAGCAATATCCCGAACACGAATAACAGTGTTTTGGACATGAGAGGCGACGGATCAGGCAAGGTGGCTTTTTCTTCGACCGGCGACGGGTTCCTGATCACCGCGCAGACGCAGGAAGTCGCGGATATGGGATCGCCCGGGACGCTGTCTGCATTCATCAACTATTGCACGGACAATTATCCGGCAAAACACTACGGACTTATACTGTGGGACCATGGCGGCGGCCCTCTGTGGGGATACGGAAGCGATGAGCTCTTTGGCAATGACAGCCTGATCCTGCAGGAGCTGCGGAGCGCGATGGACCGGACCATTTTCGGCAGCGCAGCCCCCTCCTCTGGCAGAAAACTGGACTGGGTCGGCTTCGACGCGTGCCTGATGGGCAATATCGAGTCGGCCAACCTCTGGAAGGATTACGCGGACTATATGGTCGGCTCTGAAGAGCTGGAGCCCGGCCGCGGCTGGGATTACTCTTTTTTGTCTGTCCTCAACAGGACGAGCGACGCGAAAGAAATCGTCAGCGAAATCGTGGACGCCTATGGTACTTACTATGAAGCCAACAGGAGTAGGGTGTTCAATCCTGATGTCACCCTTGCTGCCATGGACCTGAGCAAGACGGAGAAACTGATCAGCAGTGCGAACAGTCTGTTTGAGGCGATGCGCGAAGGAATCGGCAGTGACCGGTATGCACCGATCAATCAGGCCCGCGCCAGGTCGAAGGCATTTGGCCTTAGCGCGTCACCTTCCAAAGAGGGGGCCTATGATCTGATCGACCTCAGAGATTTTGCGCAAAATGTCAGTGAGCTCTATCCGGAACAGAGCAGGGATGTCATTGCGGCGCTGGATGAAATGATCGTGAGATCCGCTTCGAATGTGGAAAACACGGGCGGTGTTTCCATATATCTGCCGGGAGACAATGCGGAACTGTACGATGTGGCACAGGAACTCTATACAGAAGAAAGCGCACTCTCTGATTCATACCGCAATTATGTGGACGCCTATACGACGTCCTGGTTTTCGAGCGCCAATGCGGACTGGGAGCTTGCCCTGATGCAGGACGAGGGCGACGAGCTCACGCTGCAGCTCACACAGGAGCAGGCGGAGAACATGTCTGAGGCTTTCTACACTTTTTTGATCCGCAACAGTGCAGGTAATTATCTGAAAATACTCTGTGACGTCGGGACAGTGCCGGATGAGAACAATGTCCTGCATGTGCCAAAAGACCAGCTGCTGATCTATGCGGTGTCCGATCTCAGCAAATCCCACTCTCCGTGGGGATTTCGGCAGATCGAAGGCGGGAGCGGGGGAGAACACGCTTACAAGACACTCAACATTGTTCTGACGCCCGGTGATGAACTCCTGGGGATGGAGATGGGGTTATATAACCGCTCTGCGATCTCACTGAAAGTTAAGGACACGGAACAGGAGACGGAGATCCTTGATATCACCGATGACTCCGGAAGCGCGTGGATCAGCGGAAAGGGGTCAATCGATATTTCGGATTACAAGAGCATCATCGATATATCGAGATTTACTTATTCTCCGGTCAGAGATGAGAATGGCACGATGCTTCCCTATGACCAGTGGCAGTTTATCGGCGTTGACTGGCCGACACTGCCCATCGACAGCTCGTTCCGCTTTGAGGTAAAGCCCGCCTCATCATTTCCATATAATTTTGTCTGCCAGATCACGGTCAAAGATATCAACAGTAAAATACATGCGAGCGAGATCACTGATGTGAATTATGAGTCGGCGGATCATGAAAACGGGGAGATGGAGACGGAAAACGGCGTTCTGTATTTTGACGTATTCGATGACTATGCAGAAGTGGTCGACTATGTGGGAACAGACGAGAAAATCGTCATACCGGAATACTATGAGTCGGTGCCGGTGAAAAAGATCGGAGAAGGCGCTTTCATGCAAAACGAAGGGATCCGATCAGTATCGCTGTCGGGAACTGTCGAGGAAATCGATGATTATGCATTTGCAAGTGACTATCATATTGAAGAGATCAACCTGCCCGAAAACCTCAGAAGGATCGGGGTTGAAGCGTTCCAATGGACCGACCTTGTCAAAATACAGATCCCTGACGGCGTGAAGGAGATCGGAAGAGGCGCTTTCCTGGGCAGCAAACTGGAATCGGTGGAGCTGCCGGCTTCTCTGGAGCAGATTGGAGATATTCCGTTTGGCGGGTGCAAAGAGCTCAAAGAGATCTCTGTTCGCGGAGACGGCGCGAACTACAAGACAGTGGATAATGTCCTCTATACAGCGGACGGGAAGAATCTGATCCAATTTCCGGCAGGCAGAGAGGGGTCATACACTGTGGAGCCGGGCACTGAGGTCATTCAATATGGTGCTTTCAGTAAGGCAAAAATCAGCGAAGTGGTGTTTCCGGACTCTCTTGCGGTGATTGAAAACGCGGCATTTTACAACTGCTCTGCGCTCAATGCGCCCAAACTGCCGGATGCTCTTACATATATCGGTGATGCGGCGTTTGGAATAGAAAGTGTGGAATATCAATTCTCGAAGGACGATTACCCGAAAGAGACAGCCGAAAACTATCGGATCGGTCCGAATGTAAGCCATATCGGACGGGATGTTTTTAAGAATTCGGAGATCGCTTCCTTTGAAGTTGATGAGGGGAATGAGTATTTTGCTTCTTCGGGAGGTTTTATTACAAATACATCAAAGGACTCGATCATCATGCGCCCCTCCAAAATGAAGGAATATGTCGTCATCCCGGATGGGATCACGACACTTCAGAGCGGGCTGTTTACCGAGCTTGACCCCGACACAGAGTTCAATATCCCGGACAGCACGTATCGGTTCTCCCGAAATGTATTTCCGGGGGAATCGGATGTATCCGCAGCGACAGGAGAGAATGAAAAGACATATTCCCTGCTGATCCACTGCTCGGAAGGATCGGCTGCACAGGAGTACGCGGAAGAGTTCGGCATGCGGGTCGATCACAATACCGATCCGGAAGATCAGTATTTTGACGTAGTGACACAGGATACGGAATCAGGCACCCTCACTTGGCGCGTATACAAGGCGCGCGCCGAGCTCTGGGGTATAATTCTGCCTGAGGAAAGCAGCAGCGTGGAACTGGAAGTTCCCTCTGCCTTCAATGGTCTGCCGGTGACGGCGATCCGTGACGGCGGCATTCTGATCAATAGTGGAATCGGCTTGAGCAGTCTGGTGATCCCTGAAACGGTAGAAGAGATCGATGCACGGATCACGGCATATCACCCGAATCTCTCCCGGATCGAAGTGTCCTCCGAGAATCCCATGTATACGGCCGTCGACAATGTCCTGCTCACCAAAGACGGAAGCAAGCTGGTCTGGTACCCCCGGGGAAGCCGGCAGACACAGTACACGATTCCCGATGATGTGGAAGAGATTGCAGACGAGGCGTTTGCATACAATGATTTTATCGAAGAGATCCGGCTGTCCGGTTCTATGCGCGTGATCGGTAAGAGAGCCTTCCGGGATTGCAAAAAGCTTAAGACAGTGGTGTTTAACAGAGGACTGAAAGAGATTCGTGACGGCGCATTCAGTGGCTTAGAGCTGGAAAACGTCAGCCTGCCGTCCACGCTGGAGTGGATTGGGAAAACGGCCTTCACGCTGCATGAAAATTACGGAGAACTGATCCTGCCCGACAAACTTCGCAGAATGGGATGGGGCGCGTTCAGCGGCGGTTACGGAGAGGGCTTTCATCAGGAGGTGATCCGGATTCCGGCAAAACTGGAAGAATTTAAAAGTAATAATCTAGACAACGTAATCTTTATGCGGTTCGAAGTAGATCCAAAGAACGACGACCTGGACGAGATCGACGGACTTCTGGTAAGCGAGGACCATAAGACACTCATCGCTGCTCCGAGAGGAATAGAAGGTGAGCTCGTCATTCCGGACGGAATCCTGTATGTCAATGATTATCTCAGTGATTGTGAAGGGATCACGGACATATATCTGCCGGATTCGCTGCTGTATATCAATGCTGCGTCATTGAACCTTAAAGGAATCAAGCTTCATTGCCATGAGGGTACAGAAATACAGAAGCATCTGGCGGCGCAGGGAATTGAGTGGGTGAAGATCGAATGATGTCAAAAGATTCGACCTCTGGGGAAAAGATTCGACCTCTGGGGAAAAGATTCGACCTCTGGGGTAGGTTGTTCCCGGGGAAAGATTCGACCTCTGGGGTAGGTTGTTCCCAGGGAAAGATTCCAGGAAAGATTCGACCTCTGGGGTAGGTTGTTCCCGGGAAGATTCGACCTCTGGGGTAGGTTGTTCCTAACGGAATTTCCCGGCCCCATCGATCACGATCTCTGGATTATAGACTTCAATCTCGTCAAGCATCGGCCGGACATAATCATCATAATTCTTCTGATTGTGCGCATACGGCAGTTCGACCAGACAAAATTCCTCGCCGTTCGTTTTTACTGCAATGAGATTCCAGTACTGACCCTTACCGCCTTCTTTGTATTTGTGATAAATCTTCACAATATCGTTGTATTGAGTGAGACGGCCTGCTCCCTCTACGAAGATGTATTGTGAGCCAAGAATTACTTTGCCTTTGCAGTAAGGCTTTCCCCTGTGATAATCCAGTGCTGCCTGGCCGTCTGCACCGGAATCTTTCAGTTCGTTGACATACCGGGCATATTTCCGTATCACGCCGATCATATATAATACTGACAACAGCGCCCCGACAGGGAACAGGAGGTAAACAACGAGTGTGATCAGATCGTCACTGTTTTTAGGAGAGAACATGGATAGGAACGAGTTGTTTTCCCCAAGTTGGGGAAAGAGAAACGTCAGCAGCACCAGCGGAAAAAACATCGCAAGTGCACCTGTCATGCGCGGACGAAGAAATGTAGTGAGGCCTTTCGTCATCCGGTCAATGCCTTCCGCGGCATCCTCCGCTTTTTTTCTGTCCCGCAGCTCTCTGATCCAAGAGACGGCTTCTGCCGCACTCATCACCGCCAGGATCAGACCGATAATACACGAAGCTACTATAACTACCGTGGAAAGACTTGAACCTGATACCGGATTTTGACTGATAAGCAGTACGGCGGGAATCAGCAGCGCGAAATAAACTGACCAGAAAGCTCCTATTGCGGCCAGTGCAGTCGAATAGATCATAGTCGGAAATCGCAATGCTGCGAACAAAAACAATTCCGGCAGCATTGTCCTGATCAAAATACTGATCCTCTTTGCCATATTCCTGCCATCCTGTCCGTTTTGATCGAGGAAGATGATGATCGTGAATATGAGAGCGATGACGGCAGCGGCGATCAGCAGCCTTCGATCGATCTTAAATCTTCTGTCTTTTTTCATTGTCATCTCCTCCAAGCGTTTCCGTTTTTTTCACCCTATTACATCTGCCCTTTATTTTCCATGTCTCTCATACAGAAACAGGACCTGTCGCATTTAGTGTGACAGGCCTTTTACATTAAAGAACAAAGCGACGATGATTACCGGGATTAAAATATGCTCCAAAAAAGCATTATCTGCGCAAATACAACGGCAAAAATCGACCTCTGGGGTAGTTTTACGGTAGTGAATTATGCGTATTATTACACAATTCACCTGCTGCATGCATCGCAAAAGGAGCATTGAATCCATTTGTTCTAACCTGCGCTGCCGGATGTCATGACACTTAATAAAGGAGAGACTATGGCAAAATTCAAAAAAATCCTGGTGGCAAACCGCGGTGAGATCGCGATGCGCATCTTCCGTGCCTGCCACGATTTGGGGCTGCAGACTGTTGCGATTTATTCCACAGAGGATACATACGCGGCATTTCGCACAGCCGCAGATGAATCCTATCTGATCGGAAAAAACGAGAGCCCGCTGGGGGCCTACCTGAACATTCCCAGAATCATTGAACTCGCCAGAATGCACGACTGCGACGCGATTCACCCCGGTTACGGTTTCCTTTCCGAGAACGGTGACTTTGCGAGAGCCTGCGAACAGGCCGGCATCAAGTTTATCGGCCCGAAGTCTGATATTCTGGATATGATGGGCGACAAGCTCAGCGCCAAGCAAATGGCGCTCGACTGCAATGTCCCCACAACGCCCGGCACCAAGGATCCGCTGAAGAGCCGCGAAGAGGCGCAGAAGCTTGCGATGGCGTTCGGTTTCCCGGTCATCCTCAAGGCGGCGGCCGCGGCATGCGCCGCTGTGATAATGTAGAAGAGGTTGGAATCAACTTTGATCTTGTCAAAGCCGAGGCGCTTAAATCTTTTGGCAACGATGATATATTCATGGAGAAGTTCCTGGTCAACCCCAAACATGTGGAAGTCCAGGTACTCGCAGACGAGCACGGCAATGTCGTTCACCTTTATGAGCGCGACTGTTCCCTGCAGAGGCGCTATCAGAAAGTCGTTGAATATACGCCCGCTTTCTCCGTCTCACAGGAGGTCAAGGAAAAGCTCTACAGAGACGCCGTCGCGATCACCAAGCATGTTGGCTACACCAATGCGGGAACGCTGGAATTTTTGGTCGACAAGGATGAGAACTATTACTTTATCGAGATGAATCCCCGCATTCAGGTTGAGCACACCGTCTCCGAGATGGTCACAGGCATCGACCTTGTCCGTGCGCAGATCGTCATCGCCGAGGGTGCTCCGCTCTCCGATGAGCGGGTCGGCATCAGGAGCCAGGACGACATCAAGCTGGACGGCTTTGCGATCCAATGCCGCGTGACGACCGAGGATCCGACCAACAACTTTGCCCCTGACACGGGCCGGATTACTGGCTACCGGATCTCGGGTGGCTTCGGCATCCGTCTCGACGAGGCGACGGCCGGCACGGGCTCCACTATTTCGCCCTATTATGATTCGCTGCTGGTCAAGGTGACCGCCTGGGACCGCACCTTCAAGGGAGCCTACTCCAAGGCCTTGCGCGCCATCCGTGAAGTGCGCGTCAACGGTGTCAAGACGAATATCGCCTTCATCACAAACGTGCTCAATAATGAGACTTTCCAGAAGGGCAGGTGCTACACCAAGTTCATAGACGAGACGCCTTCTCTGTTTGAGATTGAGTCCGGCGAAGACGCGGCCACCAAGATGCTCACCTACATCGCGGAGCGCACGATCGCCGAGAATAGTGAGAACTTCGTCTATGATCCGCCCAGATTTCCTCCCGTGACCGGAAACCGGAAGATGGGTCTCAAGCAGATGCTGGATGCCAAGGGACCGGAAGCCGGAAGATGGGTCTCAAGCAGATGCTGGATGCCAAGGGACCGGAAGCCGTCGCTAAATGGGTCAAAAAACAGCAAAAGCTCTTGATCACCGACACCACCTGCCGCGATGCGCACCAGTCACTGCTTGGTACGCGCGTCCGCACCCGCGACATCGTCAAGGGCATGGAGGGCACGTCCGAGATTTTGGCGGATGCTTTCTCTCTGGAGTGCTGGGGCGGCGCGACTTTTGACGTGTGTTACCGCTTCCTCCATGAATCTCCTTGGGAGCGCCTGGACATCATCCGCGAAAAAGCGCCCAACCTCCTTCTGCAGATGCTGCTGCGCGGCTCCAATGCGGTAGGCTATACGAACTACCCGGACAACCTGATCCGCGAGTTCATCAAAGCATCAGCGAAGAGCGGCATCGACGTCTTCCGCGTCTTTGACTCACTCAACTGGGTCGAAGGGATGACCGTCGCCATGGACGAGGTCCTGAACCAGAACAAGATCCTGGAGGCGGCTGTCTGCTACACCGGCGACATCCTCGATCCCAAAAACGACAAGTACACCCTCAAATACTATGTAGAGATGGCAAAAGAGCTCGAGCGCCGCGGTGCCCACATGCTGGCTATCAAAGATATGGCGGGCCTGCTCAAGCCCTATGCGGCTAAGAAGCTCGTTTCCACGCTCCGACAGGAGATCGGCATCCCGATTCACCTGCACACACACGACACCTCTGGCAATCAGGTGGCCACTTATCTGATGGCGGCGGAGGCCGGCGTTGACGTTGTAGACTGCGCAATATCGTCCAAGTCGTCTATGACCTCCAACCCGTCCATGAATGCTATCGTGGCGGCGCTCCAGGGTCAGCCCAGAGATACGGGACTCGACCTGGACCAGCTTCAGTACCTTACCGATTACTGGGCGGATGTGCGCCTGCGCTACGACAAGTTCGAGGGCGGCATCACAAGTCCCTCCACGGACGTCTACCGCTATGAGATCCCCGGCGGCCAGTATACGAACCTCAAGCCGCAGGTCGAGAGCATGGGCCTTGGCCAGCGCTTCACTGAGGTCAAAGAAAACTACCGCAAGGTCGACAAAATGCTGGGCGGCATCACCAAGGTCACCCCTTCCTCCAAGATGGTCGGCGACCTGGCGATCTTTATGACCCAGAACGACCTGACGCCCGAGAACATCATCGAAAAGGGCAAAGATCTGGCATTTCCGGATTCCGCAATCACGTACTTCTCCGGTATGATGGGCCAGCCCGTCTGGGGCTTCCCCAAAGACTTACAGGAAGTCGTACTTAAGGGCAAAAAAGCGATCACCTGCAGACCCGGCGAACTGTTAGAGCCGGTGGATTTTGACAGTCTGCGCCGCGAGATCGCGACCTTCCACACCGACCAGACATGGCGCTCCGTCCTCTCTTACGGCCTCTATCCCAAGGTCTACAAAGACTTCTGTAAAAATAGAGAGCAATACGGTTACATCATGCGCCTGGGCAGCCACGTATTCTTCCACGGCCTGACCATCGGCGAGACCAACCAGGTCAATGTGGCAGACGGCAACACGCTGGTCATCAAGTACCTCGGACTCGGCGAAGTTGACAAGGAAGGCATGCGCACGGTCTCCTTTGAACTTAATGGTATCCGCCGCGAAGTCAAGGTCCCGGATCCCGAGGCTCAGAAACACATTGTCAAAGTACCCATGGCCGACCCCGAGAACAAGTCCGAGATCGGCGCATCCATCCCCGGAGCTGTCGCCCAGATTTATGTCAAGGTCGGCGATGAACAAACCACCCCAGAGGTTGCTTTTTTGGCATTAGGAAATATCACTGCATGGATCTCAACGCGAAAGTCGCTTCGTTAATCAGAGCATCAGCTCCTTTCTGATTTTTGGCCGCAGTGACATAAAGATCCCTTCTGACAGGTGATGTTTCCGAATCTATCATTTCCGAACCTATTGTGTCTGTGTCTATTGTTCCCGAATCTGGCACTTCAGAGTCTTGTGTTCCTGAATTATCGATAACCGCATAAATGTACATAGCAGAGCCTTTTGAAAAGTGTTTTTCCTCTGAACGGAACGAAACGATTTTCTGTGTATCAATGATCTGATGCTCCATGAGAAAATACGAATAGTCGTAACCGATTCTCATTACTCCATTACAAACACTTCTGGAGCCTGCAAAATCATCCCTTAGTTTTAATTGCTCAGCCTCTGTTGGCCAATGTTCATTTATGGACCTTATAAAATTGATAAAGCGGGCATATAGTTTTAAGGCGTAGAGAATACAGAATATCGGTAAAAAACAAGCCAAAACAAGAATTGCCAATTTTGGGATCGATTTCTTTCCCAGTACTGAGGTAAAAAAAACCACAAGCGCAAATATGTATGACAGAGGCACAATAATCATACCCAAAAACAGATTGCTCTTCACATTGGACCAATAGTATGCATAAATATCTTCCAGCAGATTTGATTTGTTATTCACTGTTATTCCACCCTTTCTCTCTGCATCTCTCTGCTCATACAAAGATTATAAAAGAAAAGTGACCAAAGAAAAGTGACCTCTGGGGTAGTTTGTGGGGAAAAGTGACCTCTGGGGTAGTTTAGCTCTGGGATAGTTTAGCTCGAATGAGGGCTGGCTAGCAGACTGGGGGTCGGATGGGAAGTCCAAGAGGTCGTTGGCTAGACCGATTGCCCGATTATTCTAACAGCTTAAGCAATAAGACAAACCACCCCAGAGGTCGTTTTTTTCTCACTCTATCAGGATGAGGGCCCACTCATGCCTCCGACAGATGCTGTAGCTTTTCTGACGACGCCATATGAAATACCGGTGATCCGGCTGGACTGACTGATCGAAATCCCTGCCTTCCTCATTCTGCGAAGCATCTCATCTCTCACTTTTACGGCGAGAGCTTGAAATTCTGTCACATTCTTGCAGCCTGATAGCTTATGCATGATCTTTGCAGCGCGTGAGTCATTCATACGCGGTTTTTCGTCGTCGATATCCATACAATGATCGTCGTTTTTTATGCAATTAAAGCTGTAAAAATCGTCACAGCTGACGATCGACCTTACGAAAGAGTTATCTATCAGATCGTTGTCAAAATAGTTCATAAAACTGCTGTATTTATATTGGCCGGGACGTTTGCAGATTGAAGCCTTAACTGGATTTTGGTGGACATACCTGGTAACAATAAGAAGCTGATTCTCGCTGTTGATCGGCGTGCTTTTGAAGCGGGACTGAAAGAGACATCCTACGCGCGCGTATTTTTTGTTGTACCAGTAAACGAAGCTGGGTGCAATATGCTGAAAGATTCGTCCCAGGGACATTTTCCCTGTTTTAATGATTAGATGAATATGATTGGACATCAGACAGTATCCGAGAATCTTATAATCGCATTTGGACCGAAATTTACGAAGAACCGTCAAAAACTTGCCGTAATCATCGTCGTCTTCAAATATTCTCTGCTTGTTAACGCCACGATAAATAACATGATAAATCCCAAGAGAGCTGATTTTGCGCGGTAAGGTTGGCATAGACTTGACCTTATTTGACCTTTCTTTTGGTGAAATGATGAATTGATTTGAAACCTTTATGTAATCAAATAACTTTTGTTGCTGTTTTGGCAAAAGTCATTGTAGACAGTATGTACATGAAACCGGTGCAGAAATGCTAAAGGCTATTTGGATGGCTTGTTGACATCAAGGATGCTGATGGCACTTTCTAAATGGTGATTTAGTACGACTTGTTGCGTTTAATATGAGGATTGGGTGCTTTGCAGAGAGTTCTGCAGACGATTAGCAGAGGTGCTGAGACAATATGATCGTTAGTATTCCAAAAGCAACTAGGAAATCCTGCACTAGCTGAGAAGTGAAAACAGCGCAGAATTAGATGGCTGTATGTTATCACACATGGTGGGGGAGTGCAAGGTGACGTGGTGGTGAAATCGACCTCTGGGGTTGTATGGTTCATACAACCCCAGAGGTCGATTTCACCGCCCAACCCCACAACCCCAGAGGTCGATTTCGCCAGAGGTCGATTTCGCCTTGCCTTCCTTGCAACCCCAGAGGTCGATTTTCGCCGGCTACATCGTCTCCCGCCACAAGCGCCTGGCAAAGAGTGCGACAGCAGCAGTGAAAACAGCAATCACAGCCTCGATGATAAACAGGTTTACATGCAGGCCCGACAGCAGAGCAGCGGTAGCGTCTACAGCGAAGTGGATCAAGATGGCTGCAGGGTAGAGATACAGCTTGCCTTCCCACTTAACGGCGAACCAAACGAGCACGGACAGCGAGATCTGCAGAAAGATGGCAAAGAGTCTCTCGATGCCGCCCAGCAGGAACTGGTAGGAAGGTGTTGCAATTACAAGCCCGATAGACTGCTGCGCCAGTGTCAGCTGGTCCCCGGACAGGGATTCGGTCAGCTCTGCGATGCGGCCGCTTCTGATCATAAAAGACCAGACGATATTGTTAATCATGGTAAGACCGACAACAACTACTGCCTCGAATCCGCCATGGCCTGCGCCATACATGAGGGCGTTCACGTTTTTGGCACGATACTTTTTCAAGGCGAAGCTGAATGCTAAATAGCGTCCTGTCTCTTCGAAGAGACCTGCCATGAAGCCCCCGTAGAGTGCGTACAGCCATATACTGCCTTTGATGACTGATCCTGCCGGTAAGGATAATACAATCCTGTGTGCACCTGACTCCAAAATGAAAGCGAAGAGCAGCATTACAGTACATCCGGCAAAAAATGGATAAATATCAGCTTTTTTGACAATACGGAGGTAGAGGAGAAGCGCGAAAGGAACCCCAAAGCTGATCGTGCAGGAAAGAAACATAAAGGCAATAGATAATACGGGGACGGATTCGTTCATGAGGTCTCCTTAGTCTTTGATAATGCGGGATATAACCCGGTTGAGAGTCTCTTGTCCTTACAGGCGGCGAGCATTAATAAGCCTTTTGGAATAAAACTTTTCGCAATACATATAGTATAAATCGTATACTATAAATAACAAGATACCCCACAAACAAGATACCCCAGAGGTCGATCTTCCGAGGCGTAAACAAACTACCCCAGAGGTCGAGGTCGCCCCCCAGAGGTCGAGGTCGCCAGAGGTCGAGGTCGCAATCCATGGCAGAAACAATCATTCCAATCCAATCTGAATATGAGAAGCTCCTTGAAGCAGTGAAGAAGCTCCGCACACGAGTCATTGAACTGACCGCAGAGCGCGATGACCTGCTCTACCATATCTGTCCGGCGCTTCAGGCAAAATATGATGAAAATATAGCCTCTGTCGAGCGCGAACTTCTTGCCGCTCAGATGTATCTAAAAGAAAAGCAGAGGGTCATCGAGATCCTGCAGGCGCAGCTCAACCGGCAGGAGAAGCCCTCCATGAAGGAGGCTGAAAAGAAAGCACACGAGGAGTTCCGCGCTTATGAAGAGGATTTGAAGAAAAAAGCGGAAGAAGCCCGCAGGTTTCGCGAACACTGGGAGAATGAAACACAGTGGTCCAGGCACGAGCAGGAGAGCAGGAACAGGAAAAAGGCAGACCGAGCAGAACAAACGGTAGGATCAGAAGAAGCCGATTCTGTAAACAGTAAAGATCATAAAACGAAAACCTCTTCCGCGAAAGGGATTGAAACAGAAGAAGAGATCCACAAACGAATCGGCGCCATAGAAAGTCAAGATGAAAGCCAAAACAATAACGAAGCCGAAAACGAAGACCCCATCCACGAACTCAAGCGTCTGTACCGGCAGATCGTAAAGCGCCTTCACCCGGATGTCCATCCGAATCCGACAGACAGAGAAAAGGACCTGCTGAACCGCGCCAACAAAGCATACAGAGCGGGTGACCTCGAAGAGATGCGGAGAATCTGGGAGGAGCTTTCCGGAACTGAACAGCTCGAAGAGTCATTCGAAGATACAGAAGAAGGAAGAGCGCGACTGAGGGAACTTATTAAGAAACTGCGGAAGCGATGCACGGCACTTGAGAAAGAGATCCATCAAATCAAGACATCGTTCCCATATACGATCAAAGCACTATTGGATAATGACAAAGCATTGGAGCTGAAGCACCGGGAGCTGGTGGACCGTCTGACGGAAGTGAGAGCTATGCTTGATAAAGTTGACGAGTTTATCACAGAGCTCAAGCGTCGGATAAACGAACAGAGCCAGGATAAACAAACAAAAACAAGATAAAAAAAAGAGGGAAAGTAAATGAGTGACAGAAAGCCCAATCTTCCCGGGATTTCAAACAGCGATTTGTCCGCACTGCTGCACGGCAGTGATGAGATGCCATCGCCATTTTCCAAAGAAATCTACATTGGCAGGCAGTCGATTGTCGGTATGCGATTTCAGGGAGGAGCGATGGAGCTCATCAATGATCTGAAACCCGGCGACAGAATTTCATTTCTGCGGGAGCCGAACAACGAGTACGATGCGCAGGCCGTCATGGCGGTGGATGCACAAGGCAGGAAACTCGGCTACATTCCCCGTCGCGAGAATCTTGTGATGAGTGCGCTTATGGACCACGGAAAAGTGTTCTATGGCGTGATCCCGAATGCTTCGCAGGAGGAATACATGTACATCCGGAAATACCCGAAGCAGATGCTGGAATCTGGCGTTGAGATTCCGGTGACAATAACGGTTGATCTGTATATGAGAGAGGTCACTGTTTTGGATGATATGACAAAAATACCGCGACACGGCAGCGATGGCTCTTATGCGGTGGTGTCTTTATGGCTTTCAGAAGACGAGCCTGACAGGATTCGGAGGCTCTGTGCGATCAAGGTGATCAATGGGGAAGAGAGAGGGCTTCTTGATAAACGCATCTTCATGAAACGCCGGAGAGAGGACTCCTCTGAGGTAGAAGATGAGTCAAAATACCGCAGCAGGGCGGCTGAAAGAAAGGCTCTGGGGGAGTTCAGCGACTTCATAGGATTCCTTCCGATTGTCTCTCATGGTATAAACGGAAAACTGAGAAGAGCACTGGAAGTGGCATACGGCGTCCTTCTCGGGAAACCATTGTCGAACCTGATCATCGACACCGAGCAAATGGCGGAAAACCATCTGCCGGAGGAATCATCTTACAGACTCGACAGCCTTATCAGAAAATTAAGAATCCATGTGCATGGAGACTCGCATGCAGAACGATGCTGCAGGCGGACATGGGAGCTGTATCGGCGTATGGACAGATCGGAGCTGTAATCCACATCCACAACGACCTCTGGGGTGGTTTGTTTGAGGTCGCATCCAATGACCTCTGGGCATCCAATGACCTCTTCCAATGACCTCTGGGGTGGTTTGTTCCGCTAGCCAA
Source organism: uncultured Lachnospiraceae bacterium (assembly GCA_902801585.1). Next base: position 20,694 of record CADCIU010000020.1, on the reverse strand, counting down.
AACTACCCCAGAGGTCAAGGTGAGGTCAAGGTCATAAGCCAAAACTACCCCAGAGGTCGAGGCCATTTTCGACTGGCGGATTAAGGAGGTTTTATGCACTTATCCAAACTGATCACGAAGGAAATCATTAACACAGAATATGGAAACATTGCAGCTTATAAGAAGGGATCCGGAAAGAAAACCCTCTTACTGCTGCATGGCGCAGGCTGCGACAGTACAATGCTGTCCTGGAAAGAAGTGTTTGATATTTTGACAGATGATTTCTCAGTATATGCATTTGATTTTTTGGGATATGGTCACAGCGATCGTGCGGATCAGCTGGTTGGGGAACGGTTTTACGACACGCACATTGCTTGTGTAAAAAGTGTCGTTGCGCACTACGACCTTACTGATTTTACTCTGGCCGGATTATCGATGGGCGGCTCTGTTGCCATTGGTTATGCCTTGCGCTATCCGGAAAAAGTGAAGGCCCTTGTACCGGTTGATTCCTGGGGGCTTTCGGAAAAAATGCCTTTCCACCGCTTCAGCTATTGGTATGTGAACCGGACGGATCTGACTTTGACGCAGTATCGGTGGTGTGCAAAATACAGATGGCTGGCACGGTGGTCAATAGAATATGCTTTGATCGGAAACAGGAAACTGATCACAGACGCGTTGGTCGATGAAGTGATGCAGTCCTGTACCGGAGATATGGCCGGAAAGTCGATGCTCAACTTCCAGCGGAGTTCAGCGGATCAATATCGGGCAAAACCGTATTACAAGGACAAACTAAAGAACCTGAAAATGCCGGTCATCTACATTATCGGTGATAAGGACCCGCTTGTCCCTATAAGCGATGTTTACAGTGCGGCCGCGGAGAATCCGAATAGTCGGGTGGAGGTGTTTAAGGGGTGCAAACATTGGTCGGTTAAAGAGAGGCCAAGAAGATTCTGCAAGATTGTGGAGGCGTTAGCGACCTCGACCTCTGGGGTAGTTTGTTCCTGAGCGACCTCGACCTCGGCGACGTCGACCTCTGGGGTCGCTTGTCTCCTGGTCTATTCCGCGGCAGAACTCAAGCAGGCGCACGCTCCCTACGGCATGGAAGCAGCCATGGCCAAGATGTATGCTTCCGACATCGCTTTGGAAGTGACCAACGAAGCCCTGCAGATTTTTGGCGGATCCGGTTACCTCAAGGGCATGCCGGTAGAACGCTTCTACCGCGATGCCAAAATCACTACCATCTATGAAGGGACCAACGAGATTCAGAGAGTCGTCATTTCTGCGGCCATTCTGGGTAAGGCAGCCAAAGTGAAGAACGCAGCCACCGCGGCAGCGCAGGCCCCGGGCGGTGAGACAGGGCCCAGAAAGCGCCAGATCTTTAAGGGCTCCCCGGAAGAAGCTGTGGCGGCTCTGGTGGAAGCTCTTAAAAAGGACGGTCATGACTTTACGGTCGGCATTGCCGCCGATACCCCCATCGCAGAAGCCGAGCGCGTGGTCTCAGCCGGCATGGGCATTGGCAAAATAGAGAACATGAAGCTGATCGAAGACCTGGCAAAAGCTGCCGGTGCCGCCATCGGATCTTCCCGACCTGTGGCAGAGACACTTCAATATGTTCCCTTGGAGCGCTATGTGGGCATGTCCGGTCAGAAGTTCAAGGGTAATCTATATTTTGCCTGCGGGATCTCCGGTGCCGTCCAACATCTTAAAGGCATCAAAGACGCCTCCACGATCGTTGCCATCAACACCAACAAGAATGCCCGCATCTTCAAAAATTGTGACTACGGGATCGTCGGTGATGTGAAGATAATCCTTCCGCTTCTTGCGGCAGCCCTGGATACAGGTGAGAAGAAGCCGGCGCCGCCTATGGTCAAGATGAAGAGAGCACTTCCAAAGGTTGAGAAGAAGCCCAAAAAGCTGGGCGTCTGCCTTGGATGCGGCTTTGAATATGATCCCGACCTTGGCGATGTGGCAAATGAGGTCGCTCCCGGCACCGCTTTCAAGGACCTGCCGGAGGGCTGGACTTGCCCTCACTGCGGAGAGGGAGTCCGCGCCTTTATCGAAATAGAGGTTTAAGGAAATAGCCTTTGGCACGTCTGTTTCCGGATCGTTCACTGTTTAAAGATAAGCGGAGGTAAACATATGCATAACTATAGAAAAGTGACAGATGACCTTTACTGGGTGGGCGCCAATGACAGGCGCCTGGCCCTGTTTGAAAACATCCATCCCCTCTATCACGGTGTGTCCTACAATGCCTATGTACTGCTGGACGAAAAGACAGTCCTTTTCGATACGGCAGACTGGGCTGTAGGAAGGCAGTTTATCGAGAACGTAAAGGCTGTGTTGGACGGGAGACCGCTGGACTTCATGGTGATCAACCATGTGGAGCCGGACCACGCGGCCAGCATTGAGGAAGTCCTGCTCCGGTGGCCGGACGTGCAGATCATTACGACTCCTAAGGCGGTGACCATCCTAAAGCAGTTCGGCTTTCCTATCGACGCTGACAAAATAGACCAGGTAGGCGAAGGGGATACGAGGTGTTTTGGGACGCATACGGTGGCTTTCGTCAATGCTCCCATGGTCCACTGGCCTGAGGCGATGGTCTCTTTTGACACGACAAACGGTGTTCTCTTCTCGGCAGATGCTTTTGGCTCTTTCCGGTCACTGGACGGCAAGCTCTTCTCGGATGAGTTCGATTTCAGGGGCGAGTGGATCGATGATGCCCGCCGTTACCTGACCAATATCGTGGGCAAGTACGGACCGCCTGTCCAAAGACTCCTCAAGAAGGCATTGGGACTTCCCATCAAGTATATCTGCCCTCTGCACGGACCTGTTTGGAGAGATCCGGATGACATCGGCTATATTTTGGACAAATATATGCACTGGTCCACCTATGAACCCGAGGAAAAGGGCGTCATGATCGTTTACGGATCCATGTACGGCAATACCGAGCAGGCGGCCGAGATTCTGGCCTTCAAACTGGCCGAGAGAGGCGTGACCAATACCCGCCTCTATGACGTCAGCAGTACACATGTATCCTACTTGATCTCGGATGTCTTCAAGTATTCTCATCTGGTACTGGCTTGCGTGACCTACAACCTGGGCATCTTCCCGCCCATGCATAATTTCCTGATGGATATGAAGGCCCTCAACGTTCAGAACCGTACTGTGGCGGTCATAGAGAATGGATCCTGGGCTATTCGGTCCGGAAGCTTGATCCGGGAGTGCCTGGACCAGATGAAGCGCATGCATGTCCTGGAGGAAGGTGTCACCATGGCTTCTTCCTTTGGAAAGCAGAATATTGCGGATATGGACGCTTTGGCGGATGCCATTGCGGGGGATTTGTAAAAGCGACCTCTGGGGTAGTTTGTGAAGCGACCTCTGGGGTAGTTTGTGGACATCTGTCCGCAAACTACCCCAGAGGTCGCTTTTCTTGTATAATAAGTCAGGGGGCTGGTCTCTGCAGGGAGGAACCACCCCATAAGGACACAAGTTGTACCAAAGAACAAACTACCCCAAACAAACTACCCCAGAGGTCGCTTCGTCGCTTCGGGAACAAACTACCCCAGAGGTCGCTTCGGTGCTTCGGGAACAAACTACCCCAGAGGTCGCTTCGTCGCTTCGGGACAAACTACCCCAGAGGTCGCTTCGGCAGAGGCCGCTTCGGTGGTCAAGCACCGTAAAGGAGCCAAAATGAACAAAAAGCTACATGATGCCATACTAGGCCTTGCAATCGGAGACGCACTCGGCGTCCCCTACGAATTCAAGAAACGCGGAACATTCCTTTGCACAGATATGATCGGATACGGAACCCACAGCCAACCTCAAGGAACATGGTCGGACGACACATCCATGGTGCTTGCCACCCTGGACAGCCTCAAATCCAACGATGGCAAAATAGTCCCGACCGATATGTTCGAGAGATTCAAACACTGGCTTCGAAACAATAAATATACCGCCCACGGCGAAGTATTCGACGCAGGTATAGCAACCTGCATCGCCCTTCGGACCGGAAAACCGAAGACCGGCGAATACGATAACGGCAACGGCTCCCTCATGCGGATCCTCCCGCTTGCATTCGTACCCTGCACGGATGACGAGATCCGCGCAGTATCCGCGATCACTCACGGACATCGGATTTCAACGGACGCATGCGTGATCTATGTTCACATAGCCAAACGGCTTCTGTCGGGTGAGAACATAAACGAAATCATTCCAACGCTCAATTACGACAAACCTTTTGACCGGCTGCACCGCATTGATCAGCTCAGCAAATCGGAGATCAAATCCTCCGGATATGTCGTGGACACCTTGGAAGCGGCACTTTGGGCCATCAGCCGCACAAGCGACAACACCGGAAAAGAGAAGAACTTTCGAAACGACCTCCTGGACGCAGTGAACCTCGGAGAAGATACCGACACAGTGGGCGCGGTCGCCGGCGGCCTCGCAGGAATCATCTACGGACTGGATGAAGTATCTGATTGGGCAGCAACTCTTCAAAACAGAGAAGAACTGGAGAGATATTTGTGGTAAATACTACAGAGATCTTAAGGACTACCGCGAAGACATAAGGTCAAAATACAGCAAGGAAACAAACCACCCCAGAGGTCGAGGCCGCTCAGCAGGACAAACTACCCCAGAGGTCGAGGCCGACCCCAGAGGCCGAGGTCGAGGCCGCTTACATTAAGAAAGGGCTGACGCGCGTGCGCCAGCCCAATGACATTAAAGTGATGGGTAGTTATTACTGTTCGGAATGAAGGAGCCGGTAGAACTTTGAACCCGCCGGATAGACTTCGACATCGCTGAACCCGTTCTGCATAAGAATCCGGGCCGCGTTGTAGGAGCGCACACCTCCTGCACACATGACAACATAGTGAGCACCGCGATCAAGCTCGTCCAGGCGGCCGCGAAGCTGTCCCAAAGGAATGCACGCAGCACCGGGGAAAGCGTATTCGGCGACCTCGGGCGCTTCGCGGATATCCAAGATCACAGCGTCCTCCGGGATTTTCCAATCGGAGAACTTAACGAGGCCGCGCAGCACGTTTTCGGCCGTGAAGCCTGCCATATTGACAGGATCCTTTGCGGAGTTGAAGGGCGGCGCATATGCCAGCTCGAGGTCCTTGAGAGCCGATACACCGGCACCGAGTCGGATTGCAGTTCCAATTGTGTCGATACGTTTGTCCACGCCATCCTGACCTATAATCTGGGCTCCGTATATTTTGGCGCCGTCGACAGAGAACAAAAGCTTGAGGTAGATCGGCACTGCGCCGGGATAGTAACCCGCGTGAGAGTTCTGGTTGATGAGAATGGAGGTGTAGTCCTTTCCGCGCACCAGGCCGCGGCGTATGAGAGTCTTTTCATTTGCTCCCGTCGAGGCGGCTGCCATGTCAAAAACCTGAGCCACCGAGGAACCTTGCGTACCCTTGTAGGTGGAAGGGATGCCGCATATGTTGTCGGCGACAATACGGGCCTGTTTGTTTGCGGGGCCTGCCAGAGGGACCATAGTGCGGTCTCCGAAAATGAAATCCTCCACTTCGACGACATCTCCGGCTGCATAGATATTGGGATCGGCGGTCTGCATATGATCATTTACGATGATACCGCCTCGGGCGTTGAGCTCGAGGCCGGCCTCCTTCGCAATCTGGCTGTTGGGGCGCACGCCGATGGAGAGTATGACGATGTCAGCGGTCAGGATTGTGCCGCTGCTGAGCCTGACATCTACAGATGCACCCTTATCTTCGAAGGAGGCAACGCCGTCTGCAAGGTACAGCCCCACACCGTTGCTGCGGATATTGTTGTGCAGAATTTCGGCCATTTCGGGATCTACGGGCGCCATGACCTGGTCAGTTGCTTCGACGATGGAGACACGGAGGCCGGCGTGGTGGAGGTTTTCCGCCATTTCAAGGCCGATGAAGCCGCCTCCGACGACGACCGCGCTTTTTGTTCCGAATTCGTGGATCAACCCGCGGATGTGGTCGGTATCCGGGACGGTCCAAAGGGTAAGAATGCGGGGAGAGTCAATTCCCGGAATGCGGGGGCGAAGCGGAGAGGAACCGGTCGCTATGACGAGCTTGTCATAGGACTCGGTGTATTCTTCGCCGGTCATGTGATTTTTGACAAGAACGGTCTTGCTATTTCTGTAAATAGCAAGGGCCTCATTGCAGGTCCGCACATCAACGTTATAGCGGCTGCGCATGACTTCGACAGGGGTGACAAGAAGAGATTCTCTCGCTTTTATCACATCGCCCACATGATAAGGCAGACCGCAGTTGGCGTATGAAATGAATCCTCCGCGCTCGAGCAGGACAATCTGCGCATTTTCGTCAAGCCTGCGAAGCCTGGCTGCGCATCCGGCGCCGGCAGCGACGCCGCCGATGATTAGTGTTTTGCTCATATTATTTCCTTTCTTTAAATATTAAATGTTCGGAATCGGTTACAATAAGTATACTTGAAATTGCACGTTTAGTCTGTAAGTCCTGCTGAGAAAAGGGAGGCAGTCAAAAAACAGCGCGAAAGTGTATAATGACAAGCTACCCCAGAGGTTGCTTCGTGGACAGACTACCCCAGAGGTCGCTTCGTGGAGGTCGCTTCGTGGACAAACTACCCCAGAGGTCGGTTAAAAAAAAGGAGGCGTGCAAACTACCCCAGAGGTCGCTTCGTGCAAACCACCCCAGAGGTCGGTTCAAACAGAGGTCGGTTCAAAGAGGTCGGTTCAAAAAAGGAGGTAGCTATGAGACACCAAAAGACAGTAGCTGTATTACTTGCAATGATCATGCTCATTGCCGGGTGCGGCCAGACCTCGCAGCAGCAAGCCCAGACCTCGCAGCAACCCCAGACCTCGCAGCAATCTCAGCCTGCGGCAGAAGAGCAGCCGCAGGCCCAGCCAGTCCTGATCACCGAGAAGGATTACTCCGACCGGGAAAAGCAAGCTCTGGGGTCGTGGGGTCGCTTGAAAGCGAGCTCGCGGAGGATTCGAAGAGCCTTGTAAATACGGGAAACTCGATCACGAATATTTATGATGATTTTTCGTGGAAGTCCGAGGCGGATACTTTTCCTGCCAGACTCGACCTCAGGGAGAGAGGCATCGTCACCCCGGTCAAGGACCAGGACCCGTGGGGAAGCTGCTGGAGTTTTGGGTCCATCGCGTCTTGCGAGAGCAGTATTTTGACCACGCTCGGACTGACAGCAGAGGAATATGAGTCAAAATATGGAACCCCCATGGACCTCTCAGAAAAGCATCTGGCTTGGTTCTCCAAGAACGCGCTTCCGGAGCTCGATGAATACCCGGAGGGTGAGTATCCTTACGACGCGGCCCAGGCCGGCGAGGGATCATACCCAATCGAAGGAACCGGGGTCAATCGCTACAACTTTGGCGGAACATTTTCTTTGGCCACGTCCATGCTGGCCTCCGGTGTCGGCGTAGTCGACGAAGCTTCCGTGCCGTATACGGACAGCAAGGGCGAAGTAGATTATGAAGGAGACTGGAGCCTGCCGGAGGAACTTCGCTTCGTGCAGAGGTTTGAACTGAAGAATGCCAATGTTTTGCCCGCGCCGGCTTATTACGGGAGAGGTTCCTATGAGTACCGCGAAGCCGCGACGGAAATGATCAAGAGCGAGCTGCTCAAAGGGAGACCGGTCGGGATCTCTTATTTTGCCGCTGACGTGCCGTCCATTGAGATCGTACCGCGGGATGAGATTCCGGAAAAAGTGCTGCCTGCTTATGCTGATAAGACCGACATTTCCTATGAGGATAAGATCACGCGCTTTGAGATCATGTATGGTTACCGGGATCCCGCGGAGCTGTCGGACGAAGAGATCATGCACATTGCGCAGGTCGCCTGTGAACTGGAGGACATAAAGGAAGAAACTTACGATCTGGAATCCCTGACGCGCGAGCAGCTCAACATGCTGGTAAGAACCTATAACTTCGGCGATACGCTGTCTGATATTGAATTCAGCGAAACCGTGTGGCGGCCGATTTTTGACAAGGGGTATATGCGCACCTCCGAGTCGGAAGACGGCACAAAGATCTTTGCGCAGTATGTATATGATGAAAGCAGCCCCTCCCACATCGTGTCGATCGTCGGCTGGGATGATAACTTTCCGGTCAGTGCTTTTACTGAGGGGCACGAGCCGCCCGCACCGGGCGCTTGGATCGTCAAAAACAGCTGGGCCGACAACTGGGGCATGGACGGCTACTTCTATCTTTCCTATTTTGACGAGACCATTTCCTGCCCGCAGACTTTTGAGTTTGTTCGGGAAAACGAACAGGAGCCCACAGAGCTCGAGATCCTGGAGCACGACTTCATGCCGTTCGAACTCATTGGCTGCACACTCTATGACGAGCCGGTCTACGAGGCGGGAATCTACGAAGTGGAGACGGACTGCGTTTTGCAATACGTCTCTGCCATGACCGGAATGCTGGATACAGAAGTTACAGCAGAAGTATACCTTCTGGATCAGGATGCCAAAACACCGACCGAAGGCATTCTTCTTGAAACCGTAACGGATTCTTTCCGCTTTGCGGGTTATCACCGGATGACACTCCCGAATGGCCTTGCGATCCCCGCGGGCTCCATCATCAGCATCGTTACGCTGCAGCGCGTCCCCACAGATGAAGGAAAGCAGTACGCATTCGTGAACGGTTCCACCCTGAGCCAAAAAGGAACAGAAAAGATCAAGGAAGAGATGGGATTTCAGCTCAAAGAATACTGCGTGAGCAAAGTAAATCCGGGCGAGAGCTTCGTAAGCTTTGAGAGCGGGCGCTGGCTCGACTGGAGCGATGAAGTCGCAAAACTTGCCACGCTCGACGGCTGCGAAAACATCGCCTACGACAATCTCCCGATCAAAGGATACTCCTACCCCCTCGGCGAGGTTGAGTCCATCCACGACTTCAGCCGAAAAGTCCGCACCGCCCAAGGCGAGGCTGTTATATGCCCCGAGTGCGGATATACTATTCTGCAAACTGCGGGGGAGTGAACGAGCTCTGGGGGAGCTCTGGGGTAGTTTGTTTGGGGTAGTGAACGACCTCTGGGGTAGTTTGTCTGGTGTGTCTGGTGTCTAGTGTCCCCGACCTCTGGGGTAGTTTGTCTCGGCGATACAAATAAGAGTTGCATGATGAGAAAGGAAACGAATATGGAGTTTAAATCAGACAAGATGAAAACATGGCTTGAAGACGAGAACGGAAAACAGATAGCCCTTCTGGATCACCCGGAAGTCAAGCCGGGCGTAGTGAATCTCGTGCATACGGAGGTGGATCCTTCGTTAGGCGGTCAGGGAATTGCGGGGAAAATCACACAGGCTGTGGCAGACATGCTGCGGGAAAAGGGACTGAAAGCTGAATTGACCTGTTCCTATTCCATTAAATGGTTCGCGAAGCATCCGGAATATGCGGATGTGCTGGAAGATCCTGAGAAAGAAAAACAGAAGGCGGATATGCTGGCCGGCCCTGCGTGCGGTCTGAGGAGAGTGTAAAACGCTGCTGCCGCAAGGCTTTGTGATTGGGCAAAACAGTGACTGCCCGCATTTCAGAGGAAGGAGTTTATATCGCCATGGAAAAGCTTATAGAAATAGCATTGAATGACGAGGATTGGAGAGCGCGCAGAGATGCGGTACAAAAGATTGACTACGATTCGCTTTCTGCAGCCGACAAAAAAAGATTCCAGCACATTTATCTGAATGATCCAAATGACAGTGTCAGATCCGCTGCTTTGGAAAGGTTCTCCGCTTCTGACATGGATTTAGACAATGATGTGGATGAGGCTTCTTCGGAGCAGTCGCTGGTGCTATATGAAAAGCACGGAGCTATGAAAGACATCAAACCGCTGTTTCAGCCGAATGCCCGGGGCGTGTTTATGTTGTTAAAAAGCCGCAGAGAGCTGGACTACGACGAGACGTTTCAAGTAAACATGCATGCCCAAATGGTTCTAAAAGCGGAAAGTGTGGAGTATAGACGTGCGCAGAAATGGTGGTCCGATCTGCCTAAGACACCGGACAGACAAAAAGATAATTTGTGTCTTCAGGTGAATAATCTGGATGATGCTAATACAGCAGTACAGGACTGGATAGACAAATGCGAGGATTATAGGGGATTAGTGTATATTTTTACCGTGGAGCGCAAGCTGAACCTGCGGACAAACGAGACACAGAGCGAAGGACATATCCCTGTTATGGCTTTCAACGCTTCTTTCGGTTTTCGTACCATGGATGATATCATCGAGGATGAATGCGTTACCTACCGCATGTACTTTGCCTATTTCGAAAAGCCGTGAACAAACCACCCCAGAGGTCTGGGGAACAAACCCCAGAGGTCTGGGGAACAAACCCCAGAGGTCTGGGGAACAAACCACCCCAGAGGTCGAGGTCGTTTCGGGTCGTTTCGAACAAGCCACCCCAGAGGTCGAGGGCGTTCCAGGTCGTTACAAACGAATCACCCCAGAGGTCGAGGGCGCTCCGAGGTCGAGGGCGCTCCGAAATATCGCAGGGAGACAGAGCTATGAACAAGAGAGCAGTAATATTTGATATGGACGGCCTGATGTTCGACACGCAGTCGATCTACGACCGTGCTTACATAGAAGTGGGAAGATATGAATATGGCATCGAGATTCCCGACGCGTTATCCAGGAGACTCCGCGGCAGCGGTGGTGTGAATCTGGAAGAATCCGTCCATGAATTCTTTCCCGAGATCGATGCGCATGCCTTTATACGCCGGAGTTTTGATCTGACAGCGGAAAAGGCGGCGGAAGAACTTCGGATCAAACCGGGACTGGAAGACCTTTTGGACTACCTGCAGAGGGAAAACTATACACTGGCGCTTGCCAGCGGCAGCGAACGGGCGCTAGTGGAGGCCAATTTGAAAAAGGCAGGAATGCGTCATCTGTTTGCAGCATCCCTGTGCGGCGATGAAGTGACACATGGCAAGCCTGATCCGGAATTGTATCTGCGCGTTGCAGAGATGATCTGCTTTGCGCCGCAGGACTGTTATGTCATTGAAGACAGCGTCAACGGGATCATCGCCGGGCATATGGCTGGATGCATACCGATTATGGTGCCGGATACAGAGCAGCCGGATGAAGAGATCCGATCGTACTGCGCTGGTGTTTTTGAAACACTTTTTGATGTCAGAAGAGCTTTTGAGATGAAGAAGGCGTAGGAGGAGTAGACCTCTGGGGTAGTTTGTCCATGGGGAAAATCGACCTCTGGGGTAGTATGACCCGAGAAATCGACCTCTGGGGTAGTATGCCCCCATCAAGCGAGGAGTACCGTGAATATGTCAAAAAGAGCAAGCATCATTGATTCTTATTCAATAGGGGAAGTGTCGACGATTTTGAATATCTCGAGGGACATGATCCGCTATTATGAAAAACAAGGGGCGATCAGAGCAAGCAGGGGCGCTGAGAATAACTACCGGAGATACGATCCTATGGAAGTTTTCTGGCTTTTGGAAGCGATGCAGCACAAATGCTGGGGGATACCTATCAGCGAGATATCCGGGATACGAAATCACGAATACACCATTAACACGGAACAGTTTTTGGGAGAGGAAGTCAAAAGAATCAGAGCGGATGTGCGTTATCAGGAACTACTGGCGCAGCGGCTGGAACAGTTGCAGATGAATATGCTGCTGAGCACAAAGAATATCGGATGTTTCTGGGTAGAGCGTATTCCTTCTGAGTACTATTGCCACCTTGTTACCGGCCGCGGAGATGAGTACGAGCGGATAAATCTGTCAAAAAAGAGCAGTTCTTTCATTTTTTCTGATCAGAATCTGCCTTTCATCGACAGCGGATTTGAAGTCGAAGATGATCGGGTGGAATGGGAGATGGGTATACAGGAGAAATATGTCAGATCTTTGAAGATGGAGATCCCCGAAGACTTCACAAAGATCCCCGGAGGTTTATGCCTGTGTACGCATATTGATATTGGAGAAATCGGAAGCTTTAACCAGGAGGTCTTTCATGTTTTGCCGGAATTTGCAGCTGAACATGGATTCAATGTGCCGGGCGGAGCCAAGATCAGAGGTGTCATATTGGGGAGAGGGTATGAGAGCGGAGAGTTTCGCCGGATCGTGAAGATACATCTTCCAATCCTGTAAGAACGAAACCTTGTAAGAACGGAACTTAGTGTAAGAACGGAACCCTGTAAAGAACGGTATTCTGTAACACTCTGTAATAACGGAATCCCGTAAAGAACAAAAAACCTTGGAACTCCTCCAAGGTTTTATGAGCACCGTTTGCTGTAATTGATAATATTTCTCATATAAAAGAGAAGAGAACAGAGGGATCGCTGGGCCGAACCGGAGAATCGGAATCAGCAGATTTACCTAATGTCTCTTCTCTTTTTTGGCATTGACCTTGGAAGCGTACTACCCGTTAATATTTTCACATAAGAAAACCACCTTTCCAAACCAAGAGGAGGAACGAGAAAATGATGACGGAACTTTTTACACCTGCCAAAATCGGTAACTGCGAGATCCCGAACAGGTTGATCGTGCCCGCAATGGTCATGAACCTGTGTACGGAAGACGGAATGATCACAGAAAGGTATATCAAGTATATCGAAGAGAAAGCCAAGGGCGGTTGGGGCATGGTCATCACAGAAGACTATGCGGTAAATGTGAACGCGAAGGGCTACAAGTTCATTCCCGGTCTTTACAACGACGAGCAGATCGAAGGCAACAAAAAGCTCACGGAAACAGTCCACAAATATGACACAAAGATCTTCTGCCAGATGTATCATCCCGGACGCCAGTCCAAACATGATGTGAACGGAAATGTACAGCCGGTAGCACCTTCTGCAATTAAGGATCCCTTCTGCATGGACCTTCCCCGCGAGATCACAGTAGAGGAAATCCATCAGATCGTGAAGGATTTCGGATCCACTGCCAAAAGAGTGAAAGAGGCAGGCTTTGACGGAATTGAGATTCACGCTGCGCACGGCTATCTGATCTCCGAATTCCTCTCTCCTTTCACAAACAAGAGAGTAGATGAGTATGGCGGATGTTTCGAGAACAGAACCCGCATCCTGGATGAGATCTATGCCTGCATCCGCGAGAATGTCGGCGAGGATTTCCCGGTCCAGGTCAGGATCTCAGCCAATGAGTACCTTCTGGGCGGCCGCACCGAGGCTGATACCTTTGAACTTGTCCGCCATCTGGATGAGATGGGCGTTGACGCCATCCACGTTTCCAACGGAATGTATGCTTCTCCTGTCGTTCGCCAGATCATCGCGCCGATGTACACGGAGCACGCATTTAACATGAATACTGCGGAAATGGTCAAAAAACTGGTATCCTGCCCTGTCATCGTCACGAACCGCATTAACTCTCCCAAGATGGCTGACACTATTTTGAAGATGGGCAAAGCGGACTTCATCGGCATGGGCCGTGGATCTCTTGCAGATCCTTACCTCCCCGCCAAGGCGAAAGCAGGCCAGTTCGAGAATATCCGCTACTGCATCGGATGTCTCCAGGGCTGTGAAGCAGGCCTTCTGGCCGGCACCTGTGCAACCTGCCTGGTCAATCCCCGTGTCGGACGCGAGTACGAGAATCCTATGGCAAAGACCGAAAACCCGAAGAAGGTCATGGTCATCGGCGGCGGCCCCGCAGGCCTCATGGCGGCGGAAACAGCGGCGATGATCGGTCATGATGTCACCGTATACGAGGCCGGTTCCTGGCTCGGCGGCCAGTTCCGCAGCGCGGCATTCCCGCCCGGAAAAGGTGAGCTATCCACTTTCGTATCTTCACTGCGCAAGAGTCTCATTGATCTGAAAGTCCCGGTCAAGATGGGAGTAGAAGTGACTGAGGAGATGATCCGCGACGAGAAGCCGGATGCAGTCATCGTCGCAACAGGCGCCAAGCCGCTTACGCCTCCGATCAAGGGTATGGACGGCAGCAACGTCGTGAATGCGGAAGATGTTCTCTTAGGCAATAAAGATGTCATGCCCGGCCCGGTCGTAGTTTGCGGCGGCGGCGAAGTCGGCGGAGAGACCGCGCACTTCCTGACACAGTCCTGCCAGGACATCACGCTGATCGAGATGCGCGACGACATCCTGGTCGATATGTTCCCTCTGATGAAGATGCAGCTGATGGAATACATCAGAGACGCCGGTATCAAGGTTTTGACCGGAGCAAAGGTCTCTGAGATCACAGAAAACAGCGTAAGCTACACGGATTCCAATGGAACCCTTCACAGTGTACTTGCTGCGACTGTAGTATCTGCATTCGGATACAAGGCATACAATCCTCTCGAGGAAGCAGCAAAGAAGTACTGCAATGATGTCAAAGTTGTTGGCTGTGCCGTAAAAGCAGGCAATGCGCTGGTCGCTGTCAGAGAAGGCTATGAAGCCGCACTGGCTTTATAATACCGTCATCATAGAAACCCCCGGGCTCTGGTGAGCCTGGGGGTTTTCGACTGAACGACCTCGACCTCTGGGGTGGCTTGTTCAGTTTGTTCTGCGACTGAACGACCTCTGGGGTAGTTTGTCCCTGGCCGAAAACCGACCTCTGGGACTGTGGGACTGACCGACCTCTGGGGTGGTTTGTTCAGAACGACCTCTGGGGTAGCTTGCAGCCGAAAACTGACCTCTGGGGTGGTTTGTCCCCCGGCATGTGGTAAACTATAGACTAAAGAGGAAGGCTAAGTGAGTCACGTGTCACAGATAAGGAGGAACGGTGAAAACAAGGTGGTATAAGAACGCAGTGGTCTATCAGATATATCCGTTCAGTTTCATGGATTCGAACAATGACGGCTGGGGAGATATTGAGGGCATCATATCAAAACTGGATTACATCCGGGATCTCGGGGCGACCGCGATCTGGTTCTCCCCGCTGTACAAGTCGCCGGACTATGACTATGGGTATGACATCAGCGACTATAAGGCGATCGATGAAAAGTTCGGCACTATGGAGGATTTTGACCGGCTTTTGGAAGAGTGCCATAAGCGGGGCCTGAAGGTGATCATGGATATGGTCATCAACCACACATCCACCGAACATCCGTGGTTTAGGGAAGCAGTCTCATCTCCCGATTCCCCGTACAGGGATTACTATATCATTCGGAAAGGCAAAATAGAGAACGGCAGTCTTTTACCCCCGAGCAACTGGGAATCGACTTTTACCGGATCGGCCTGGGAGAGGATCGGCGACAGCGACGAGTTCTACCTGCACCTTTTCTGCAAAGAGCAGGCGGATCTGAACTGGGAGAACCCGGAAGTCCGGAAAGAAATCATCGACATCCTGAATTTCTGGCTTGACAAAGGAGTTGACGGATTCCGCTTCGACGTGTTCAACATGTTTTCCAAAGTCTACCCGATCCGGGATGACGATTCGAAGGATTCCTTCCAGAAAGGCGCGCCGTATTACGTGGATGGGCCGCGCATGCATGAGTTTTTGAAGGAGTTGAATGAGAAATCATTTTCCTTTTACGATATTTTGACAGTAGGAGAGTCCTTCCATCCTTCCGCGGAAGACGCGCGGGAATATGTGCGGGAGAGCAATGGCGAACTGGACGCGATCTTCAGCTTCGGCCATCTTGACTCGGATAATATCGGCGGCAAGAAATTCTTTCCCAAGCCGTTTGACCTGCGCCAGTTCAAGAAAGGCTTGTTTGATCCGCAGAGGGCGGCGTACGGGGAGGGCTGGAACACGCTGGTACTGGAAAACCACGACAATCCCCGCAGTGTGAACCGCTTCTCGATCGATGTGAAGAGATACCGCTATGAAGCGGCCACGATGCTCGCAACGGTGATGTACATGGGATTCGGGACACCGTTCATCTACATGGGCCAGGAAGTCGGGCTGACAAACTGCGACTTTCAAAACATAGACGAGATGAAGGATCCGGTCAGCCATTTTGTCTATGAATTGATGACAGGTTCTGGTATGCCTAAATGGCTTGCTTTTCGCTTTATCAAATACGGGGCGAGGGACCATTCAAGGGTGCCAATTGCGTGGGATGATTCTGTGGGCGGCGGATTCAACAAGGGGCATGAGCCATGGCAGTGCTTGAATCCTCTGTACTCTGAGATCAATGTGGCAAAAGACCTTGAAAGCCAAAAGTCTGTATACCGTTTCTACCAGAAACTCTTGCGGCTCAGGAAGAAGCACGAAGAGGCAGTGTGGGGAGAAACACGGGAATACGACCACGAAAACCGGAGGGTCATCGCCTATAGCAGGACATACCGGGGCAAGCGGCTTTTCGTTTGCGCCAACTTCAGCAAGCATACAACAATCTACAAGCTGCCGGATGATGTGAAGAAAAATAAGATCATACTCAACAATTATGATGCGCTTGGCCGGAATGGACAGAAAGTGAGACTCAAGCCTTATCAGGCGGTGGTGTTGAGGTTTTAGGAACAAGCGACCTCTGTGAACGACCGACCTCTGGGGTAGTTTGTCCCCAGCTGTGAACTGAACAATCGACCTCTGGGGTAGTTTGTCACTGAACGACCTCTGGGGTAGTTTTAGGGGAGGTACAGACAAATGTCAAAAGATTTAAACTGGGCAGTGCTCGGGACCGGCGTGATCGCAAATGAAATGGCCGCAGGACTGCAGAAAATGGGCAAGTCTCTTTATGCGGTCGGCAACCGCACGCACTCAAAAGCAGTTGCTTTTGCTGAAAAGTACAGCATTAAAAAGGTCTATGCTTCGATTGACGAGATGTTCAGTGATGATGAGGTAGATATCATCTATATTACCAGTCCACACAACACGCACTATGGATTCATGAAAAAGGCGCTCGAAAATGGCAAGCACCTTCTCGTTGAGAAATCGATCACCCTTAATTCACAGGAACTCGATGAGACGGCCTCCCTTGCAGAGAGCAAGGGGCTCATTCTGGCTGAAGCAATGACAATCTGGCACATGCCGCTCTACAAAGAGCTGTGGCGCATTGTCGGCAGCGGCGAACTGGGCAAGGTCCAGATGATTACCGTGAATTTCGGGAGCTATAAAGAATACAACATGGAGAATCGCTTTTTTAACCGGAATCTAGCAGGGGGCGCCATGCTTGATATAGGCGTATATGCACTCAGTATAGTGCGGAGTTTCATGGACGAGAAACCTGACAAAATATTGAGCCAGTGGAAAGCGGCACCAACAGGGGTAGATGAGCAGGCAACGATCCTTCTGCAAAACAGAGCAGGCCAGATGGCCACCGCAGCACTCACCATGCATTCCAAACAGCCAAAGCGCGCCATGATCAGCTGCGAGAAAGCCTATATTGAGATCATGGAATACCCGCGCGCCGACCGGGCAGTGATCACCGATGCCGTCACGGGAGAGCGAAGAGAGATCACTGCAGGCAAAACAGAGAACGCACTCTACTATGAGCTCACAGACATGGAAAATGCCGTTGCGACCGGAGACCCCGGCGACATGAAACTGCCGTATTCCAAAGATGTAATGGACATCATGACTGCCCTCAGAAATGATTGGGGGCTTGTCTATCCTGAGGAAGAGTAAGGGGAAAAACCGACCTCTGGGGTAGTTTATCCGCTTGGGGGTTCAAGCGACCTCTGGGGTAGTTTGTGGACAGGTGTCCACAAACTACCCCAGAGGTCGAGATTCGATATGTGGTGGGATGAGGTAATAAAATGGACATTCAACTGATACCGCTGGAAAAGATGATCCTGGATGGGAAAGAGATTCGTCTGGGCGAGAAGAAACAGGTAGTGATCTCCGTGCTCGGAGAGCCTGAGCATATCCACGAAAACTACGGCGGAGGAAGCTGGCGCCACTATTATTATGATTCTGAACTGGCTCTCGATTTCGACCAGGATGACCGCCTTGAGTTTATTGAGTTTTTGGGCGGGCATTATGGAAAACTGAAACCGTATATCTACGGTATTTCTGTGTTTGATACGAAGGACACAGATGTTGTCAGAATTCTGTCAGGGCATAACGACGGGGAGATTGATGACAGCGAGGACGATTCTTTCGGGTTCCTTGAGACCAGCATCGGGATCTGGAAAGATTCTGAAGAGGAAGAATACTGGACTACGATCGGAATCGGAGTTAAAGGCTACTATACAGAAGCCTGAACTTGATGAACAACAAACCACCCCAGAGGTCGAGGTCTATGCAGAGGTCGAGGTCTATAAAAAACTGATCTCTGAGCTGATGTAGCGTGCTTAGCTGTGGATACGTGATCGGAAATCTGGCTGAAATAGGGAGAACTATAAGTGAATTCAAATGACATTGCAAAGAAATACATGATATACCCGCATAAACTGAACTCATTCATTAAGCAGTCGGATCTAAAATACAGCCGTCGATTATTCAATTCATATGAAGTTTATGAAGAGCCCGAAGTAGTGTATGAAAAGTATATAGAGTACATGAAAAAGGTAGAGGCCGAGGAGAAAGCAAAGAATCAGAAGATTAAGATCAAGAGAGAAGACTGGATGTTTATTTTTGATACGGCCGATCCGGATTTTGAGAAGAAGTTCAATAGCCTTTTGGAAAAGTACATTAAGAACTCAAAAATAGAGATTTCAGAAATGAAAGATATGAAGGAGAGAAAGATACTTCAAAGCAAGATGAATTCATTTCTGTGGTATTTAGGGTACGAAAACTGGTTAACAATCTTGCCGGTGGAACCGAAGATTGCATTAACAGAGAAGGCAAAAAAGAGTCAATTAATATATAGAGGAAGGTTATTCAGTAATTTTTGGGACGAGTTTGGAATGACGGATGACTTTCCCAATCTTTTTAATGATATCGACACTCGTGAACTTGCTCATGCTGGGGTCCTATGCTATAGAAAACTATATGAAATCCAGAAAGAAAGAGCCAGACACCGTGGTATCAGGGGGATGATCTTCAAACTGATAAATCTATTCAACAATGACACGGAAGAAAAACCGGTTGAAGAAGCGGAAGTGGTTTATAAGCCGGAGCCCACGAGCGACAAACAGGAAGAGATAGACAACAAGGCTGCAGAAGAAGGACCGCCGGCCGGGGAGGTATATCCGATCAGGCAGCTGACTTATGATAAGAAAAAGAATCTGATGAAAGGTGTGGTCACCATTGATAATACCCAGCATACAGCAATAGTGTATGGAATAAAAAAGGCGGAGTATGAAGAAATCCTAAAGAAAGACCAAGCAGAAGTTAAAGTGATTCGTACGGAAGGCAAAAAACTGATCGCTGAGCTGATATAGCGTGTTGAGCTGTGGGAACTGCCCTGAATGCCCCGAATGGTCCGAATGGTCCCGACCTCTGGGGTAGTTTGTCGGGTAGTTTGTCTGGGGTAGTTTGTCCGACCCGATAGTGTCAAACTGTGCATTGTGAGATCGGATACCATGTCGACCGAGGAACTACTGCGGGAGCTGGCCGACGATCCGAACGTGGTCTTCGCGGAGCCCAACTAAATTTTGGAACTGAACAGCGACGGCTAGTCTGAAGAGCCATCCCCTGAAGGCGGGGGAAACGACGAATCCGTTTCCGGCGACCTGGAAGACCGGGCAGACCTCGCAGGTGAAGAATCTGCATCCGGCGAAAATACAGAACAGGAAGTCACGGAAGACCGGACAGACTCCACAGGCGAAGAATCTGCATCCGGTGGATATACAGAGCAGGATGCGGCGGAAGAAGGGACAGACCTCGCAGCCGAAGAATCTGCAGCCGATGGAAATGCAGAGCAGGAGGCCGCGGAAGGCGGGAAAACTGCGTCCGCAGCGGAAGAGCCCGGAGCCGGAATGACGATAGAAAAGAAGACGAAGAAGGAAAGGGCGGCGGCGCGTGGTCGCAAGGATCCTCAGAGGGAATGGTACTTGGTCAAAGCATTGTGAACGACCAGGGACAGCTTAAGCTCGTGGGATGCGGAAAACCGGATCCCAATAATCCGTACGGGACGCTGCCTGAATCCGTCAGGGCCTATGATCTGGCATCCGGCGCGGGAAATGTACTCTGCGACATAACGGAGACCCTCATGAATCCTGTTGTGGCTGCCAAAGACGGAACAATTTTTGTTTACAGTGCCTCCAACCGCACCGCGTTTTACCGCGTGCAGGGCGGAGAAGCCGTCAAGCTGGAAGAGGCTGTGCCCGATTTCTATTTTGCCGAAGAGGGCGAACCGGTCACCGGAACGTTTGGGAATATTCTGCGAAATCAGTACCTGTGCGTGCTGGCACCCGTGACGGACGGATTTGTGCTCGTGGGACCGCCTGAGGCGGGCGGAGCTTCGGACACCTATATCCTGCGCGACGGTTCGGACAAGTTCGAGGCGTATGAAAAGCGCTCTTCTGACGACCGCGTGTACTCCCAGGCGGGGTGCACTTACCGCGGACGGCTCTTCCTCATCGGAGCGGCCTGGTTCGAGCAGGAGATGCGCATCTTCCGCGCGACGAAAATGGATGTGCCGGAATATCCCGGCGATATTCCCTGCGAGGAGAAGACGGATCCTTCCGAGGAAGATGATAAGCCGTCAAAGGAAGAGAATGTGAAGCCTGCTCCGGATAGTGGAGACGAGCCTTCGTCGGATGGCGGGGACAAGCCTTCGGGCCGGACAGATGATCAGAACCCTTCGGGCAATAAAGACAAGGCAAGAGATGATACCAATACAGGCGATGAAGCGCCCATCGAAATATATCTTGCCGTGCTTGCTGCTGCTGCGGCGGATAGACTTTCGGAATTGAAGGCTGATTAGCCGATATTTGACCGGGAATTGCCCGGATGCACCTTGAAAACTCAATACTATCCTGATAAACGGAATCAGA
>CADCIU010000019.1 GCA_902801585.1 uncultured Lachnospiraceae bacterium | reverse complement strand
CTAACGCGGGGTTTATAAGTGCTTGAGCCGTATGAGGGGAAACGCTCATGTACGGTTCTTAGGGGGGAAGGGGGTAGTAATACCCCCGACCTACCCGATTACTGCGGCTGTGGCAGAATCGGCCATGCAGCGGCTTGTGATGCCGCCATATGCGGGTTCGAGTCCCGTCAGTCGCCGCATGAGATCAAAGACCTTCCGGAACCGGGTGAAGAATCGGGTTTCAGAAGGTCTTTTTGTAATGCGTCTGTTACGAAAACAAGTCTGATCAGGATTCTGAATCAACAGATCAAAACACAGCCGCAATTATAAAGAAAGATTGAAGTGCCTCGGAATGATTGTTTTTTTAGAAACGAATAGATAGAATTAATGTATAGATTCAAAATATAGATTAGACGATATTCTTTTTAATACAGATGAATTTGGATGCAGATGATTTTGTATATAGACGACTTGCTGGTTAAGCGGCTCCGTGAATCAGGAGGATACAGATGAGAGATCACTACTTCGGGAAGACTGTGGGGAAGGCCCTTGCACTTGCAATGGCTTCTTTATTATGCGCTGTTCCCGTTATTTCAATGGCTGACCCATTAGATGTCCGTGCTGCACAGAAGCAGTATTCGGCTCTGAACACAAGTCAGCCCACAGGGACTGACCAAACCGCCGGTTCAAGTCAGCCGGCCGGGACCGACCAATCCACCGGCTCGGATCAGCAGCCGGGAACCGACCAGTATACGAGCCCGGATCAGCAGCCGGGAACTGACCAGTCTACGGGTTCAGACCGACCTGACGGCACATCGCAGACAACAGATACCGATCCGAATCCGTCATCAACACAGGCCGCCGCTGAGAAGACGCTTTCTTACAGTGGTACAGGCTTTGGGGTGACGCTTACTTATGGCGCAAGTGCAGGGGTTCCCGACGGCGCGACACTTACGGCAGAGGTGGCTGACGCTTCAGAGTATAATGCACAGACCGGAACGGCACTGAACTGTATTCCCTCCATGATGCGCTATGCGAAGTATTTGGAACTGCACCTGACGGCAGGCGGACAGCCGGTCACCCCCAAGGACAAGGTCAAAATCCGCGTGTGCCTGAGCGACGTAGGGCAGCTCAAAGAAAATGAAGTTGTCAAAACAGTGTATTACGCGGACGCTTCCGCAGAACCCGTGATCGTCGATGCACAGGTATCGGAAGGTGTGCTGGAGCTGCCTGCACCGCCTGTGGACGACCGGAACTCAAATTCTGCGACTCAGGGAAACGCCACAGATCCGAACGGGACGACCCAGAACAATACAAACCAGGACAATACGACCCAGGACAATACGACCCAGAACAAAACACCCCAGGACAATACGACCCAGGACAGCACAACACCTCGCGACAGCACCACAAATCCTTATGGGGGATCTGCCGGGCGTAATGATGCCGCGCAGCAAGGAAGCACAACAAATGATCCCACGCAGCAGGGCGGCACGACCGGGCGCACATCGGCATCTGAGACACCGGCTGCGCAGCAGATTTTCGGCACGATCTTTGAATTTGAGACGGACAGTCCTGCTGTCTATGGATTTGCAATAGTCCCGGCGAAGCAGAACACATATGGAGAATTTGTTCTGTCAAATGCCTCAGAGGATTTGGATCTGTCCTACAATGAAGAAGAAGGCTTCCTCGAAATTCGGGGAGGCAGTATTCGCATATCGAGTGATGAGAACAGCTCGCATACACACAGAATTGTGATTTCGGGAGATGCGGTGGTCGAGATTGCTTCACTGACGATCACATCACCTGTATACGGGGCAGCCATTACAGTCGAACCCGGGGTGACGGCAGAGATCGTGCTCGGAAACGGATCCTATAATGAGCTTACGGGCGGAGACGGCTATGCCGGTATTGAAGTCGGATTTGACGGAGAAGAAGGTGACTCGATCGGCAAGGTCACTTTCAGCGGCAGCGGATCACTGAAAGCGAAAGGCGGGCGCGGTTCCGCAGGAATCGGCGGCAGTTTGAACAGGACCGGAAAATACGGGAACATACAGTTTACTTCCGGTGATATCACGGCGATCGGTGAGGAAGGGGCTGCCGGGATCGGCAGTGCAGCAGGTTCAGAACCAAGCGCTGAGCAAAGCAGTGATACTGCCGCTGTAAACCTCGCCTACCGCGCGTCAGAACCCACAGGCACCACCGGCGCAGCAGAAGAAGCGGGCGCAGCAGAAAATGCCGGCGCAGCAGAAAATGCCGAAGGCGATAGCGATGCGAACGATTCTGTCTCGGGTCATGCCGGACAGTGGGGCGCGCTCATCTTTGAGGGCGGGAATATCACCGCGGACGGATACGGAGGCGGCGCCGGGATCGGCGGCGGAAGCCATATGGACAGCGGCGAGATTCGTATCGGCGGCGAGGCGCATATCGTCCATGCCAAAGGCAGGGAAGGCGGCGCCGGGATCGGCAGCGGCCGCGGCATCGAGATCGCTGAGGGGAACAGCAGCCTTGGAGCCGGGAGGCATTATGCCACAGTTACGATGACCGGCGGCACGATCGACGAGGCGGAGTCGGATTGGCTGGGCGCGGGGATCGGCGGCGGCATCGGCGCGGATGCCTATATCGAGATCACCGGCGGTGTGATAAGGCTTACGCAAGGTGCAAACGGAAGCGACGGCGCACTGCATCGCGGCGGCGCGGGGATCGGCGGCGGTTATCTGGGGCACACACAGACGACGATCCGCGAGGAGGCACACATCATCAAGGCTGTCGGCGGCTCAGGCGCGCCCGGGATCGGAAACGGCTCTCTGGCATCCAAGGAGAGCCGCGATGAGGCGGAGACGATCCCCGAGGGGGACTCTTTTGTCAAAATAGAGGGCGGCACTGTTGATCTGGCTGCAGGCGGACAGTATGGCGCCGGGATCGGCACCGGAAACGGCGCGGAAATCTGCAATGTGACCATTTCGGGAGGAACGGTCAATGCGGTCGGCTATGCGAGCACGAAGAGAGAGATGTCCGGCGGCGCGGGGATCGGCTCCGGTGTCGGCAAAGCAGCGGGCTTTACCAACGGTGCGGACACGTCTGTGAACGTGGAGATCACGGGCGGCATAGTCACAGCCACCGGCGGATGGGGAGCTGCGGGGATCGGCTCCGGCGCGCTCAATAAGAGAGCGGAACAGATCAGTGTTTTGGCAGATGCGGACATACATGCCTATTGCGATGGCGAGAAGTTTGCGCTGGACACAAGGGACGGCACCGGAAAAGAGACCAAATCGGACACGTCAGGCAGAAATCTGGAGGGTGTCTATCAGGGAACCTTCGTGCAGCTTGCGGGAGGGCGCTTTGAGGGGCTCACCGTTGCCGTCACCGGCATGAGCGGCGGCGAAGTGAAGGATGAGCACAAGGCAAGTCTGCCCGAGGGATATCGGTCTTTTGCCGTGTCTGTGGACGGATTCGAAGGCACGGACGCGGACGACAGCTATCGGGTGAGAGCCGGCAGCGATCTGTTCGCTTCATCTTACAACGAGACAGAGATCCCGGGCAGCTTTGACCAGAGCGGACACCGCTTTTACGTCGGGAAGGACGGATTTGGAGATTATTACTTCTTGTCACCGGCAGTGACCATGAGTGCCACTTTGGTATGGGTGGAAGAAGATGGCAGGACAGATAAGCGGCAGGATGTGGAGATCAGCCTTCTGGACGGGGGCGGGAATGTCCTCACGACGCAAGTGATCGGAAAGGACGCGGACGACGGCGGGACCGCGATCTACAAGAGCTTTTCTACAGCAGAGAATCCTTCCGGAACGAAACCGGAAGCGATTCAGTTCCCTGACCCGAACCTGCAGGAAGAGCTGCTTCTTGGCCAAACGGCATCGGCGGACAATGCGCTGTCGCTCGTCTTTGATGACCTTGTCAAGTATGACGCCTCAGGGGAGAACGAGATCGAATACACGATCGAAGAGACGTCGATCCCGCAGTACAGGGCCGCATATGTCACCGGCGGGACACATATGACGATCACCAACACCAAGGACTCGTGTTATCTGAGAATCGTAAGTGTCAACAGCATTGACTCGGACCAGAAGATCGCAGGTGCAGTGTTCAAGCTTGAGATCCGGGACGAGGACGGCGGATACAGCCCGTTTACAGAGGATCAGGCGCTGGAGGAAGGGCAGTTCACAGTCGAAAGCGAAGAGGGATACACGGTGTACGACCTGGTCCCGGGAGACTACCTGCTCACGGAAGTTTCTGCACCGAATGGGTACAAACTTTTAAGTGACGGGATCACTTTTACTGTCAATAAGGACCTGAGCATCAACGCGAGAGAGGTCGATGCGGCGATCCAGAATTTTGGCAGCAGGACCCTCCTGATCCGCAATGAGGCGGGATCGGATCTTCCCATCTGGCAGAGACCGGAGTCGAGGAAGTACTATGTGGTCATTGCGGCGGCAGTCGTCGCGATCATAACGCTGCTGATCGCTGCCGGGCTTGCCCGGCGCCGGGGAAGATGACGGCTGCGTGTCCGAATCGGCGTGCGGGATGATATAGGGAGAATGATGAGATGACAGTAGATTCTGTTCTTGACAGAAAGTATTATATGTTTAAGAGAATCAACAACGCGCGGATCCTGTCGCTGTATTCCAAAAAGCCGATGGATTTCGGCGGCGCCCGGCTCGAAGGGGAGGGCAGGGAGCAGCTGATCGCCGGGATCGAGCGCGATTTCGGCTATCACTTCCGCAAAGTGAAGAAGTGTACGCGCCAGATCCACAGCAGCCGTGTGGTCATTGTGGACGAGCAGAATCTGGAGGAGGAGGTCGGAGAGGCTGACGGTCTTTTGACAGCGCTTCGCGGCGTCGCCCTGGAGATCCATACGGCGGACTGCCAGAGTGTCTTTCTGTACGATCCGGTGCTTGGAGTGATCGGAAACGTCCACAGCGGGTGGAAGGGAACGGTACAGAAGATCGTCCCCAAGGCGGTGGAGAAAATGATTTCTCACTATGGCTGCAGGCCGGAGAATATCGAGGTCTACATCAATCCGAGCATTCTCGGGTGTTGTTTTGAGATTGAGGACGATGTGGTGGAGCAGTTCCGGACGATCACGGATGTGTCAAAATACTGCAGGAGGGACCGCATCGTGAACGGCCGGCAGAAGTATTTCATGGATACGGCAGCTGTGAACAGAGATCTCATGATCGAGATGGGTGTACTTGAGGAGCACATATTCCTGAGCGGCGTGTGCACGATGTGCAATACACAGGAATACAATTCTTACAGGGGAGACCATCATGTCACCGGGCGCAACGGATCCCTGATCTGCCTCAAGCAGAGCTGAATTTGTGAGTGGGAATACCGAACAGAATGACTGTGCAGGAAGTCTGAATTGGAAATAAACGGGGGAGATCATGGCGAGTATTGATCAAAACGAAGAACTTAAGAAAGACAAGCCATATAAGATCGTGATCGACTATGTAAAGAGCGGTGTGCTCAGCGGCAGCTTCGAGCCGGGTCAAAGGCTCCCCGGCGAAAGGGAACTGGCAGAACAGCTGGGAGTCAGCCGCAATTCTGTCCGCGAGGGGCTGCGCATCCTGGAGAACATGGGCATGACGATGTCGCAGCACGGCGCGGGACACTACGTGTCTCTGAATTTTGACGAGCCGATGACGGAGATGCTCTCACTCATCTATACGATGAAAGGAATGGGAAGAGACGATCTGACGCAGTTCCGCTATTGTCTGGAGAGAGAAGCCATGCATCTTGCGGTGGACTATGCGTCCGAGCAGCAGAAGATCGTCATTGCGGCCCATCTCGATTCGCTGCTCCAAGCCCAGACGGAGAAGGACCGCTACGAACACGATATGGCGCTGCATATGACACTGATCGAAGCGTCCCGCAATGATTACCTGATCACGACTTACAAGGCACTGCTGAATGTGATCGAAGGCTATATTCCGGTCTTTCGCGGCAAGATCATAGAGGGGATGAGGACCAATGACAAGCTGGAGGACGCGCACAGAATGCTGGTCATGGGCGTCGTGAACAGCAACCTGCAGACCGGGCTTGAGGGACTGGAAAGACATTTCAAGTATATTCAGATGTTTAAGGACTAAGTCCTGCAGACAATTGCGGTCCTAATAGGAAAATACTAACAAAATGCGGCATATAAACTGGTAAAAACATAGAAAAAAGAGTCGATAGTCATTGCAGAATTGACAATTTTTGACAAAACGTTTATGATGGAACCATAATGGTAGAACCAATAAGGGGAAATTGGTAAACCAATTTTGGGAATATTTAGGAACACAGTAACTATAGTGCAGGCTTGAATGGAATCAGACGATTGTATTCAGGCAAATTTATGAAAGGAGCAAAGTATGCAGTACAACAAAGTGACTCCGGAAATCGTCGCTGAGATCGAGAAGATCGTACCCGGTAAGGTGCATACAGGCAGTGACATTAACGAAGACTTTTTCCGCGATGAGATGCCCATCTACGGCTCTAATCCCCCAGAAGTAGTAGTAGATGCAACCACAACTGAGGATATCGCAGCGATCGTTAAAGTCTGCTATGAGAACAATATCCCAGTCATCCCTCGCGGTGCCGGTACAGGCCTGACGGGAGCGTCTGTCGCCATTCACGGCGGTGTTATGATCGATATGCAGAAGATGAACAAGATCCTGGAATACGATGAGGATAACTTTGTTGTCCGCGTAGAGCCCGGTGTCCTGCTGCATGATCTGGCAGAAGACGCTCTTGGCAGAGGCCTCCTTTATCCCCCGGATCCGGGTGAGAAATTCGCTACCCTGGGCGGCAACGTTTCCACCAACGCAGGCGGCATGCGTGCTGTCAAATACGGCTGCACGAGAGACTATGTCCGCGCTATGACCGTTGTCCTTCCTACCGGCGAGATCATCAAACTCGGTGCTACCGTTTCCAAGACCAGTACCGGTTATTCCCTGCTGAACCTGATGATCGGCTCCGAGGGAACACTTGGAATCATTACAGAGCTGACCCTTAAGGTCATCCCTGCTCCGAAGGAGACCGTATCCCTGATCATTCCTTTCGAGGGACTTGACGAATGTATCGCGACCGTTCCGAAGTTCATGAAGCACGGCCTCAATCCTCAGGCGGTTGAGTTCATGGAGAGAGAGATCGTTCTTTCCTCCGAGCGCTTCATCGGAAGAAGCACATTCCCCAAGGAGATTGGCGGAATCGAAGTAGGCGCTTACCTGCTTGTGACCTTTGACGGAAATGATATGGACGAGCTCAACGATGTCGTTGAGAAAGCGGCTGAGATGGTATTGGAAGAGGGCGCGATCGACGTTCTCGTTGCAGATACACCGAACAAGAAGCGCGATGCATGGGCAGCACGTTCCTCCTTCCTCGAGGCAATCGAGGCTGAGACGACATGGCTGGATGAGTGCGACGTCGTTGTTCCTGTTACCAAGATCGCTGAGTACCTGACCTATGTTAAATCCACAGAGGACAGATACTGCTTCAAGATCAAGAGCTTCGGCCACGCAGGCGACGGCAACCTTCACATCTATTCCTGCGGCGACGACACAGTCGACGAGGCAACCTTCAAGAAGGATGTTGAAGTCTTCATGAAAGACATCTATCACAAGGCAGCAGAGATGGGCGGCCTGATCTCCGGTGAGCACGGAATCGGCCACGGCAAGATGGACTATCTGGCTGACTTCTCCGGCCCTGCACAGATGCGCATCATGGAAGGCATCAAGAGAGTATTCGATCCCAAGATGATCCTGAACCCCGGCAAGATCTGCTACAAGGTTTCCTGAGCAGTTTCTGTGCGGACAAGATAATCGATACTATGAGAGAGCGGTGCTGCCAAGGCACCGCTCTTTTTCTGTATTCACCCGTGTTTTAGTGCTATACTAGAAATTGGAAAGGCAGGACGGGGAGGCATGGCAAAAGAGAGCTTCAGAGAGGAAATCAGGCAGAATCCGGAAACAGAGCAGGAGACTCCCGCTGATACAGGGGGATCAAGAAGACAGTCCCTGCGCGAGAGCTTTGCGAATGCATGGAACGGTGTTGTGATCTGTTTTGTGGAAGAGAGGAACATTAAGATTCACTGCTTCGCGGCAGTGATGGTGCTGATCTTCGGCAATATTCTGAAGATTTCCGTGACCGAATGGTGTCTGTGCTTCATTTTGTTCGGCCTGATCATGGGGATGGAGCTGCTGAACACAGCCGTCGAGTCGGTCGTAGATCTGGTCACAGATGAGTGGAAGCCTCTTGCCAAGAGGGCCAAAGACTGTGCAGCCGGTGCAGTACTGATCTCTTCGATTTGGGCAGCCGTGGCAGGCGGAACGATCTTCTTTCCAAAGCTGTATTTTTTTATTGTAGATTTGATCGGATCGTAGTAAGGAGGTAACGGATCATGGATATGAAACTCGGAGACGGAATTAAGAAACTGATTCTGGTCGGCATTGGCGCAGCAGCAGCGACAGCGGAAAAATCTCAGCAGATCGTGGAAGACCTTGTGAAGAAAGGCGAGATCACGGTCGAGCAGGGCAAGGAACTCAATCAGGAACTGAAACGCAATGTGAAGAAGAGCCTGGATGAGATCTCCGCTGCGGCACAGGAGAAGGATGCCGAGATCAAGGAAACGGTAGAAAAGAAAGAGGAAGAGATCAAGGCAGAGGCAGATTCTCTGGAGCAGAAGATCGCCGGCATGACGATCGAGGAACTGGAAAACCTCAAGGCTTTCATCCAGAAAGCGGAGGATGCTGTAAAGAAAGAAGATTGATCATTGAATTCCGATGCTTTGAACAAAGACATACCGGCTGCGCCGACCGGTGAGGCAGCCGACAACACAGCTGACAGGGCAGCAGGCGCCGCCGACAAAGCCAAGATGGACAATCGTCCGAGGCTTCGGGAGATCACAGCAGTGCTCCGCAGGCACCAGATCACTCGCGGAGTGACACCGGAGAAGCTGCGCGCGATCCTGGAGGAGCTCGGGCCGACCTATGTCAAGCTGGGGCAGATCATGTCGCTTCATTCCGACGTGCTGCCGCAGCGCTATTGTGATGAGCTGATGAAGCTGACCTCTGAGGTCACGCCGATGTCTTTTGAGGAGGTGGAGGAGGTCATCAACCGCTCCTACAGAGAGGACTGGCGCCACATATTTGCTTCGATCGAGAAGGAGACACTGGGGTCCGCTTCCATCGCACAGGTTCATCGGGCCA
Source organism: uncultured Lachnospiraceae bacterium (assembly GCA_902801585.1). The sequence goes on along the minus strand of CADCIU010000019.1, from coordinate 75,367 downwards.
AGCTGCTGGACGGCCGGGATGTCATTGTCAAAGTAGAGCGAAAGGGTATATACGACATCATGGCCAGGGATATCGGACTGCTCAAGAGAGCCGTCGGACTCCTGCCGCCGGTGGGCGGGCTGAAGAATGTCGTAGATCTGGAGATGGTCCTCGACGAGCTGTGGTCAACAGCGCAGGAGGAGATGGATTTTCTCAAAGAAGCCGCCAACATGGAGGAGTTCGCCCGCAACAATCAGAACATCCGCTATATACGCTGCCCCAAGCTGTATCATGAGTATACGACATCCCGTGTTCTGGTCATGGAGTATATCGGGGGCTGTCCGGTGGACGACAAGGAGACGCTCCTCAAAGAGGGATATGACCTGGGGGAGATCGGCAGAAAGCTTGTCAACAATTATGTCAAACAGGTCATGGAGGACGGCTTTTTCCACGCGGATCCTCATCCGGGCAACGTCAAGGTGATGGACGGCAAGATCGTCTGGATCGATATGGGTATGATGGGGCGTCTGACCAATCGTGACCGCAAACTCATGGCACAGGCGGTGAGGGCGATCGCAGTGGGTGATATCGCACTGCTCGAGTCGACGATCCTGGACCTGGGGGATGTGCAGGGCAAGATCGATTCCGGGAAGCTCTACGGGGAGCTTCGAGACCTCATGGACCGGTACGGAAACGCGTCCATGGGCAGCATCGATGCGGTGGAATTCTTCAAGGACACCATGGAGATCATGAAGGACAATTCCATAAGGCTTCCCCACGGTATGACAATGCTGGTGCGCGGCCTGACGCAGATGCAGGGCGTCCTGCTCAACATCAGCCCCGACATCAATATGGCGGAGATCGCTGCCGGCAGGCTCAAAGAGGAGATGCTGCAGAGTTTTGACTTCAGGAAGGAGGCGGGAAAGGCCGGCAGACGCATCTACAAGGCAGCCGGAAGAACGCTGGATATTCCGCCCCTGATCAAAGTGGCCTTAGAGGAGTATCTCAAGGGCCAGGCCAGGATCAATATGGAACTGGACGCGACCAAGAACTTCTCCAAACTGATGAGAAGGCTCGTCCGAAACGTGGTCATGGGCCTGTGGGTCATGGCGCTGCTCATCAGCTCGAGCATTATCTGTACGACAGATATGAAACCGACGCTGCTGGGGATTCCGGCGCTTGGCTTTTTCGGCTATATTTTGGCATTTATCATTTGTCTGTATGTCTTTATCCGGCATTTGTTTACGAGGAACAAGTAGTCGGATACGTCTGCAGACACCAATGAAACGGAGAGGGGTTATGAAACTCGGAATAATCGGAACCGGCTGGATCGTGAAGGATTTCCTGCCGGAACTTGTGAAGATGGAGGGGCTGGAGATCAGGGCGATCATGGGCAGCCCGACCGGTTTTGAAAAGGCACAGGCCCTCAGCAGGGAGTACGGGATCCCGGAGGCCGTGTATGACCTGAATGAACTGTGCGCATCGGGGATTGACACTGTGTACGTAGCAGTTCCCAATAACCTGCATTATATGTATTGCAGAAAAGCGCTGGAGAAGGGCATGCATGTCATCGTCGAGAAACCGATGACCGATGACGCGGGGGAGGCCGGGAGTCTCGCCGAACTGGCCCACCGCAAGAAACGCTGCCTGTTTGAAGCCATCACGACGATCTACATGGACAGCTACAAGAAGATGCAGGAGTGGCTTCCGCGCATCGGTGAGATCAAGGTGGTCCAAAGCCGTTTCTGCCAGTATTCGAGCCGCTACGACAACTTTAAAAAGGGAATCATTGCACCGGCTTTCGATCCCAAAAAGTCGGGTGGTGCGCTGATGGACCTCAATCTCTACAATATTCATTATGTGATGGGACTGTTCGGAAAACCGGAGAGCATTTCCTATTTTCCCAACATGGAGAAGAAGATCGATACCAGCGGTGTTCTGATGATGCTCTATCCACACTTTATCGCTGTATGCACTGCGGCAAAAGACTGCAACGGAGATCTTGGCGGAACGATCCAGGGGACCAAGGGATATATACAGAGCACGAGCACGCCCAACAAAGTCGGAGACGTGACGCTGCGGCTGCGGGACGGGACTACGGAGACCTTCAGCGAGCAGTATGCTGAGAGAAGGATGATCCCGGAGTTTACGCAGTTCATCCGCGCGATCGACGAGGAGGATTACGAATTCTGCTATTCGCAGCTCAGAAAGAGCCTTGAAGTGAATGAGGTACTCAACCGGGCGAGGATCCAGGCAGGGCTTCGCTTCCGATAACTAAAAACACCCCGAGCCAAACGGCTCGGGGTGTTTACTCATTTTAATGATTAAAGAATAGCTGTGAGAACAGCAGCGATGCGCTGCAGAAGTCCGGTCTTCTTTTCAGACATCTTCTCATTGAATCCATCGCAGTACTCATAGCGCTCTTCTTTAGCCCAGCTTCCCTGATACTGTGCGGGTGCAAACTCCTCGTAATAAACTGCTCCAAGAATCGACATAACTTTTTCCTCCCTTTATGTTGAACCGGTCGGCATTGCCGACGTCTGTTGTTTCCTAAGTCCATAATATCAGAAATAATATACAAAGCTATGGGCATACAACTAAAAGAAAAATGCATAAATTGTGCTCGCAGCACATATGAGATATAATGGTCTCGAAAGAGGTTCTGAAAGTATAAAAGCGGGATCATAAACCGCAGAGTATAGCTGCAAAGCACAAACGGGAGGAAGCAATGGGATTCACGATCGAGGATATGCTGGTCGTCTCACAGGACCGGTACAAGATGAAGATGGAAGCCGGGAGTGCCGGATGGTCCAACTCGATCAGCTGGCTGCTGGTTTTGGAGGATCTTACGATCATCTATAACTTTTCGGGGAAAGAGCTTGTGATCACGACAGGCCTTGGATTTCAGGCGGAAGCAGATATGCTGGAACTGGTGGAAGAATTATACAACCATGACGCCTCCGGCCTGATCGTAAATACCGGGTACTATGTGAAAGAAATTCCGCGATCTGTGAAAGAATTCTGTGACAAGAACGGTTTCCCGCTTTTGACGGTACCCTGGGAAGTCTTTCTGGTCGATATGATCAAGGACCTCAGTATCCGCATCTTTTTGCGGTCCTCGACTGATGAACAGATTTCCGGTGCACTCATTCATGCGATCGAAGACCCGGAGGCCAGAGACCTGTATACTAAAGACCTGCTGCCGCATTTTGACCTTGACGGGACGTTTCAGGTCGCGCTGGTGTCAACGGGAGATCTTGACAGAATGGACACCGTGGAGCGAAAGCGAATTGCATACAGGATGCAGCTGTATCTGACCAACCTGACGCACAACGGGCATTTTTTCTACTATGATTCCTATTTCGTGATCATCATGAACGCGATGAGCCCGGAGGATTGTGCTGAAGTCATAAACTCTTTTGCAGAGCGCATCCGGGTAAAGATGCCCGACAGAAAGGTCTTCATCGGCGTGAGCGATTCGGTACTGCGCATCGAGAACCTCTATCTGACATATAAGCGCGCACGGGCTGCAGTCAGGATGGCTGAAACAGCTATGGGAACTGAGCTCATGCTTCAAAACAGCGAAAAATCGGCGCAGATCCTGTCGGCGGCCGAAAAGGGAAGCGCCGCGGGCAGGTACGGAAAGGGAAGCAGCCGGGCCGGCAGACCGGCAAATGTCATCCTGCAGTATTTTGACCGGATGGGACTGTACAGGCTGCTCTATCTGGTGGAAGACAGGGAGCTTCTGCGCGACTTGTCGGACAAGCCGCTGGCACCGCTGATCGAGTACGACCGTGAGCATAACGGAGAGTATCTGGCGACGCTGGAGTCGTTTCTGACCCACGACGGCAGCATTAAAGCGATGTCAGAAGATATGTTCATCCACCGCAACACGATCCTGTACCGCATGACCAACATCAAGAAGCTGCTGGGCAGCTCGCTGGAGGAACCGGAGGAGAAACTGAGTTATATGGTGGCGTGCATGATCCGGAAAATGTCCGATACATGAACCGTGCCGCATGAGCCTTGCCGCATAAGCCGCGCACCATCGCGGTCACAGCCCTATTTTCTCCAGGACGAAATAGGTGAAAAGCCCGGTGGCGATCAATTTGTCCGCGTCATTTCGGATCTCAACGCTGAGGACGATGGTCTTGCGGCCGAAATGGATGACTTTGGCGATGCCCAGAAGCTTCTTGTCGCTCAGGGAGGCCGCCCGGATGTAGTTGAGCTTTCCCTCGATCGTGGTGCAGTACTGCCCTCTGGAGCGCGCCGCGCAGCCGGTCACAGTGTCTGCCAGAGTGAACGCGACGCCGCCGTGCAGCGACCGGATCGTGTTGCCATGTATAGGGGCGATGGGAACTTCGGCTTCCGCGTATCCGTCACGGACAGTGGTCACTCTGACACCGACGGTGTTTGCGAAGGGGTTGGCGGAGTTATAGGTGTTCATAAGTTCTTCGTAATTCATAATAATCTCCTGATTTTAATGACTGACCGTCAGGACTGCTGCAAAAGTGCGGCCGCAGAAGCTGAGCTTCCGCGGCCGTTTTTCATATAGATTTATACAAATCATACTACTTGATCGCATCCATAAAGTGAAGCAGTTTCTCGTTGAACTCCTCCGGATACACGTCGAAAAAGACATGTCCGCCGTGCTCAAAGGGATAGCTCTCGGTATACGGCGCGTTTTTGGCGCCTTCGGGCCACCACTTGGAGGCGAGCTCTCTGCCGTTGGCGGTAACCTTACCGTCCGCGCCAAAGAAGACCATGGGGATGTTGATCTTTTCCAGCAGCTCGTAGCAGTTGGTCATGGTCATATCGCTGTAGATGGCAAAGGCGATCCACGGCGGTGTCTGCAGCATCTGTCCGGCACACCACTCTACCTTGCTGTCGTCGTTGCCGTCGTACATCATGTGGCAGAAGAACGTGACGTACCCCTCCCAGCCGTTGTAGACCATCTTGAGCTGATCATTGAAGTGCGTCGTGTTGAAGCCCTTGAGGCCGTGTGCGTTCCACGGCTCATCGTACATGGCGCCGAGCGGGCAGTCGATGAGTCCGAGCGCCTTGACTCTGTGCGCGCCGAACATATCAAAGTATTTGACGATGAACTGTCCGGACATGGACCAGCCGAGAAGGCATGCATCCTCGACATTCAGGTAGTCCAGAAGTTCCTTGATGTCCTGACAGTTGCGCGCGACGGTGTGCCCCTGCAGTCCCTTGGAGGAACTTCCCTGTCCGCGGGGATCGAAGGTGATCACGCGGTGCTCCTTGGACAGCGCGGGGATATTGTTGTCAAAAAAGTGCGTTGTGCAGCAGTATCCCGGCACCAGAACGATCGGACTTCCCTTTTCGGGCGAATGATCTTCAAAATAAAGGATCGCATCGTCACTTGTGCGGAAGAAATTGTCTTTCGTTGCCATATAACCCTCCTGAAATACAATATAGAATACCCATCTGAAATAAGTGTATCATAGAACTTTTCAGAATACACTCGGTATTTGCAAACGTTTGCAAACGGACGTTGTGAAAGGATTTTGGATGGAATATAATAATAAATATCAGTGTTATTGCATTAAGTTAATTTGGACAAACCGGCAGACGGAAACAATGGCGTAAACGGGCCGGGCAGGGAGTACAGGATCGATGGAAAAGTTTCATTACAGAACACTGGAAGAACTGCAGATGCGCGCCCGGGAACTGGGGATCTGCCTGCCGTTCGCAAATACTGCGAAGATACTCGCGCAGCCGCTGCGGATTCGCGGCAGAGTGCTCATGAACCGGCTGGGTGTTGCACCCATGGAGGGGGCAGATTCTCTTCCGGACGGTTCACCGTCGGATTATACGCTGGCCCGCTATGTGAATGAAGCAGTCGGCGGCAGCGCCGTGCTCTGGTTCGAGGCCATCTCCATTGTGGAGGAGGGCAGATCCGGAAAGACACAGCTCATGCTCACGCGGGACAATCTTGAGAATTACAAAGTTTTCTGCGAAAAGATTAAGGAAGCGGGAATCAAAGCGAACGGGTATGCGCCCTATCTGATCATGCAGGCCAACCACTCAGGCCGCTACTCCAATCCGGACAACAGGCCGGCGCCGATCATCGCCTATCGCAATCCGATCTATGAAAAATACAGAGCGGCGGACGACTCCTGTATCGCATCGGACGATTATCTGAGGAGGCTTGAAGAAAAGTTCGGAGAAGCTGCCCTGATGGCAAGGGAGGCGGGATTCGACGCGGTTGACATCAAATCCTGCCACGGCTATCTTTTGGCAGAGCTGTGCAGCGCGTTTGAGAGACCCGGCCCGTACGGGGGAAGCCTGGAAAACAGGACGAGGCTTCTCAGAAACGCTGTTTTGGCGGCCAAGCCATATGAAAATGAGGACTTTATGGTTACCTGCCGGCTGGGCATTTATGACGGGACCCCCTATCCGTACGGGTGGGGCACACGGATGGAGGACGGTGCGCAGGGCAGCGCTCCCGCCGTGGATCTTTCGGAGCCCGTTGAATTGGTGAAAAGACTGCACGGGGAATACGGGATCGACCTGATCAATCTGACCATGGGCAATCCCTATGTGACGACGCATGTGGCGAGGCCCTTCGATGCGGGTAAATATGAACCCGAAGAGCATCCTCTCATCGGGATCGCGCGCATGGCTGACGGAATCTCTGAAGTGAAGAGGGCGGTGCCGGATATGATCGTTTACGGCACTGCGCCTTCCTATCTGCGGCAGTATGCGGACCTGTACACAGCAGGTGCGGTTGAGCAGGGAATGATGGACGGCATGCTGTTTGGCAGAATGGCCTTTGCCGATCCGGATTTTGCCCGTCAGATCATTCAGGACGGGCGGATCGATCCGGGCAGGGTATGTCTTACATGCGGTAAATGCGGAGACCTGATCCGTTCGCACAAACCGACCGGCTGTGTCGTGCGCAATTATGAGGTCTACGGTCCGTTCTACAGGGAGTTTCTTGAGGAGAAAAAGAGTCTGCCGGAGAACTTCCGAGGATAGAGGGAGGCTTCGGGCTCGGGTCAAAGGGACAGCAGCGGGTATTGGAAGGCAGAAGACGGAAAGTCCGAAGAAAGGAAGAGAATGGAGCAGGTAACCGGTATCAAGGAAATCGCACAGCGCTGCGGGGTGTCGGCAAGCACCGTCTCAAGGGTGCTGAACGGGAAGAGCTGCGTCAGGGAAGAGACCCGGAAACGAGTCATGGACGCTGTCAAGCAGAGCAACTTTCGGCCGAATCTGCTCGCTAGGAGCCTCAAGCAGGGGGATCCCAAGACGATCTGTATGATGATCCCGAGCTACGGAAATCTTATTTTTCCGAGGCTGATGCGGGGTGTCAACAAGATTGCCATGAGGAATGGCTATACCACTTTTTTGGGAATTACCGATGAGCAGCAGGAGACGGAAGAGAGCATCTATAACGAGATGCGCAACCGTCAGGTCGGCGGGTTCGTCATTTTCTCCGCAAGAGGCGACGAGAGCGCTGTTTACAGGCTGAGGGAAGAGGGCGTGCCGGCGGTCATGGTCAACCGATACCGGAAAGAGGATATCGGCCGCCTTGAGACCATATCCATTGACAATTACAGAGCGGGATATATATCTGCGCAGTACCTGATCCGCTCCGGGCGGCGCAGGATCGCGATCGCGTGCGGAGATCCGGCGCTGTTTCTGTACACGGAGCGCTACAGAGGATACTGCGATGCACTGTGGGATGCCGGGCTGGAAGTGGATCCGGCGCTGGTCATGCAGGAACCGGCCGAGGGACAGGACGGTTTCTATAATCTCACAAAAAGACTCATGCTCTCGGAAAAGGTGCCGGACGCTTTTTTGGCGACATCGGATCCCAAAGCTTTCATCATTATGCATGCGCTGCACGATCTCAAGCTGAGGATCCCGCGCGATGTTGCGGTGATGGGGATCGACAACGTGGAACTGTCCGCTTATATGGAGCCTCCGCTGTCGACGCTGGCGCAGCCGCTCACGCGAATCGGGGAGGAGGCAATGGATATGCTTCTGCGGCAGATCGAGTATAAGAAAGAGCATGGCAGGCTTCCTTCACCGGAGAACCGGATTCTGGATTTTGACCTTTTGATACGCAAATCAACGGATTAATTCTGCGGGAACAGAAAAAACGACTAAGAAGCAGGTTCAGAGACAGGACTAGACAAGACAGGAAAGGAGCGAAATACCGGAATGAGACGAACAGCGATCGTGACGGGATCGACGAGAGGGATCGGACTTGCCATTGCCAAACAGCTTGCGCAGGACGGATGCAATATTGTGATGACATCGAGGGGAACCGCTGAAAAATACAGGGAATCCATCCGGGAAGTCGAAGCCCTGGGTGCGGAAGTCCTGTATTTGCAGGCAGACCTGGGAGACATATCGACTTGTGAGCTGGTGGCCGGCGAAGCGGTCAGGCATTTCGGCCGCATAGATATCCTTGTCAACAACGCCGGCGTTGCGCCCAAGGTGCGCTGTGATCTTCTGGAAATGAGTGAGGAGAGCTTCGACTATGTGATCGGCACCAACACCAAGGGGAATATGTTTATGACCCAGGCGGCCGCGAAGCGGATGATCGCGCAGGATTATCTGAATGAGGAGTACAAAAGAGCGGGAAATAAGGGCGCGATCGTCAATATTTCCAGCTGTTCGGCGGCCGTCTCCAGCACAAGCCGCGGTGAGTACTGCGTCTCCAAGGCGGGAATCTCAATGCTCACGACGTTATATGCGGACAGGCTTGCCGCTGAGGGGATCACTGTCAACGAGGTGAGGCCGGGCATTATCATGACAGATATGACCAGTACCGTGAAAGACAAGTACGACCGTATGATCCGGGACGGTGTTTTCCCGATCGCAAGATGGGGAAGGCCGGAAGACGTGGCAAACGCGGTCTCTGTATTTTGCAGTGACAAGATGCGTTACACAACCGGCAGTTATCTGGATGTGGATGGGGGATTTCATATTCAGAGATTATAGAGGGGCAGGAGCTTATGAAAGAACCGAATATAGCAAAGATGTTAATAGAACGGGTCTCCCAGATCACGGACTACAGCATCAGCATCATTAACAGAGAAGGTATGGTCATTGCCAGCAGCGATGAGACGAAAACCGGCCAATATAATGAAAAAGCTATAGAACTGATCTCCGGGGAGCAGTTTCTGATGGAAATACAGGGAACCGGTGAAGAAGAGGGACGGTGTATTGTTGTGATCGGAACAGATCACCGGGTGGGAGCCATTGAGATCATGGGCGACCCTGTAAAGAACAGGAATGTCGCGCTGCTGATCAAGACGATGTCGGAGACGATGTTCGGGTATGAGAAACTGGTAGAGGAGCTAAGAAAAAGGGACATCAGAAGGGACAGCTTTTTTGGGTTTTTGACGCAGGACGAGGAACGGGACTTCATAAAGATGCATGAAATAGCAGAGTTCCTTGCCTATGATGAATCTCTGATCAGAGTTCCCATATTGTGTTCTTTGCATAATAAGGATCCGAAAGAAATGCCCGATGCGCAGAAAGTCCTGATGATCATGCGCAAGGGACCCGGCTATGGATTCCAGGACCTGACGAATGTGGTCGACAGCCATCACGTTCTGATCTTTAAGACCGTTCAAGTGGATCTGAACAGCCTGAGGGGATGTGAAGAACAGATCATGGAGTATTTGAAACCGGTCTGTGACCTGATGGACCGGAGCGGATTCCATTACAATTTCTATGCGGGCACGTTTCAGAAGGATTTCCGCCGGTATAATTATGCCTATCGCCATTGCAAGTGGATGGAGAATCATCTGGAATCACCGGAAAAAGTAGAGTTCTTTGACCGCCATGCGATCGACTATTTCAGGTGGTTCTGGCCGAAGGATGAGCTGAAAAGCGTTTTCGACGTGCTGGAACCGGAGATCAGGAAGAAGTTCAAAAAGCAGTATATAGAGCTGATCAGATCGCTGATGCGCACAAATTACAATTTGGCGGAAGCGGCCAAAGTTTTGGGCGTGCACAGAAATACGCTGGTCTACAGATACAATAGGGTCAAGGAGCTGACGGGACTGGATCCGCTCTCGAGCGCGACGGACAGGGGGATCCTGGAGATGTTGTATTGTTATTTGATTTAAGGAGACAGGGGACGGTTCTTCTGACATCATTAGGGTATAATGGTGCAGAAAGGAGTGCACAATGAAGAAATTGCGATATACACTCACCGGCGCAGCGATCATTGCCGCAGCGGTAGCGACGACCGGCTGTACGATGAAGAAAAGTGATCATCCTTCCGATGCGGGAAACACCGGCCGGACCGAAGAGTACCGTGTGGAAGATAATGGGAATACGGCAGTGTACGGCCCGCCGGCGGATTATGAGCCGGAAGACAATAAGAACGAAGAAGTGTACGGTCCCCCCGAGGAGATGGACTTCATTCAGTAAGGAGAGAAAACCCAAATGTATGTGATCTTTGACATGGACGGCGTGATCTCCGACTCCGAGGCGGTCTATCTTGCGGGATATCTGCATGCAGCCTCGCTTTACGGCCTGCCCGAGAAGGACATGCGCGAAGCTGTCGTGAAGGCGACCGGCGTCACTGATGAAAACGAGCGGCGCATCATGACGGAGACTTTCCGACATCTGCCGCAGTTCGATCTCGAGAAGACGTATCGCGCCTGCAGGGAGTATTTTGCGGATGTAGTGGAGAGCGGCCGGATGGATCTGAAGCCCGGCGCGGCTCAGATCCTGCGCTGTCTGAGAGAGAGAGGCGTGACGGTCGGGCTTGCTTCTTCTTCGCCCCGCCGTATGATCGAGAAAGTCCTGGGACCTCACCGGGTGATGCAGTATTTTGACACGATTGTGAGCGGGGATGTGGTAGAACGCGGCAAACCGGATCCGGAGATTTTCCTTAAGTGTGCGGCGCAGATGGGCATTCCCGAGTCAAAATATACAGAGATCTGCGTGATCGAGGACTCCTACAACGGAATCCGGGCGGCGCATGCGGCGGGAATGAAACCGGTCATGGTGCCGGACCAGCTGCCGCCGACGCAGGAGATGCGCGAAAAAGCGGCGGTGATCCTGCCGTCACTGTTTGACGTAATGGAGTGGATCGAAGTCAATGACAGAAATTGAAAGGAGAGCAAAATAATGCAGGTAATCAGCACAACAAACGCACCGGGCGCGATTGGCCCCTATTCTCAGGGATTTGTAGTAAACGGGATGGTCTTTACATCCGGTCAGATTCCGATCAACCCGGCGACGGGTGAGATGCCCGAGGGGATCGCAGCGCAGACCGAGCAGAGCTGCAAGAACGTGATCGCGCTTCTCGAGGCAGCAGGATCCGGCGCAGAGAAAGTGATCAAGACGACATGTTTCCTTGCGGAGATCGCTGACTTTGCGGCTTTCAACGAAGTATACGCGAAATATTTCATCTCTAAGCCTGCCAGGAGCTGCGTGGCGGTGAAAGATCTGCCCAAGGGCGCACTCTGTGAGATCGAGTGCATTGCGGAGGCGTAAGAAGAAACAGGTGTCATGGGGACGGTTCTTTTGACATCGTTTAAAAAGTTGTCAAAAGAACCGTCCCCATGACACCACCCTGAAAACAGGAGGGAAACCATGGTCGTACGTTCAGCGGCTGTCCTCGGAGCAGGAGCAGTCGGCTCATATTTTATTTATGCACTGATGAACAAGGAAGGCATCGACTTTAGCGTCGTCGCCGAGGGAGAGCGGAAAGCGCGCCTCGAGCGGGACGGGATCCTGATCGACGACAGGAAACAGGTCCGGACATTCCGGCCGGCCGTCAAGACGCCGGAAGAAGCAAGAGGCGTGGACCTTCTGTTAGTTGCCGTCAAGTACACGGCACTGGAAGGCTCTCTGGACGCGATCCGCCGCATAGCAGCGCCGGGGACGATCGTTCTGTCTGTCCTGAACGGAATCGATTCCGAGGAGATCATCGGCAGTGTCATCGACCCTTCACAGATCGTCTACAGTCTGGTCAGGGTCAGTTCCGAGCGGCGGGCCTGTGAAGACGGCCGAAGCCTGGTATCTTTTGACCCGACACTCAAATGGGGCATTTACCTGGGGGAGAAGGGATCACCGGTCAAGAGCGAGAGGATCGAGGCGATCGAGAAACTCTTTGAAGGCACTACCTGCAATACCTATTTTATGAAAGACATCATCCTGGATCAGTGGACCAAATATGCGTCCAACATCTGCTATAACCTTCCGCAGGCCGTTCTGGACGTGCCCTTCGGCGCGTATGCGGATTCGGAGCATTTGGAGTTCCTCAGGAAAAAGCTCTACAATGAAGTCAAAATGGTAGGAAATGCACTCGGGATCCAGGTGCCGGAGCCCAACCTCCAGTGGGGCAATTGTGCACCGGTCGCAAGATTCTCGACGCTTCAGGACCTGGACGCAGGCAGACACACCGAGATCGACATGTTCACCGGTGTACTGATCCGAAAAGCCGGCGAGCTGGGAATTTCGGTTCCCTTCGCCGAGTACACGCATCATGCGATCAAGGCACTGGAAGAGAAAAATGACGGGAAATTCAACTACCTGTAGATGATACTGTCAAAATAGAAAAAAACAGAATATTTTGAACAAAATCAAGTACAAAACCATTAAATCCTCTTGTTTTGGGCAGATTTCTGACAATTCATAGTATAATAGTAACTGTAAAAGAACTTGGAAATGGAATGAGATCTGACAAAAAAGGAGGGAAAAAGGGTGCGTGGTTTGTTACTGATTTCTATAGCGCTTGCTTTGTGCGCGCTTGCCTTTGCGTATTATCTGATCAGGAAAGTATCCGCACAGGATGCGGGTACAGATCGGATGAAAGAGATCGCCGCATTCATTCATGAAGGCGCGAGCGCCTTTTTGATGGCGGAGTACAAGATTCTTGTTGTATTTGTGGCCATTTTGTTTGTCCTCATCGGCGCAGGCATCAGTTGGATATCAGCTGTGTGCTTCCTGGTGGGCGCCGCCTTCTCGACAGCGGCAGGATACATCGGAATGAACGTAGCCACGAGGGCGAATGTGAGAACGGCAGCAGCGGCAAAAGATCACGGCATGAACGCCGCCCTGTCGGTCGCCTTTTCGGGAGGCGCCGTCATGGGAATGTGCGTCGTCGGATTCGGCCTTTTGGGTGCCAGCGCGATCTATCTGATCACGGGGAATTCTGATGTGCTGTCCGGATTTTCCCTCGGCGCTTCGTCCATTGCGCTGTTCGCCCGTGTCGGCGGCGGCATTTATACGAAAGCGGCTGACGTAGGCGCGGACCTCGTGGGAAAGGTCGAGACCGGTATTCCGGAGGATGACCCCCGAAACCCCGCGACGATCGCCGATAACGTGGGCGACAATGTCGGCGACGTGGCCGGAATGGGAGCTGATCTGTTCGAATCTTATGTCGGATCGCTCGTCTCGGCGATCGCTCTGGGTGTTGCGTATCATGAGGTCAGGGGAGGAATCTTCCCGCTGATCATTGCCGCACTGGGTATAGCAGCAGGCATAGCAGGCTGCTTCTTCGTAAAAGGAGATGAAAACTCCAATCCGCACAAGGCGCTCAAGATGGGGAGCTATTCGGCAGCGGCAGTCGTGATCGTCGGATCCGCGATCCTGAGCTTTGCGTTTTTTGGCAGTTTCCGGGCGGCGATCGCGATCATATTCGGCCTGGTCGTCGGCCTGATCATCGGTATCGTCACGGAGATCTATACATCTTCGGATTACCGGTTCGTCAAGAAGATCGCGAAACAGTCTGAGACCGGACCCGCCACGACGGTCATAAGCGGCATCGCCGTCGGCATGCAGTCCACGGCAGTTCCGATCCTGCTCATATGCATCGGCATTATCGGCGCTTACATTGCGGACGGCTTGTACGGGATCGCACTGGCGGCCGTCGGAATGCTCTCCACAACGGGGATTACCGTGGCGGTCGACGCCTACGGCCCGATCGCGGACAACGCGGGAGGTATTGCGGAGATGTCCCGCCTTCCTTCCAAAGTCCGCAAGATCACAGACCGGCTCGACGCTGTCGGCAACACCACGGCTGCGATGGGAAAAGGATTCGCGATCGGCTCCGCCGCACTCACGGCGCTTGCACTGTTCGTCTCCTATGCGCAGGCAGTGAAACTGTTTGAGACAGGGATCAATCTTCTCGATTACAAGGTGATCGCGGGATTGTTCCTGGGCGGAATGCTTCCGTTTTTGTTCTCCGCTCTCACTATGGATTCCGTATCCAAGGCGGCCTATAAGATGATCGAGGAGGTCCGCCGTCAGTTCCGGACGATTCCGGGGATCCTTGAGGGCACCGGAAAACCTGATTATACATCCTGCGTTGCGATCTCCACGCAGGCGGCGCTCAAAGAGATGCTGGTGCCGGGAGTCATGGCGGTCATCTCGCCGCTCCTGGTAGGCCTGGTCCTGGGGCCGACGGCACTGGGCGGTCTTTTGGCGGGCTCTCTGGTGACCGGCGTCATGCTCGCGATCTTCATGTCGAATGCGGGCGGCGCATGGGACAACGCCAAAAAATACGTGGAAGAAGGACATCTGGGCGGCAAGGGCAGTGATACGCATCATGCCACGGTCGTCGGTGATACGGTCGGCGATCCTTTCAAAGACACGTCCGGCCCGTCCATCAATATTCTGATCAAGCTGATGACCGTCGTCTCGCTTGTATTCGCCCCGCTGTTCCTGAAGTTCGGAGGCCTGTTCTGATCCGATATCGTCGGAAGATGAGAGTGATAGGAGGAATGTGATGAGCTCTTTGAGTAATCCTAAGAATTTGAATATTCCCAAGAATTATAGTTTTATTCAGGAACGCGCCAGGTCGATGCCGAGACCGCTCCGCGTCGCCATTGCGGGTGCAGACTCGGAGAACATCCTGGCGGGCGCCATGGCCGCGCAGGAGGAAGGGTTCGTGGAACCGATTCTCATCGGCAACTATAAAAAGATTAAGACGACGATGGAGACGCTGGGCATTTCAGAGAAGAACTGCGATCTGCAGCCGATCTCCGGCGATACGAACGTGGTACAGTATGCGATCGAAATGATCCGGTCCGGAAACGCGGACTGCCTGATGCGCGGCAACACGCAGACGCGCGATTTCCTGCTGCCGGTTCTCAACAAGGCCAACCACCTGATCCAGGAGGACCGCCTGCTGACGCACGTGGTCACTTATAACGTGCCGGGAGAGGAACGGCTGATGGCGATCTCCGACGTCACGCTGCTTGTCAAACCGTCCATAGACAACCGCAAGCAGGTGATCCGCAATATCGTCGAAGAGCTGGAGCTGTTCGGCATAAAGAGACCCAAGATCGCCCTGCTGTCTCTTATTGAAAAGCCGGCCTTCCACATGCGCGATACCGTAGAGGCGCAGACGATCGTGATGGATCACCAGGAGGAGCCGATCGCGGACTGCGATCTGGTGGGACCCATCACTTATGACCTGATCATGAGCAAGGAAGCTGCCAGACTCAAACACTACGACTGCCCCTTCTGCGGCGAATTTGACGGGATTGTCGTCCCTTCACTTCTGGCGGGCAATATCATTGTCAAGGTGCTGGAGACACACACGCAGACGACGAGCTGCGGGATCCTGGTCGGTTCCAAGATCCCGATCGCGATCACAGGCCGGAGCGAGAGGCCGGAGCAGGCTTATCTCTCCCTCGCGGCGTGCTGCTCACAGTATCTCAGAATGAAGAAGAAACCTAAAAAGTAAAGGAGAAAAGAGTAAGAATGAAAATCGGATTTGGAAGTGATCATGCGGCGATCGAACTCAAGGCGTGCCTGCTCGAACACCTCAAAGGGAAGGGATACGAATGCGTGGACTTCGGCGCATACAGCCCCGAAGAGAAGGTGGATTATCCCATAGCTGGCAGGAAGGTGGCAGAAGCGATCCGGCGCGGAGAGATCGATAAAGGAGTGCTGGTATGCGGAACAGGCGTCGGGATCTCCCTGGCGGCCAATAAAGTGCCCGGTATCCGCGCGGGCGTCTGCTCGGACTGCTTTACAGCCAAGATGGTCAAAGAACACAACCACTGCCAGATCATCGCTATGGGGCAGCGCGTCGTCGGGACAGAGCTCGCCAAGATGATCGTCGACAATTTCTTTGAAGCGGAAGAACAGGGCGGCCGTCATGCGGCACGTGTCGATATGATCACACAGATCGAGAGAGACTACGGCTATGCGGACGCACCGCTGAAATAAGAGAGGAGAATCGAAGCATGAATATTTTGGCTCCTTCCATATTGTCCGCAGATTTCGGCCGTCTGGGCGAGCAGATTCAGGCAATGAAAGACGGCGGTGCACAGTGTGTCCATTTTGATGTGATGGATGGGCATTTCGTGCCCGAGGTCTCTTTCGGCGAACCGATCCTGCGCAGTGTGAGAAAGATGACAGACCTGATCCTGGATGCCCACCTTATGGTCACCAATCCGGCGGACCACGTCGAAGCATTCGCCAAAGGCGGCGCGGACTATTTCACATTTCACTATGAGGCCATGCCCGGCGGAGGCTTCGCTTACGGGGGAGAACGGGACGAGGAGAAGGCGGCGGAGGAGACAATGCGGCTTGTCGACAAGATCCATGCGTCCGGAATGAAGGCCGGTTTGTCCATCAAGCCGAAAACGCCGGTGGAATCCGTATTTCGGTTCCTTCCCTATATTGATCTGTTCCTTGTGATGTCTGTGGAACCCGGTTTCGGCGGACAGAAGTATATACCCGAGTCGACACAGAGGATCCGGGCACTGCGGGAAGAAGCAGAGCGCGTGAGCCCCGCCCTCCGCATCGAGGTTGACGGCGGCATCAAGGTAGACAATGTGGGGATAGTCCTGGACGCAGGTGCTGACATGATCGTAGCGGGATCGGCGGTCCTGGGCGGAGATGATGTCAAAGAGAAAGCGGAAGCGTTTATGGAGATTCTGGGGTAATCTTGGATACGTGTTGGTTCCCCGAGCGCTGGGCTCGGGGGATTTTTTATGCTCCCCGAGCCTTTGGACTCGGGGGATTTTTATGCTCCCCGAGCCTTTGGACTCGGGGGATTTTTTATGCTCCCCGAGCCTTTGGACTCGGGGGATTTTTTGCCCGCGAGGCTCGGGCTCGAGAACTTTTTACCTGCGAGGCTCGGGCTTGGGAATTCAAGATTCTTGGGCAAGGATTCTCGGGGATTCAATCTCCGAGAGGAATTGCTCTCTTTTATGCTGGAATAAGTGTGATCGTCTGATTTATGAATTGGCCCTTACTAGCTTCCGAGGATGGGCATCGTAATTTGCTGATTTTGCGTTTTGCGCTTACTTCTATTCAGAGGATTTAAGTGCGAGGTGGGCTTGAAAACTGTTCTCAGAACGGCGCCGCACTTGAAATTCACACTAAACTGCTGTTCCCGTGGCCGTTCCGGTCTCAGAATGACGGCACGCCACCATCTCCATCCGGCTTAGCAGGCGGCTCGCCGCCATCCCCATCCGGCTTAGCAGGCGGCTCGCCGCCATCCCCGTCCGGCTTAGCAGGCGGCTCACTGCCATCCCCATCCGGCTTGGCAGGCGGCTCGCCGCCTCCTTTATTGCCGTGGGAACCGTTCTCACCACCGTGGGAGCCGCTTTTGCTGCTGCCGTCCTTTCCGCCGTGAGACGAGCTGCTGCTCGTCTCCACTTTAATCGCTTCTCCTTCTGAAGCAGAACCTTCCGTGTATTCCTCGCCGTTCACATACAATTTGAATCCATTCAGATTGATGCTGCCTGTGCCGCAGCGCAGGGAGGTGATATAGCTGTCACCGGTCAGCGTCCATGTGGAGCCGTCCTCGATCTCGACATAGACATCGCCGGCGGCACCGTCAGGATTGATGGCGCCTGTGAAGCTGCTGTTTTTGGACAGATACAGATTCAGAGTGGAGACTTCATCGACCAGTATATCGCCGGTGATCGTCTGCTGCGCCGCTGTCAACGTCACATGGCCGCCGTTGCTGCCTTCACTTCCCCAGCCGGCCGCCGCCGCGCGCAGGAAAACACCTTCCTCATCTTCATTGATGATCTCAGCGCCGCTTAAGTCGATCGCCGCAGTTGTATTGTTGACAAAAAACACATCTCCGTTCAGGTTGGTCAACGTCCCTCCGTTCATGGCAAAAGAGGCAAGACCTTCATCGGCGTCGCCGGACATGGACTGATAGATCATCACCGCCTGATACCAGTCAGATTTGTCACTGTTCTTAGTCACGTTGTTTGCAGTCAGATTTACATTGTTCAGGGTGACGGAATTTTGACTCTCAACGACAACGCCTTGAGAAGCGGTGGACTCCATGGAGGCATCACTCACAGTGATATCTGCGGTGGAGTAAATGACCGGTGATCCGGTCCCGTCTGTTGTATAGCTTCCTTCGGTCACATTGACGGTTCCGCCTCCGCGGTCAGAGCGGATCGCAGCCGAGCTGTTGCCGGTCGTATGGATCACCAGGTTGGATGCGTTCATCGTTCCGCCGCCGGTCGTCATCAGTCCGCCGGAGCAATTGCCTGATGTTTCGATCACGGAATCGGAGATATTGACGGTTGTCCCCTCTCCGTAACTGAACACACCGTTTGCATGTTTGCCGTCTGTGTTCACTGAGAGGCCGCTGAGAGTGAGCGTCGCTCCGTTCGTGGCAAAAATTGCCGCATTTTCACCGTAGAAATCAGCTTCATCTCCTTCTGATTCGCCGGTTTTGACCACGGCTATATTAGAATAGGAGGCTTCTTCTCCGTCGGCGGTGATCGCATGCTCACCGTCCGCGCTGTTCTCGATCGTCTCCGTGATGTTTCCGGTTATATCTTCGATCAGCGCTTCGGATGACCGGGAATCCGACTCCGACGAAGCGGTTGACTCGGACCCGGCAGACGGAGCGGAAGCGTCAGACGACTGCACCGCGGCGTCAGTGTCCTGTGCGTCATCAGAAGTCTGCACCGGAGTTTCAGAATTCTGTGCCTGCGTTTCAGAGGTCTGTGCCGCAGCTGCAGAAGTCTGCGAAGAAGCAGCGGAACCGCAGCCGCCCAGGACCAGACTGATGATCATAAAACTTGCTGCTGCCATTGCGGAGGCTTTTTTGAATTTATGGTTATGCTTTTTTGTTGTGTTTGCCATTGTTGTTCTCCTTTTTTCTGTATTTTGACAGGATTATCTGTACCTTTCGGCTTTATCTGTATAGAATCATATGAGATGAAACTTGAAGAAAGCTTGAAAAATCACGAATATTATAAAAATCGTAAAACAGGGAGAGCCCTATGATTGCTAACTATCACACACATACATGGCGCTGCCGCCACGCCGACGGGACAGAGAGGGAATACGTGGAAAATGCGATTGCGGCGGGACTGAAAATCCTGGGCTTTTCTGACCACACGCCGCAGGTGTATCCAAATGGTTTTGTATGCCCGGTCAAAATGCTGCCGGAAGAACTGGAGGGGTACGTCGACACGATATTGGATCTGAAAAGAGAGTATAAAGCGGACATCGATATCCTGCTGGGGCTGGAAGCGGAGTATTTGTATACGCTGTGGGAGCCTTTGCTGCGGCTCCTGGAACCGTATCCGATCGAGTACATGATCCTGGGGCAGCATTATCTGGGAGATGGTGTAAATGAGCCGTTCTGCGGGGAACGGACGAACAGTGCGGAGAGGTTAAAACTCTATTGCAGGCAGACCCGGGAGGCGCTGGAGACCGGGAAGTTTCTGTATTTTGCCCATCCGGATGTGCTGTGGTTCACGGGACCGGACGACATCTACGAAGAGGAGATGACGAAGCTATGCCGGTACTGCAAAGAGGCGGAGATCCCGCTGGAGATCAACCTGCTGGGCGTGCGGGAGGACAGAAACTACCCGTGCGAGAAGTTCTGGAAGATCGCCGCGCGGGAAGGCAATTCCGTGATCTACGGCACCGACGCGCACCATGCGGATCACGTGTATTCGCCGGAGGTGATCGCGAAAGCGGACAGATTCCTGGAGAAATGCGGGATCCCGAGGGCGAGGCTGATCGAAGTGATGGAGGTCTGAGGTGTCAAGGGGGTGTCAAGGGGACGGTTCTTGACTCCTTACGCATCCGACCGCGCGTACGCATTCTTCATATGGTTGCTGGTCTCATCGAGGACCAGGCTTAGGACCGCTGACGTTTCTCCTCGCAGCATGTCAGCGAGCTGCTCATTGGCCGAGTCGATGACCGGCTGCGGATCCGCCTTCAAGGCAGCCAGCTCCGCGGTCAGCCGGTCCGCCGCATTCAGGATCCGATGCGCCTCGGACATGACTTTGATCTGATAGCGCTCGATATGGATCTTGCAGGGCTTAAACTGCGCGTCGGCGAGCGCCGCGATCAGCCTGCAGTTCCAGTAAAAGCTGTCAGTGTCGACCTCCTTTTCCGTTGTGGAGAGGTAGGCCGGCACTTTTTCCGTGTTCGTGTAGAACGGAACGAAGGTGTTGAATACATTGGAGCCAAAAGTCAGCCATTCCACGGCACAGACCGCCTCCGGCACATAAGGCCGCAGCTGCAGAAGAGCCAAAAAGTCCGTTCTGTTGACACCGACCGGCCGGTAAGCCCCGGCCATGGAACTGCCGCCGCGATCACCACAAGCGAAATCACTGTAGGGGTCGTAGGGCGTCCCCTGAAAGTGGTCGGAGAGAACGTATTTGGCATCTTCCACTGTGATCTTGCGCGCAGGCTTCATGCTCCAGGGAAGGCTGCCGTCGCGCGGGGAATACTGTGCGGAGGGACCGTCCCATTTTGCCCTGTCCGGGCTCAGGCAGCGCAGGACAGACCACGCCCTCGGCGTATTGTATACGCGGTCGGCATCACTTACGGTGCCGAAGGCCTCCCGGGGGTTCAATTTCCCGTCCGTAGACAGATCCAAATGATTCTCCTTAATAAAATCTTTCAGATCCGCGCTGCATAGGTGATCGACGCCTTGGCCCAGCGCATCTTCCAGATCAAAACTGTCGATCCCGGATTCATTGGGGACGACGACGTACTGATCATCCGGCACTCTTTTGGCGATCCAGTGGTGACCGCCAAGGGTCTCCATCCACCAGATCTCATGGATATCCGCAAAGGCGATCCCGTTCATCTCATATGTACCGAATTCCTCCAAAAGCTTTGCCGTGCGGAGCACGCCTTCCCTCGCACTGTGAATATAGGGGAGGACAATGGTGACAAGGTCCTCTTCACCGATGCCGCTGGGCACCATGGGCATGTCTTCATCGGCGGGGATGTATCGGACCAGCGGGTCAGCACCCAGGACTCTTTCATTGGAGGCGATCGTTTCTGTGGCGGTCATGGCGACGTTGGCGGCGTTGACGCCGGCACCTGCCCAGATGCCTTCTCCTTCGAGTGCGTTGGGGACCGCGGTATAGCGCATCGGATCGTCGGGAAGATCGATCCCGACATGGCTGATGACAGATTCATAATGCCGGGGCTGGTCCTTTGGCAGAACGACTGTGAGTTTCTTGGGCGTGAAGGCGCCGGCAGCAGAATCGTCATTGCGGGCGATCATTGTGGAGCCGTCATAACTTGCTTTTTTGCCGATCAGAAGAGTTGTGCAGGACATAGATGCGGATTCCTTTCTAAATATTAATTGGAGTTTGTGACACCTGCATTCATCATCACGACCGAGCCGACGACCATCAAGATCCCGGCGATCTCCCATACGGAGAGCGGCTGATGAAAGAGCAGGCTTCCTAAGATCGCTGCAGTGACCGGTTCGATGGTGGTCAGCTGCGCCGCCCGGGAAGTCTCCATTCCTTTCATCCCGGCTGTATACAGAACGTAGGCCAGGCTTCCTGTCAAAATACCGCACAACAGCGCAAGTGCTGTGCGCGAGGGGCTCTCAAACACCTGTGAGACGGAACCGTCAGCACACGAGAGAGCCAGAAAACCGATCATGGCGACGCCGAAGCTGTAGCAGACATTAGTGTAGACACTGTAGCCGCGGTTCAGGATTATGCGGCTGAAAATGCTGTAGAGCGCATAGCCCAGGCCTGCGCCGAGGCCGAGAAGAAGCCCGGCGGGCGTGATCAGTGAACCGCCGCCTCCCGCGCCGTTCGCAGCACCTCCCGCAAACAATTCCCCTCCGATGCCCGAGGCGAACGCGCATCCGATGACCGCCAGCAGGCAGCAGAAGACTTTACGCCCTGTGAGTTTTTCTTTAAAAAGAATGGCGGACAGGATCATCACAATGGCCGGCGCGGTGTAGAGAAGCGCTGCGGCGGTCGCTATTTTGGTCACCTTGATGGCTGATGTGTAACAGAAGACAAAAAACAGAAGACTCAGCATTCCGTTCGCAATAAAGAGCGGAATATCTGCCGGGCGGACTTTAAAAGCGGAGCGGTCTGTCACCAGCATCAGGAACGCGACAGGAAGCGACGTGGCCAGCATGCGCAGAAAGACCAGTGCATTCTGCGCAAGCCCCATAGAGGTCAGAAGGGTGACGAAGGAGCCGTAGAGGCCCCACAGGATGGCGCTGACGACGACCATGAGGGCGGAGACAGCGAAACGGTTGCCGGAAGGGTTCATGACGAAATACCTTTTGAAATACGATCTGAAATGATTATGGAAAAACCTTCCTGTTCAAGCCCGGGACGGCTCAGACAGCAGAAAAAACAGGGTCAAACAAATCCATTGAATGATATTCCGCTTTATTTGTCAAGGTAAACAATTCGCTCTATGCAGTAATGAAACAAGCTCCGGCTGTGATAAAATATTATAAATATAATAAAATAGAGATGAATACTCGGTGACTGATGTAAATACACAAAAAAGGCAGGGATCCATGCAGATCAGAATCAATGTTAAAGGTGCCTCACGCAGAAAAGCGGCAGTCGTACAGATCACCTGTGATTATCCGGACAGGCAGATGACGGTGGAAGAGTTTCTTGCGGAAACGGTCAGGCAAAATGTGAAGGAATATAATGAACGAAAAGACGCGGAAGAGATCATGCGCCTTTTTGAGTATGGGAAGGGGCAGGCTAAAGAGTATATTGAAACAGCCGCTCTCTCCGGCAAGGTCGCTTACGGCGCCCCGATGGACGACAGGAAGGCTGACGAGAAAAGGGCAGTAGAAAATGCGCTGCAGTGCTTCGACGACGGGCTGGTCGCGCTGTTTGCGGACGGCGTCCGGTATACAGAAAGAGAAGAGAAAATGGAACTGAAGCAGCAGAGTGAAGTGACCTTTGTCCGGCTCACTTTCCTTGCGGGCAGGATGTGGTAACAGGGGGACAGGATATGGCATTCGATTACAATTCAAGAACAAAATGGGAGAAGGCGCGGCTGGAGCGCTGGAACAAAGAGCACGAGAGGCAGATCAATAAGCTCCCGCCCTCGAAGAAGGAACTTCTGGACGAGATCCGCAATTTCAGCAATTATCCGCACTGCGGCTTCCCGGTGATCCGCAAGTGGACGAAGCAGATGAAGGCCGCATGCACCACAAAGACGCTTGGGGAGATCATGCTCTCAGAGTGCGGGGATCTCATCGCGATCCTGGTGCCGGAGCAGTATCGCGCGGACTATGCGTATCTGCTGGATCAGTACGCAGAGTATCAGTATTCCAGGGCACTGTTTCGGCCCACAGTGCGCACAAAGGACCCGGCCGCCCATATTTTGGATGCGTTCGGCCTGATGCAGGCCTTTAAAGTGCTGGGAGTTTATGGTGTAACGCCGCTTGAATACCTGACGGAGAGAACGGCGGAAGGTGCCGCCATCGACGAGGAATTCCTTGATTTCAAGCACAATGACAGCTATGCCCGGGATCTGCATATGGTGCAGTTCGACGATATTCTGGCGGCGCGGATCGATCTGGGGGACAGCAAGGTGATCGGGGCCGCGAAGGAGGCGATCCTGAGCGACACAAATACTGTGCTGGTCACGGTCCCGCTGATCAGAGGGATCGTGAAATCAAATAACACGGAGCTGCACGAGCTTCTGGCCAAGTTTCTTGTTGCCGCCAGGCTGCAGGAGGGCGTGCGCCAGGCGGTCTGCGAGAACGCGGACTGCGGCAGGGCGGAGGCTTTCCTGACGATCCTGCGCGCGATCGAGGAGAACGATCTGCTCCGCTTCTCAGGCGTTAAGCGCGCCATTGCCACTTGGACCGGCATCTGCAATGTCGACGCCATGGACAGGGTATCCGAAAAGCTTCTGACCGGGATCGGGGAAGCTGTTCGTGACCGCGCAAAGGCAGCCGCGATGACGCAGACCGATGACAGCGTGCAGATCGTCACCGGCCTGTGGGCGCTGGGCTTCTATGAGGCGCAGGACGCCGTCGCACGCATGCTGGAGATCGCGGAGAGCGGCACGAAGAACCAGCGTCTGACCATCTCTTATTACAACAGATATATGCAGCACTCCGATTACAGCGAGCAGGCGGCCGGGAAGATCCTCGAGACCTATCCGGAAGATCCGCAGATGGCGGCAGCCTTCATGCCCACCTATCTGGACGCAGTGGATACGATCGTCCGGGGCTGCATCAGGAACAATAAGAATCAGCCGGTCTATATGGCGGACGAGGCGGACGTTCATTACGATCCCCTGCCGGTCAGCGAGATCTTTGACAGCGGGGAGCAGGCAAGGCTGCATTACAATATTTTGAAGAACCTGGCGGATTCCATGAAGAAGCGCAAAATAGAGTACAACCCCATGATCTTCCCCTGGTACGGCGCGGTTCTCGACAAGAGCGATCTCACGCAGAGACTGGCCATGATCGCCTACGCACTGCAGGATGACGCTCTGATCGACGAGACCTGCGTGCGCCTGACCGACATCATGGACTCCTACTACAACACCCGCAGCTATTATCTGAGGGTCCTTCTGCATGCGCCGAGGACGCAGGTGCAGCGGGACGCGCTGATCGGATATGTTGCAGAGAAAGAGAGTTACACGAGAAAAGCGGCTTATCAGATCCTCAAAAAGCTGCAGTCGGATCCGGACGCGTCGATGCGGCTGACACAGGACGAGTACCGCCGGCTGGAGGGATACCTGCGCCTCAAGAACGAGGAGTCGAGACGCTTTATTATCGAGATTCTGGAGGAACAGGACAAAGAGGGCGTTTACGAGAGCATCCGAAGGCTTCTGGGCGCTGCGGAAGATCCGGCCGAAGCGGCGGCAGGCCAAAAAGAGAAATCTGCTAAGGGAAAGAAGAAAACCGTCTCTGCAGCGGACAGGGAGCAGATGCGCCTTGCAGGTCTCGACATGCTCAAGCGCCGCAGCGAGGAGAGCGAAGCCGCGAAGAAAGAGTGCGCGGCTGTGCTGCGGGAAGCTGTTCCGGACGCGTCAGTGCTGTCCGATAAAGAGAAGGTCCTTTACGAGGAGATCGCGGGCAGCGAAGGGGCCGGCAGTATTTTGAACACGGAAGGGTACGGGCTTTACGATCCCGGAGCGACGTACGAGCCGGAGCTGAAGGTGACGGGCGCGAATCAGGCGCAGAGCGGCGCCCGGACATCGCCGGGCCTGAAAAAGGGTCTTCAGATGATTAAAAAATCTCTGGGGATGAGCGAGACGAAGATGCTCCTCAAAGACTTCTTCAGTCTGAGCGCCAAGGAGATGGATCAGTATTTTGACAAGATCAAAGCCTTCATCGCGGAACACGGAAAACTCGAGTACACCAGCGTGAACGGCGACAAACAGCTGCTGGAGAACGGTTTATATCTTATAAACTACGACTACAGCGGCGCCATAGAGACGCGCTATCCCTTCCCCGAACTCTGGATAGAGGTTTACGAGACGATCATTAAGGATCCCAAGGTCCTGTTCAACCTGTACTTCGCGGTGCTCAGCGGATATGACGAGACGGATGTCAAGGACATCAATGCGTACCTGAAGGCGGAGAAGACGATCTTTGGCGAGGCTTACTCGGGATATCATTACGCCGATCCCAAGTACATGGGAAGCCGCGGTTCTCACAGCACGTACCAGACAATTCTGGACATCATCTCGAGCCAGCAGCATCTGGTCCTGCCCGCCGAGGTCGCTCAGGCGGCGGTCCTTTTGGCGACGGAGCTTCCCGAAGAGATCCGATGGATGGAGAGGGCGCCGTCCAAAGCAAATATTTATTATTTGCAGCAGCGCCCGCCGGTCTGCTTCGTGCGCTCTAACAAGTTCCGGGCACTTTTGTCCCGCGCCTCCCACTATGAGAGTGATGAGGAGTTCCGCGGCGTGTTCCCGCTGCTCTACCGGGTGGACAAAGTCTATCAGTTCGACACGCACAATCCGAACGCGCGCTACGGCGGAAGCTCCGCCAATATCCTCTCGATGCTCTCCTATGTAAAAGCCCATGAAATGGGCATGATCACAAAGGATTTCCTCTACAAGGCGGCCTTCGAGATGGTTGGTCTCAAGTACGCGGTGGGAGAGCTGGGCGACATGTTCCGCCCCAATGTCACGATCTACGCGCTCCGGGGACTGCAATCCTACATGCCCGTGGATCTGGAAAAGCGGACACTGGACAAAGAGAACAACTTCTACAAGCTTTGCAGAGAGGTCTATCAAAATATCGTAAACCTTATTCTGAACGTGGAGCTTAAGCGCGGCGACACGCCGACCGTCTTCTCGGATGCGGTCAGCCGCATCTCCCGGATTGAGGGCATCCCGCGCCTCATGGAGATCCTGCGCGCAATGGGATCCGACCCTCTGGACAGGAACACATATTATTCATATACCGGCGGCACGAGCAAGAAGGAGAGTCTTTCGCATCTGCTGAAGGTCTGCTGGCCTTGTGCCGGGGAAACCGCTGCAGATCTGAAGAAGGCAGTCAGGGAGAACAAGATCAGCACCGACCGTCTGATCGAGGTGGCCATGTATGCGCCTCAGTGGCTGGATCTGGCCGAAGAAGTGCTGGGGATCGACGGATTGCAGAGCGGCTGCTATTACTTCATGGCGCATATGAACGAGCGGTTCGACGACCGCAAGAAAGCCGTGATCGCCAGATTCACGCCGCTCTCGCCGGAAGAGCTCAACAACGGATGCTTTGACACCAACTGGTTCTTCGAAGTGTATGAGAAGCTGGGTGAGAAGAATTTTGCCAAACTCTACAAGGCGGCAAAATATATAGCAGACGGCAGCAAACACACTCGCGCGAGAAAGTACGCGGATGCCGCCACCGGAAAAGTGGACAGGGATGAACTAGAGAAGGTCATTGAGGACAAGCGCAACAAAGACCTCCTGATGAGTTACGGCCTGATTCCCATGAAGGACAGGCAGGACGCACTGCACCGCTACGAGTTCCTGCAGAAATTCCTTAAGGAAAGCAGGCAGTTCGGCGCACAGAGAAGGGCCAGTGAGGCGCAGTGCGTGCAGTACGCCATGAAGAACATGGCGACCACGGCGGGCTATGCGGATGAACTGAGGCTGACGCTGGCCATGGAGACGGAGCTGGTGACGTCGAATCAGCAGTATTTTGACGGGGTCACGATCGGCGACTATACGGCGCAGATCTTCGTGGATGAGAACGGAAAGTCGGAACTGAAGCTCTTCAAAAAGGGCAAAGCGGTCAAATCCGTTCCCGCAGCGCTCAAAAAAGACGAAACCTTTAACGATGTGAAGGAATTCGCCGCAAAACTCAAGAACCAGTATTCGCGCTGCGCCGCGATGTTCGAGCGGGCGATGGAAGAGGAGGACGCCTACAGTTACGGAGAGCTGTGCGGACTCAGCCGCAACCCTGTGACAGCGGGGATCCTCGCAAGACTGGTATTTGTGGGGACCGAGGGGGCTCCGGTCGGCACTCCTAAGGAACTCGCGGCGGCAGATCCTGCGATCCCGGAGGACGCGCAGCTCCTGACGGCCCATCCGATCACGCTCTACAGACTCGGCGTATTGCATGCGTATCAGAGAGCGTTCTTCGAAAAACAGCGGGAGAGCGGTCTCAAACAGCCCTTCAAGCAGGTATTCAGGGAGTTCTATCCCAAGCTGGAGGAAGAGAAGGACGCTATGGACTCGAGGCTGTTCGCGGGCTATCAGATCCAGCCCAAAAAGACCGTGGCAGCGCTCAGGGGACGCCGGTGGGTGGCGGATTACGACGAGGGTCTCCAGAAGATCTTCTTTAAGCAGAATATCGCGGCGACGATCTACGCGCTCGCCGACTGGTTCTCACCTGCGGATACGGAGAGCCCCACGCTGGAATATGTCTCCTTCTATGACCGCAAGACTTATAAACAGAAAAAGCTCTCCGAGATCCCGGACATCCTCTATTCCGAAGTCATGCGGGACGTGGACCTGGCGGTCAGCGTGGCCCATGTGGGCGGCGTGGACCCCGAGACCAGCCACTCGACCATCGAGATGCGCCGCGTGATCTTCGAGTTCAACATGGAACTGTTCGGCATTACCAACGTCACGTTTGAGGGGACGCACGCCTTTATCAAAGGGACGCTGGGCAGCTACAATATTCAGCTGGGGAGCGGTGTGATCCACAAGGAGAGCGGCGGAATGGTCAATATTCTGCCCGTGCACTCGCAGCACAGGGGGAAGATCTTCCTGCCCTTCATTGACGAAGACCCCAAGACGGCGGAGATCCTCTCGAAGATCCTGCTGCTGGCGGAGGACCAAAAGATCAAGGATCCTTATATCGTGCAGCAGCTGCGATGAAATGTGACCCCGGGACAGGCGCCCCTCGGGCGGCCTGTGCGGGAGGGATCCGACTCTGCCGCAAAATCTTTAATAAAGTCTTTAATAATGATATGATACTGTCAGCTGAAACCACGGCACATGAATCGTGCCTGAGTAATACATGCCTGCGTAACACATGTCTGAGTAATAAAGGAGGAAACTATGCTCAAAGATCCTGTAAAGACCAAGAATGAAATTGTAGAGTGGATCCGCAACTATTTCGAGGAGAACGGAAAGGGCTGCAAAGCCGTCATCGGCATCTCCGGAGGAAAGGACTCCAGTATCGCCGCCGCGCTGTGCGCAGAAGCGCTGGGCAAAGACAGGGTAGTCGGCGTCCTGATGCCCAACGGTGTGCAGAGCGATATCTCCGACTCTGTAAAGCTTGTGGAATTTCTTGGGATTCCCTATGTGGAACTCAATATCGGCGGCGCTTTTGAGGCGATGAAGGAAATGCTGCTCGGCAGCGCGAAGCTGCTTGAGATCTGCGGTACGGACGGGATCAGCCGGGACACTGTGATCAATCTTCCTCCCAGGCTTCGCATGTCTACGCTCTATGCAGTGGGACAGATGCTGCCCGGAGGCGCCAGAGTGGTCAACACCTGCAATGCGTCCGAGGACTACGTCGGCTATTCCACCAAATACGGCGATGCCGCAGGAGACTTCAGCCCGCTCTCTCAGCTTCTGGTGCACGAAGTCAGGCAGATCGGCGACGTACTTGGCCTGCCTTCTGATCTGGTCCACAAGACCCCTTCGGACGGCCTGAGCGGACAGGATGACGAGCAGAAGCTCGGCTTCACATATGCTATGCTGGACAAGTATGTGCTCACGGGCGTGTGCGAGGATGAAGAGATAAAGGCCAAAATAGACAGGCTGCACAGGATCAACCTGCACAAGCTGCGCCTGATGCCTGCATTTGAGCCCGAAGCGGAGTCCCGCGAGTGAGAATAACCTGCTGATGTGAAAGGATGAGTGAAAGGATGATCCATGTTTGATAAAAGATTGATGGCCATGTGTCCTGAGAGCAAGAAATACATTGCCGGAAATATCCTCCTGCAGTGGATCGAGCTCTGCCTGAACGCCGTGATGATCGGTCTGATCGCCGATTCCGCGCAGAAACTGTACCGGAGAGAACTGACGCCTTCCGGCGCCGCGCCGGCACTGGCGATCATCGCGGTGACGATCCTGATCCGTTTTTTCATCACGAGATATGCGGTGCGAATGAGTTATCTGGCTTCCCGGACCGTAAAGCGCAAGATGCGGGACCTGATCTACAAGAAGATATTAAAGCTCGGCATGAGCTACAGAGAGAAGGTGACCACGGCGGAGCTGGTACAGGAATCGGTAGAGGGAGTGGACCAGCTGGAGAGCTATTTTGGCCAGTATGTGCCGCAGTTTTTCTACGCATTCCTGGCACCCCTCACCCTGTTCGGCCTGTTTACAGCCGCCG
The DNA here is from genome assembly GCA_902801585.1 of uncultured Lachnospiraceae bacterium. Next base: position 45,369 of record CADCIU010000019.1, on the reverse strand, counting down.
GGAGCCTCCGCACGGCGCTGGTCCTTCTGATCTGTGTTCCGCTGATCCCCGGGACGATCATGATGGTGCAGAAGATCGCCAAGAGGATCCTGGCCAAATACTGGACCCAGTACACGCAGCTGGGGAGCACGTTCCTGGAAAACCTGCAGGGCATGACGACACTCAAGATCTACAAGGCGGACGCGCAAAAGCACGAGCAGATGAACGAGGAGTCGGAGAACTTCAGGGTAGTGACCATGAAAGTGCTCACGATGCAGCTCAATTCCATCATCATCATGGATCTTCTGGCCTACGGCGGAACGGCGGTGGGGATCGTCCTTGCGACCCGCTCCTTTGCGGAAGGGACGCTGGGGCTTGCCCGGTGCCTGTTCATGATCCTTCTGTCAGCGGACTTCTTTTTGCCGATGCGCAAACTCGGCAGTTATTTTCATGTGGCAATGAACGGGATGGCAGCCAGCGACAGGATCTTCCGGTTCCTGGAGCTGGAGGAGCCGGCGGAGCGCCCGGAGCAGTTCCCCGAAAAGGGCGGAAACTTCCTCTTAAAGAGCGTCAGTTTTTCTTATGACAGCGACAGGGAAGTGCTTCACAGGGTCAACATGCAGATCCCGAGAAACAGTTTTATGGGGATCGTCGGAGAGAGCGGAAGCGGTAAGTCGACGATCGCATCGCTACTGACAGGGCGCAATACCGTGGAGAGCGGAACGATCCTGATCAACGGGATCCCGCTCGCGGAATGCTCGGAAGAGAGCGTGATGCAGGGGATCACTTATATCGGATCCGGAAGCTATTTCTACAAGGGCACGGTCAGGGACAATCTGCTCATGGGCAATCCTGAGGCGACGGATGAGGAGCTGTGGAAAGTCCTGGCGGAGTGCCGGATGGATGAATTTCTGCGCAGTGGTCAAAGTACAGGCTCCGGCGAGGGCCTGGACCTCCTGCTGACAGAGAATGCGCAGAATCTCTCAGGAGGACAGCGGCAGAGACTGGCCTTTGCAAGGGCGCTGCTGCATGACAGTCCGATCTATATTTTCGATGAAGCGACCAGCAACATCGATATGGAGAGTGAGGAGATCATTCTGGAGAGGATCCGCGAGATGGCGGGCTGTAAAACGGTGATCATGATCACACACCGTCTGGCCAATGTGCGCGGTGCAGACCGGATCTTTGTCATGGAAAACGGAAAGGTAGCGGAGAGCGGCAGCCACAGAGAGCTGATGAAATGGGGCGGCGCTTATTCCGTTATGTGGAGAATGCAGCAGAAACTGGAGCGGTTCGGCAGAGATGAGGACTCCGGGGAGGAGTGGCTGACCGGTGAGATCGAAAAGATCGGTGATACCGGCGAGATCGGAAATACCGGCCGGATCGGGAACACTGCGAGGATCGGCGATACCGGTGCGGTCGGAAACACAGGCCGGATCGGGAACACTGCGCGGATCGGCGATACCAGACCGATCGGCAGTACCGGACCGATCGGAAGCACCGGACCGATCGTGACCGATCGGAAGCACCGGACCGATCGGAAGCACCGGCCCGATCGGAAATACCGGACAGGCCGGCGGCGCAGGAAAGGAAGGTGATCGGAATGCGTAAGAGAAACAGTAAGCGAACTCCCGCAAAGCCGGTCACACTGCTCAGAATGCTGGGCCTGGTCAGACCGCTGACCGGGTTTATGATCATTGCCGTGACGGCGGGAACACTTGCCTTTTTGGCGGTACAGTTCATACCTGTGCTGGGCGGTTATGCGATCCTCGAGGGATTGGGACTGGACTCTCCGCTGGAGTCCGGGACCGTCTGGATCCTGCTGCCGGTCCTGGCACTGGTGCGCGCCGTACTCCGTTTCATAGAGCAGCGCATGAATCACTACATTGCCTTCAGGCTGCTGGCGATCGTCCGTGACAGGGTCTTTGGTGCGCTCAGGAGGCTCTGCCCCGCTAAACTCGAGGGAAGAGATAAGGGAGATCTGGTCTCATTGATCACAGCGGACGTGGAGCTGCTGGAAGTGTTCTACGCGCACACGATCTCGCCGATCTGCATAGCGGTGATCGTGGAGGTGGTGATGTGTGTGTATATAGGGTCATTCCACGTGGCCTTGGGTCTTTTGGCCCTGACGGCTTATCTGTGCGTCGGGATCCTGCTGCCGCTCATCATCTCAAAGCTGAGCGGAAATATGGGACAGCAGGTGCGCAGGCACTCCGCGGAACTCTCCTCCTGTGTCCTGGAGAACATAAGAGGACTGGATGAGACGATCCAATACGGAAACAGCAGGGAGAGAACGGCAGTCCTGCACAAGAAGACGAAGGCGCTTATGTGGCATCAAAGTGCGCTCAACCGGCTGACGGGCCTCAATCTGGCGATCGCAGGCACCTTTATTCTGGTCTTCGACGTGCTTATGGTCGTCGCTGCCGGCTGGCTGTATCTGTCCGGCAAGGTCGGATTTGACGGATTTTTGCTGCCGACGCTCGCACTGATGTCCTCTTTTGGCCCGGTATCGGCGCTGGCGGGACTGGGCACGACGCTGCAAAATACTGTGGCGTCCGGTGAGAGGATCCTCGCGATCCTCGAAGAAGAGCCCGAGACGGAGGAGATCACGGGACAGCCCGCGGCAGAATTTCACGGCGCCGAGTGCCGAATGGTCTCTTTCGGCTACGGAAGAGGAAAATCGGACAAAGACCGCAGGAAGGGAACAGATCAGGGCACGCTTGTGCTCAGAAACTTCTCTCTGAGTATCCCGGAGCACAAGATCATCGGGATCGTGGGCGAGAGCGGCTGCGGAAAGTCGACGCTGCTCAGACTACTCATGCGGTTTTGGGAAGTGAATAAGGGGAAGATCGCGATCGCCGGCGAATCCGGCCCGGGCGCGGACAGACAGGCATCGGCAGGAAGAGTGCTCACGGACATCAATGAGATCAATACCTCAGATCTGCGCGATATGGAGGGATACCTGACCCAGGACACGCAGATGTTCAAGGATACGATCGCAGGCAATATCCGGATCGCGAAAGCGGATGCGACGCAGGAAGAGGTGGAGGAGGCCTGTAAAAAAGCCTCCCTGCACGACTGGATCATGACCCTTCCCGCCGGGTATGAAACAAATGTAGGAGAACTCGGAGATACGCTTTCCGGTGGAGAGCGGCAGAGAATCGGCCTTGCCAGAGCCTTCCTGCACGATGCGCCGTTCATGCTACTGGATGAGCCCACAAGCAATCTGGACAGCCTCAATGAAGCGGTCATTTTAAAGGCACTCAGGGAAGAGGCGAAGGGAAAGACGGTCCTTCTGGTCTCTCACAGGAAATCTACCATGAGAATAGCCGATCAGGAGATCGGCATGTAACAAAAAAGCCGATCAGGAGATCGGCAATAAAAGCATCGTATTCACTGAATTTGTTACATCGAGATCCATCCGAATGCGTTGGCAACGGAGCTGAACAGGATGACCAGCACGAAGATCGGCGCAATGTACCTGATCATGACGCGGAAGACCTTCTTGCGGCGGAAGGGGTGTCCGTCCGCTTCCACTTCCTGCTCCAGCGCTTCAATCCCCATGCACTTCGTAACCAGAAGGCAGATGGCCAGCGCCGCGATGGGCATCATCACGGAATTGGTCAGAAAATCAAAGAAATCGAGGAAGGGCATCCCGATCAGGGTGATGAAAGAGAGCGGTCCGTATCCCAGGCAGGAGAGTGTTCCGAGTACAAGCATGATCGCAGCCATAACAGTCGTGCATTTGGTCCGGTTCCACTTGAATTCGTCTGCCAGAGTGGAGACGGCGCTCTCTGTCAGCGCTATGGAACTGGTCAGAGCCGCAAACAGGACCAAAGTGAAGAAGAGGATCCCGATGATCCTTCCAAATCCCATGGTGGCGAAGATCTTGGGCATGGTCACGAACATCAGAGAGGGGCCCGCGGCCAGCTGCTCCGGGTCGCCGCCGGAGAAGGCGAATACAGCCGGGATGATCATCATTCCTGCCAAAACGGCGATCGCTGTGTCAAAGAATTCGACCTGTGCCGTGGAGTCCTCAATGCTGACTTCTTTTTTCATATAGGAGCCGAATGTGATCAGGATCCCCATCGCGATGGAAAGGGAATAGAACATCTGCCCCATGGCGGAGACAACGGTCATCCAGGAGAAGTTCTCCGGGTGAGGGACCAGCATGTAGGAAACGCCTGCCATAGCGCCGGGACGGGTGATCGTATAGACACTGATGATCACGGCCAGGACCAGCAGGATCGGCATCATGATCCTTGAGACGCGCTCAATGCCGTTCTCGACGCCCATGTAAATGATAATGAGGTTGAGGACCAGAAAGACACAGAACCAGAGTTCTGCCGAGCCGCCGTTCGTTATAAAATCCGTAAAAAAGGTGTCTGAAGTGATCTTGTCCATATCGGTCGTGATAAAGGCGAACAGATACTTGCAGACCCATCCTCCGATCACGGAGTAATAGGGACAGATCAGAATCGGGACGATCGCGTTGAGCCAGCCGCCCAGTCTGGCGAAGGGAGAGCTGCTGAAATGGGCAAAGGCACTTACAGGGCTCTTCTGTGAAGAACGTCCGATCGCAGTCTCAGCGATGATCATTGTGTAACCAAATGTGAGCGCAAGGATGATATAAACGAGAAGAAATGCACCGCCGCCGTACTTGGCAGCCAGGTAAGGGAATCTCCAAATATTGCCCAGTCCGACGGATGCGCCCGCAGCGGAAAGGACAAAGCCGAGCTTACCTGTAAATGAACCGCGTTGATTCTGTTCCAAAATTGTATGCCTCCTTTTTTTCAGTCGATTTTCCTATCATATAACAATTTTGGAACAAAATCTATCTAATTCTTATAAACTGTTCTAAACACTATTCTATAAATACTATTCTATAAATACTATTCTATACGTTTAAATTTTAAACGCTGAAATTCCGAAGCATATATCCGATCAGTGCGCCATCGAGAAGAAAGAAAACAAATAACATCAATTCTCGCATTTTGAACCTCCTTATGCGTTCATAACCTGTTCATTCTGTATCCGACGCCGATTCTTGTCTGAATATACCGGGGATGCGTGGTGTCTTTTTCTATTTTTTTTCTGAGGGACGCCATGAAGACGCGCAGTGATGCGAGATCGCTGTCGAAAGTGTTTCCCCAAATGGCGTCGGTCAGGTAAGTGTGGGTCAGGGTCTTGCCGATGTTCTTGCAAAAAAGACACAGGAGTTTGTACTCGATCGGTGTCAGAGCCAATTCTTCACCGTTCATATACGCCGTCCCTGCGGCAAAATCCACTTTTAAATCTCCGTTTTCGAATATATGGGAGGGCATACCGCCCTGCGCAGCGCTCAGCCGCCGCTGCGTGACGCGCAGACGCGCCAGGAGCTCATCGACGGAGAAGGGTTTGGTCAGATAGTCGTCGGCACCCGCGTCGAGGGCTTCGATCTTGTCCTGGTCTTCGCTTCGTGCGCTGATCACGATGATCGGCGTGGAAGACCAGGTGCGGATCTTGCGGATCAGGTCGACACCGTCCATATCCGGAAGCCCCAGGTCGAGAAAGATGACATCCGGGTTATGGGAAGTGATCTGCAGCAGGGCATCGGTGGCAGTAGACGCTGTCAGGTAGCGATAGTTGTGAATGTCAAGTGTTGTGGACATCAGGTTCTGGATCAGTTTGTCATCTTCCACAACAAGGACCATGAATTTATTCATGCAGCATCACCTCCTTCACGGGCAGAGTAAATGTAAATGAGGCGCCATGGGGATCGTTCTCTTCCAAAAAGATCTCGCATCCGTGGGCGCGGATGATGGAGCGGCACAGGGCCAGGCCGAGTCCGAGGCTTCGCTTGCTGTCCGTCACTTTCTTGCTGCCGCTGTAGAACATTGTGAAGACGGAGTCCTTCTCCTCGTCCGGGATACCCGGACCGTCGTCGGAGACGGTCACCTTGGCGTGGTCGCTTCCGCGGCGGCAGCTGATGCAGATCGTTGAGCCGGCCGGCGTATACTGGATCGCGTTGTTGATCAGATTGATGAGGACCTGGACGATCAGCCGTCCGTCCACTTCCACCAGCAGCGCCTCCTCGGAAGGCTCTGCAATGATCGTATGTTCCGCGCTCCGTCTGTCAATATGCATCAGCGCTTCCGTGATGATATCGTCGAGAAGCTCCAGCTTGCGGTGCAGCTTCATCGTGCCGTCCTCAATGCGGCTCACAGCGAGCAGATTTTCCACCAGGCTGATCAGCCAGACGGAGTCATCGTAAATATCCGAATAGAGCTGTCTGCGCGTCACTGCGTCGAATTCATCTCCCGAGGCGAGCAGATTGCTGGCATTGCCGGAGATGGAGGTCAGGGGCGTGCGCAGATCGTGGGAGATGGAGCGCAGAAGGTCCGCGCGGAGCTTTTCATTTCTGCGTCGCAGGACTTCTTCCTCTTTCTCCCTCTGGATCCGCTCCTTTTCGAGCGCCATGGAACACTCTCCCAAAATAGAGACGATCAGAGCGCGGTCGAACTGGCCGGGCTGATCCGCCGGAGCATTCTGTTCCTCTTCGGGATCGTATCCTATCACCGCGTAGACGCGGTCGCGGCTGCTCACGGGCAAAAAACGCATTGCGACGGCCGGAAAAACTTCGGTCCCTTTTCCGGCCGGCTTGTTCCTTACGCTGACCCATTTGACGACCGGACGGCTCTTGTCATCGGTGGCGATGGCCTGCGGGGAGACCTCTCCCGGAATAAAGAGAAGACAGAGGTCGAGTCCGCGGTTTATGTCATAGAGATAGACCGGTTTATTGATCAGCTTGGCGAGCTGGCCGCCTGTCGTGCTGAGGATCTCGTTGTACTCGCTCATTTTGTGGAGCTGACTCGCCGTGTCGAACAAAAGCTTTGTACGGGCGTATGTCGCGTCCGACTGCAGGGCGATCGCCTTGAGACGCGCCGCGATCGTACTGGATATGAAAGAGACGATCAGCATGACCACGAAGGTGACCGGATACTCCGCGTCATAGGCGTGCAGCGTGAACAGCGGCTCTGTAAAGAAGAAATTGAACACGATCATCGCCTCGAAGGAGACGATGATATTGCTGAGATAGCTCGTCACCAGTACAGCGGAGATCAATACGCCCAGAATATAGACAGTGATGATCGTCGCGTCGGAAAAGCCGAGCCATCTGAACAGGAGGCCGATCAGTGTGCATCCTGTCATGACCGCAGTATAGATCATAAAATCCATGATCAGACTGCGGATGCCCTTTTTGCCGGGCGGCATGAGCCTTGAAGGCAGAAAATCGGAACGTCTGAGCTGCCGGAAAGCGGCACCTAAGATATTTTGCCCTGATGAAAGCATTTCATGACTTCCTTATTATTGCCGATGACCAGAAGCGTCTGATTTTTGCGAAGGGGTACATCCGGGTGAACATCCATGATCAGCCGACTGCCCTGCTTGATGGCAAATACGTTGATCTGATGTTTGCGGCGCAGATCCAGATCTGCCAGACTCTTGCCGGTCCAGTTTGCGGGAATCTCAATCTCATAGACTGCATACTCTTCACTTAAAGGCGTGTAGTCCAGAATATGATTCGAACTATAACGTATTGCAGTCCATTCGGCAAGCTGTCTTTCCGGATAGATCACCTCATCGGCGCCGTTTCTGGCAAGGAAGCGGGCGTGCACATCTCTCGCGGCTCTCGCTACGACGTGCTGCGCGCCCAGGTCTTTGAGCAGGGCGGTGGTCTCCAGGGAACTCTGGAAATCGTCGCCGATCGCAACGATGCACACGTCAAAATTGCGAACGCCCAGCGTTTTCATAAAATCCGCCCGCGTGCTGTTGCCGATCAGACCGTCCGTCACATAGGGCAGAACAGTATCGACGCGGTCCTCGCGGACATCCACGGCCATCACCTGGTGGCCCAGCTCATTCAGCTTTCTGGCACAATGTCTGCCAAATCTTCCAAGACCGATCAGAAGTATGTTTTTCATCGGTTCAGCCTCCTTGTCAGATCAGATCTTAATAACGCAACGATACAAACATTTATAAAGATATAAACATTTAAAAGATACAAACAGCTGTAAAACAGATACAGACTACGGATTAACCGACAGAGACGTTTTCCAGCGGCAGTCTCTGATTGCGCATGCGCCTTGAGGGAACAGCGGCATAGATGAGCGTCAGCCCGCCGACCCTGCCGAAATACATGAGGAAAATGAGGATCATACGGGACAGGAGCCCGAGCTGAGGCGTAATACCCAGCGTCAGCCCCACCGTACCTATAGCGGAGGCGGTTTCGAACATGCAGGTCAGGAGGGGAAGAGACTCCGCAATGCTGATGATCATGGCGCCGACAGTGAACAGGGACAGATAGAGAGCAAAAATGGTTGCCGCTATTTTGACAGACTGGTCGCTGATCCTGCGGGAAAAAGCAGAAGCCTCGTCTCTGTGCCGGAAGGTGCCGTGCGCATTCAGGACCAGAATAGCGATGGTCGTTGTCTTCATACCGCCGGCCGTGGAACCCGGGGAGCCCCCGATCAGCATCAGTATGATGCTCAGGAGCTGTCCGGAGTCAGAGAACCCGGCAAAGTCTGTGGTGTTAAAGCCTGCGGTCCTTGTCGTCACGGATTGGAACAAAGAAGCGAGGATCCGTTCTTTGAGCGGCAGTCCGCTGTATTCCGCGAAGAAAAAGGCGATCGCGGGAATGAAGATCAGCAGCAGCGTCATGAGGAGGATCAGCTTGGTCTGCAGCTGGCATTTGCGGGTGTTCTTCCGATGAATGATCAGGTCTTCCCAAGTCCTGAATCCCAGGCCGCCCATGATGATCAGCAGCATGATGGTCACATTGACCAGCACACTTCCGGAGTACCATGTGAGAGAGGAGTAGGGCTGTCTCATGCCCATAAGGTCAAATCCCGCGTTGCAGAACGCCGATATGGAGTGAAAGACAGAATATAGAATACTCTGAAACAGCGGAAACTCCCGAAGGAAAGCAGGGAAGAGAAATAAAGCCCCCAGAAGCTCCGCTGCCAGAGTACCCGTCAGAATAAAACGCGTGAAATGCAGGATCCCGCCCAGCTGGCCGGCGGAGACCGCATCCCGCAGAACACTTCGCTGAAACAGGCTGATCTTTCTGCCTGCCAGCATGGTGACCATTGTCGCCAAAGTGATCGTTCCCAGTCCGCCGATCTGGATCAGGATCAGGATCAGGAGCTGGCCAAAGGGAGACCAATGCGTCGCCGTGTCTCTTACGACGAGTCCTGTCACACATACGGCTGAGGTGGCAGTAAACAGTGTGTCACTGAAAGGGGTGACCGTGCCCTGAGCAGAACAGAAAGGAAGCATGAGCAAAAAGGCACCGGTAAGTATAATGGCCAAAAAACTGCCTATAATGATCTGAAAGGAGGAAATCTTGATCTGTCCGTTACGCAGCATAGTATTCTCCTTTTATAGTATTCTCTTGTTATGGCAAAGCCTGATCAAGCGGATCTCAGCCGCGGAAGATGCAGACGGATATTTCCTTGATTATGTGCTTTAGTTTAAGGGGATACGCATAAAACAGGGATAAGATTATTAAGATGGATATAAAGATGGTATAAAGATTTGTGGACAAGAGTATAAAAGAGCCGCAGCAGCTGCTGCGGCTCTTTCAGCCTGTGATGATCATGAGTTCAGGAAAGAGCTGATCTCATAAGGTCTTGCTTATTCGGCGTAAAACAGCATGGTCCCGAGCTTGTTGCCGTCTTCTTCCGATACGCCGTACACTTTGTTTTTCTCGTCGAGGAGTCCGTAGTGGACGGTCGTTGTCTGCGGCTCGCCGTAAACAGGATTGTTTACGCTTTCTTCCATAATATCAAGGAGAATACCGTAAACCTGTTTGGTGTATTCTTCCTCTGTCATGGAAGAAGTGTCAAGTGCGGAAATTCTCTTATTGAGCTCTTCCTGATCGCTGGAACCGATCTTGAGAGGCTCGATCGTGACTTCGACATCATATTCGCCTTCACCTGTCTTGGTCGCATTGCCGACCGTATACTTGGACTTGGAGAATGCATTGAGCATGATCTCTTTAAATCTGGCCCTGGTCTCATCATCGAAATCAATACCCATAGAATCGATCGCTTCGTCGACTGCCTCCTCACGGAAATTGCCTTCCTCGCCTTTCTCGATGTCTACGATATTGACGGAGTGATCGTAATCACCTTTGCACATCATATCGAGCACAGCCTGGACATATGCTTTTGCATCTTTCTCTGTCGGAGTGCTGCTGCATCCTGTCAAAACAGAGACAGCGAGTACGACAGCTGCAATCATGATCATGATTGACTTTGAACGCTTTTTCATAATACCTCCTTAACGCTTAAAGCTGCCGCCGGAAACGGGCAGCGATAGTATACTTACAAAACCAGTATAAGGCAAATGACTTATGCCGTCAATTTTTGGCCTTGCAGGCTTTTTTCAGTGAATCGACGACGATGCGCAGCGCCTTGATGCGGGCATATTTCTTGTCGTTGGATTCCAAAATGTACCAGGGAGCAAAGGATGTATTGGTCTTCATGAGCATTTCGTCTACAGCTTGCTCATAAAGGTCCCATTTCTCGCGGTTTCTCCAGTCCTCTTCCGTGATCTTCCATTGCTTTTCCGGCGTGTTCTGGCGGTCTGTAAAGCGCTCGAGCTGTGTCTTGTTATCGATCTGGACCCAGAATTTGATCACGACAGCGCCCCAGTCAGCCAGTTCCTTCTCGAACTCATTCATCTCATTGTAGGCCCGCTGCCAGTCGTTCTCACTGCAGAAGCCCTCCAGGCGCTCCACCATGACGCGCCCGTACCAGGTGCGGTCAAAAATGGCGATATGTCCGTCTTTGGGCAGTCTCGTCCAAAATCTCCACAGGAAATGTCTGGCTTTCTCATGAGGCTCCGGGCTGGCGATGGGGTGGACTTCATAGCCGCGGGGATCCAGCGCGCTGGTGATCCTCTTGATGTTGCCTCCCTTGCCGGCGGCATCCCAGCCCTCGTAGGCGATGATGACCGGGATCTTCTTGCGGTAGAGCACATTGTGAAGATCGCGCAGCTCTTTCTGAAGCCGGCTCAGTTCCTCGTCATATTCTTCTTTGGTCAGTACCTTGTCGTCTAAAGAGACTTCGGACAGCTTCGGGATCGGATTGAGCCGGAAGACATTCTGCCGGATCGGAGCGGCCAGGGCATGGTTCTTGAGCGCAGTGTCGATTCCCTGATTGAGGAAGCGCAGGACCTGCAGCTCAGCCCACTTCTTGTCGCTCGCGTCGATGATGTACCAAGGCGCGGCCGTTCGGTCTGTATCGGAGAGATACTGCTCATATACATTCAGATATTCTTTGTAATGCTTGTTCTCGTGCAGATCGTCGCGGCTCACTCTCCAGCGCGTATTCTTATCTGCCATGAGAGCGTTCAGCCGCCTTTTCTGCTCTTTTTTGCTGATGTGGAAGAAGAACTTCATCACCAGATAGCCGTTGTCGGTGAGAGAGCGCTCTGTCGTGTTGATACTGCGGATGCGCTGTTTGTAATGGGATTCGTCGAGGTCGCCTTCCATCAGCTGCGTCGTCACTTCATTCATCCAATAGGTGTCATAGAAAGTGAACTTGCCGGCTTCGGGGATCTCCAGAAGATATCTGTGAAGGAAGGGGTAGCGCTTTTCCTCCGCAGTGGGGGTTGCGATCGTCCTGACCTTGAAGAAGCGGGGATCGATGTTCTTGATCACTCTTGAGACCACGCTTCCTTTTCCGGCAGCGCCCCAGCCCTCGAAGATGACCATGACAGGGAGCTTGGCTTCCTTGATCTGCATCTGATAACCGGCCAGCTTTTCCTGTGCCTCCTTGAGCTCTTTCTTAAACTCGCTCTCCTCCGGCTGTGCGGCCTTAACAAAATCCTTTAACATGACAGCGCCTCCTTCGCTTGTATGGTTGAGTGTTGTATGAACTTGGCTGTATCAGCTTTCTGAACTGTTTTTATTATAACAAATTTGCTGCGATCGGGGGGTTAAGAAATTCGGATCCCGGAATCCTCATGTTCATTTCCTGTCCGAACGGAGTAGAGATGCGGAATGTGGTTAGTTATAATTAACCAAAACATAGTTATACGAAACTAACTAATCACCTGTGCCGCGGCGCACCGCAGGGAGCACATCATGCGGCAAAGAACAGGAGGTGCAGATGAGCGTCATTATATTGGGCGGAAACGAATGTATGGAGAGGCAGTACAAAGATCTCTGTAAAGAATATAACTGCAAGGCGAAAGTCTTCATCAAGCCGTCAGGGAGCCTCAAGAACAAACTGGGAAAACCGGATCTGATGATCTGCTTTACGGGAGCGCTCTCCCATAAGGTCCTAAAGAACGCGCAGAATGAGATCAAAGGATGCCGCACGGCGGTGGAGCATTCCAAGACGGCATCCGTCTCTGCGCTTCGCAGTATTTTGGAAAAATATGCCTGACTGTATTGATGAGGGAAGAACGGGATGTCTGATGAATTATTGATCAAATGCGGATCTCCTACACTGGCGGGCCTCAAGACCGGAAATATGTTTTCCTATGCCTATGAGAGCAGGGAAGAAGTGAAGCGGGATCTCAGGCGGCTCAACAAAATACTGGTGCCGAGAGGACTCAGGGTCCTCCCGCTTCGCTACAATGAGAAGACGGTGCTCCTGTATTTGTACAGGATTGACGCCCTCAGGAAGGACCTCTCCGGTCATGAGGCGGCGAAGATCCTGCACGAAGTCGGATATGAGAGTGCCGATTCCGACCGCTGCGTAGTGGAGCTGATCACAAAGCTCCGCAGCGCGAAAGAGTTTCCGCACGAGGTAGGGCTGTTCCTGAGCTATCCGCCGGAAGATGTGCGCGGATTTATCGACAACCATGCGGAAAATTGCAAATATCTCGGCTTCTGGAAAGTCTACGGCGATGTGGAAAAGGCAAAGAAGACCTTCACCCGCTACGAGAAGTGCACAAAAGCCTACAACAGGATGTGGAGAAAAGGAGTATCCCTCAGAAGCCTGATCGTGTGAATTTGGATCGTTATAATTTGGATCGTTATAATTTGGATCGTTTAATTCGGGCCGTGTAAAGAAAGATCGGTCAAAAGACAGGCCGCAGATTCGGATTCAGTCTCAATGATAAGTTGAGTCTCAATTATCAGTTAATCTTAAATCAAGAAAGGAAACAGAAAAAAATGAGCAAAGTAGCAGTAGTTTACTGGAGCGGAACAGGCAACACAGAGGCAATGGCCAACGCAGTGGCAGACGGCATTCAGTCCAAAGGCGCAGAAGCCGTCATGCTTGGCCCCTCCGATTTCACGAAAGATATGGTCGCAGAATATGACGCGATCGCATTCGGCTGCCCGGCTATGGGCGCTGAGCAGCTTGAGGAAGCTGAGTACCAGCCGATGTGGGACGATGTGAAAGAAGCACTCTCCGGCAAGAAGATCGCGCTCTTCGGCTCTTACGGCTGGGGCGACGGCGAGTGGATGCGCATCTGGGAAGATGAAGCCCGTGATGCAGGCGCTGTTCTGGCGGCGGACTGCGTGATGGCAAACAATGAACCTGATGACGATGCCGCTGAGGCCTGCAAAGCATTGGGCGCTGCACTGGCATAAAAGATCACGCAAACTCAGGTTACTTTTTTCATATTCGGATCAGGGGTTGGGGACGCCGCACTAAGAAATTCTTAGGGCGGCGTTCTTTTGTTGGAAAGGATATGCCCGAAGACAATTCCATTACAGGACAAAAAGTGATCAAAGGTATAATTTGTGCAGGAAAGATTGGTGCATGACAGCAATTTGTAATAGAATAAGAATTGGGATTTGAATGCCAAACCTGATCATGCGAAGTCCGCCTGTGAGACGGATTTCGATGGTGAGAAGATCATATAGAATTGGAAGGCACGGATGATGGAAGAAAACACAATGATGCTCAAACAGCCCAGAAATGACGCAGGAAAGCTGTTTGTATTCGCAAACGGGCACGTAGAAGAGATCGCAGCAGACAGAGAGCGCATTTTCGGCAGGCCCAGCGGGGACTGGATCCCGGATATCGCCGTCAAAGACAGCAGGGTCTCCAGGCGCCATGGGCAGTTCATGGAAAACTACATGGACTACATGTATACCGACACCGGCAGTACAAACGGGACGTATCTCAACGGCAAACTGCTGGAAGCGGATAAGCCCTGTCTGTTAAAGAGCGGAGACATTCTGTCTGTATCCGACGGCGGCGTAGACGTGGTCAAAATATTGTACACCAAGGACTATATTAAAGGCGCCTCGTGGAGAGAGATCCCTCTGAATGATCAGATCGCGGAGCTGAGTGTCGGACGAAAAGAAGTACTGAGCATGAACGACATGGCAGTTTCCCGCCGGCATGCTTCTTTTTTTAATGCGAATAAGGGGTGGGCGATCATTGACCATGACAGCCTGAACGGCGTTTATGTAGAAGGACGCCGCATCAGACAGCCGGCCTATCTCAAAAAGAATGACATCATTTCCATTGCGGGCTACCTTTTTTGGTTTACGGGAAACAGCCTGATCTGTCAGGTTGAGAATATTGACACGGACGGCGGCTTCGGAAGGGAAAGACAGCCGCAGGGAGCAGGTCCGGGCGGCTGGAACAGCCCGGGAGGAGCAGGCCCCGGCGGTTGGAACAGCCCGGGAGGCGGAGTGAGTCCGGGAGGCTGGTCAGGCCCCGGAAGCCTGAGCGCTCAAGGAGGCGGAGCGAGTCCCGGCGGTTGGAACAGTCCCGGCGGAGCGAGCCCGGGAGGCTGGAACAGTCCCGGAGGAGTGAGCCCGGGAGGCTGGTCAGGCCCCGGAAGCCTGAGCGGTCAGGGAGGCGGAGCGAGCCCCGGCGGTTGGAACAGTCCCGGCGGTTGGAACAGTCCGGGAGGAGCGAGCCCGGGAGGCTGGAACAGTCCCGGAGGAGTGGGCGCGGGAGGCTGGTCCGGACCGGGAAGCTGGAACGGCCCGGGAGGCGGAGCGAGCCCGGGAGGCTGGTCAGGCCCCGGCAGCTGGGCAGGTCCCGGCGGTGCATCGGGATCCGTGCTCTCCATCAATATTATGGAGAGAAGTGTGTGGAGGCGCTTCCGCAAACAGACACTGCTGCGGGATATCAATCTCGAAGTCAAAGGCGGAGAAATGGTCCTGATCCTGGGCGGATCCGGCGCCGGCAAAACGACCTTCATGAACGCGGTCATGGGATATGAGCCGGCGAGAGGACGCGTCGTCTACAACAATGTGGATATTTATAATGAATACAAGAAAATGATGTTTGAGATCGGATACGTTCCCCAGCAGGAGCTGATCCGAGTGAACGAGACGGTCCATCACACTCTGCTCAACGCAGCACATATGAAACTCGCGGCCGGAATGCCGCCCTACGCCTACGAAGAAGCCGTCGACAGGACCTTGTCGGTCCTGGGCCTCGAGAGGGAAAAGCAGTCCATGGTCAGCAAACTGAGCGGCGGCCAGAAAAAAAGACTGAGTATCGCTGTGGAGTACATCGGAAACCCGTCGCTGTTTTTCCTTGACGAGCCGGATTCGGGCCTTGACGGAAGCATGGCTTCGGGACTGATGCAGAATTTGAGAATGATCGCGGATGAAGGGAAGATCGTCATGGTCATTTCCCACTATCCTGACCGGACACCGGAGCTGTTCAACAAGATCATCGTCCTGGCAAAGGATACGCGGGATAACTGCGGTCACCTGGTGTTCTTCGGATCGCCGAATGAGGCCAAGCAGTTTTTTGAGACGGATACGATCGAAGCGATCGTCAAAAGGATCAACCGTCCGGATGAGGACGGAGAGGGAATGGGCGATTACTTCATAGAAAAATTCAGAAACTACAGAGGGTACTGACACAGCTTCGCTGAAACAGAGTCAGAACGAGGTGACAAATGTATTCAAGAATCGGAAGGATCGGGCAGACCATCATTTACTTAAAGAGCTGCCTCAGGATCTACTTTAATGACAAGCAGTGGATGAATCTCGGATCTACACTGCTGATCATGCTGATCATAGGTATGGTGACGGGAGACGACATGTTCGTCTCCTATACGGATACCAAGAACGGCGGATTTGCCATCATATGCGCGTGCATCTGGGTGGGACTCTTCAACTCCATCCGGTCGATCTGCAAGGAGAGAGGGATCATCAAAAGAGAGCACCGGACGGGGCTTCACATATCTTCCTTTGTAATTGCGCATGTGATCTTTGAATTTCTGCAATGTGCGGCGGAGGCTGTGATCATCACCCTTGTCGTGTGCGTCAAGTATTGGGACAATCTCCCGGAAGAAGGCATCTTTATGCCGGTGGTGCTCGAGCTGTACATCACATTCCTTCTGGTGATGTTCTGCTCCGACATTCTCGGAGTGATGGTCTCCAGCATTGTTCCGAATGAGGGATGGGCGATGACCGTAATGCCGTTTATCCTGATCATACAGCTGGTCATGTCCGGCGCTGTTTTCCCGCTGGAAGGACTTTCCAAGAAGGTATCATCGCTGACAGTGAGCCGGTGGGGACTGGACGCGATCGGCTCGATCGCTTACATCAACGAGAGTGTGGAAGACAGTATAAGGGTCCAGGAACAGATGACGCAGACAACGATCGAACTCGATCACTGGGATCCGACGGTCTCCAATATTTTCTTTTTGTGGGGGCTGATGGTCTTATTCATCGCCGTCTATACTTTGATCGGTATCCTGTTTCTGGAGGGAATTGACAGAGACAAGAGATGAGTGGTTTTTGGACAAAAGAACGAAATATTGAGCTTTATTTAACACTATTTTAGTGCAAAATGTTGATAAGCGGATTGTGGATATACTATAATCAGCGTTAGGGAACCACCAACGGGTTGTTGAATTTAGGGATTATAAGGAGAGGGTTCAGCCATGGCAGTCAGCACGCAGGAATACGCACGTCTGTTGAAAGTACCGTACGCGATCTCCAGAGAGATTGACAGATTTGAAAAGAACCGGTCTGCAATAAAGAAGGATTACGAAAACGAGAAGAAGAATATTCAGGAAGCCTATGATTCTTCGGAAGCCACATCCTCACAGGTCCGTGAGCGCCTTGGGAATGAGGCGGACGCGCGCTACCAGAACTGGATGCAGAAGCTGGACCAGTACAAGAAAAAGACGGAGAGCACGCGGCAGCAGTTCAATGAGATCCTGACCCAGGCGGTCGGAACACCGGTCCAGTCCGCGGGACAGGCGATCGGCATGCTCGAAGAGGAGACCCAGCAGCGTCTGTATCGAAGAAAGGGCGATGACAACAGGGTCATTATCGATATCTGCAGGTGGGAGAACCAGGCAGAAGCCGGGATTGCGGAGACCAACAGGAATCTGGGCCAGGAGACGTTGGAACAGAGGAAACGTGAGATCGATATCGCCGAGAGGAGATTCAGCATGGAGCATTCCGCGCATGAGAGCATCCGGGACCAGGAGCTCAGGCGGAGCGACCGCAAGTACACGATCCGCATGGAACAGGAAGAAGAAGCCTTCGTGGAGCGGATCGAGAACCTGATCGCGCCGGATACGGTCAAGAGCGGTTATGACGAGATGAAGCGTCTGTGCCCCAGCTATGAGGTGTTCGAGCCTGCAGAGGAATTCCCGACGGGGATCCAGTTCGGCTATGCGGGGTATGACATCACGGATCACGCCGAGGACGAGCTCAAGAGCGCGGTCTTCTCCAGACGTTTCGGGTATTCCGTCAAGGAGGCAAACGGCCGCAAGTATATGGTCATGCCTTACGGGTTCTCCTTTAAGGATGCAAGGTTCTCGACCATGTTCACCTTCAATAAGTCAAACCGTGAAATAGCGGCGGAATCGATCCGCAATCTGGCGCTGAACCTGTATATGTCCATTCCGGTGAACAAGTGCTGGTGCACCTTTATCGATCCGGTCAGCCTCGGCAACACCTTCGCAGTCTTTTCACCGATGGGAGATAAAGACGAGAAAGGAAACGGCGATGAGCGCGCGATCGATATACGCATATGGAGCGAAGAGAAACAGATCGAGGAGCGCCTGAAACTGATCGTCGATCACACGACAGACGTGATCCAGCGCTGCCTGCAGGGAAGATATGAGAACATTCTCGACTACAACGAGGATGCGGGCATTAACGCCGAGCCGCTGCGCTTTTTGATGGTCATGGATTTCCCGAGAGGATTCTCAGACCGTTCCATCAGTTATCTGGAGAGCATCATCGACAACGGTCCCATGACCGGTGTCTATACGATCATCGCGGCGGATGAGGAAGAAATGAACCGCAGAAGCGGCGATCTCGGAAGGATCAGGACGCGCATCCAGAATTCCATCGAGACGAACGGGAACATCCTGTGCGTCCGCGAGTCGACGCTGGAAGGCCCGATGAGATTCTTCCCCTTCGAGGCGCCCACGTCCGGGCAGTATGTGGAGATCATCACGGAGATCAGAAAGCACCTGGGCGAGGAGATCGTCATCACATATCCGATGATCTCGGGAAATCTGCCGGAGAAGCCGGACTACTGGTTCCACAAGTCCGCGATCGACGGCATCTCCGTGCCGGTCGGTATGGAAGGCGCGGGAAAGATCGTCAACCTGGAATTCGGACATCCCTACCACAGTTTTGCCGCTATGCTGGGCGGCACGACAGGTTCGGGAAAATCCAGCCTGATGCATACCATCATACAGAGCATTATTTTCAACTACAGCCCGGAAGACGTGCAGATGTATCTACTGGACTTCAAACAGGGCGTTGAGTTTAAGTGCTATGCGGACTACAAACTGCCCAACTTCCGAGTTGTCTCTGTCGAGACGGAGCCGGAGTTCGGACTTGCGGTTCTGAATGAACTCCACAAAGAAATGGGAAGGCGCAGTGCCAAATTCAGGAGCATCGGCGTCGGCACGATCGAGGGATACTGGAGACACAAAGGCGAGCGCGGCGAGAGCCACGCGGATATGCCGAGAATCCTGGTCATATTTGACGAGGTGCAGGCTCTTTTGCATGACACGGAAAATGAGATCAGCAAGAGATGCGTCTCACTGATCCAGGAACTGGTGACACAGGGCGCCCGTGCATTCGGCATGCACCTGATCCTGTCCACACAGACTTTTGAAAATGTCAAAGGACTGGACAGCGGCGTGTACAGCAACGTCCACACGCGTATCGCGCTCAAGAGTACGAAAGCGTCGGCGGAGCTGCTGCTCAACAACGACAACGAGATCGCGAACCGCCTGACAGGGATGGATCCGGGGCAGGGCGTGATCAATATCAATGCCGGAGACAGAGACGCGAACCGCACCTTCAGAGCTGCTTTTATTACAGACGATGAGCGGGATCTGTGGATGCAGCAGGTGCGCGACAAGCAGATGGAGATCATGGCGGAGGAGATGCCCAAACCGCGCATCCTTCTGGCAGGTCCGGAAGACGATTCGGAGAATCCGCTCACGGAATTCGCGGCAAGCGGAATGCGTCCCTTCAATATGGGAGACCCCTCTTATCATCTGTATATCGGCGAGAGCCTTACCATGGTCAACACCTTCCTTCCCACACTTTGGAACAGAAGGGGACAGAATCTGCTGCTGGTCGGAAAGGATTCGGAAGGGGGCGGGCGCTCCAGACAGGCGATGGGCTATACCGCGCTTTCGCTTCTGCTTGAGACCATCCGCATTAACGGGGAGATCACGTCCCCGTTCATCACCGTCTTTGACCTGAGCGGAAACTCTCTGTACGGGACCAACGATTATGACATGCTGGAAATGATCGAAGAGCAGGTGCCGGAAGCTTTCCGCATCGTGCCTCCCACTATGATCCTGGACGGCATAGAGACGCTGTACAGCGAGCTGGGCGGCGGGCATCAGCAGTTCGTTTTGTTCTACGGCCTCAACCGCGCCAAACAGCTGACAACAGGAACTTACCAGCGATCACCCAAGGAGCAGCTGGAAGAGCTGTTTGCCAAGGGTCCGGAGCTCGGCATGAACTTCGTGGTATGGGCCAATGACCCCGGCCTGTTCGTGGAGAACTACGGCGCGGCCATGAGCTCGTTTGACCTTCGTCTCGCATACGGAATGGACGACAAGGAATACAAGGCGATCACCGGAGAGAACGGACCCAAGACGAGTTCCGACATGAACGCGATCTCTTACAATCTGGTGGGAGACAATCAGAAGATCCGGCTTTACGCGCGGCCGACAGAGAATTGGCTGTATCAGCTGCTGATGAATATCAGAAAGTACGTCAGATCATAAGCAGGAAGGGGAGGCGATCGAAATGGCAAATAACAGGATGACAGAATTGGAAGCTATGCTTTATCGCCAGCTGGACGATCAGAAGAAAGCGACCGATGATCTTTTGAAGGCGGTAAATATACGCAACTGGGAGCGCGTGGAGGAACAGAAAAACGATTACAACGCCTCTCAGATGCGCAATAAGGTCATGATGATGGGGCTCCTGGCAGCCGGTGCCGTGGGTGCGATCATATTCTACAAGATTACTTTCGGGATTTTCTGAGCATGGGCGAGATCAATTGGGATGAGATGCTGCGGGATCTGGAGCAGCGGGAAGCAGAGCTGGACGAATTCTGTTCCGGCATGGGATTTGATTTGAGTGATGAGACGGACGCGGGCTCATCTGTTTCCGGTGCCTTTGTTTCAAATGCTGTAGTTTCAAATGCTGTAGTTTCAGATGCCTTCCCGAATATGGACAGTCATCTGAAAGCGCCCGCCCCTATGGCTTCCAATAAGCTCTCGGATCCCAAACCCGCAGCGGGGGAAGGCGACGGATCCCTGATCCTGAAAGAGGCGGAAGAGACGCTCAGCGCGACAGACCTGCAGGTCTATCAGATCCGGAGGCAGTTCACGGACATTCTGCCGGACGATACGCTCACCCGCATGGAGAGGGAAGCCGCCCCTGTCACTTCGCAGTGGGAGGACAAGCCGGCGGAGGGGGCTTCTTCAGAACGAATGTATCTGGAGGCCCTCAGACTCCTGGCAGGCGGAAAACTCTCTGAGGAGGCACAGGAGGAACTGATCCTCCTCTCCGGCAGCGGAGATGAGGCGGATCCCGGCATGAAGCAGTTCCTGTCCGTATTCACTGTACTGCAGGGCAGTCCGTCCGGAAATCAGATCAGGAACACACTGGGCAAGGCAAACGCGGTCCCCAAAACGGGCACCTGCACAGAGGGCGTCATGGCCCTGGCAGATGCGGTCCTCGAGGCCAAGATGAGGCAGGATGCACGCAATGCTCAGCAGGACAACCGTTATCGGACAAGACAGAGTCAGCTTGACAGCCGGCAGTCGCGCGCGCAGAGCGAATATGACGCCGCAAAGAGAAGAGCAGATCGCTGGAGGCAGCCGAAATGAAAAAACTGACAGCGATTTTTTTGGAAGCTCTGGGGAAAGAGACAGGGCAGAGGGACAGGGCAGCCGCATTGGCTTCCAAGAGCATGCAGGAGGAGTTCGCGCGCAAAACGGCGGAGCTGCTCTCTGCGGGAACGCTGTTCTTCTCCGATCAGGGCAGAGAGCTCAGGCAGAACCTGGTCATGCTCCGGGAGCGGATCGGGCGCATATCGAATGCGAACGAGGCCGTCGGGACCATAGGCCGGTTGAACAGCCTCTACATAGAAGCGGAGAGACTGCACCGTGAAACACAGAAGCAGATCCACAGACCGGGCCATATTGACGCCGGGAAGCTGCACTTCTTTTACCGAAGCGAGCAGCAGGAAGCGCTGGAGATCCTGGAACAGTATAACCGCGCGGAGCTCTACCGCATCATCGCACTGGGCGGAGGAAGCGCTTTTTTGACCAGAAAGCCCCTCAAGAGTTATCAGCACAATCTGCAGGAACGGGTGCGGTATCTCAGAGAAGAGATCTCTCCGGTCACGGAAACGGTCATGTTCAGGGAACTGGCGGATACCCGTTACTGGGCGGTTCAGCACAATGACAATATGCGGGTCGGCCCGATGGGGATCCTGCCCGGATTTGTGATGACGGCGCCGGTAAAGACCGATCACCGCTTCATACCGGGAGAACACCGCATGCTTCCTTATCGCAAAGGCGTGGTACTGCAGGGCGTCGGATATCTGACCAATGTGACGCCGTTAAATGTCGAGGAAGCGCAGCGAAGAGGCGCGCTGGTCACTGAGGTGAGGCCGGAGCAGCTCCTGCCTTATCTGAACAACCTGCAGGAGCCGGACGGTGTACTCAGGCACCTTTTCACCGGGAGATATTACGTGATCAGTCCGGAACAGTATTTTGCGGCTGCATCCTATGCGGAGGCATCGCTTGCAGTCATCCGGAGAAAGCGGATGGGGCAGTGTGTACTTTGCGGAAAACTTGCAGATGCAGGATCTTTCTGCGAGGGATGCGGCAGGAGGATCAAGATCGTATGAGTGAGCTCCTTCTTCACAGAGTGTATTATCCGGTGACGACGCTCGGTTACGGAAAGCGGCTCGGGGTATGGGTCCGCGGATGCGGCAAAGCGTGCCCGGGCTGTATCAGCCCGGAACTGAAAGAGCCCCTTGGCAGTCCGGTGGACGTGGAAGAAGTGATCCGCCGAATCCCCGACGGTTTTGAGGCGGACGGCCTCACGATCAGCGGAGGAGAGCCTTTCGACCAGCCTCGGGGCGTACTGCAGCTGATCCGCTGGTTCTCCCGGGAGATCAGTGAAGACATACTTATCTTTACGGGGTATACGATCGAAGAGCTGCGGGGCTTTAAGGACCCGGATATCGATGAGATCTTAGGGCTGACAGCGGTCCTGGTGGAAGGCCCTTATATAGAGGAGCTCAACAGCGGACGCGGCCTGAGGGGATCCGACAACCAGCGCGTGATCGTTCAGAGATTTCCGGAGCGGTACCGCGATGCAGAGCATATGGAGAGACAAGTTCAGTTCATCGGGGAGGGCGATCACCTTGTGCAGATCGGGATCCCGCCCCTTGAACCGTGAAGTGAATGCAGCAGATATTTTGGCAGGGCATGTATGAGAGCTGGAGAACACACCGGTCAACTGAATAAAACACTTCCTGCATGGTCCTGGAACGGCAAGGCGACGATTCCCGTCATCGAGGGGATTCACGCGGAGAGATCCGGGGAATCCGCAGAGGAGATCCCGTACGGACCGGGAGATGAGATCGGGCGGCACCGCCTTATTCAGTTTCTTTGCAGGGGCGCGCAGAGTACTCTGTTCCTCGGAGAGGACAGGCGGCAGAACAGGGTAGTCATCAAGATCTACGACGCGGGCGCCGCAAGGAGCACGACGGCGCTGCGCAAGATGGCGGACCTGACCCGGAGCGGAAGCTGCAGGTCACTGATGCCGATCCTCGGCTACGGCGATCTGGAAGGCGGGATCCACTATGAGATCATGCCCGTCTATCAGCAGGGAACACTGGAAAATGTCGTGATCACGGAAGATGAAATGATTAAAAGCATCCTTCCGCAGCTCAATGAGGCGCTCCGCTTTATGCAGGCCAATCATCTGGTCCACAACGACATCAAACCGTCCAACATATTCTGGAAGGACAGGGCCAAAAAAGAGATCGTTCTGGGGGATTACGACTGTCTGACTTTTGACAAAGACGAGAAGGCGGGCGGCTCTCTTCTCTTTATGGCACCGGAGCGGATCTATACGGACGGGGACCGGCACACGGGCGCATCCGAATACTGCTCACTGGGGCTCACGCTGATGACGCTCCTGTCGGGAAGATCGCCCCTGGATGAAAACGAAGCGGCCAAGGCGCCTGACCCGCAGGCACTCAGGCAGCATCTGTACCGCCGATGGCAGAGCCCGGTGGTATGCCCCCCTTCGCTGGCAATTTCTTCCAAGACCAGAAATCTTCTCAACGGAATGGTGCAGGACAAGCCGGAGTCCCGATACGACGGGGAATATATCGCGAACTGGCTTGAGAACGGCGGCGTGGGCTTTAAGACGTACCACAACAAAGCGGAGCGGTCTATGGTCAGGGGGCTGCCCTACAGGGGCAAGCTCATACTGGACATTCAGGAGCTGATCCAGGTCCTGGGCAATGACTGGAACTACGGTGTCTTCATGCTGGAACAGCATCAGCTGGATGAGTTTGTGCGCCAGTTCGACGGGAAGTTCTTCCGGTACAGCCAGCAGTATGCCTCTTCTTTTGACAAGGAGGCCGGATTGTTCAAGCTGATGCAGTCGCTGTCTCCCTCAGTGGATTTCTACTGGAAAGGGGTGCATTACGAATCTCTGGAGGATTTTGTCAATCAGACGGAGGAACAGGGCCGCTATGGGATGAAGGACCCGTTCTGCCACTTCTGCAGAGCGCGGCTGATCAGTTTTTATGAGGAAAAGAACGGCGGCACAAAGCAGCAGACCGAGAGAGCGATGCAGATCGAGCAGATCGGCAAGAGCTCACCGGAACTCGCGGTGAAAAAGCTGCAGATCTCGCTCCGCCAAAAACCGGATTTCATCTGGCACGGGGCGACGCTCCTGACAGTGGACGATCTGCTCGCGTATTTGGAGAACTGTTCAGACAGACTGGACGAAGAGGTCGAAGCACTGTATGAGTCCAAAGCGTTTAAAGTCTGGCTGGATTATATTGAACACGGCAGTATGCTGTCGTCGATCGAAAAAGCATTAATGGAGAGCGGAATATGAGTGCATCGGATTCGGGAGTCGTCATACTCGCAGCACCTGTCATCTTGACTGTCGGAGCAGTGTCCCTTGCGGCTGCCGGGATCAGCGCGGCGGCGCAGAAGTATAAAGCCAGCAGGCTCAGCAAAGCGGAAGCTTTGGAAAGTGCCAAAAAGACCGCGCTGGATGAGATCATTGAGCAGGCGGACTTAAACCGCAAAGAATATGAAGAGATCATGGAAGAGCGGATCCGGGAGGAGCTGACCCGCCAGGAGAAGGACGAGATGCTCCAGGACGCCGCCAGAATCCGCATCCGCGAAGAGATGCTGTCAAGGAACCGGATCGCGGAAGAGATCCGCTCGCAGATAGAGAACATGGACAGAGCGGTCAAGGCGTTCGAGGACGAATTCGGAGAGAACCGGGAAGTCCGGGATATGGCGCAGACTATCCACAGGTCGCAGGAGATGTTCGGTGACGGGTCGCAGCTCTTAAAGGATCTGCAGGATCTCATTCTGGTCATCATTCCCGGAATGACGAAGGAGAAGAGAACAGAGCAGCATGTGTCCCAGATCGACGATATGCTCTCCGGGATCGAAGCGGACCGTATGTATGTCAGCGATTCCAGCGAGAAGTTCGTTTCTCTGAGTACAGGTTCAAAGGCCTCAAAGAGAGAGAGTACGAAGACGCCGTGGGAGAGCTTCGTGGAGAGAGTGCGGGCTGTCGCCGCCGTAGAATCAGAGTATTATGAAGACGCTGCGGCAAATATGCTCGAAGAGGCGGAGCAGGTCGCTCCCGCCCGCAGGAACTTCTATATCCAGCAGAATCAGGGGAGGCTGATCGACCTGGAGGAGAGGTGCGCGGACTACAGAAGCCGCAAGGCGCAGGTGTCCGAGAAGGTGATGGAAGACTACTTCATGTATCTGGCGATCGCCGAGAAAGTCGGGATCGAGCCCCGCTATACGGAGGAAGATCTCTCGGACGCTTATGCAGTGGCAGACATGCGGGAAGACACGGAAGAACTCGTCGAGGAGTACAAAAAGAGCAAAGAGCGCCAGTACGTCACAAATGCGTTTACAGTGGTCATGAAGCGCCACAATCTTACTTTCGAGAACATGGCAGTCGGCGACGACGGTATGACGGAGCTCGAATACAGTATGGACGAGCAGACAGGTGTGAGCATCAGGCGCTCCGAGTCCGGAGCATTTGAGATGCAGTTTAACGGAAAGAGCAAGGGCGCATCCGCGTCCATGGACGAAAAGCGCAGCATCACGGAAAAGGCCAGGCATTTCTGCTCCCTTCTGCCGTCGATCGTCAAAGAGCTGGACGAGGAATTCGGCATCACATTTGATCAGACATCCCTGCAGCCTCCTCAGACGGAGAACATTCGGATCACACAGGCGGCGTCCTCGGGGAGAACGGAAAGAGCCAGGGCCTTAAAGGCAATGACAATGCACTAAAAACAGCGCTTGGGCATGGAGGTAAGTATGTTGAACGAAGGCGGCCCCCGCATATTGGTTCGCTATTGTATAAGAGGCCATGAGATCGAATACAGAGAGGGCGGGATCGCCCGAAGCAGATGTCCTGTCTGCGGATCCCCCGTCGATCGCAGCAGACCGCCGATGACGCTCGAAGACGTGCAGAAGATGAAGGCGGAAGCGGCGGCCAAGCAGCAGGAGGCTGAAGCCGCGGCAGCGGCAGCGGCGCAGCAGCCCATGCAGCCGGAGGCGCCGGCTGCAGAGCAGATGCCGCAGGTGCCGGGTTACCAGCAGAGCCCTCAAGTACCGGGTTACCAGCAGAGCCCGCAGGCGCCGGGGTATCAGCAGAGTCCTCAAGTACCGGGGGATCAGCAGAGTCCTCAAGTACCGGGGTATCAGCAGAGCCCTCAAGTACCTGGGTATCAGCAGGACCCGCAGGTGCCGGGCTACCAGCAGAACCCGCAGGTGCCGGGCTATCAGCAGGATTCACAGATCCCGGGATCGAATCAGGGGCAGCAGCCGTCCATGCCCGGTACGGGAAGACCCGGCGCAGGCATGGGATCAGCGCCCGGCGCACCGGGAGGAGCAGTACCGGGACAAAGGGTGCCGGGACAGAGGAGTTTCGGAAGAGGCCCTGCATTCGGAGCAGGTTCCGGAGGATTCAGACCGGGAGGAGGCTTTAGGGCAAATACGCCGCCCGGAGCCGGCAATATGCCCGGAGGCGGGATGCCGGGAGCCGGCAGTATACCCGGAAACGGAACACCGGGAGCCGGCAGTATTCCGGGAGGCGGAGCACCGGGAGCCGGCGGTATGCCGGGAGCCGGCAGCGCACCGGGAGTCAGCGGTATACCGGGAGCAGGCGGTATACCCGGGGCCGGAGCTGTCAGAGGCGGCGCGCCCGGAAGGCAGCCGGGAATGGGAGCCGGCTCAGGACAGCCGGCCGGATTCGGGAGCAGTCAGAGAACGGCTTCATCGTCCGGCTTTTATCTGAGCCTGTACGGCGACCGCGTGCCGATCCCTCAGGAGGGCGCCTGGATCGGCAGAGAAGGGTTGGGCAAACAGTGGTTTGACGGCAATCTCATGATCAGCCGCAAGCATGTATATGTAAGGCCCAATCCCCAGACCGGAAGGCTTCAGGTCAATGAGGACAAGAGCCTCAACGGTGTATTTTTCAGCGGTCCCGGCGGACAGAGAGTGCGGATGGAAGGAGCCAGGATGATGAGCCCGGGAGAGGTCCTGTGGATCTACAACATTCCGCTTCGAATAGAAACATGATCGACAGGAACACAATCGATAAAAAAACGGATAAAAGCATAATCGAATTTGAGGTGCAGCATGATCAAGAATCCGCGATGGAGAGAAGAGATCGACACTTACAGGTCGATCAAATCCGCGTTTGTAGTTGAAGGCAATATCAGTGATCTCCAGATGTATTCTTCCGGTGGATTCGGATTGGAACTGACCAATCTGGATGAGTATATGTACGTCTTTCTGCTCGGTGAGGGGTATCAGAACATCACTTTTTATAATCGCGTAGACGGGTTCTACAACAACATGGATCCCCAGCAGGCGGCAGATTTCGGTGTGTTGTCGAACGCAGAGACAGGCAGAGACGGTATATCGATCGCGGCGGCCTGCAAAGCGGTGCGCACCGCTGTGCGCCAGACGGACAAGTCGGTCGCGGTCATACTCAACATGGCGTCGCTCCTGACGGCCGGTCCCGACCGCATGGATGCCGCGGAGATCGAGAATTTCGCAACACTGCTTCTCGCTACCCAGGAGGCAGTGAAAGCGCCATCGAAGGACGGCACCTGGATCAATAACACGATCTTTTTCATGGTGGAGAAGGCGAACGATCTTCCCGCATGGATCTATCTGAACAATCCTTATGTCAAGGTGGTCACGATCAACAAGCCGGAGAGGGAAATGAGGCTGGAACTGGTCGCCGCGCACCGCAGTGAATTCAGGGATACGGAGAAACTGAGCGCGGATGAACTGGAGAAAGTCGAGAACCGCATTGTGGGTATCACGGAAGGGTTCACCTATATGGAACTCGACAGAGTGCTGGGACTCTGCGGCGAGCGGAGGCTTTCATTAAGTGAGGCGCCCAAAGCCATCAACGCCTATCGGTACGGGCAGCAGGACGATCCCTGGAGCCGGCTGGGCAAAGACCAGCTGGTGGGCATATCGGAGGCCCTGGGCAAAGATGTCAAAGGACAGCCCACAGCGATCAATGCCGTGGCGGACGTCATCAAGCGCTCTGCGACGGGACTGTCGGGACTGCAGCATTCATCGGGAAGGCCCAAGGGCGTGCTGTTTTTTGCCGGACCCACCGGAACGGGAAAGACGGAGATGGCCAAGGCGATGGCCCGGTATATATTCGGAGACGAGAGCACGCTGATCCGATTTGATATGAGTGAGTACGGACACGAGCACTCCGACCAGAGGCTGCTCGGAGCGCCTCCCGGATATGTGGGATATGACGCGGGCGGCGAGCTCACAAATGCCGTCAAGCAGCATCCCTTCTCCATTCTGCTCTTCGACGAGATCGAGAAGGCGCATCCCAGTATATTGGATAAATTCCTGCAGATCCTGGATGACGGGAGAATGACGGATTCCAAGGGGGAGACGGTCTACTTCACAGAGACGATCATCATCTTTACCAGCAACAAGGGAATCTACAAGACACTGCGCGACGGGACCAAGGTGGAGCTTGTAAAACCGGAGGAGCCGTATTCCGTGATCGAGGAGAAGGTGACGGCAGCAGTGAGAGACTTTTTCGTCTCCGAACTGGGAAGGCCCGAGATCCTCAACCGAATCGGAAACAACCTGGTCGTTTTTGACTTCATCCGCAGAGAATCCGTGCCGCTGATCCTCTCGAAGCAGCTTAGTAATATCATCTCGGGACTCAAGGACAACAACGGGATCGAGGTGATCCTTTCCAAGGAGTCGAATGCCTTTAAGAGGCTGGTGGATCTGAGCGTCCAGAATCTGAGTTTTGGCGGACGCGGGATCGGGAACGTCGTTGAGAAGTATCTCCTCAATCCTTTGGGACGTGCCATCACGGACGAGGGATGGGAGAGAGGAAGCTGCTATGAGATTCATGACATCGTGCTCCAGCAGGATGAGAGCGCGGTGATCTCGGCCTCGAGAAGATGACGGGGGGAGAGTATGGCGGGAAGAACGGTAACCGGACTGATGAGCGAGACCAAGAGCACCTTCGAAAACCTGAAAAAGACTGCCGATGCGGCAATATCGGGGATGGAGAGGAAAAAAGAGCTCGAGGGCCAGATCCAAAGCCTTATGGCGGCGGTCAAGAGTGAAGAAAGTGCCATTGCCTCGCTGCAGGCGCAGTATGACAAGCTGGAGGGGGAACTTGACAAGATTCCGGATGACGGCGATGACGATGAATTGAACAGCAACTACGAAATGGTCCGCCAGCAAGTCCGCGAAAGGATGCAGGAAGTCGAGAGGGAACTGCAGGAAGCAGAGAGAAGAAAACAGGCATACGAGAGGGAGCTGGAGAATAAGAAAGTAGAGAGAGAAAACGTGATGCGGGAGCTCATGGATCAAAGGGGCGAGATCCAGGGGATGGAGCGGATCCTGAATGATCTGAGACAGAAATTCCATATCGAAAGAGACAAAACGTTTGAGGCCAGGAGAAATTTCGAAAGAATCCATGCACAGAGCAAATTTCCGGGCCTGAGTATCAGTGCGATCGAGAACTGTGATGCGGATATCAGAGAGTGCAACTCGGGAGAAATCGCCTGTGAGAGAATGATAGATTATTCGGATAAGTGTACGACTGCGATCACCAGATCTCTGGAAGGGAAGGCATAGACCGGTCGGAAGACTGCCGGACGGGAGAGAGAACGCTTGTAAAGCAAAAAGGAGGACACAATGGGAAGTAAGCTGGAATCCGTAAGGGAAAGAGTGCGGGAAGCGAACGAGACACATCGCGAAGCCATGGAGATGGGACAAAGGGATATGGAGGACATCTCGAATGTCAAGAGCATCCTGGACAGCATGCCCAGCGATGTGGACGATGACATTGTGGAGGCGATCCATGACGTGCACGACTCTTCCATCAGCGAAGCGACTTCGGACATGGAGAGCTCCGTCAGGGGGACGCTCGACTCGGGAAGTGACATTGCGAATGAGGCGAGCGATGAAGCCCAGGAGCAGCAGGGACTCAGCGAACAGGCGGCCAGCCAGTTCGAGCAGATCTCCGGTTCTTCAGAGTTCGGGGGCTCCGCGGAAGGGGCAGCCGACCGCGCCCATGAATCGGCGGAGAGTTTCGGCGAAGCTTCGGATGAGGCCATGGAGTCGATCGATGAGGCGGAGGCGGAGTTCGCCGATCAGCTGGCAGAGATCCAGAGCTGATTGCCGGCGGGCCTATTGAAGGCGTTTTCGCAGACCGTAACGCTCGTCGGAGAGGTTTAGGGAGGATCGTATGGAGTCAAAATATTATATTCTCGAGAGCATTCCGGACCTGACGCTCAGTAAATACGCCAGTCTCGACGAGAGCGGCGTCGGCGGTGTGCTGTCACACCACAGCACTTTCTGGAGACAGATGAACCGCCGGGGACTCTTGGAAGCCGGGGACGCGTTTCACCTGTTCTATGAGTATGATCCGGCGCGGCCGCAGGGAAAACGGCTGCAGATCGGCATTCGCTTTGACAGCGCGGATGCGGCGGACGCCGGTTACCTCAAGGAGACGATCCACTCCTCACCGCTCGCTGCCTTTTTTGACTTTGAGGAGGGCGGAGCACCGCGCAAACCGGGAAGGCCGGACAAGGGAACATTCCCCATGCCCGATATTTACCGGCGATATGCGTACAGCGTCCACCTGATCAAAAAAGAGCGGCAGTCCAGGCCGCTGGATCCCGGCAGTACGGAGAGATACTACACGGTGAGCGAATGGTCCATGAACGAGGAGGCCAGGCTCTATAATATGTCCAGACTGATGGAGGCGATCGGGCGTCCCTGCCTGTATGTCCTCTCCGCTTACCCTGTGGACATGGCGGAGCCTTTGGAGGAGACGCTCTCCTATGTGCTCCCCAAACTCCGCAGGCTGACCAGGACCAAAGTGAACGTATCGGCAACCGGCGCCGGAATGGGACAAAAGGATGAGAACGCGGACAGCACGCTGAAGTATTACAGCGACCTGCTGGAGGATCTGGCTGCGAATCCGCACTTTATCTGTGATATACAGGTGCTCTCGGATGATTACAAACATGCCGGCTATATTTTGGACGCCGCAGCGTCGGAGGCCCTCGCGGAGGGCGACCACTCCCTGCGGACAACGGAGGGCTGCAGCTTCAGCGAGATCGGCTCGGACAGCTTCCGCTACCTTGCCATGGAGGGAGCGCCGGAGAGTCTGAATTATCTCTCCCAGCTCTATCTTTTGGACGAGATGGTTCCCTTCGGGATCCTTCCCGCATTGTATTCGGGAGAAACGATCGAGACGCCCAAGGAGACGCTTCCGGACCTGAATCTCAAGGGACTGAACCTGGGAGTCGACCCGGACGGACACCGCATTGAGTTCCCGCTCGGCAACCTCTCCAAGCACGCTTTCCTGGCCGGTGTGCCCGGCTCGGGAAAGACCAACAGCATGATGCACCTTATTCACGAGATGCATGCGGGATACGGGATTCCCGTACTCGTTTTGGAGCCTGCCAAACATGAATACCGGGTCATGACGACGCTGCCCGATATGATGGACCTGGAACTGTTCTCGCCGAGTGCGTTTACAAGATTCCCCCTGCACATCAATCCTTTTGAGTTTCCCAAGGGAATGACGCTGGCAGAGCATATTCGCAATCTGCTGGCGGTGTTTGAGGGGGCTTTCAAACTGGAACCGCCTATGCCCTTCCTGCTTGACCGGTCCGTCGAGGATGTCTACAGCAGGCACAACTGGATGCATAATATGGTCAACCAGGGAAAACTGTCCTATCCTACGATGAGCGAGCTGTACAAGAATCTCGAGGAGAGACTGGACAAATCGGACTATGCGCCGGAAGTCCGAAGCAACCTCAAGTCCGCTCTGCAGGTCAGGATCGGATCACTGATGACCAGAGAGATGGGCGATATTTTCGATGTGCCCCGCTCGACGGTCCCTCCGGAGGAATGGATCAGGCGGTCAGCGATCGTGGAGCTGGAGTCACTGGGCAAGGACCCGGCCAATTACATGACGCTGCTCATAGCGACGCTGATCCGCGAGACGCTGAAAGTGGAAAACTATGACAAAGAGGCGATGGGAGGAAAACCCCGCCACGTCATGTTCCTGGAGGAAGCTCACAACCTGATCGGACCCGAGGCCCAGCCGGCTGCGGGGGAAGAAGCAGATCCGAAGACGGCGGCGACCGCCTACATTGTCAAGATGCTCGCGGAAGTGCGCGCCCTGGGCGAGGGCATCGTGATCGCTGACCAGCTGCCGACAGCCATGGCGCCGGAAGTCATCAAGAACACGTCGCTCAAGATCGGCCTGAGGATCACCGCGCACGACGACCGGGAACTCCTGGGCGGAACGATGTCGGCCAACCCTGATCAGCTCGAGAAAATGGCAGTATTTACACCGGGACAGGCGCTGTGCAGTTACGAGCCGCTCCTCAAACCGTTTGAGGTGCAGATCCCGTATTTCGCGGCCAAAGAAGGCATATTGGATGATGCAGTCATCCTGCAGCATCTGGGGGCCAGAGAGGGATACCACAGAGATATTCTGGCATCCTTCGATATTTCCTCTGAGGGATGGAAAAAGCGGTGGGAAGAGATCACTGCCTATGAAAAGCAGTTCTACAAGCTGCTCACAGAATATGATCTTGCGGTGAAGAAGCTTGGAACAATGGAACCGGCGTCGGAGAACTACCGGCTGCGCGAGAGGGAGATCAAACAGCTAAAGAACGGGATCCGGGTGCGCTTCGCGCGGCTCATGAATGACGCGAACGAACACCTCGCAGCCGTATATGCCTACTATTCCCCCTTCGCCG
Organism: uncultured Lachnospiraceae bacterium; assembly: GCA_902801585.1. The sequence goes on along the minus strand of CADCIU010000019.1, from coordinate 12,361 downwards.
CCGTGATCGAGACGAAAGGATCGCTGGGGAGATCTAAGGAGCAGGATGAGTTCCGCGACCGTTTCCGCAAGATGCTCTTCGGAGAGATCCTGAAATACAAGAGAGGCGTTGACCAGATGGAGGCCAAAGCTCAAAAGAACGGCTATACAGTAAACGAGTCCTTAAAGAACCGGTACAAAGAGAGAAGGCTTCTCCTTTCCACATGTCCGGATGAGGAAAAAGCGTATTGGAAAGAGATCGCAGCCGGGGGTGAAGGCTGACGGATCGAAAATATTGATCGGGATCAGGAACGGGATCGGAATCAGAGGCAGAATCAGAATCGGGAAAGGAGCGGGCAGCAATGAGCGCAGCTACACTAGAGGATCGTCAATACGGAGCAGTACAGGAGAACAGAGAAATGGATCTGGAAGATATTTTGAAGCTGAAAGACGGCGTGGACTGTGAAAGGGACGTCGAGCAGGCCGCGCGCCTTCTGATGGAAAAAACAAACGGGGGCAGCGGTGAAGCCGCAAGGGAACTCGGGATCTTGTACGCTTACGGCAGCGGCGTGCGGCAGGATGACCGGACGTCTACAGAATATTTCCGCAGGGGAGCTGAGCTCGGAGACGCCAAGTCCATGTACAGGCTCTTCAGAAATCTGAGTCTGGGCGTCGGCTGTGCGGTCAACCTTGACGAAGCCGACATGTGGCTCAAGAGAGCGGCGGATTCCGGCTATCCCGCGGCAGCGGCGACGTGGAGAAAGTTCGCGGGATCGAGAACTCTGAGCAGAGACCTCAAGAGCGCGGAAAATGAGAACACGATCCGGGAGAGGGCAGCATCCTTCAGCGTGCAGACGATCTCTCCCAGCGCGGTATATGACCTGACGAGGATCACGCAGGCAGAAGACATCTCTGTGGTCGACCAGAATTGGGAGAAGACGGTCGCGGCGAAGTCCCTGAAACTCATGATCCTGATCTATACAATGGGCGGCGCACTCTGCGGCGCGCTCCTGAGGTCTGTATACGTCAAACAGATCGACGTGTTCGGCTCCAATGCCCTTGCGACCAATTTTAATTCCGCGACGGGATTCACGCTCTATATGACCGTGATCGGTGCACTTCTGGGCCTGACATTCGGCCTGATCTTGTCGAAGCTGCTCAACAGAGTCAAGGAGAGCCTGATCCTGTATTTTCCTATTTTGCTGCTGCCCTTTATCATCATGGCACTGAGTTCGCTGATCATGAGTCTCGTGCACGGTGTGGTGGGACTGGTTCTGGGGCTTTTGCAGATCGTCGTCTATCTGGTAGTAGGATACACTGTATTTGCCTCGTCCACCAACAGCTGATGCCGGCTGCGGGAGGCAGCCGCCGGATGACAGTGCAAGGAGGCGAGGGGAATGAAACTGCGTGAATTTCAATCCGTCGCAGACGAGCAGCTTGATAAAGGCAGACAGATCCGCTCAGAGCTGGAGGAGAACCGCCGGACCCTGGAAGACATGGAGAGCGAGCGGGAAGCGCGATACGATGATATGGCCGCCGCGATGGAAGTGGATGAAGATTTTCGCCCCATGGGCGATATCATCACGGCCAATGACCTGTTCGAGCAGGCCAAAGATGCCCGTGCAGCTGCCGATGAGAGTGTCCGCGCTTCGGAGGAGGCGCTTTACGAGAACAATGAAGAGAAGTTTGAGACGATCCGCGGCTTAGAGGAGTTCGTCGAGGAAGTACAGGAATCCAGAGACCGCCTGCAGGGCGCGTCAGACAATAAGTTCGCGGACGCACTCGAACCGCTGGACAACAAATTTGCTGAGAAGAGTGAAGAGGCGCAGATGCTCAGGGATGAGCTCCTTGCCAGTATGGAGGAAGGGACCGGGGAACTCGGCAGAGGAGATTCCCTTGGCACTTCCGGATCAGAGGGTATCTCGGATGCCGGGCATATGGAATCTGTGACGGATTCTGTGCCGGAGCCCGGAGACAATACGACAGATGCAGGGAATGAGGGGCTCAGTGATGAGGACAGGGCCTATCGCGAAATGATCATGAAGCAGAGATCGGAGGCTTTCAGGCAGAAGGTCATGAATGATCCGATGACCAAAAATCCGCTGTTCTCCGGCGTGCGCCAGCCCAAAGGAGCAGGCGGGCCCTGTCTCACATTCGGCATAGATGACGAGAACCTGGGTAAGCTTTCCTATGCGCAGGGACATAATGAGCAGGGATGGGTGAACGACTGCGCCATGGCTCAGATCTCCAATTTGCTGATTTTGTCGGGAAGGAATATATCCGAGGCACAGGTCGTCAATTATATAGATTCTGTGAGATCCGGGCTTCGATGCGATCCCGTTCATTCCGCTGATGCTAAAGTCAATGGCACCATGATCTCGAGCGATATGCAAAAAGTATTGGCCCATTACGGAATTGAAACAGACTTGTATGAAACCCGGACAAGCCTCGGCAGCACGATCAGACAGATGTTCGGCAGAAGTTCGAATCTGGATCCGGAGCAGCTCGCGGATGCAGTGGAGAGTGGAAAAGGCGTAATGCTCGGTGTGAGCATTAACCTGCTCTACGAGAATTATATGGGCAATGCAGTTGCTGATCATGAGATCCAGATGGTGGGTACGGCCAGAGACCTGAGAACGCATGAGCTGGTGGGCTTTTACATCAATGATACCAGCCATGTGGACAAACACAAGGACGGACGTCTGGAGCGCACTCAGACCGTATTTGTACCCAGGTGGAGGCTGGAACAGGCACTCAATGTACCCGGAGGCGACGCGATCGTGACGAGAAACAGGATCCGCTGAGTGGAGGCAGATATGAACAGCGCTGAAATGCTGAGCACGATTTGGAATTCAGAGGAAATAAAGAAATACCGCGGGTTCGGAAAGTTATCGTTTCCATTTTGCACGGAAAGCGGCCGGACCGCTTTCTTTTTATTCATTGAATCGGACAGAAGAGATCTGCTCCATCTGTCCGGGATCTTTACTGAGCACGAGGGAAGGTGTGTGTTCGAGAGCGCCGACTGGGAGATCTCCATTGACCGCCTGACGGAAGATGCGGGAGAGAGACAGGGATGGATGCCGAAGGAGCGTGAACCGATCGGGGATTATGCTGAGTACCTGGATGCAATGGAAACACTGTATACGGGATTTGACCGCTTTGCGGAAGCGGTGTTCCGGGATCCCGGGGAGCTGAGCGATGAACAGCTGCAGTCGGTCACAGAGTATACGGATCTGCTTCATCTCATGAGCGACCCGGTCCAGATCGCCTGCTACGGGCACTGCTGCCCGAAGTTTATGGAGTGGTGTTATGACACCAGCAATTATGCACAGATCATGAGCTGAGAAATTTGGGTGATGCCTATGGGTCATGAGCTAAGCCGGTCCCAAAAAATCGAACTGAATCTGTACCGGAAGATGGGGATCCGGGCCTTCAGAGATTTTGTGTTCGCCATTGAGGGCTGGAAACATCGAAAAGATCAGGGGAAAAACAGCAATTATCACTTAAAACGCATGTCGGGCAGCGGGGTCTTCCTGCATCGGGTCTACTTGTCTTATAATGCACTGATCCATATGACCGGCATCGTACTGGCGTGCATGATCCTGGCGGCGCGAAGGCTGCTGTCCTTGAGATGGGGACCGGCCGACTGGGGAATGTGCGCGGCTGTGTTGTCCAACATCTACTGTATTATGCTCCAGAGATACAACGCGCTTCGCATTGAGCAGTACGAGCTGGCACTGAACGAAAGAAAACAAAAGCGGGAAGATAAGAACGCAGCGATCTTAAATGAGAGGATCCCTCCAAGTTATGATCCGCAGCAGCTGCAGAGTGATCTACAATGGCTCAGGACAATGGAGGAGGCACTGCGCCTCCGGCAGGATTTCAGGATCTGCGGAGAGGAAGACGCGGCGAGATTAGATCGATTGGCCGCATGGACAGAGTGTGCCGGAGTCCCTTACAGAAGCACCAAGATCGTAAGACTTGCACCGCTCCGTCCAAAGGAATATGTGAAGAAGGGGTCATTTCTTTATTCCGGGACCGAAAAAAGGGCGGCCCTGCTTCAGGACAGATGCGGGCGGGCACAAGAGAGCGTTCTTCGATCTTTTGCCATCATCACGGAGGAAGAAAAATGTGAACGGGCTTTCCGGAGGCTCTTTCCTTCTTCCTCGAAAGAAGTGATCACAGAGGTGATCGAAACGCTGAATCGGGCAGGAGCGATCCATGAACAGCAGTGATCAGACGGTCCATCCGTTCACAGGGATGGTCACAAAAACGAAAGAGAGACAGCTTGTCAGAAGACTGCAGCAGTCTCTCAAGGAAGAGGAATCGGATATAGGGGGCAGGATCTTTGCAGAGACGACGTTTCAGATATCGGATGCGATCGGATGGCTCAGACGCACGAACCTTCGGACCGCTGAGCTGCGCGTAAATCTGTACGGACTTGGCAGAGCACTGCATATGGGAAAGAGATGGGGAGACCGCGTGGACGACCTCCTTTTTTTCTATGTTTTGGCCTTTGTCCATCTGAGCAGGACGGCGTTTGCCGGAACATGCGGCAGTTATGCGGAGGGACTTGCCGTGTGCGCGTATGCCCTGAGGACAGAGAGAGACCGGAGCACAGTGATCCCGATCCCGATGATGCTCAGGCAGTCGGTACCGCCCAAAAGGACGGAGATTCTTGCGGACGCAGTCTATTGTGAGGCGGAAGCACTCCGGCAGACAGATTTGGGCAAAACAGAGAATGAACGGGTGGAGGAACTACAGCGGTGGGCATCTATGCCGGAGGTCGTTTATTCAAAAGGCGGGATCCCGCATATGGCGGCGCTGTATATTGCAGATGAACTGGAAAAGCTGCGTCAAAACAGCACAGGCGCTCTTGACAAGTATCCTCTTCTCAGGGCGGCCGGATGTGTAAGTTCGAAAGAAGAGGTCCGTCTTTTATGGATGAGGGCTGCTCTGTCAGACCCGGGGTCGTTTTATGAAAAAATATCGCTCAGGATCATGGGGAGCGATCCGGAATACGGAAACAGCCCGGAACATGGCAGCGATCCGGAACACGGAGGTGATCCGGAGCCGGTGCGCGCAGGAGCATTGATCGATGCTGCCGCAGAAAGCGGAACGGCAGAGGAGTTCCTCCAGGCTGCCGTACACTATGCCGTGATGTGTGGAGAGCCGCGATCCCGGATTTCGGGTGAGAACAGGATCGCGGTCGAGAGGATCGCAGACGGGATCCGAAGGCTTCTTGACGAGAACGGGCATGAACCCCGCAGCGGAGCGATCCACTCGCTGGGGTTCTTATGATCGCAGCAAGAAAGTACCGGAACGTAATAAACAAATTACAAAAAATGCAGCGGACTGTTATATAATGCCATTAAGATCACAGAAAGAAAGTCGGCATCGCCGGACAAATACAACGGGAGGTATAACCAATGAAGATTTGTAAGAAATGCGGAGCTTTTATGGAGGACAGATCCCTGTTCTGCACCAAGTGCGGGACAAAATGGGAAGATGAATATGCGGGCGAACCGGCCCCTGCGGATCAGCAGCCGGCAGATGCGGGCGATCCGGCTCAGCAGGAAGACTATCCGGGAAGGCCGACTGAGCTCCAGGTAAGACCGAGAGATTATCCGGCAAGGTCTGACGATTACCAGGGAAGGCCCGGTGAATACCAGGGAAGACCCGGTGAATACCAGGGGAGACCAGGCGATTACCAGGGAAGACCCGGTGAATACCAGGGGAGACCAGGCGATTACCAGGAAAGACCCGGTGAATACCAGGGAAGACCCGGTGACTATCAGGGAAGACCCGGTGATTATCAGGGAAGACCCGGCGACTACCAGGGAAGACCCGGCGAGAATCAGCGTGATTCCGCGGGACAATACACGCCGCCATATGGTCAGGGAGATCCGTTTGATCACACAAGCGAATTTGATCCCCAGGACATCAAGGAGCATAAAGTTTACTGCATGCTTATCTATCTGATGGGGACCATCGGGATCATTATCGCACTGCTGGGCGGTGCTGACTCTGAGTACACGAAATTCCATGTCAGAGAGGGACTCAAGATCGCGGTGGCAAACATGCTCGCGGCATTGGCGACCATTTTCCTGTTTTGGACATTGATCATTCCGCTCATCACGAGTATATTCATGACGATCCTGATGGTTGTCAAGGTGATCTGTTTCGTGAGAATCTGCAAAGGAAAGGCGATCGAGACACCGATCATTCGCGGATTCAAATTCCTGAATTGATCTCATCCTGCTCTTTAGCAGGTCTGTCAGGAACTGCATTACGGTCAGGATCACATTACCTGTGAACAACGCATAAAAAGGAGCCGAACCCGTGCGAACGGGTTCGGCTCTCTCTTTTGACAGTTATCCTTTTTTCAAGCGGAGAAACCGGTCAGCGGCGATCATTATCGACGAATTCCAGCACGATGATCGAGAGGATAGCGAAGATCACGGCAAATGCGGCCAGATGGAGCCAGCAGGAATAGATATTGGATTTGGTCATCGCGTAAGCGGCTTCCTGCATCGACTTGCCGCTTTCGGCCAGGATCTCTTCCAGCTGGCCGGATTTCTCGATCTGCCACAGAACTTCCTTGAGCTCTTCACTGCTGTCACGCAGCTTGAAAATGGTGTTCCACAGCGTGACGGATTTGAGAGAATTGTAATTGCCCTGCGCACACAGACAGACCAGGCCGTAGTTGCTGATCGTGATCTTGGTCAATGCCTTAGCGGGACCGGTCAATGTGAAGGCACCGCCGGAGAAAACAAGCTGGAAGATCAAGAGGAAAGGCATAACGGTCATCGCAGTCGTCGTCGTGTGAACCAGGCAGGAGACGAACAGGGAGGTAATGTCTGCCGCATACGTGACCAGGAACATGGTGATCCATATGTCAACGAGGAACCATTTGGTTATGAATCCCTCCTGGGGAAACTTGATGCCGACGGTCTGGCAGATCAGCACCGTGATCAGTGCCTGCATTGCGCACAGGAACATCTGGTAGATCAGGTGCGCGATCACATAGGAAGAAATGTGCATGCCCGAGCGGTGCTCGCGCTTGATGATCGGCCTCTCCCGGCAGACAGACTGTATGGAATTAAAGAAACCGTTCCAGATACAGACGCAGGTCAGCGCAAAAGAACACTGAAACTGTCCCTCCATCGTGACGAACATATTAGCGCCCACGACAAGAGCGATGATGGCAGCGATCAGCGCGGACATGGGCAGAACTTTCCAGTCGTTCTGGAAGATAAACATACGGAAATCTTTTCCCAGATAAATGGGTATCTGCGCAAGGCGGCCGCGGTGACTGCCCGTCATGAGGGTGAATTTTTTTCTGGTAGGTTCTGCATTAGGGGCACTTGCATTCATGGAGTCTGCACTCATTGGGCTGTCACCTGCCTTTCCGCATATCGGAGGACGAATTCGTCGGATCTTCCCTCTCCTCCTTCATCCTTCTGATTGATCAGACGCAGGATACCTTCCATCGTATCCTGGCCAAAAAACTCTTTCGCGTCGTCCACACTTCCGTAATAGGCGAGGCGTCCGGTCTTGCGGGAATCCTTGGCCAAAACAATGACGTCGTCGAAGTAGGAGATCACGCGGTCCGGTGTATGCGTGATGACGATCACTATTTTGCCCTGGTCCGCAATGGCACGGAGTCTCTTCATCAGATCCCGGGCGATCACACCGTCCAGTCCGGAATCAGGTTCGTCGAGAACGAAGAGGAAGGGGTCGGAGATGTATTCCATCGCGATGGACAGGCGCTTGCGCTGGCCGCCGGAGAGCTTTTCCACAAGGCTCCCCTTGACAGAGGAGAGACCGAACTGCTCGAGGACTGAGTTTACGCGCGCGGTCAGCTCTTTGCGGGGGGTGCTCTCCGGAAGACGCAGGAGAGCAGCATCCATCAGCGTCCGATACACGGTGTCATTGCTTCTCATCAGGTCGACCTGAGGAACAAAGCCGATCGAGTATTTCATCTTGTCATACTCATCATAGACATTCATGCCGTCCAGAAGGATCTGTGCGTTGGCCTTTTCGTAACCTGTCACCGCATTGATGAAGGTGGTCTTGCCGGCACCGGATCCGCCCAGCAGCAGGACCATGTGCCCCGGTTCGATATTCATGAAGATCTCCCGCAGCAGATAACGTTTGTCCAGAAAATTGCGGACAGTGCGGTCCTGTATCCTCACGGAAAGTCCGTTGTCCGTATCGGTCACACTGTTGGAGACGGCCTGATTGAGATCCGAAGAGAGGATGGGATCATTTCCGTTATACCTTGAAAGCTCTGACGGAGGGGAGTACCTGTCGTTGAATCCCCAGACCAGGCAGGGAATGATATCCGCAAAGACCCACAGCCACGCCCAGTGCTTGGTGACTTTCAGATCTCCGCACAGATCAATACAGATCCTCGCCTTGTAGATCAATGATCCGATCCCAAAGAAAAGGCTGAGGATAGAGATATAGGGGAAGGCCGGCGAATCTACGTCCAGGATCAGGTAAGCCGCGTATGTGGGATACATCAGAAGCTGGAGGATCATAGCGGTCTTGCCGTCCTGCTCCCTGTCTGCGCATCGCGCGAGCCAGTAAATCCGGGCGCCGGGCACAAAAGCCCACCAGCCTTCGATCCCGAATTTCTTGAAAAAACGGGACAGGCCGTAGCTTGAGATGAGCCAACACGCAAAACGGAGCACATCGATCAGAGAAATTGAAATATTAGACAAAATACTGGACATGGAATGCCTCCTTGGGATAAATGGCCCTGCAGACCGGCAGGTCCTGAATCAGTCCGGTCTCACCGAGCACTACTTAAATAGTATAACATGGATTCATATTCAATTGCGCACTGCAAGAAATTTTCCTTGCGCTTTAAAGCAGATATGTCCTATAATAGTTAAACGTACGGAGGATTACTCAAGAGGTCGAAGAGGTCGCACTCGAAATGCGATAGGCCGCTAATACCGGCGCGTGGGTTCGAATCCCATGTCCTCCGCTGAAATTAGGACCTGCTGTTCGAAAGGACAGCAGGTCTTTGCATATCTTTTTTCTCTGATTTGCTCGTTTTTAATACGCGGCTTTTGATTAGACACTTGTTCCTGTTATAGGTTAAGTGTATAATAGATTCGTATATAGGCAGGCGATTTTTGGTAATTTTCTATAAAATCATATGCTGACAACAGGCGACAGGTACACTGAAATCCGGGCGCTGGCCGGAGTTGAATGAACAGTCAAGAGGAGGAACAAGAGATGTTGAGAATTGGTTTTCTGACGAGCGGAGGCGACTGCCAGGCGCTGAACGCAGCAATGCGCGGTGTTTTCAAGTGCATCTGCAACAACGCGAAGGAGCCTGTTGAGTTTTATGGCTTCGAGGACGGTTACAAGGGACTGATCTACGGAAAGTTCCACATGCTCACCGGGCAGGATTTTAAGGGGATCCTGACGAGAGGCGGCACGATCCTGGGCACAAGCCGCGTACCTTTTAAGACGATCCGTGAGCCCGACGAGAACGGCCTGAACAAAGTAGAGGCGATGAAGCAGACCTATCACAAGCTGCAGCTGGACTGCCTGGTCATGGGCGGCGGCAACGGATCCACCAAGACGGCCAATCTTCTCAGCCAGGAAGGCCTGAATGTAGTGACGCTTCCCAAGACGATCGATAACGATCTCTATGGGACAGACATGACTTTCGGATTCCAGAGTGCTGTGGATATCGCGACAAAGTGCATCGACGATATCCATACGACAGCGAGCTCCCACGGCCGCGTATTTATCGTGGAGATCATGGGCCACAAGGTCGGCTGGCTTCCTCTGAACGCCGGAATCGCAGGCGGTGCGGATATCATCCTGATCCCGGAGATCCCTTACGACATCAACAAAGTCGTCGAGGCGATCGAGGAGAGAGACAGATCGGGCAGCCGCTTTACGATCATTGTCGTGGCAGAAGGCGCGATCTCGAAAGAAGATGCCAAGCTCTCCAAGAAGGAATACAAGAAGAAACTCGCAAATTACAAGTATCCTTCAGTATCCTATGAAGTGGCGGACGCCATTACGAAGGCGACCGGACGTGAAGTAAGAGTGACGGTTCCCGGACATACACAGCGCGGTGGAGCTCCTGATCCTTACGACAGAGTATTTGCGACCCGTCTGGGTGCAGAGGCCGGCAAGCTGATCCTCAAGAAGGAATTCGGCTACATGGTAGCATATAAGAACCGCGAGATTGTCAAGGCTCCTTTAAGTGAAGTGGCAGGCAAGCTCAAAACGGTCGATCCGAAGTCAAGCATCATTAAGGAAGCAAAATGGGTAGGCATTAGTTTCGGCGATTAAGATATTGCTTAAAAAGGTGCGCCGCAGATCGCGGCGCACCTTTTTGTTATATATTACTTTTATTTATGGTACTTTAATATATGATACTTAATATATGGTATTTTAATTGTAATTGTTTTTGCTGTAATTAAGGAAGGAAAGCGCATGGCAGATCAGCATTATCTGGCCCTATACAGAAAATACAGGCCCCGCACATTCGAAGATGTGAGGGGAAGAGAGGTTATTGTGCGCACGCTCAGGAACCAGATCATATCCGGGAGGATCGCGCACAGCTACCTTTTCTGCGGCACAAGAGGAACGGGAAAGACAACGATCGCCAAGATCTTCGCCAAGGCGGTGAACTGCGAGAATCCCAAGGACGGAAGTCCCTGCGGCGAATGCCCTTCCTGCCTGGCGATCGGCGCAGACGCGAGCCTGAACGTTGTGGAAATGGACGCCGCTTCCAACAACGGCGTTGACGATATCCGCGGGATCATTGACCAGGTCGCCTATTCGCCGACCCAGGGCAAATACCGCGTGTACATCATCGACGAAGTCCACATGCTTTCCACGGCTGCCTTCAATGCCCTCTTAAAGACGTTGGAGGAGCCTCCGTCATATGCCATCTTTATTTTGGCGACGACGGAGCCTAATAAACTGCCGGTCACGATCCTGTCCCGCTGCCAGAGGTATGATTTCGGGAGACTGTCTACAGATACCATTGAGGGGCGGCTGCGCGAAGTGGCGCAGGCGGAGGAGCTGAGTGCTGAGGACAAAGCGCTGAGGTATATTGCAAGCGCTGCGGACGGGTCAATGAGAGACGGCCTGAGTCTTTTGGACCAGTGCAACGCATTTAATTACGGAAATGAGATCCTTACATATGAAAAGACCCTGGAGATCCTGGGCGCCGTAGATACGAAAGTGTTCAGCAGACTGTATGGACATATCCACGAAGGACAGGTGGCGGAAGCACTGAGGATCCTGGAAGATGTTCTTATGCAGGGACGGGAAATGGTGCAGTTTGTGGCAGACTTTTTGTGGTACCTTCGAAATCTGATGCTGCTCCGCGCTTCGGAGAGCACGAAGGATGCGCTCGATATATCCGCAGACAATCTGGCGCAGATGATCGAAGACGCGCGTAAATCGGAGATGTCGGAGATCATGAGAGAGATCCGCATTTTCTCCGCCCTGATCGAGCAGATCCGATACAGCGCCAACCGCCGGATCCTGACAGAGATGGCGATCATCAGGGCGGCCAGAGGGCGCATGGGCGGCGATGAGGCGGCCGCCGAGGATCAGATGGATACACTGCGCAACCGGATCCGAGAGCTGGAACAGCGCCTTCTGGCGGATGAGAAAAAGATCGCAGAACTTCCGGCCTCATCTTCCTGGGAAGGGATTCCCGCTTCGACAAAAGGCGGAACGGATGCGGCGCCGGGACAGGATAATCCTTCGGTCCCGGGAGACGCTCCCGGAAGCGCTGCGGCGTATGGACAGGATACTGCGCAGCAAAGAACTGCTCCAAAGAAGAGCTACCCCAAGGCAATCCCCGAGGACGTCAAGGAGATCGTCCGCAACTGGACCAAATATATTTCCAAGCTGCCGCCCGGAATGACGAGAGTCTCTCTGCTCAGCGCCAAACACAGCGTGGGGGATCACGGCCAGCTTGTGATCGTTTTCAACAATTATGTGACGGCAGACCATTTCCTGCACGACGAGGGATACAGAAACAGACTGCGCTATTTTTTGCGCCAGTGTTCTGGCAAGGATGTTGAAATCGAGTACAAGGCACTTGACAAGGGCCAGAAATTCACCGACAATTATGTGGATTTATCCGATATTGTCAGGATGGAAATAGAGGAGGAATAAGATGGCAAGAAGAGGCGGAGGCTTTCCCGGCGGGATGCCCGGAAATATGAATAATCTTATGAAACAGGCGCAGAGAATGCAGCGCCAGATGGAAGAGAGCAAGAAAGCGCTGGAAGCGAAAGAGTTCACGGCGACATCCGGCGGCGGGGCTGTTGAGGTTGTGAGCAGCGGCAAGAAGGAGATCAAGACTCTGACGATCTCTCCCG
>CADCIU010000018.1 GCA_902801585.1 uncultured Lachnospiraceae bacterium | reverse complement strand
AAAAGACAGCGCTTGGGGGACTGTCTTTTTTAGAGAAGGTATTCTTCTAAATGGGGTATAGCAAAAACTTATAATGTATTGGGGGGTTACAAGTGTATGATAGCAAATAGCCCCCAAAAGATAAATTCGCAGAATTCACAAAGTTCACAAATTGTACCGGCATGATTTGTGCATTATCCATACACACCATACACGACTTCATTGTGCGATTTGCAGATGATGATACCCCTTTTGAGCAGATCATGCGCTCTATGCGGCCTGTAAAGGCTGCATCGCAGCATGTGCTCCGCCGGAATTCACCGGCTCCCCCCTCCGGATCACAGACTACGATCAACTGACCGGTCTTACCATTGATTTACGACCGCCTCAGCGGTATTTTGACAGCGCGCACAGACAATAAAAGGTTTCATGCCCGTATTCCCTGTGCGCCTGTGTTCACGCAAACAGTGTCTCAAACTCCTCGCCGGAGATCTTCTCTTTCTCCATGAGCAGGCTCGCGGATCTGTGAAGAACGTCCTCTCTGGCAAGGATGATCTCCTTGGCCTTGGCATAGCATTCCATGATGATGCGGCGCACTTCCTTGTCGATCTCACCGGAAATGTACTCGCTGTGCTTGCTCTCGTGGCCCAGGTCATATCCCAGGAAGACATCATCTGTCTCCTGTTCGTAATTGATGGTCCCGATTTTCTCCGACATGCCGTAGCGCATGACCATATGCCTCGCAATGCCGGTCGCCTGACGGATGTCCGCAGAAGCGCCTGTCGTGATGTCATCCAGCACGAGCTCTTCCGCAATGCGCCCGCCCAGACTCACCATGATCTCCTGCAGCATGCGCCCCTTGGTCATGTACATCTCGTCCTTCTCGGGGAGCTGCATGGTGTAGCCGCCGGCTCCCATGCCGGTCGGTATGATGGAGATCGTGTAGACCTTGCCCACCTTGTCCAGCTCATGGAACAGGATGGCATGCCCGGATTCATGATACGCTGTGATGCGCTTTTCATCATCGGTGATGACATGGCTGCGTTTCTCCTTGCCGATGCCCACCTTGATGAAGGCCTCCTTGATATCGTTCTGTGTGATATACTTCCGATTGGCTCTGGCTGCGCCGATCGCCGCCTCGTTGAGGAGGTTCTCCAGATCTGCCCCGGAGAATCCCGCTGTCGAGCGCGCGATCTCGCCAAGATCCACGTCATCGCCCAGAGGTTTTTCTCTGGAATGAACCTTGAGAATGTCCTCTCTCCCCTTCACATCGGGTCTGCCCACGGAAATCTTTCTGTCAAAACGGCCCGGCCTTAAGATCGCAGGGTCGAGCACGTCCACGCGGTTGGTCGCCGCCATGACGATGATCCCCTCGTTGACGCCGAATCCGTCCATTTCCACAAGCAGCTGGTTCAGTGTCTGCTCGCGCTCGTCGTGAGAGCCGCCAAGTCCCGTACCTCTGCGTCTTGCGACCGCATCGATCTCGTCGATAAAGACGATGCAGGGAGAATTCTTCTTGGCCTCTTCGAACATGTCCCTGACGCGGGACGCACCGACGCCGACGAACATCTCTACGAAGTCCGATCCGGAGATGCTGAAGAAGGGAACGCCCGCTTCTCCCGCCACCGCCTTGGCCAGCAGTGTCTTACCGGTTCCGGGAGCGCCCTCGAGCAGTACGCCTTTGGGAATGCGCGCGCCCACATTGGTATATTTTACAGGGTCCTTCAGGAAATCGATGATCTCTTCCAGATCCTCTTTCTCCTCCTGGAGTCCGGCCACGTCCTTGAGTGTTACTCCGCTCTTGTTGGTCAGTCTCGCCTTGCTCTTGCCGAAATTCATCATCTTGGCATTGGAGCCGCCGCCCATATTCTGGGCATTCATCATGTAAAAGAAGAACAAACACACTGCCACCATCAGGAGCGACGGCAGAACGGATGTCATAAATGTGTTCTCCGCCGGAATATCCTTCACGCTCGGGCTCACGCCGCCTTCCCTTGCGATCTGCTCCACATCCGCGATGCGGGTCGCATATAAGATCTGGCGCGTTCCGTCTTCGAGAATGACGGTCGCATATCCCGTGTCATTCTCTCTGTTCGGCGAGATCGAGACCTCCTTCACCTTGCCGTTTTCCAGATCCTGCCTGAAATCTTCCAGTTTATAGGTTCCCTGTCCGGACGAAAAGGATCCGCGCACGAGCGGCGAAAACAGGAAAATAAACATGATCAGCATGATCACCGGCATCAGCAGGCCGTTTATTCTTCTCGGTTTCTGATTATTATCCAACTACTTTACCTCAGTTACTGTCAGTTAAAGCGAATTACTGTTCATCCTCAACAAAATTTACAACGCCGATAAAGGGAAGATCTCTGTATCTCTGGTCATAGTCCATACCGTATCCCACGACGAACTGGTCGGGGATCTCAAATCCGGTATAATCCACCTTCAGGTCCACAACGCGGCGCTCGGGCTTGTCGAGCAGCGTGCATGTGCGCACGCTCGCGCAGCCTCTGTCGCGGAACACTTCGCCCAGATAGGCCAAAGTTCTGCCGGAGTCCACGATGTCCTCCACGATCAGGACGTGGAGGTCCTTGATCGGATCGTCGAGGTCCTTGCGGATCCTCACGACGCCGGTCGATTTCGTTCCGCTGCCATAACTGGAAACGGTCATGAAGTCCATGGAGACCGGGACCTCGATCCTCTTGGCAAGTTCACACATGAACAGGCACGCTCCCTTGAGGATACAGACCAGATGCACCGATTTGCCGGCATAGTCCTTGGAAATCTGCTCACCCAGTTCCTTGATCCTGGCATTGACCTGTTCTTCGCTGATCAGTTCTTTAATCTCTTCGCGCATAACATCCCCTTATTCTTTGTCTTTTTATGCTGGTGTTGCCATTGTTGCCCTGATGCTGTCTTTCATTTCCCGGTGCCCGGTTTCCAGGTGATCTCGAGCACTCTCTTCGTGGAGGGCTCCACCATGAACCGCGCGCTGATCCGTCCGCCCGGGAACCACAGGATCTCGCTCCCGACCGCCGGCAGAACGACCTGTTCCCGCATATCCTTGGGTACTTTCACGTCGATCATATACCTCGCGATCGTCTTGGATCTGCCGTCCCCGTCAAGGGTCAGGCGGTCTCCCGTGCGTCTTGTGCGGAATAAAGGAAGCGAACCTATTTTATCATAATCGAGCCATTTCGTATACAGATTTCGAGGTACAGCCCTCATATCCCCGTCAAAATCCAGCACCCTGCAGCTGTATTCCCCGGCGCCCGCAGGGAGCGGCAAAGGGGCCTTTGGGGCTCTGCCGGCCTTGCAGATCCGCAGTTGATCGTAGACTTTCACGGCTTCGCATCCTCCCGGCAGATCGGCCTTAGCGCTTCCTCCGGCGCGCGCTATGTGAAGGACCGACTGCACGTGCACGTCCTGCAGATCCTTTCTGGTGCCGCTCACCTCTGCGATCAGCTCATATACTGCTCTTCTCTGCAGGAGAGCCGGCTCCTTAAGGAGTTTGGAAATATCAAAGACCACTTCACCCGGTGCTTCCTTGATCTTGCACCTGCGAATGACCTCCTGCGTCTTTTCTCTCAGATACTCCTCCGTCTGCGCGGCTTCCTCCGCAGCCCTCGAGATGTGTTCGCATGCCCCGGAATTGATCCTGTTAAGGAGCGGCATCACTTCTTTTCTGAGAAGGTTGCGCGCATAGCGGGTGTCCTCGTTGGTCTCGTCCTCCCGCCACCGGATCCCTCTCTTTTTAAGAAAAGCTTCGATCTCCTCTCTCCTGCAGGTCAGCAGCGGGCGAATGATGCGCCCGTTCACAGGGAGCATGCCGCGCAGGCCCATCAGCCTGCTGCCGCGCACAAGATGAAAGAGGACCGTCTCCGCCTGATCCTCCATGTGGTGGGCGACGGCGATCCTGCACGGATCCGCCCCGGGTTCCCTTTCATCCCATTCCCGTGCTGCTTCTTCCAGCGCCTGATAGCGGAGTATTCTGGCTCCCTCCTCTATGCTCAGGCCATGCTTGAGCGCATAGCCTCCGGCGTCCACTCGGACGGCCTGAAAAGGGATGCCCGCTTCGCGGCAATAGTCCGAGACATAGGTGAGGTCCTCTTCCGCGCGCTCTCTGAGCCCGTGATGCACATGCAGTACACAGATCTCAAACGGCAGGCGGTGCCGGATCCTTCTTAGGATCTCCAGAAGACACATGGAGTCCGCGCCGCCGGATACCGCTGCCAGGATCCGCGCGCCGGGACTGATCATTCTGTTTTCGCACATAAAATCATATACACGCTCGATCATTCTGTTCTCGCTCCGGATATCGCTGATCGAGCAGGATATTTCTGCTCGATGGACCGTTGGCGGTCAAATGCCTCTCCGTGCAGGCACGAGATGCACTTGACCCCTTATCGCACAAATAAAAGAGCTGCCGCTCCAGCGGCAGCTTATTTTCCGGCCGTCTCTTCCTTGAATATGATCTCTCCGTCATAGACAAGCCCGAGCTTCTTGCGTGCTATTTCCTCAATATATTCCTTGGTCTCGGTGTACTGCCTGTACTCCTCAATGTCGGCTGCGCGCTGCTCTTCTTTGATGATCTCCGAGTTGAGCTGGCTGATCCGTTCCTTGTTGTGCTGCAG
The DNA here is from genome assembly GCA_902801585.1 of uncultured Lachnospiraceae bacterium. The sequence goes on along the minus strand of CADCIU010000018.1, from coordinate 48,111 downwards.
CTTCTGCGCGAGGCCCAGGCATGCGACCATAATGACCACGAACAGAATACCGACAACGAGTGACGCGAGCCACATATTCAGTTGATTCTGCTGGCTTTTGTCCGTCTTGGCAGATGTCTTAAATGCCATTGGCCCCTCCTTTTCGCAGCTCCTGATCGTTTTCGAATACTTTTTACCGAATATAACTAATCTTACCCCTCTTTTTCAAACGGCGTCAATGAGGTGATGCAAGAGTTTATAAAGAGTTCAGATTTTCCTCCGGATCATTATCTCCCGGCAAATCCTTCTCCGGCACCGGAAGATAGCGGAACATGTCGGCGGCCGCCTCCTTGCGCACGTTGTCCTGCACTGCAAGGACTTCCACCATAGTCTCACGGTTTCCGAATGAAATCCCGATGATATCTCCGGGTTTGACCTCCGCGGAAGCTCTTGCTGTTTTGCCGTTGAGCGTCACCCTTCCGTTGTCGCAGGCCTCATTGGCCACCGTGCGTCTCTTGATCAGTCTGGAGATCTTGAGATATTTGTCAAGCCGCATACTGTCTCCTTTCTTAGGAGACAGGGGACGGTTCTCTGTCTCCTCTTAAATTACAGCCGGGTAATAACAAAGCCCGGAGCAGATCTCCGGGCTGTCATTCACTGATTCATCGATCAAATCGCAGCTGATCAGTTGATCGCATCCTTCAGAGCCTTGCCGGCTTTGAACTTAGGGGATTTGGATGCATTGATATTCAGCGGCTGACGAGTATGAGGGTTGATACCGACTCTTGCTGCTCTCTCACTTACTTCAAATGTGCCGAAGCCTACGAGCTGAACCTTGCCGCCCTTTACAAGCTCTTCTGCAACAGTATCTGTAAAAGCCTTGAGGGCTTTCTCTGCGTCTTTCTTGGTCAGACCTGCTTTATCAGCGATTGCTGCGATCATTTCTGTCTTATTCATAATACTTCCTCCTGATAAGATTAGAGAGTTCGACTCCCGTCATTTACTATTAAATTTATAATAGGTTTCTATATGTTTGTCAACACGTGAAACCCCTGTTTATATAACGCTTTTCATGAAAACCGTCTCATTTTGGGGCCTTCACAAAATGGTCGATCAGATACTCTTTGTCGTTGTGGGACGGCACATTGAGCACCTCGTCCAGCATCTTCGCCAAAATATCGCCCATCTGTGCGCCGGGCTTCACACCGCACTCCATGAGATCTGACCCATTGACAGCGAGCTGCTTAAGGCTCAGGCAGTCGCCCCTCTCCACAATGCCGGCATAGATGTCCGAGATCCGGTCGAGCGTCTCCTGCTTCTCCTCCCGCTTGAAAGTACTCTGCGCGAGCAGGTCTGCCTGCTTGACCTCCAAAAAGAGGGGGAACAGGTCTTCACCGACTTTCACGACCGCTCTGCGCACCGCGGGCTCTGTGAGACGGATCTGGAGATCATGCCATCTGACCAGCTTGGTCACTTTCCGCATCGTCAAGTTGTCGTACTTGAGCCTTTTGAGTATATCCGCGGCCATCTCATAGCTCTTTTCCTGATGGCCGTAAAAATGGTCGATCCCTTTGTCGTCCGTCGTCTTTGATGCCGGCTTCCCGATGTCGTGCAGGAGCATCGAAAGTCTCAGGACCTTATCCCTGCGCACGAGGCTGATGCCCTTCAGGGTATGTTCGCCCACTGTGTAGCAGTGATGCGGGTTATTCTGGGCCGTCTCCATGCACAGGTCAAATTCCGGCAGGAAAACAGCGGTAATTCCCGCTTTCCACGCATCCCTGAGGAGGTCCGGCCTGTCGGACATCAGTATTTTCTCCAGCTCGTCCCGGATTCTTTCACTGCTGATCTTCTTCAGCGTGGGAGCAAGTTTCCGGGCTGCCTCAAGTGTTCCGGGCTCGATCTCATATCCCAGCTGCGCAGCGAAGCGGACAGCCCGCATAATGCGGAGCGCATCCTCGGAAAAACGCTTCATCGGATCTCCGACCGCACGGATGATCCCGTTTTTCAGGTCTTCTCTGCCGCCGAACAGGTCCACGAAGCCGTCCGGTTTCCCGTAGGCCATGGCATTGATCGTGAAATCTCTTCTCTGCAGGTCCTCCTTAAGACTGGGTGTGAAAGTCACTTCCTTGGGATGCCTTCCGTCCTCATAGACGCCGTCTACGCGGTAGGTCGTCACTTCATACCCTTCCCCGCCTGCCATGACAGTCACTGTCCCGTGTTTGAGGCCGGTGTCGATCGTTCTGGGGAAGATTGCCTTCACTTCCTGCGGCAGCGCTGAGGTCGTGATGTCCCAGTCGTGGGGCTCTCTCCCCAGCAGCGCATCACGAACACAGCCTCCCACTACATATGCCTCGAAGCCGGATCCGAGAAGCTTCTCAATGATCATATTCACTTGTTCCGGTATCCGGATCTGCATTTCCACACGTTTTCCCTCATAGGACGGGCTTCCTGCGGCAGACCGGCATAATAGATCCATATAATAGATCAAAATAACCGATCGTTATACCGGATCAATATGCTCTGCCCCAATAGACCATCTTAGCTGCGGGCTTGCCGCAGCAGACACACACGTCGCTGAGTTTCTTCTGGTTGAAGGGGATGCAGCGGCTTGTGACGGCATAGTCCTCTTTGATCTTTTCCTCGCACTCTCTGCTGCCGCACCACATTGCCTTTACGAATCCGCTCTTCTCGTCAAAGAGTTTCTCGAAAGTCTCCTTGTCGGGCGCCTCATAAGTGTGCTCCTCCAGGTGTTTCTGCGCTCTCTCAAGCATATCCTTCTGCATCTGAGGCAGGATCTGAGCGATCTTCTCGGGCAGCTCTGCGATATCACAGGTGATCTTCTCGCGGGTATCGCGGCGCACGACGACGCACTTGCCTTCCGCTATATCTCTGGGGCCGATCTCCACGCGAAGCGGTATGCCCCTCATCTCCTGCTCTGCGAACTTGAATCCGGGGCTCTTGTCGGTCTCATCGACTTTGACGCGGAAATCGCCGAGCATATCACGGATTTCTCTTGCCTTCTCAAGAACGCCCGCTTTCCTCTGCTGGATCGGGATGACCATGACCTGTGTGGGCGCGATCTTGGGAGGCAGAACGAGACCGGAATTGTCTCCGTGCACCATGATCAGGGCGCCGATGATCCTGGTGGACATGCCCCAGGACGTCTGATACGCGTATTTGAGCTTGTTGTCTCTGTCGGTGAACTGAATGCCGTAAGCTTTGGCGAAATCGCTGCCGAAGTTGTGGCTGGTGCCGGACTGAAGAGCTCTTCCGTCGTGCATCAGCGCTTCGATCGTGTAAGTCGCGACCGCGCCTGCGAATTTCTCCTTCTCCGTCTTCTGTCCCTTGATCGTAGGGATGGCGAGATCCTCCGCGCAGAAATCCGCATAGACGTTCAGCATCAGCTCGGTCCTCTCCTGCGCCTCCTCGGCGGTAGCGTGGACCGTATGGCCTTCCTGCCACATAAACTCTCTCGAGCGAAGGAAAGGCCTTGTCTCTTTTTCCCAGCGCACAACGCTGCACCACTGATTGTAATTCATGGGAAGATCCCTGTAAGACTGAATCTCATCTTTGTAAAAATCGCTGAACAGCGTCTCGGATGTAGGGCGCACGCAGATCCTCTCCTGCAGCTCCTCCTGTCCGCCGTGGGTGACCCAGGCGACTTCGGGGGCAAAGCCCTGTACCAGGTCACTCTCCTTGTTCAGAAGGTGCTCCGGAATGACCAGGGGAAGATAGACGTTCTCGACGCCCACTGCCTTAAATCTCGCGTCCAAGTGCTTCTGGATCGCTTCCCACAGCGCATAGCCGGCGGGTTTGTAAACCATGAATCCCTTGACGTTGGAATAGGCGATAAGTCCCGCCTTAATGACTACATCTGTATACCATTGTGTGAAATCCTCATCCATGGATGTGATCTCTGCTACCAGTTTCTTCTGATCTGCCATTTGCAACGGCTCCTCTCTACTATATTATGATCCCGTTTATTATGAGCCCGGACCGGTCAGTCCGGGCTGCCTATCCTGCCGGTTTGTCAAAAGCTGTCCGACACGCCCTGCCGTCTCTCACCCAGCTGAAGTCTGTTCACCGCTGAGAAAACAGCGCGCACCGAAGCTCTCGTGATGTTGGAGCTGACGCCCACACCATAGGTGATCTTGCCGCTGTCGCCGTCCATCAGATGGATATATGCAGCGGCCTGGGAATCAGAACCGGATTTGAGCGCGTGCTCTTCGTAATCCAGTATGCGGATGTTGAATCCGTATTTGAGCTGGAAGCCCCTCTGGACGGCATCCAGAGGACCGTTTCCGACGGCCTCGAACTGCTCCATCTCTCCGTGATCCGTGAACACGACCCTGACCTTGGTGTCGAAGTCGGTCTTGTTGTCGCTGCTCATGTCGGTGACCTGAAGTTTTCTGAAGTGCAGCGGCTCGTTCTTGTACAGATATTCCTTGCGGAAAGCGTCCATGATCTGCTCCGGCGGGACTTCTCCCTGCTTCTCGGACATAGCCTGAACGACATCGGCGAATTCCCTGTGCATTCCCTTGGGAAGCTTGAAGCCGTAGTACGTGTTCATGACAAAGGCTACGCCGCCTTTTCCGGACTGGGAATTGATCCTGACCACAGGCTCGTAAACCCTTCCGATGTCGGAGGGATCGATAGGGAGATAGGGCACCTCCCAGATCTTGGAATTCCTGTTCTTCATCGCCGCGATGCCTTTATTGATCGCATCCTGGTGGGATCCGGAGAATGCGGTAAATACAAGCTTTCCGGCGTAAGGATGGCGCTCGTCCACGCCCATCTTGGTGCAGCGCTCGCATACATCGACGATCTCATTGATATCCTCGAGATTGAGCTCGGGATCAATGCCCTGGGAGAACATGTTGTAGGCAACGGTCAAAATATCGACGTTTCCGGTTCTCTCGCCATTGCCCAGAAGCGTTCCTTCCACGCGCTCTGCGCCGGCCAGAAGAGCCAGCTCAGTGGCCGCGACGCCGCATCCTCTGTCATTATGGGGATGCACGCTGAGAATGATGCTGTCTCTGTCCTTGAAGTGGCGGCTCATCCACTCGATCTGGTCCGCATAGACATTGGGCGTCGTCATCTCGACGGTCGAGGGAAGATTGAAGATCATGGGGTTTTCCGGTGTCGGCTGCCAGACATCCTGGACAGCTGTGCAGATCTCCAGAGCAAAATCGAGCTCTGTGCCTGTGAAACTCTCGGGGGAATACTCGAAAATGATCTTGCCCGGGAACTTCTCTGCTCTCTCCTTGACCCAGCGGGTCCCGTGGACGGCGATGTCAATGATCTCGTCCCTGTTCTTGCCGAAGACCACATCTCTCTGCAGGGTCGATGTGGAATTATAGATATGGACCACAGCCTGTTTGCACCCCCGGATCGATTCGAAAGTCTTCTCGATCTGGTCCTCTCTGCACTGAGACAGCACCTGTACGATGACGTCGTCAGGGATCATGTTCTTATCGATCAGTTCTCTGAGGAAATCGTATTCGATCTTGCTGGCTGCCGGGAAACCGATCTCAATCTGTTTGAATCCCAGTTTGACCAGAAGACGGAACATGTCCATCTTTTCACTGACTACCATAGGGTCGATCAGCGCCTGGTTTCCGTCTCTGAGATCCACGCTGACCCATTCGGGCGCTTTCATGATCTGCTTGCCGGGCCACTCTCTCTCCGGATAATCTACGACAGGTGTTCTCCTGTATCTCTCATAGCCACGCATAGTGTATCCCCTTTCTCATTTCCCTTTCCCGCAAAGCGGGAATATATACCAAGAGCGGAAGCTCCTCGGTTTTCACTTATTGCTCGGTCCCCGTCTCCTCGATCTCCACGGTCACCTTCACGGAATCTTCGACACCATCCGCAAGAGACACATTGTCGGGAAGATATTCAGAGATCTTTATATCTTTGACCAGGCTCTTGGTCCTGCCGGCGACATTGAGCTCACCGGAAGGAATGCTTATAGATTCCACTGACTCCAAGGCGGATTTCCTGCCGGCGATCCGGACTCTTCCGGGCTCCACGGTCGTCTCCCCGGTCAGCCTGTAACCCTCCGCAGGCGTCCCCGATACCGCGATCTTGACAGGGACTTCCTTGGTGGCGAGCACTTCCACCCTGACCATGATCTTGTCGATGTTCAGCGTCAGGTTCTTGTCGATCTCAATATCCCTGCCGTCGGCGTCATACAGATGAATATCAGCATTGGTGCTGATCGTGTTTTCCGCACCGGAGACATCTACGATCACGCCCGCACTGGCCACGTTCTGCACTTCGGATTCCGGGCCCGTGACACGCACCTGGTTCTGGTCCATGCTGGTCTGACCGATCTGGTATCCTTCCGCCACTCTGCCGGATATGGTCGCACCGATGGAGAACGTCGCTTTCTCTTCATTCTCGATACTGAGCAGGACGCGGTCGATAGATCCGCTGATATTCGTGACCGAATCGCTGTATTTGTTGGTCGTCAGCACAATGGGCACCGAGTTGTCGGCATAGATGTCATCGACATCTGCCGTCGCCACTATATTGTCCGATTCCAGGGAGTCCACGACGGAACGCGGCGCATTCACTGTGACCACAGGGATCGTGTCGCTGTCATCCAGGACGATGACCACCTTTCCCTCGGACTTGAGGAGGTCCGTGTGAAGCAGTTTCACGGGAACGTTGTAGACTGTGAGGACCGTCTCCGGATCCTGGTAGTTCGTCACAAATACCCAGAGGCAGGCTGCAAGCAGGAGCGAGACGATCTTGAGTCCCCAGTTATTGAACATCCTCGGGATCAGATTTGTTAACTTTTTCTTTCCCTTTTCTAGAGAGGATTCTTGCATGTTTCTCCTCCTGTATCTCCTTGTTCTGCAGCGTCACAAGTCTCTCTCTCAGGTGGTCCGCATTGACATTCTGCGTCAGAGAACCCCGGTAGGCCAGGCTGATGTCTCCTGTCTCTTCCGAGATAATGATCGTCAGGGAGTCCGTCACCTCGGAGATGCCGACGCCCGCCCTGTGCCTTGTGCCCAGATTCTTGTCCATCCGGTTCTCGGAAAGAGGCAGATAACATGTCGCCGCTACGATCCTGTTCTTGCGGATCACAACAGCGCCGTCATGCAGCGGCGTGTTCTTCTCAAATATATTGATCAGCATCTGGCTCGTCACCAGCGCGTCTATATCAATTCCTGTTCTCACATATTCCTGCAGGGGAGTCGTCTGCTCTATGACGATCAGCGCGCCCGTCCTGACCTTGGACATATGCGTGCAGGCCTTTACGATCTCGGTGATCGTATTATCGGAGAATCTTCCCTCCGGCGTCCTCGTTGTGTCCAAATTAAATAAAGAACTGAGGATGTTGGTCTGCCCCAGTTCTTCCATTGCACTGCGCAGCTCCGGCTGTAAAAGGATCACGACGGCAGTGACTGCCAGACCCGTGACGTGCTGCACGATCCACAGGATCGTACTCATGTTGAACAAAGCCGCCAGCGCCACAAAGACGCCGACGACGAGAAGTCCCTTGAGCAGGGACCATGCACGGGTATTCTTGATCCACAGCAGAATATGATAGAGCAGATATGCGAGAATCAGAATTTCGACAATATCCGTCCAGCGCAAATTCGGCATATTTATTGGCTTCAAATATTTTTGAAGAATCGTAATAAAACGCTGCATCTTCTATAATCTTCCGTCTTTTCAGTAATGCCACGGACCAGGCTTTATGCTGTCATCGTCCTTCTTTCTTCGAAGCTCATCTGCTGCCCGGGTAATCCCGGAACCCCGAGCCGGTGATATCCGATGAATTGATCGTCTTTACGATCCTGAGCGAGTCAGATACCGTGACCTTGGGAACAGCTTTTACATAATAATAGTAATCGTCGTCTTCGAACTGTACGTTCTCAATGCGGGTGTAATCCACCATAAAGCAGAAGAACTCCACCAGAAACTCTACGATGAGAGACAGTACCACGCCCAGGAACATCTTGCCCAGTTCCGTATTCGTATCGAACTTCATATCGCCGTACAGCAGGGCGCCCAGCTCCAGCACACTGCCGATGATGATCGCGAGCGTCCACGAATGCGCCGTCTCAAGGCGTCTGATGAAATAGACCACGATCACCGTAGCCGCCATGACGACTGCAAGGATCCACATCGACCGGTTCTGCAGCAGTGCGTCGACAATATTTCTGAAGTTGTCGACCGTAGCAGGTCCGATCTCGCTGTTGCGCAGGATCGCCTCATTCTGCTCCACGTATTCCAGGAACTTGACGACGATCACGCCGAATCCGATCCCGACAGCGCTGCCGGGTGTAAAGAGCAGTCCCGCAACGACAGGGATCGCATACTCCATATGCCCCATAAAAGCCAGCGGCAGGAGCAGCGTCATAATGCTGTCCTTGGGCGAGAAGTGATAGTACAGCAGATACATCAGCAAAAAGATCACGCCGCCCACAATGAGTGTCTCCATCGACAGCGTATACAGGTGCGCCAGCACCAGCAGCATCATGATCGCGGCGATAAAGTTCACCGGCACGATCGAGCAGATCAGTGCGATGATCACGCCCAGGAGCTTATTGGTAAGTGCGATATTGAATCCGATGTGCGTGTCGATCGCCATAATGAGAAGAAAAGCGACCGCAAACTTGAACAACGGTACAAGGACATACTCCATGCGGCCGTATGTCTCGATAATTTTCTTTCTGACTTCAAAAACGCTTGTCAACATGTCTGTCTTCCTTTTCGTAGCTTTCTTTCAAATGTTCCAGCCTTCTGCCGTATCTGTCCAGCCGGTTCCTCATTGCGTTGTATCTCCACCTGTAGACGAAGAAAGCGGCAGCGAGGAAAAAGACCATGAATGCCGCGTACAGTTTGAGAGCTGTGGCTAGCATGCTTTCGATCTGATTCTCGAAGATCCTGGTCAGCAGCGTGTCGTAATGATAACAGCAATATACGAACACAATTAAAAGGCAGGCAATCGTACCGCTTACGAAGGACCCCACCATATGACCTACAATATAATCATTCTTAAAATAGCCGTTGAGCTTGTCGTCCGCAACACCCTGCCCTTCCTCGTAAATCGCAAGTCTTGTCATCGTGCGGACTCTGTCTTTATTGATCATAAATCGTTTTCTCCGATGGCGAGCGTCAGAAAACTGACCTCTTTCGCCCCCGCTTCCAGCAAAGGCCCGGCGCACGCGTCAATGGTCGCACCGGTCGTAAAAATATCATCAATGAGCATAATCGACTTTAATCTTACACCATTTCCATATACATGGAAAGCTTTTTTCAAATTATTTTGGCGCTCTGCCGCGCTCATTCTGCGCATCGCTGCAGTGTCTTTGGACCGGACGAGAAGGTCTTCCCGGACCTCGATTCCCGCTCTGCGCGCTGTGCCTTCTGCCAGGAGAGCGGCCTGATTATAGCCTCTTTTTCTCATCCTTGCCTTGGAACAGGGCACGGGGATCAACATTTCGGGCCTGTGCTCTTCCCCTGTTTCTTCCAGAAAGCGTTCCAGCGTCTGTGCCAAAATATCGCAGTAATAGTCTGCATATTCTCTCCGCTTCTCATATTTGAAGCGGTAGAGAGAACCGGAAACGCTTCTGTACCTGAAGGCGGCCGCTCCCGCATAGAACATGTGCGGCTTCCTGCGGCAGTCCTCGCAGTATTCCTCCTCGGGCGCCACCGGTTTGCCGCATTTGCGGCAGGTGAAATCCCCGACCGGCTGCGGTACGTCCGCACATTCTGTGCAGATCAATTGTCCGTAAGGCTTCACCGGTCTGTCACAGATCGGGCATCGCCTGGGAAAAAACAAGTCTGTCACCGGCGTCGGCGACTGCAAATATCTCATGTATTCTCTCCTTAAGTCCCGTATATCTCCTGTTCTCTCTCACGTTGGCCGCCATCGCCGCCACGGTCTGCCTGCTCCCAAGGATCACCACGCATTCCCTGGCGCGGGTGACCGCCGTGTAGAGCAGATTCCGGGTGAAGAGGCCCGCCGGTCCGCTGAGCAGCGGAAGGATGATCACAGGATACTCGGACCCCTGCGACTTGTGCACCGTCACCGCGTAGGCCGGCTCAAGGTCATCCAGTTCCGAGAATGGATAGGACACGATCTTCTCCTCGTCGAAGCACACCTCGACGATCTCCGCGTCCGGGTCGATCCTTTGGATCCTGCCCGCGTCTCCGTTGAACACGCCCGTCCCGCTCTCGACCTTCAGCCCGTAATTGCCCCGAATCTCCCACTCGATCTGGTAATTATTGCGGGTCTGCATGACTTTATCGCCCTCGCGAAAGGTCACTTCCTGCCTCCGGACCTCTCTCTTGTTCTTTGCGGGCGGATTGAGCACGCTCTGCAGCACTTCATTGAGGCGGACCACACCTAACGGTCCCTTGCGCATGGGCGTCAGGACCTGGATCTCCGACGTGTCACAGTGCACATACCCCGGGAGCTTATCGCGCATCAGTTCCACGGTGTGCTTGTATATGACCGGCGCGTTATCCCTCTCGAGGAAGAAGAAATCCCTGCTCTTGTTGTTGATGGACGGCATCTCTCCCTGCAGGATCCTGTGGGCATTGGTGACGATATCGCTCTCCAGCGCCTGGCGGAAGATCTTGCGGAGCATGACTGTTCTGAAGACACCCGATTCGATCAGGTCCCGCAGCACTCTGCCGGGGCCCACGCTGGGCAGCTGGTTGACGTCCCCCACCAGGATCAGTCTCGTACCGGGCATGACAGCTTTGAGAAAGGAGCAGAACAGGTGCATGTCCACCATGGACATCTCGTCGATGATGACGGCGTCCGCTTTCAACGGATTGTCCCTGTCTTTGTCAAAATAGGAATACGCCGCATTTCCGTTCCTGTCCCCCAGCTCCGCTCCGGTGGCAAAGGCGTTCTCGCCGCCTTCGGTCACAGTGCGCACGCCCAAAAGGCGATGGATCGTCATCGCCTCAAAACCTGTCGCCTCTGTCATTCTTTTGGCGGCCCTTCCTGTGGGCGCTGCCAGAAGGACGCTGAAATTCTCGCTCCTGAGATAGCGGATGATCGTGTTGATCGTCGTCGTCTTGCCGGTGCCGGGTCCACCCGATACGATCAGGATCGCATGCTGCGCCGCCATGAGGACCGCCTCTCTCTGCAGAGGGTCCAGTTCTATATTTTCTTCTCTTTCCAGTGTTTCCAGCACTTCCTCGGGCTGCCGGGCTCCCTGACGGACAGGTTCGGCATCCAGTTCCGCCAGCATTCTCGCGATCTGCTGCTCCTCCCGCCAGGCCGTGACGGAGTAGACCTGGATCTCCTCGCCCTTTCTGCGTATTTTGACCCTCCTCTCCACTGCCAGGTTGTCCAGCTGAATGCCGATCAGCTCTTCAGGCACCTGCAGAAGCTCGGAAGCTCTCCGGATCAGGATCTCCTTGGGAAGATAGGTGCTGCCTTCCGCCAAAGTCGTGGAAAGTGTATAGAGCAGTCCGCTCCGTATGCGGAACTCCGACTGCGCGCTGATCCCGGCTTTGGCCGCGATCTCGTCCGCCGTGGCGAATCCTATGCCGTGGATGTCCTCGGCCAGCTGGTAGGGATTGTCCCGAAGGACCGTGTACATCTGCGCGTTGTAGGTCTTCCAGATCTTGAGCGCTACGCGGTTCGTGACGCCGAACTGCTGCAAAAAGAGCATGGCGTCCCGCAGGTCGCGTTTCTGAGCCGTTTGAGCCGCGATCTCACGCGCTTTCCTCTCGCTGATGCCCTTGATCTCCGCCAGTCTTTCCGGCTCCTCGTCCATGATCCGGAGCGTCTCGCCGCCGAATCTCTTGATGATCCTGGCAGCCAGCGCCTGTCCGATGCCCTTGACGGCACCGGACGAGAGGTAGCGCAGGATCGCTTCCTCCCCTTCCGGCGGGACCACGCGATAGGTCTCCACCTTGAGCTGCTCGCCGTAAACGGCATGCTGCACTGTTTTGCCCGTCACGATGCAGCTCTCCCCCTCACTGATGGAAAGGGGATAACCGGTGCAGGTCAAGAGCCCGTCCTCGCAGCTGACTTCGAATACGGTATATGTGTTTTCCTCGTTCCTGTAAATGATATGTTCTACATATCCCTTGTACTCTTCCATCCGTGCGGAATGTCCTTCCATACAATAGTCCTGTATACAACTAAACTCAGATACAATTAAGATCAGATACGCTTTACATCTGCTGCAGCAGCGCGTTGGATCACAGGCCTCTGCGCTTCTTGTCTCTCTCCAGCATTTTGTGGATATAGTAGCCCGTGTAGGAGGAGTGGATCTGCGCCACCTCCTCGGGCGTGCCCTTCGCGACCACCGTGCCGCCTCCGTCGCCGCCCTCGGGGCCCATATCGATGATATAGTCGGCCGTCTTGATCACATCCAGATTGTGTTCAATGACCACGACCGTGTTCCCGCCCTCCACCAGCTGATGGAGGATCGCATTTAGCTTGGACACGTCCTCGAAGTGCAGTCCTGTCGTCGGCTCATCCAAAATATAGATCGTCTTGCCGGTGCTCTTCCTTGACAGCTCCGTCGCGAGCTTGATGCGCTGCGCCTCTCCGCCGGAGAGCTCTGTGGAGGGCTGCCCCAGCTTCACATAGCCCAGTCCCACATCATAAAGTGTCTGTATTTTGCGCCGGATCGAGGGCACATTCTCGAAGAAAGTGACTGCCTCCTCGACCGTCATATCCAGTACGTCATAGATATTCTTGCCCTTGTAGCGCACTTCCAGCGTCTCTCTGTTGTAGCGCTTGCCGTGGCAGACCTCGCAGGGCACATAGACATCGGGCAGGAAGTGCATCTCGATCTTGAGGATGCCGTCTCCGCCGCACGCCTCGCAGCGCCCGCCCTTGACGTTGAAGGAGAACCTTCCCTTGCTGTAGCCTTTGGCCTTGGCGTCCGTCGTGCCGGCAAACAGCGCGCGGATCATGTCAAAGACACCCGTGTATGTAGCCGGATTGGATCTGGGCGTCCTGCCGATGGGCGACTGGTCGATGGCGATGACCTTGTCCAGGCTCTCGAGGCCGTCGATCCCGTCGTGGTCGCCGGCGATGGTCCTCGCGCGGTTGAGGCTTTTGGCAAGGTGTTTGTAGAGGATCTCGTTGACCAGGGAGCTCTTGCCCGATCCCGAGACGCCCGTGACCACAGTCATGATCCCGAGCGGGATCTCCACGTCGATATCCTTAAGATTGTTGACGCGGGCGCCGCGCACTTTGATCCACCCGGTGGGTTTTCTGCGCTCCGAAGGCACGGGAATGAACCTGGTGCCGCTCAGATACTGGCCTGTGATCGAATCCGGGTTGGCCATGATCTCCTCAGCGGTCCCCTGCGCCACCACGCGTCCGCCGTGGGAACCCGCGCCGGGTCCGATGTCCACGATATAGTCCGCCGCCAGCATGGTGTCCTCGTCATGTTCCACGACGATGACCGTGTTCCACAGATCCCGCAGGTTCTTGAGCGTCCGCAGCAACTTGTCGTTGTCTCTCTGATGCAGGCCGATACTCGGCTCGTCCAAAATATAGCACACCCCGACAAGTCCCGATCCGATCTGGGTCGCAAGCCTTATTCTCTGCGCCTCGCCTCCCGACAGGGTCGCTGTCGCGCGGGCCAGCGTCAGATAATCCAGGCCGACATCGATCAGGAAGCCGACCCTGGCGCGGATCTCCTTGAGCACCTGGGCGCCGATCTTGAGCTGCGTGGGGGTCAGTTCGAGCTTCTCCATAAAATCACCCAGTGCACGGATAGACATACAGGTCAGGTCATAGATGTCGATCCCTCCGACCGTGACAGCCAAAGATTCCTTGCGCAGTCTTTTGCCCTTACAGATTTTGCAAGGGGTGATGCGCATGAAGGATTCGTATTCCGCTTTCATCGACTCGGAAGCGGTCTCGCGGTAGCGCTGCTCCGTGTTCCTGATCAGTCCGTCGAACTTGACGGGGTAGACGCCTCTTCCGCGCTGCCCCTCATAGTAGACGTCCACGCTCTCCTCCGTGCCGTACATGAGCATGTTCTTCACTTCCGGGGACAGGTCCTGATAGGGCGTATCCAGGCTGAACCCGAACTTGCCGGTCAGCGCTGTCAGGATCGCGTTGGCAAAACTGCCCTTGTTCATGCAGGACTGCCATCCGAGCACGGCGATGGCGCCCTCGTTGATGGACCTGGTCTCGTCGGGAATGATCAGCTCGGGGGCGAACTCCATGCTGTAGCCCAGGCCTGCGCAGCCGGGGCATGCGCCGAAGGGGTTGTTGAAAGAGAAACTCCTCGGCTCGATCTCCTGCACGCTGATCCCGCAGTCCGGACACGCGAAACTCTGCGAGAACTGCATCAATTCACCGTCCACGACGTCGACCTGAAGAAGGCCGTCCGCCAGCTGCAGTGCGTTCTCCACGGAATCTGTCAGTCTTCTCTGGATCCCCTCTTTCACGACAAGGCGGTCTATGACGATCTCGATGTTGTGCTTGATATTTTTCTCCAGCTTGATCTCCTCGGAGATATCGTAGAGATTCCCGTCGATGCGAAGGCGCACATAACCGGCTTTTCTGGCCCTGTCGATGACCTTCTGGTGTTCACCCTTTCTGCCTCTGACGACCGGCGCAAGGATCTGGATCCTCGTGCGCTCCGGCAGCTCCATGATGCGGTCCACCATCTGGTCCACGGTCTGCCTCGCGATCTCCTTGCCGCAGTTCGGACAGTGCGGTATGCCGATCCTCGCATAGAGGAGCCTGAAATAGTCGTAGATCTCGGTCACTGTGCCCACTGTCGACCTGGGGTTCCGGTTCGTGGACTTCTGGTCGATGGAGATTGCAGGGGAGAGGCCGTCGATCTTCTCCACGTCCGGCTTCTCCATCTGTCCCAGGAACTGCCTCGCGTAGGAAGACAGGGATTCCATGTACCTGCGCTGCCCCTCGGCATAGATCGTGTCGAAGGCCAGTGAGGACTTGCCCGATCCCGACAGACCCGTCAGTACGACGAGCTCGTTGCGGGGGATCTCCAGCGTCAGATTCTGTAAATTATGCTCGTTGGCGCCTCTGATGCGGATGCAGTCATCCTTGTTGATGATGCTGCGCCTTTTGGCGTCCTTTTCTCTCTGTATGCCGGCCAGCTTCTCGCCTTCGGCGAGCGCAGGCCAGTAGTCGGGTTTTCTTATTTTGACTGCCATAGTTTCCTTTCTGTTGGCATGGTGGTTTCACTTCCCTCCGCTCAGCTCCAGCTCATACTTCCTCAGCTCGATCATCCGGTCGCGCAGCTCCGCCGCCGCCTCGAAATTGAGGTCCGCCGCCGCCTTGCGCATCTTCTTCTCCACATCCGCGATCAGCTTACGCAGTTCGCCCAGGTTCATCGACTCCGGATCCTTCTCAAAGGCCGCCTGCTCCTTCGTGATCTCCCTGGAGATCGAGATCAGATCGCGCACCGCTTTGCGGATCGTCTGCGGTGTGATGCCGTGTTCCTCATTATACTGATTCTGGATCTTCCTGCGCCGCTCCGTCTCCCCGATGGCCTTGCGCATGGAATCCGTCATGTTGTCCGCATACATAATGACATGGCCGTCCGAATTTCTCGCCGCGCGCCCGATCGTCTGCACCAGCGAGGTCTCCGAGCGCAGAAATCCTTCCTTGTCCGCGTCCAGGATCGCCACCAGCGCGATCTCCGGAATATCCAGGCCCTCGCGCAGGAGGTTGATTCCCACCAGCACGTCGAAAACGTCCAGCCTCATATCCCGAATGATCTGCGATCTCTCCAGCGTATCGATGTCCGAGTGCAGATATTTGACCCGGATACCGGCTCCCGCCAGATAGTCCGTCAGGTCCTCCGCCATCTTCTTGGTGAGCGTCGTCACAAGGACTTTATTTCCTTCCTTTACAGTTGCCCGGATCTCGCTGATCAGGTCGTCGATCTGTCCGTGCACCGGCCTCACGTCGATCATGGGATCCAGGAGCCCCGTCGGGCGGATGATCTGCTCGGTGCGCATCAGCTCATGTTCTTCCTCGTAAGCGCCGGGCGTCGCGCTGACGAAGAGCATCTGATCAATATGTTCCTCAAATTCGCCAAAATTCAGCGGCCTGTTGTCCAGTGCCGAAGGCAGGCGGAATCCGTACTCCACCAGCGTCAGCTTGCGTGATCGGTCGCCGTTGTACATCGCCCCGATCTGCGGGATCGTCATGTGCGACTCGTCCACAATGATCAGGAAATCATCCGGGAAGAAGTCCATCAGTGTCAGCGGCGGTTCTCCCGGTTTGGCAAAATTCAGATGCCTGCTGTAATTCTCGATTCCGCTGCAAAAACCGGTCTCGCGCATCATCTCCACGTCAAAATTCGTTCTCTCGGAGATCCTCTGCGCCTCGATCAGTTTGTCCTGAGACTTGAAGAACTTGACGCGCTCCCGCATTTCCGCCTCTATATTCTCGCAGGCCAGGTTGATCTTCTCCTGCGGCACCACATAGTGAGAAGCCGGCCAGATCATCACGTGACCGAGCGTCGCGTGGACCCTCCCGGAGAGCTGCTCCACTTCACAGATCCTGTCGATCTCCTCGCCAAACCACTCGATCCTGATCAGATAGTCTCCGCCCTGGGCGGGATAGATCTCGACCGTATCTCCGCGGACACGGAAGTTGCAGCGTTCCAGCGACAGATCGTTTCTCGTATACTGGATCGCGATCAATTCCCTGATCACTTCGTCGCGGTCTTTCTCCATACCCGGTCTGAGCGAGATTGACATTCCCTTGAATTCATCGGGACTGCCCAGTCCGTAAATGCAGGACACGCTGGCCACGACCACTACATCTCTTCTCTCCGCCAGCGAAGCGGTCGCAGAGAGCCTGAGCTTATCGATCTCATCGTTGATCATGGAATCCTTGGCAATATATGTATCGCTCGAGGGAATATAGGCCTCGGGCTGATAATAGTCATAATAAGAAACAAAATACTCCACCGCATTTTCAGGAAAGAATTCCTTCATCTCGCCGTAGAGCTGCCCCGCAAGGGTCTTATTATGCGATATGATCAGTGTCGGTTTGTTCAGTGCCGCAATGACGTTGGCCATTGTGAACGTCTTGCCGGAACCGGTCACGCCAAGCAGCGTCTGAAACTGATTTCCTTCTTTAAACCCGTTGACCAGGTCATCGATCGCCTGCGGCTGATCGCCGGTAGGCCGGTATTCAGAATGCAGTACAAAATGATCCATAAAACACTCCCTCATTTGCGGTGGTTGCCCGTTCCAATGCCGCAGCTTTCAGCCGGCGGGTCCTGAAGCCGAAGTTCAAAGCCCGAGTCCAAAGCTATTATCAGAGTATATCACATGATTTTTATTAAGAACAGAGATTTTTCAGAACGAATGTTCTAAATCTGATTGTGCAGAGACGGTATAATTGCCGGTTGGACCCAGGAAGCCTTTTCCCTTCAATCTGCATCCATGGCTTTTTCGCAAATTCTCCGATAGCAATGAATTCCCGGTGGTATTTCCACTGCGTTGGGCTCATCCGATCTTTTCAGAAACATCTGCATACACAAATTCTTATCAAGCTCTTCAAGCATGGATGCAAACCGCTGCAAATAAAGCTTCCCGTTCCAACCAACAGAAATTCTCTTACGTTTTTCAGCATTTCCTGATGAATTCTCAAATTCCATGGGTGCAGTTTGGCAAGAAATGATCATCTCAGCCCAACAGCCATAATCACAAAAGCCGGAATGGATTTCGAAACAGAGTTTAGAACTGTATCAGAGAAGACTCGATTAGAAAGACTCGATTAGAAAGATTCGATTAGAAGAAAGAGAAAGCCTCATACCGCAGGAACCCGCAGCACAAGACTCTCTCCGAATAATTCAATTTGTCATTAAACAATACAATTTTCCTGTTCCCCGTCCGGACACACTAGCGTCCACCGGGTCCTCCCGGCCTTCCGCCGCGGCCGCCAGGTCTTCCACCGGGTCCGCCGGGCCTTACGCCGGATCCGCCGGGTCTGACACCTCCGGTCCCGCCCGGCCCGCTGGGCCTTACGCCGGGTCCGCCGGGTCCTCCGGGACCGCCCGCACCGCCGCTCTGCGGCTGCTCGATCTTTCTGCGCATCTCATCCGTGCGGATGAAGCGGTCATCCTGCCGTCTGAGTTTCAGCGCGCCTTCTTTTCCGACATAAGCACCTGCCGAATGACTTCTGGCCACCGGCTTCATGCTGCCGGTCATGACCGCTCCCGTGATCGCCGCCGCAAAAATACTGATCGCAGCACTGATCACCATACCGTTTTCGCTGTCTTTGAATGCCAGGAAATACATAAGCGCGAACAGCACCGCAAAAACACCGCCGACCCATGCTGTCAGCTTGCCTTTCGAGACCGGCAGGTCACCGATCATCTTGCCGCTCTGTCCGTTCATGGCAAACTGGTAAGTTTTGCCCTGCCAGTTGGTGCTCAAAAGCCAGACAGGCAGCATGCCGTATTCCGTTCTCTCCGGCTTGATCTTCTCACTGTGCCTTCTGACTTCGACGTGATTGTAATTGCGAACAGTGCCGGCCAGCGCTGTTTTGAACGAGTTGACAGCCCGGTCGTCCGCGCGCTTTCGGCACTCCTCTTTGGAGACGTCGTATTTGTTGGCCATAAAGCCGGGCATATACTCCATCGCGAAAGGCCGCAGCTCCCCGTAGTCAAACGGCTCGATGGAATCCATAAGATCGTCGGGCATCCTGGTAGAGGCATCGACCGGGATCTTCTCAAATCCCATCTTCCCCTCTCTGTGAATGTCAAAATATTCACGCCTCACGATCTCTTCATCGCCGGCACGGCGTCTGTCTTCTTTATAGGCGTCATATTCCGCCTGTCCTTCCACTTCTCCGGAGTACAGCCAGAACGGGACATAGACACCCTTGATCTCTTCGATGTGATGATCCGATGCGAAAGAAGAAGGAAGAAGCTTTCTTCCTTTATAGTAGTCCTTGAACGCGCTGACCGCCTGCTTTTTGTCCACTTTGAAGGGGATGACGAAGTCAGGCCTGTCCATGCCGGAGAACTTCCCGGCAATGATGGTGGGATTTCCGCAATAAGGGCAGCTCGTGGCCGCCGTTGTTTCATCGCAGACAAGTTCAGCGCCGCAGGACGTGCAGTTGTAAGCACGCATGTGCGCCGCTTCGCTTCCCCAGCCGCCGTCAGCAGCTGTACCCGCGCCCGCGCTGGAAGCATCGGCACCGAAAGCGCCTGTCCCGGAAGCGCCGGTCCCCGAAAACGCGCCCGTCCCGGAAGCCGCGCCGTAAAATGCGGCACTCGCGCCGGAAGCCGCGCCCGCACCAAAACCGGCCGCGCTCGCCCCTGAAGCAGCAGACTCCGCGGCGGCCTGATCTGCCGCCGCGGCCGCTTCTGCTTTCGCGTTCTTTTCTTTGTACAGTGCCTCCACCTCTTGGATCGTAAATGTACTTCCGCAGTACTCGCACTTCAGCTTGTCGATCTTGCCGTCGTACTGAAGCGGTCCTGTGCAGGCCGGGCACTGATAAACTGTAATTCTGTCAGCCATAATCATTCATACCGCTATGAATTAAACCGTTGCTGTGCAGTTCCGCGATCGCTTTCTGAGCGATCCACGCCAAGCCTCAGAGCGATCTGTGATCACCCCTTGGGCGTTCCGCACTCGCCGCAGAACTTGCCAGTGTTGCCTTCTCTGCCGCACTTAGGGCAGGTCCATGTGCCGTCATCGGCAGGCTTGGGGGTTCCGCACTCGCTGCAGAACTTGCCCTTGTTGTCCTTCTTGCCGCATTTAGGGCAGGTCCATGTGCCGGGCTCGGCCGGTTTCGGGGTTCCGCACTCGCTGCAGAACTTGCCGGTATTTCCTTCTTTGCCGCACTGCGGGCACTTCCAGCCGCCTGCCGGCTGCATCTTGGGTGCCTCTCCCTTGGCTGCCGCCTGCTGCTGTCCCATCGCGAACAGAGAAGCCGCATCGGTTCCGCCGCCGGCTGCCTGCTGCGCCATGCCCATACCGAAGAAGCCCATAGCCGCTCCGTTGGGGTTCTTGGCCGCATCCATCATAGCCTGGGATTCCGCATTGACCTTCATGGCAGCTGCCATATTGGCATTCTGGAACACGGCTGTCTTCTGCAGTTCCTTGATCATCTTCTCGTCTTCCTCAGAAGCCTTGAGACTGCTGATTCCGAAGGAGGAGACTACGATACCGTACTTTTCGCCCCAGCTGCTGGAGAGAACTTCGTTCAGTGCGTTCGCCATCTCGGTCGTGTGGTTGACGACTGCGCTGTAGCGGATGCCCATCTCGGAGATCTTGCCGAATGCAGGCTGCAGAGCGGTCAGGAGCTCTGTCCTGAGCTGGTTGTCGATGCGGTCTCTCGTATAATCGCTGTTCACATTGCCGCAGATGTTCTTATAGAACAGGATCGGATCGCTGATCCTGTAAGAATACTCACCGAAGCAGCGGATCGAAATGTCGACGTCAAGACCGATATTCTTGTCCACAACGCGGAAGGGAACCGGATTCGCCGTTCCGTATTTGTTGCCGATGATGTCCTTGGTGTTAAAATAGTAAATCCTCTGATCGTGTGCCGTCACGCCGCCATAAGTAAATCTGGCCTTGAACTGCTCAAAGCTTGCCAGGATCCCCGCGCCAAGTCCGCCGGAGAAAACGCTGGGCTCAGTCGACGCATCATATGTATATGCACCGGCCTGCGCGCAGATATCAACGATCGCGCCCTGATCAACGATGATCATGCACTGACCTTCGTTGACAACGATCGTAGAGCCGGTCGTGATCACGTTCTCACTGCCGCCCTTGTTGAGAAGTCCTGATTTGCCGTTGTGACGCTGTCCTTTTCTCACGAGGACATTCGTGTCCATTTCCGAGCAGTAAAAATAATCCTTCCACTGATCTCCCAGTACCGATGATATGGAAGCTCCCGCCGCAGTAATAAGTCCCATAGTTTTCCTCCTTTTTTACATTTGACTGCGCACCACCAGATACTCATCGCCGTTGCGATAGTAGGGGCACTGGACATGTCTGTCTGTCAAAAAACGGATGTACTCGTCTTCATCCATATCGATATCACAGACATTGTCTCCGTACTCCTCATCGTAATAGCAGTAAGCACAGGTGTCACAGCTGTTCGTTCTACTCAATACACTTTCCTCGCAGGCATCATTGCCCATTTCCTTAAAGGCATGACCGCCCATTTTCCTCACAGGGCGCAGTACAAGCCTTCACAACTTATTCTAACATAATATACGCAGGATCTATCAAAATATACGCATGATAACATCACTTCGCGTTCATCTTTTCAAGGACTGTCTCGATGGCTTTCTCCAGCTGCGTATCTGTCTTGTCTTCCAGATACTTCTCCGTGTCCATATCCACCTCGATGTCGGGCTCGATTCCCTTGAGGTGAATGTTGTTGCCGCCCCTCGTGTAGTAATCGGCGATCGTAAGCTTGATGCCCGATCCGTCATCCAGCGGGATGACGTTCTGCACAATGCCTTTGCCGTAGGTCTTCTTGCCGACCAGCGTTCCGATGCCGGAGTCCTTAACGGCGCCCGCCAGGATCTCCGATGCGCTGGCGCTGTACTCATTCACAAGGACGACCAGAGGCAGGTCAAAATCTGCACCGTCGCAGGTATATTCCGTTCTCTCTCCGTTCTTGTCTTCCATGTAAAACACAAGTCCTTCCGGAAGGAGCTGCCTGGCGATGTAGTTGACGGTGGTCACGTTTCCTCCGGGATTACCTCTCAGATCGATGATCAGTCCCTTCATGCCCTGGCTCTTAAGGTCGTTAAACGCCTCATCGAACTGGCCTTCCGTCACATCATCAAATTCCGTGATCTGGATATATCCGATCCCGTCGTCGAGCATCTTTCCTTCTACAGTCGGAGATGTCACCCTTGCTCTTGTGATCGTCTTCTCGACCACTTCGCCGTTTCTGATCAGCGTCAGCTTGACCTGAGTGCCTTCCTCGCCGCGGATCCGTGAGACCACTTCATCCAGCTCAAGGCCCAGCATGTCCTCGCCGTCGACCTTGGAGATGATATCTCCTTCCATCAGTTCCGCAGCTTCCGCAGGCGAATTCCTGATCACGCCCGAGATCACGCAGGCGCCGGTCTCCACATCTTTGCTGACATAAGCGCCGATCCCGTAATAAACGCCTTCCGTCTGCTGCACCAGGTCGTTGAGCTCCTCCGGCGTGTAGTAGCAGGAGTAGACGTCTCCCAGAGATTCCAGAAGACCTTTGTACATGCCGTCCTGCCTCTGCTGTGCCGTGACCTCGTCCGACTTGTAGTAGTACGCGTCAATATACTGTTCCAAAAGCTTGAGTTTATCGATCGCGGCATCATCGACTGCCGTCTCTCCGCTCCCGGTCTTGCCGCCCGAAGGCAGGCTCACGCTGCTTCCGGCCGCAAAAAAGATCCCGACAACTATGACCGTCATCAGGATACCGATGATCAGCCCCAGGACCATGCCGATCCCGAATCGTCCGCCGCCGGATTTGGGGGCGGGACCGGTGCTCACATATTTTCTGGGCCTGTTATCTTGAAATTCGTTTTGTCCTTCCATTTACCTGCTTACCTGACATGGGACTGCGCACATGACCGGGCGCAGTCCCCTCTTTCCTTTCCGAGATTCTTGCTCATTGTGAAGCAGCCCGATCAGTACTCGAACTGTTTCATATACTTCATATACTTGACGACCATCAGGGCGATCTTGAATGTGATGGCATCCTCGAACACCCTCAGATCCAGCCCGGTGCTCTTCTGGAGCTTGTCTAGTCTGTAGACCAGCGTGTTCCTGTGGATGAACAGCTGCCTGGAGGTCTCCGACACGTTCAGGCTGTTCTCGAAGAATTTGTTGATCGTCGCCAGTGTCTCCTGATCGAACTCCTCCGGGTTCTTGCCCTTGAAGATCTCTCTGATGAACATCTTGCACAGCGGTATGGGAAGCTGATAGATCAGTCTTCCGATCCCCAGTTCATTGTAGGCGATCACAGTGCGGTCTTCGAAAAAGATCTTGCTGACATCCAGCGCCATCTTGGCCTCTTTATAAGACCGGCTGACCTCCTTGATCTCGCCCACGACCGTTCCGTAAGCAATGCGGACGCCGGTGATGCCCAGCTTCCTGAGGTGCGCGTCGATCGCATTGGCCGTCTTCTCGATGTCCTTGATCCTGCCGCTGTCCGTCAGGTCCTTGACCACGACCACATTGTTCTCATCCACGGCCGTGACAAAGTCCATGGTCGTCGATCCCACGAACTCCTGAACAACTTCCAGGACATTTCTGTCCCGCTCCAGGCCGGTCTCGATGATCATGACCACTCTCTGCGCATCTGACGCAATATGGAGCTTCTTGGCACGGCTGTAAATATCCACAAGAAGGAGGTTGTCGAGCAGCAGATTCTTCATAAAGCTGTCCTTGTCATACCTCTCCTTGAAAGCGCTCATCAGCCCTTTGAGCTGGAACGCAGCCATTCTGCCGATCAGCAGCGAGCTGTCCGTCTCACCGTATACAACGATCACATATTCCAGCTGCTGCTCGTCCATTACCTTGAAGAACTGGTAAGGACCGGCCGACTGTGAATCTGCCGGCGAGACCGCGAAGTCCGGGATCGCACCTGCCGCATCCGCAAATACCGGCGCCGTCACCGCCACTTCTCTTCCCTCTGCATCCATAATCCCAAGTTCAAGATGCGATATCTCTTTAATACCCTCGATCGTATTCTGCAATACCTGATTTGAAACCATGTCCCCCTCACGCTTTCGTATCAAAACCCGCAGTTTTCCTGCCTGCCACAAAAGATTCACCGTCTATTCTATTCTATCCCATAAGCGCACAAAAATCCATAAAAAAACATGAATTTTTTGTGTATTATTAATAACAAAACAGTGAAACATACCAAATGCTTCACTGTTTCATTCCTTCATATTTGTCATAAATTACCACACCCGCAGCACCTCTGCCAAAATATCGATCAAGTCTACATGTTCTGCCGCATTCGGATCGCATCCGCTCCGATCTCTATTTTGCCCAGCTTGAGCAGGTGGCCGACCGCCCTCTTGAACTCGTTCTTGCTCATCTGCATCTCCAGGCGGATGATCTCGGGAGCGACCCTGTCGTTGAAAGGAAGAAAGCCTCCGTTCGCTTTCATCCGGTTCATGATCCGGTCCATGTCGCGGTCCATCTGAAGGGGCGCTTTCTCCCGGATGCTCAGGTCCAGCTTTCCGTCAGGCTTGACAGCCGTGACGCGGGCGGAGATCACGTCGCCGACGTGCAGGTCCCTGACCAGCTCTCTCTTGGGGATCAGCGCCGAGTACATGCTGTCCACTGCGACGAATGCGCCGAAATTGCGGCTGGTCTCATAGACGATGCCCGTCACCTGGTCGCCCGACCGGTAAGGGCTCTCTTTGCTCAGATAGGGATAGACATTCATGGTCGCGCAAAGGCGCTGGCTCTTGTCCAGATATACGGCCACAAGGACCTCCTGTCCCTCTTTCACCCTCTCACGGGGCTGCTCATGGAAAGGCAGCAGCAGGTCTTTGTCCAGTCCCCAGTCGAGGAAGGCGCCGATCCTGCCCACTTGAACGACAGTGAGATAACCGACCTGATGGAGCATCAGCCTGGGCTTTTTCCGGGTCGCGATCATTCTGTCCTCGGAATCTTTGTAAAGAAAGACCTCCAGCTCATCCCCCTCGTTCGTTCCCTCGGGCACCTGAGAGCGGGGTAAAAGGACCCGCCCCTCTTCCGGGTCCTCCCCTGTCAGATAAACGCCGAATGGCACGATCTTTTCCACTTTGAGAGTCTGCAATTCACCTAATTTCATCTTCTCTCCCTCTTTTGCGTATATAACGTGTGCTTTTCTGCACCGATGTCTCTCTTTTTTTACCGGAGTGTCAGCGCGGCGATCGCATAGGGCTTGCCGTCATTTGCATTCATCGAGATGAGCACCGTTTTTTCATCGGTTCCGTAACGGACCGGTGTGATTCTGTCACCGAGCACCGCCTGTCTGCGGTATTCGACGCGCAGCTCTTCGATCTCCGTCCCCGCCGGAAGATACATCATTGCAAAATGCACATACTGCGCATTGTTCATGTGCTGGTTGGTGTCGAGATGATGAAGCCGCACCTGAATCGCCTCCAGAGGCTCCCCTCCCTCTTTTGGCACCGCGATCTTCCGCGGGCTGTACTTCATATCGAGCCTGTCAGACACCTGATATTTCTCTATAAGCTCTGCCGGGATCCGAATGGGATACATTTTCTCCATATCCAGCAGCGTCCAGACCGAGTTGGCGACCGCCAGCCTCTCCCCGTCCAAGGTCTCCATCATGAAATTTCTAAGTCCCATGATCCCCTTGAACTCATACGGCTGCGTGCCGATCCTCACGGCCTCTCCCATCAGGGGCCTGCGCAGGAACCGGATCTGCCAGTAGTTGATCACCCAGGCGATATGCCGCTCCTGCATGTAATCCAGGCCGATGCCCAGGTCCTCCGATTGAAAAGACGAGCAATCCTGAAAATAGTCGATCGTCTTCTCCACCGTCAGCTTTCTGCCGCTGTCCACCTCGCTGTATCTGATCCTTCCGTCAAAAGTGTACATGTTCCCTTTCTTTCGTGTCCCGATCAGCCGACCAGCACACCGTCGTTATTGAAGTAGTAGATCACATCGTTGATATCCCAGTTTCCGGTCGCTGCTCTTCCGCCTGCAGAGGGGCTGAAGAAATACTTCCTTCCGCCGACCGTGACCCATCCGAGCGTCTTTCTGCCCTGCGAGTCAAAATAGAAAGTTTTTCCGTCGATCCTTGTCAGGCCGGTCTGCATCACGCCGTTCTTGTCCAGATAATACTCCTCGCCGTTGACAGTTCTCCAGCCGGTCACTGCGTAGCCCTCAGAGCACATGTAGTACCACTTGCCGCCGCTGTTCACCCATCCGGTCTTCATCTTGCCCGAATCGGCCAGGTAGAATTTTCTGGTGCCCAGCTTGAGCCAGCCCGTTCTCATTTCGCCGCTCTTTGCAAAATAGTACCAGGACTTTCCGACTTTCTTCCATCCGGTCGCCATCTGGCCGTTCTTATTCAGGTAATAGGTCTCGTTCTTGTATTCGAGCCAGCCGACAGCGAGGCTGCCGTCAGATGTGTAGTAATACCACTTGCCGTTCTTTTTCTTCCAGGTGCCGGCAAGCTTCTTGGTCTGATTGTCTCCTCCGGATGTAGAACCGTTGGAACGGAGCTGGATCGTCGCCCTTGTGCCGTTCCCGCCCAGACGCCATGCAGCGTGGTAGTGGTCGCCAGTGTGCGCGTCGATGATCGGAGTGCCCGCACTGTTTCTGCCGACGCAGATCGCGGTGTGGTCATAGACGCCGTTGCTGTTCCAGTCGTAATAGACAGGGTTGCCGCGAAGGACATTGCCGTCGTTGGCGCTCATGAAGCTGCCGTATTTCTTGAAGTTGGCGATCGCGCCGCTGCAGTTGATCCATGCATAAGAAGCCGGATACCAGCTGCCGTTCTTGGGCATGCCGCCCGCATAGAGGCACTGGGATACAAAGTTGCAGCAGTCCACGCCGGGATACTGTCTGTAATCGGGATTTCTGGATGTCGCCCACTTATCCGCGTAGGCGACGGCCTTGTCGGGATTGTAGTTATAGCGCCCGTCCCCGTAAGTCTCCAGGCTGGACGTCACAAGTCCGTTCTCCCGCAGCTTCTGTGCTGCGGTATCCGCTGCAGCTGCTGCGTCTGTGTTCAGTTCGCCCCTGTTTGCTTCCGCTGCGTCTGCATAGAGATCTGCCGAATCGGTCTTATACTCTTTCTCCTGTACCTTCGCGTCCTCAAGCCAGGTAAAGTTGCGCTCCGTATTCACGACAGAAGCCACTGTCCAGCTTCCGTCCTTCTCTTTTTCCATAACAGCGGTGAAATAATAACGATATGCGGAAACGTTCTCCGTCTCCCGGTCTTCACCCTCGGTGTAGCCTTCCGTCATCCATTCGTCCACGTCCAGAAGGATCTGCCCGTTCTCTTCCCTGCAGGAAGTGACCGTGTAGCCGGGGATCAGGCTGGTCAGTGTCTGCGCGGGTGACATGCAGGTCATCGTATAGACCTGCTGCTTCTCCCACTCTCTGCTGAGCGCCTCAGAGCCGCTGTTCACGTCCTGATTCTTTGTGTTCTGATCTATTATGTTCTGGTTCTCTGTGGTGTCGCCGAGAAGATACGCGGCTTTGTCCTGCTCATAGTCAGAGACCGCGTTCATGATCTGCTGCGCCTCTTCCGCGCCGAGAAGATTCTCGACTGCGGTGCCGTCAGGCCTCATTTTGCCGGCAATCTCAAGGATTTCCTGATCTGATATAGATGTGCTGCGCGCATAGAGCTGCGCGATCGCTTCGTCATAAGAAAGGCCGGTCTCATCCGCTTCGGTTCCGGATGAAGCTGCATTCTCTGCTGCAGAGCTCTCTTCCTTCAAGGAAAGAGAATCCGCTGTGCCAACGTCTGCTGATACACTTCCTGCTGCGATAGTGAGTGCTGATGCTAATGCAATGACCGTATGCTTTTTCATAGTCCCCTCCGATCTCCATGATGACGGTAATCATTAACTGCAATGAATCTCAATAAATAATCACAATAATTTAATAACAATAAATTAGTTGTAATATCTTCATTAACGATTTTAACATTTCATTAACATTTTGTCACTATTTATTTACTTTTTATTATTATTTGGTGATACTTTACAATTTGCCCCCTCTGCATTTGTATATAATCACGGACAACAAGAAAAAAGCTCCCATCAATTCTGATGGAAGCTCTCGTCTTCGCAGGGCTAGAAGGATTCGAACCTTCAAAATGACGGAGTCAGAGTCCGCTGCCTTACCGTTTGGCTATAGCCCTTTATTGAAATCTATGTAAACAGCTTTCAGCCGGTTACAAAGCAGTATTATATAGGAATGTCCGCGTTTTGGCAAGCCCCTGATATAAAAAAATCCTCCAAAAACAAATTTCAGATTATTCACGTCCAACAGCGCATGTTTGTACAACAATTCGACTGTTCTCTGCCATAAAAGATCCGGGCAGCTGCAGCCGCCCGGAACGCATTCCTGTCATCTTCTGTTTTCGTCTGCCTCAAGCATTCTTCCAGGCCGCGGGGGTCAGGAGGATCAGCATCGGGTACAGCTCGAGACGGCCGGCAAGCATATCGAACATGAGGATATACTTGGTGACGGGCCGCATAATGCTGAAGTTGCAGGTAGGACCGATCTTGGAGAGACCCGGTCCTATATTGTTGAAGGTACATGCCACTGAAGTGAACACGGTCTCCAGATCGAAGTTCTCAAAGATCGTGATCGCCAAAATGGAGAGGAAGAACAGGATCATGTATGTGGACAAATACACGCTGACGCTGTGAAGCGTGCCCCTGTCCAGTGTCTTGCCGTCCATTGTGACGTTCGTGACTGCCCGCGGATGCAGGTACTTTTTGATCTCACGGTATATGGTCTTGAACATGATCATCACTCGGGAGACCTTCATGCCGCCGCCTGTACTGCCGGCGCAGGCTCCAACGAACATGATCAGCACGATCAGCGCCCTGGAGTACTGCGGCCACTGATCGAAGTCCGCGGTCGCGAAACCGGTCGTCGTGATGATCGAGCCCACCTGGAATGCCGCATGATGGAAAGCATCATGAAGCGTCGGGAACATATGGCGGATGTTGATCGTGATCGTGACAATGGCGAACGCGATGATGCCAAAATATCCCTTTAATTCAGACATCTTGAACACTTCCCCCGGTTTCTTCCTCAGAATGAAGAAGTATGCGTTGAAGTTTACGCCGAACATAATGATGAACACTGTGATAATGCTCTGCATCAGCGGCGTATAGCCCGCACAGCTGTCGTTTCTGACGCCGAATCCTCCGGTGCCCGCGCTTCCGAATGCGATACAGAGCGCATCGAAAAGGGGCATTTTCGCGATCACGAGTAAAATGGCCTCCGCAACTGTGATGCCGAAATAGATGGAATACAATATTTTGGCAGTTTCCTTGATGCGGGGAACGAGCTTGCCCACCGTAGGGCCCGGGCTTTCCGCGCGCATCAGGTTCATGTTATAGCCGCCGGTCATGGGAAGCACGGCGAGAATAAAGACGATGACGCCCATTCCGCCCACCCAGTGTGTGAAGCTTCTCCAGAAAAGGCCGGTGTGGCTGAGTGCCTCCACATCGCTCAGGATACTGGATCCGGTCGTCGTAAAGCCGGAGACCGTCTCGAAGAGGGCGTCAGTGAAGACAGGGATGTCTTTGGTGATCACCAGCGGGATCGCTCCCAGAACACTGAGTATGATCCAGCTGAGTCCGACAATGACAAGTCCCTCTCTGGCGTAGTACGCCTGGTTCCTGAGTTTGATCGAAGCGACCGCTTTTCCGATGGCAAAATATACTACAGCCAATATGATATACACAATGGCCTGCTTCTCCCCGTAACAGAGTCCGCACAGAGCCGGGAGTACCAGAAACGCGCCGATGAACTGCGTGACGATGCCGAGGATCTTTCGGATAATGTCATAATTCATGTGTACGCCTCCCGTCCCTTATCGCAATATGTCCTCAATGTCGCCGAATCCAAGTTGGGAGGTGACGACAACAACGCTGTCACCCACATGGATGCTGGTGTTTCCGTTGGGGATAATGATCCTGCCGCCGCGGCTGATGCATGCGACAAGGACATTGGGCTTCACTTTCAGTTCGGAGAGGGGGATTCCCACCACGGGTGAATCCTTCTGGATCAGGAATTCGAGTGCCTCTACTTTGTCATCGATGATCTTGTAGAGAGATTCGACGTTGCTCCCGATGGAGTTCGACAGGGCGCGCACATAGCGCAGGATGTTGTCCGCCGTGATGTTCTTGGGGTGCAGGAGCGTCCCGAGATCCAGTCTCTTGATGATCTCATCGAAATCCATGCGGTCCACCTTCGTGATGACCTTGGCGTTGGACGCGTTCTGCGCGAACATGGACAGGAAGAGATTCTCCTCGTCCATGCCGGTCAGGGTGACGAAGGACTCGCACTCTCTGATCCCCTCTTCCATCAGGATATCCTGGTTGGCGCCGTCGGCATGGATGATCGTAGCCTTGGGCAGAAGGTCGCTGAGCTCTTCGCAGCGCTCCCTGTTCTTCTCGATGATCTTGACCCGGATCCCGGAATCAAGAAGCTGCTGGGCAAGATAAAAGGCGATCTTGCCGCCGCCGATGATCATACAGTCGCGGACTCTGCGGCTCTTGAGGCCGATCCTGTTGACGAAATCCCTTGTATTCTGCTTGGATGCGACGATGCTGATCACATCGCCCGCCGCGAGTACGAAGGAGCCGTTGGGGATCTCTACATGTTTGCCGCCTTCTCCTCTCTCCACTGTACAGATCAGCACATCCGTGCCTGTTCTTTTGTGGATCTGAGAAAGGGGGCACCCGTCGAGCACCGACTTTTCAGGGATCCTCACCTTGATGATCTCCACTTTGCCCTTGGCGAACGTCTCGATCTGCACCGCCGAAGGAAAACGGAGGACCCTTGCCGCTTCCGTCGCGGCGGCAAACTCCGGATTGACCGTCAGAGACAGTCCCAGCTCCTCTTTGATGAAATCAATTTCGCCGGTATAGACCGGATTGCGCACTCTGGCAACCGTATTGCAGCCGCCCGCCTTCTTAGCGATCAGGCAGCACAGGAGATTCAATTCATCTGAATCTGTCGCGGCGACCAGAAGATCTGCGCCGGCAACGCCGGCTTCCATCTGGACCGCACGGCTTGCGCCGTTCCCGATGACGCCCATGACATCGTAATTGTTGGATATATCCATGAGGATCCTGCTGTCCACATCGATCACGGAGATATCATGGTGCTCCCGGGCAAGCTGCGCGGTAAGTGCTGCGCCAACTTTGCCGCAGCCTACTACAATGATCTTCATTTTTCTCTTCCCCTTTTTTTGTGCTATTTTGACACTGACAGCTATTCTTGTGTCACAACGCGGAGGATATCTCCGGCTTCCACTTCCGCTGCCCTAAGTGGTTCTGTTTCCATTCTGAGATCCAGATCGATCGTCTGCCTGGGATGCGGCGCGCTCTCCACGGGTGCGCCCTTCTCATCGTACATGGCGGCGACTGTGACCGGTATGTCTCTCCCATCCGGTTTCATGATCTCGATCCTGTCGCCGACGCAGAATTTGTTTCTCTGCATGATGCGCGCCATGCCCCTTGGTGTGATCTCCTCGACGATCCCCAGGAAGACGGCCTCGTTGACATACGTATTGCTGTCATAGACCATGGCCTCCTCGTCCGGTCTTCCGTAATAGAATCCCGTCGTGAACCGCCTGTATGTACATTTGCGGATCGCCTCCTGATACTGAGGGATCCTCGACCGATACAGTTCTTCACTTGTCAAAAAATCGTCGATGGCCTGACGGTATGCGCGTCCGACCGACGCCACATAGAGCGCCGTTTTCATGCGCCCTTCGATCTTGAAGCTGTCCACACCCGCTCTGAGCAAGTCCGGAATGTGCTCGATCATGCACAGGTCTCTCGAATTGAAGACGAAGGTTCCCCTCTCGTTCTCCTCCACCGGGAGATAAACGCCCGGTCTCGACTCCTCCATCACCGCGTACTTCCAGCGGCAGGGATGCGTGCATGCGCCGTGATTGGCGTCTCTGCCTGTGAAATAATTAGATAAAAGGCATCTGCCCGAGTAAGAAATGCACATGGCGCCGTGGACAAAAGCCTCGATCTCCCGCTCCGGAGGGATGTGCTCCCGAATCTGCGCGATCTCCTGAAGGCTCAGCTCCCTCGCGCACACTACGCGCTCCGCTCCCATCCTGTACCAGAAAAGGAAGGTCTCGTAGTTGGTGTTGTTGGCCTGGGTCGAGATGTGGATCGGGATCTGCGGGCATGCTCTCTGCGCCAGTGAGAACATTCCGGGATCTGCCACAAGGATCGCGTCCGGCTTCATCTGTGCGAGTTCGCCAAAATACCGCTCTGCCCCGGCCAGATCGCTGTTGTGAGCAAGGATATTCGCCGTAACGAATACCTTCACGCCCCTGTCATGGGCATAGCGTATTCCCTCTTCCATTTCCGCCGGAGAGAAGTTTCTCGCCTTCGCTCTGAGGCCGTATGCTTCCCCGCCGATGTAAACCGCGTCGGCGCCGTACCGCACTGCGGTCCTGAGCACCTCCAGGTCCTTGGCCGGCATAAGGAGCTCCGGCTTTCTGATATTCTGATATGATTCCATATTATTTCCTGTGTGTTTTATATATTTCGACGCCTGACAGAAAGAGCAGCCCCGTCGCCGGTCTCCAAAAGGACCGTCCTGAGCCGCTCATCTGAGGAAATCACCGTCAGATACTCGCGCATTCTCTTGTGGATCGTGCGGTTTCGGCGCGTCAGGACAAACTTGGACTCGAGGATCTCCCCCTCCTTGAGCACATTATCGGATAGGAGCACGCCGCCGGGACGCAGAAGCCTGATGACTTCCGGCAGGAACCGGATGTACTGGCCCTTCGCGGCGTCCATAAATATGAAGTCGAACGGGCCCTCAAGCCCGGGCAGGATCTCTGCCGCGTCCCCTTCGATCAGGCGGATGCCGTCCGCGCCGAAAGCTTCGAAATTTTCTCTTGCCTGTGCCGCCCGCGAGGCGTCCAGCTCGATGGTGACAATGCTGCAGGGGACAGGCGCGTAGGTGTACATGACCAGCGCGGAGTATCCCACGGCAGTGCCGACTTCGAGGATCCTCTTCGGGGCCTTCATCTCCAGAATGCACTGAATGAGCCCTCTCGTCTGGGGGCGGATGATCGGCACATTCTCCTCCAGCGCCCTTCTCTCAAGGTCTCTGAGCTGCGGGGTCTCCTCAGGCAGGAGCGACTCCGCAAATACGCTGATGCGCTCTGCAGGGTCTTCCTGTGCCGACAGCTTTCTGAGCAAATCGTCCTTGTCTTTCATCTTTTCTGTCTTTATATCTGTCTTTTTATCTGTTACTGCGTGGCTTCCTGCTGTGTTGCGTCCGCCTGTTCCTCCTGAGGGGCAAAACGGGAAACCTCGGTACCGGAGATCACCCGCAGGATCTCCTCTGTCGTCATCTCGGAAGAAAGGTAGTAGGTACCGGGCACGTATTTCCCGGCATAATCGGAGACTCTCTCCTGGACAATGAAAAGTCTTGCCGACTCTATGATCCCCGCTTCCTCCAGTTCTTTGCCGAGCATGGAAGCCGTCATGTTCTCCCTCACAGTAAACTGCACGACTTTGCCGGTTCCGGTGGCGTCCTTTCCCTCCTGTGAGAAAATGCCGTAGCCGACATCATAATAGTGTTTGGCCTGGCCGGCAATGAACAAGATAGCGGCCGCGATCACCGCATATATGATCAGGCTTCCGAGCGTATCTATGATCGTCCCTATCGTCGCGCGTACTTTTTTCATTAATGAATGTCTCCTGTATGAAAGTATCCTGAACGGATATCTCCTGCGTCTTTTGACTTTCGTTTATCAGATCTCGATGATCACGGGCAGGATCATCGGCCTTCTCTGTGTCTTTTTCCAGAAAAAGTCACTGAGATTGTCCCGCACCGAGGCCCTGATCTTGTTGCGGTCAATGGTCCCTCGCTCCTGGCATGTATACAGGACATCCTGTACCACCGTATTGGCGCCGTTCATCATCTCGTCCGCTTCCTTGATATAGACGAAACCTCTGGATGTGATCTCCGGCATCGAAACTGCCCTGGGCTTGCCCTCTTCCATAGCAAAAGCCACAATCACGATCCCGTCTTCCGCCAGGTGCTGTCTGTCCCTGAGCACAATGTTGCCCACGTCGCCGACGCCCAGTCCGTCCACGAGGATGTTGCCCACCGGCACATCTCCTATGATCTCGGCGGAATCCGGTTTGATCTCCAGCACGTTCCCCGACTGCAGAATGAAGATGTTCTCTTCATCTATTCCCAGCTCTCTGATGAGTTTGGCCTGCGCCTTGAGATGGCGGTATTCGCCGTGCACCGGGATGGCATACTTGGGCTGCACCAGTGTATAGATCAGTTTAATATCTTCCTGACAGGGGTGTCCCGATACGTGGACATCCTGGAATATGACATCCGCTCCCTTGAGAAGGAGTTTGTTGATCACATTGGTCACCGCCTTCTCGTTGCCCGGGATCGGGCTCGAGGAGAAGATCACGGTGTCGCCGCTGTCGATCGAGATCTTGCGGTGAATATTCTCCGCCATGCGGCTGAGCGCCGCCATGCTCTCTCCCTGGCTTCCGGTCGTGATGATGACTGTCTGCTCGCCCGGATAGTTCTTGAGCTGGTCTACGTCGATCAGCGTGTTCTCCGGCACTTCCAGACAGCCGAGTTTCGAAGCGGTCGCAATGATATTGACCATGCTGCGGCCTTCCACGACGACCTTGCGCCCGTATTTGTAAGCGGAATTGATGATCTGCTGCACCCTGTCCACATTGGAGGCAAATGTAGCAATGATGATCCTGGTGTCGCTGTGCTCCTGGAACAGCTGGTCGATCGTCTTGCCGACCGTGCGCTCCGAAGGCGTAAATCCGGGCCTCTCCGCGTTGGTAGAGTCGCAGAGCAGGGCCAGCACGCCCTTCCTGCCCAGTTCGGCAAATCTCTGCAGATCGATCGCGTCTCCGTACACCGGTGTATAATCCACCTTGAAATCACCGGTATGGATCACGATGCCGGCGGGCGAATAGATCGCCAGGGCAGCCGCGTCCACAATGCTGTGGTTGGTCTTAATAAACTCTATGCGGAAACATCCCAGATGAACGGATGATCCGAATTTGACGACTTTGCGCTGCGTGGTCTCCATCATGCCCCGCTCAGTCAGCTTGTTCTCGATAATGCCCATGGTCAGCCGAGTGGCGAAGACCGGTACATTGATCTTCTGGAGCACATACGGGAGAGCGCCTATGTGGTCCTCGTGCCCGTGCGTGATCACAAATCCCTTTACCTTGTGAATATTTTCTTCCAGATAGGTGGTGTCCGGGATAACAAGATCGATTCCGAACATGTCATCTTCCGGAAAGGCAAGGCCGCAGTCCACCACAATAATACTGTCTTCGTATTCAAAGGCAGTGATATTCATTCCGATCTGCTCAAGACCTCCCAAAGGGATGATCTTAAGACCAGTCGGATTCAGTTCGGTGTTTTTACTTTTCTTCAAGTCTAATCCTCTTTATTGTATTCAAAATACAGCCCGCTGCAGGGGCTCTTTTATTCCTCGATCAGAATGCCCATCTCCTCCAGTTTGTCGCTGAAAAGAAGAAGCACGGCGGACAACTCCTGTTCGTCCTCTACGATCTCATAGAGGCTCTCGTCGGCTCCGGGCTCCGCATCATCCCTGAGGATCAGCGCCATGGCGTCTCCCTCATCACGGTCCGTCACCAACAGATACATCTTTCCGCCGAGCTTGGCTTGTTCCACAATATAAAATTCCTCTTCTTCTCCGGTGTCTGTTGAAATCAGTCTGATACTGTCTGCTCGTTTACCGTCCATTCCATACCGCCTCTCATGCGCTCGATCTCTTCTCTGTGGTTTTCCATATATTCCCGGAGAATGATATTGGCCGCGATCATATCGACATAGCGGCCCCATTCCTCGCGTCTGATCTCCATTTTATTCATAACTTCATAGGCCTCCACAGTCGTGAGTCTTTCATCCGACATCACGATCGGCAGGCCTGTCCTTCGCTCCAGCATGTCGCGGAACTCCAGTGTATTTGTGACTCTCTCTCCGGCAGTATCATCCATGTTCAAAGGAAGACCGAGCACGATCAGGCGCACATCGCTGTCCCTGCAGATCTCTTCGATCCTTGTCAGCGTCTTGCGCAATTTGCCCGCTCTGTCCCGCCGAATGATCTCGACAGGGTGTGAAGTGATCATAAGTTCGTCACTCAGAGCGACCCCGCAAGTTTTAGAGCCAAAGTCCAATCCCATGAGCCTCATGTCAGATCACTTCTTGTTCCAGTGATTGAACTCGATGTAATCATTCATGATCTCTTCAACAAGTTCGTCGCGCTCCACTTTCATTATGAGGCTTCTGGCTCCCATGTAGTTAGTGATGTAGGTCGGATCTCCCGACATGATATAGCCGACGATCTGATTGACAGGATCATAGCCTTTCTCGGACAACGCCTCGTAGACCACGGAAAGGATCTTCTTGACTCCTGTTTCCTGGTCCGGCTGTACCTTAAAGTACTGTGTGTTTCCCAAGTCCATTCCGGACTTTTTGTTATTGTTCTGATCCATAAATACCAAGACCTCATCTGCGACAGTTTACATTTCCCTCTAAACGCTCCGCCTGCGCCGGCAGGCCGGTGCGGGAACGAACGTTTATCTAATCTATATTACCTTATTTTGCCTTAGCTTTCAACCGGCGGCAGGAACATAAGCCCCGGTGCTGACCCGGCAGGCTCCGTAAAAATTCCGGTTACCAATTGTCCCGCCCTGAATGCCCCCTCATCGGAGCAGGGAAGATAACCTTCCACGTACCGCTTCGTATGTCCGCGCCACGCAAGTCCCCATGACATTTCCACCGGCTCTTCGAGCAGCAGTTCCTCCCTTTTGCCGATGAAGCTTTTTCTGAACTCGTCCGATTGCCTCGCGGTCATCTCCAGCAGCCGATCGCTTCGGACGGCCTTGACCGGCTCCGGGATCTGCACAGGCATGGAGGCCGCTGCCGTCCCTTTTCGGACCGAATACTTGAACACATGCATCTCATAGAAGTTCACTTCTTCCAGGAACTTCACTGTCTGCGCAAACTCTGCCTCCGACTCCCCGGGAAAGCCGACGATCACGTCCGTGGTGATGGCCGGATCTTCATAATAACGGCGCAGGAGACGGATGCTCTCCATGAACTCCTCCGTCGTGTAATGGCGGTTCATCCGGCGCAGCGTCGCGCTGCACCCGCTCTGCAGGGAAAGGTGGAAGTGTGGGCATACCTCCGGCATCCTGCTGATGCCCTTCACAAAAGTCTCTGTCATGATGCGAGGTTCCAGAGAACTGAGACGGATCCTCGCTATACCGGGAATCCTGCGAATCTCTTCCATCAGGTCCAACAGGTAAGCGCCGGACTTTTCGGGATCGAAGCGGACGACATCTGTCTGCGCATCCCACTCCAGCCCGTAGGAACTGACGTGGATCCCGGTGAGCACCACCTCGCGGATTCCCTTGTCCGCCACGGTCCGGATCTCTTTGAGGATCTCAGAGGGTCTTCTGCTTCGGATCCTGCCCCTTGCATAAGGGATGATGCAGTATGTACAGAACTGATTGCACCCGTCCTGTATTTTGACAAAAGCGCGTGTGTGGCCGGGATCCGTGAGCTGCATGTCCTCGTATGCGGGGCGGTGCGTCAGGTCCGACATGGTCCGCCCGCCCAGCGTGCGGCGCTCCAGCCCCGAAGCTGTGTCCGTGCCGCTTATGCCCGGATCCGTCTTGTCCCGTTCCGTCTTACTGAGGAGCTCCTCGAGAAGGTCCGCGACCTTTGCCTTGTTATTGTTACCGATCGCGAGATCAACAGCGCTGTCCGAGCCGACCCTTTCGGGATCTGTCTCCACGTAGCAGCCCACCGCGATCACGATCGCGTTCGGGTTCCTTTTTTTGGCTTTATGGATCATCTGACGGCTCTTGCGGTCTGCAATGTTGGTCACCGTACAAGTGTTGATCACATATACGTCCGCCTCTTCCTCAAAAGGAACGGAAACATACCCGTGCTCTTCCATTTTTTGGCGCATAATGTCCAGCTCATAGCTGTTGACTTTGCAGCCGAGATTGTGAAATGCTACGCGATTCAATCTTTTTCCCTCTCAAAGTTTATGGATAACAACATTGACTTTTTTCGGACCAGAACTTACTATTAAAGCACATAAGCGAGTGAATACAAGGAGGTAATGACTTATGAAAACCGTTATGATTTCGTTAAATTCCATCGATAAAGTCAAGTCATTCGTTAATGACATTTCCAAATTTGATTATGATTTTGATCTGGTATCCGGCCGCTATGTCATCGATGCCAAGTCTATAATGGGTATCTTTTCTCTGGATCTGAGCAAGCCCATCGAGCTCAACATCCATGCGGCGGACAGCGCAGACGACGTGCTGAGCGTGCTTGCCCCCTATATCGTCTGATCATATAATTCTTTGATCATATTGACTTTAGATCATTGAATTCTATAGTTTTGAATTCTATAACAAAATGCTATAATCAAAGCCCCGAAGCCGATGCGTTCCGGGGCTTTTTTTTACGAATGGAACCTGCCTTAAATCGGATCCTGTCCGCAATCAGATCCTGTCCGCAATCGGATCCTGTCCGCAATTCACTGCTCTTTCAGGTCACTTAGATCTCGAGCTTCCCGTCTCTCTCCTTGACGACTCTTGAGCCGTCCTTGCCTACGATCAGGATCTCATCGGTCGCAATGGCTCTGTCCACCATCTCGTCGATCTTCTCATACAGATTCTTCTCATGGCGCTGAATGACTTCCAGGCGCGGCTTGGTCACCGGGTGCTTGGCGACGAAGATCGTGCAGCAGTCCTCATAAGGCAGGATCGATGTCTCAAATGTGCCGATCTTCTTGGAGACTTTTACGATCTCCTCCTTGTCAAATCCGATCAGCGGGCGGAATACGGGAAGCGTGCACACTTCATTGGTGACGCCGAGTGCCGTCAGTGTCTGGGAGGCGACCTGTCCGATGCTCTCTCCGGTGATCAGTCCGAGGCACTCCGACTCGCGTGCGAGTCTCTCCGCAATGCGCATCATATATCTGCGCATGATGATCGTCAGCTCATCATGCGGGCACTTCTCGTAAATATACAGCTGGATCTCCGTGAAATTAATATTGTGCAGCCAGATCGGTCCCGTATAAGCGGCTACCTGGCTTGCAAGGTCGATGACCTTCTGCAGCGCACGCTCGCTCGTGTAGGGCGGCGCGTTGAAATAAACCGCGTCCAGCTTCACGCCTCTCTTGGCGATCATATAGCCGGCCACAGGGGAATCGATCCCTCCGGACAACAGCAGCATCGCTTTTCCGCCGACACCGACGGGCAGTCCGCCCGGTCCCGGAATGATCTTGGAATAGATGTATATTTTCTCCCGGATCTCCACGTACAGTGTGATGTCGGGGTGATGCACATCGACAGTCATGTGAGGGCACGCGGTGAGGACCGCCTCTCCGAGCTCCTCGTTGACGGTCATGGACTCCACGGGGTACTCCTTGTTCAGTCTCTTGGCCCGCACCTTGAAGGTAGCCTCCTCCTCGGAATACTCTTTCTTCATGAAGTCCACTGCTGCCTCTCGGAGCTCCTCGACAGATACGAGAGGAAGCTCGACAATGGGGCAGATGCCTGAAATCCCGAACACACGGCTCAGCGCCTCGGTGACCTCGATGTAGTCATATTCCGAGAGGCATTCCACAAACACTCTCCCGTATGTCCTGTGCACGGCAAAACTGCCCTCGCAGGGCCTGAGTGCATGCTTGATCTGTTTCACCAGGGCTTCCTCAAACACATGCCGGTTCTTGCCCTTGATGCCGATCTCCGCGTATTTGATCAAAAAGGATTGGTATCTCATTCTCTTGTCACCTCATTATCTCTCAGTGTCTGGTATATTTTCTCAAAAAAGGAATGAGCTCATGCATTGCCTCTGAGGCCTGGCGCACATCCTCTTCCGTGTTCATACTGGACAAGCTGATCCGGATCGTATTGTCCATATGCTCTCTGGGCAGTCCGATCGCCTCCAGTGTCTGTGACAGGTGCGGTCTGTTGGTCGCGCATGCGCTCGCCTTCTCTCCCCTCGGGACCGTTCACATACACATCCGGCAGCTCCGAGACCTCCGAGATCAGAAGGTCCCTGAGTCCGTACAGCTTCTCGATCTCACTGTCAAAATTCTGATACAGCATCTTGGCAGCCAGTCCCATGGCAGCGATGCCGGCTACATTCTCCGTGCCGGAGCGCATGCCGTTCTGCTGGCCTCCGCCGAAGATCAGGTTCTTCACTTTCACCCTGTCTCCGATGTAGAGAAAACCGATTCCCTTTGGCGCGTGGATCTTATGGCCGCTGACAGCCATGAGGTCGATCCCCCACTGCTTGGGAAAGATTTTGGCCTTGCCGAAGCCCTGCACTGCGTCCACGTGGAAAAGCACGGCAGGATTTTTCTTTTTGATCCGCCTTGCGATCTCCCGGATCGGCTCCACCGAGCCGATCTCGTTGTTGGTGTGCATGACGGAGACCAGGATCGTATCCTCTCTGACGGCTTCTTCCACAGCCTCGGGGGAGACGATGCCCTTGGAGTCCACGGGAAGATACGTCACCTCAAAATCCAGGCTCTCCAGGAACTTCATCGCCTCCAGGACCGCCGGATGCTCGATCCTGGTCGTGATCAAGTGCCTGCCTCTGCGCTGATTGGCCAGCGCTCCGCCGATGATGGCGATATTGTCAGACTCTGTGCCGCAGGAAGTGAACAGGATATTTTTGTCCGAAACCTTGAGGATCTGTGCGATCGCACGCCTGGCTTCGATGATCTGTTTTTCCGCCTCTACACCTTTGTGGTGCATGCTGGAGGGATTGCCGTACTCCTCCAGATATATTTTATTCATCAGCCGGGCAACTTCCGGAAAGCACCGGGTCGTGGCCGAATTGTCCAGATATGCTTCTCTCACTCTATCCTCTTTCTGTATTCTCCATATTTCAATTATATATATTTCGATTTTCTATATTTCAAATCGATAGATCAGCCATGACAGCACTGTGAGGGCTGCCGTCTCCGTCCGCAGGATCCTCCTGCCGAGCGAGATCGGATATATGCCCGCCTGCTGCGCCATCTCCACTTCCTCCGGTTCGAAACCGCCTTCCGGGCCGATAAAGACAGAGACTGCACTTCCTTCCCGAATTTCCTCGATCCGTTCCCTTGTGCTGCTGTCGGTCTCCTTGAGCTCGTAGGGAAGAAGCCGCACATCCGTATTGTCCGCGGCAAAGCGGACCGCCTCCTCCATGGTCATGGGCTCCCGCACAAGCGGGACCACGGCTCTGCGGCTCTGGCTTGCCGCGTTCTCGGCAATAGTCTGCCACCGCTGCGTTCTCTTCGCCCGCTTTGCGCCGTCCAGTTTGACAACGCTGCGCCGCATCTGCACGGGGATGATCTCCGCGGCACCCAGTTCCACAGCCTTCTGTACGATCATGTCCATCTTATCGGATTTGGGCAGTCCCTGGAACAGATAGACTTTGACGGGGAGCTCCACATCCGCCTCTTTCACGAAACGCAGGCGGCAGAGCACTTCCCGGTCCGTGAACGCCTCGATACCGTAGCGGTATTCGCGCTCGTCCTGTCCGGTCCTCACACTGATCTCGTCACCGGGCTTTAACCGGAGCACATTTTTGATATGATTGACGTCACTGCCCGTCACGTGCAGCAGATCTCCCTGCATCTGCGCGGGATCTACGAAAATATGCAGCATTTTTACCACCAGGTCGAAGCGCTTTGCGCTGAGACCGCGAGATGAAATTCGCGAAGGCGATTTCACCGATGCGATCCGCAAGGTTTGCAGCGCTTCCATCGCAAGTCTTGCGATTGCAAACCTTGTGAATGAATAATAATGCATCGGCATTATTATTCACTCTACTCTCTTCCCATGTTATGGCGCCTTGGTCACTGTTTTGACCGATCTGTCCTCTTTCATGACAGGGGTTTGCGCCCCACGACGCATCGCCACTCGCCCTGTGCCGTGACACTGACCACTTCCAGCCCTGCCTCTCTCATTGCCTCTGCGACGCTTTCCTCGCGTCCCTCCAGGATCCCCGAGGTGATGTAATAAGCGCCGGGCTTCATCGCGGGCACCACGTGAGGTGTCAGCGGGATCAGGACATCCGCCAGGATATTGGCCGCGACGAGATCATATTTCTCCGTCCCGACCTGCTCCTGTACTTTCTCATCGTCAATGAGATTTCCGAGGATCACCTTGAATTTAGCGGGGTCAACGCCGTTCGTGCGCAGATTGTCCTCGATGGCAGGCGGTGCGCAGGGATCCAGATCCGTTCCCACTGCGCTCCTGATTCCCAGCATCAGTGCCAAAATAGCGAGGATCCCGCTTCCGGTCCCCACATCCAGCATATCCGTCTCAGGCGTCAGGTATTTCCGGATCTGGCGGATACAGAGCTGCGTCGTCTCATGCATGCCAGTCCCGAAGGCTGTGCCGGGATCGATGTGGAAGACCAGTGCCGGCTCTTTGTCTGTGATCTCCGGTTCCTCCCAGGACGGGATCGCCAGTATGTCGTCGATCCAGAACTGATGGAAATACTGTTTCCAGTTGTTGATCCAGTCCAGGTCCTCCGTCTCCTCAATGACGACTGTGCCCTCACCGATCTCCGAATAGGTCCGCAGCATCGCGAGCTCATCGAGGATCTCGGCCTTCACCTCTTCCGGGGTCTTGGGCTCGTCGTTCACAAGGACATGCCCGTCCTGAGTCTCCTCCAAAAAGAAGCTGAGCACAGCTGTCCCGTCGTCTTCTCCGGCCTCCGGCAGGATATCCACGAACATCTGCTCCTTTTCCGACGCCGTCAGCGGGACGTGGTCCTCGATCTGCGCGCCGTACAGGCCGATGTCCTGCATGGAACTAATGACAATATCCTCCGCCTCTGATCTGGTGCGGACCCTGAATGCGATCCATTTCATATGGCATTTTCCTCCAAATCTGCTCCTAATCTGTTTAAAAAAGCGTCCTGCCTTTTCGCGCAAATGAGCCGGCAGCGCTGATCACGCTGCCGGCTGGACATTAATTCTTCCAGAATTTCTTCTTTTTGGGCTGGTCTTTCTTGCTGCTGCCGCCGCCGTCTTCCTTGGTCACGCGGTCCGCTTCACCCAGCGAATCCCCTGTGAGCGCATCGAACTGCCTGAGCAGGTCCTTGGCTTCTTTGCTGAGCTTCGTAGGCGTCTCAACCACGAAGGTAACATAGTGGTCACCGCGGATCGACTGATTGCGGATCGTGGGAACACCTTTGTTCTTGAGCCTGATCCTGGTGTCGCTCTGGGTGCCGGGCTTCACGTCATAGATCACCCTGCCGTCCACTGTGTTGATGACGACGCTTCCGCCCAGTGCGGCCATCGCATAGGAGATGCGCACGGTTGAGAAAATATTGTAATCCTGGCGAAGGAACTCGGGGTGCTGCTCTACAATGACTTCCACGAGAAGATCGCCTCTGGGGCCGCCGTTGACACCGGGCTCACCCTTGTCGCGGATGCGGACGCTCTGTCCGTTGTCAATTCCCGCGGGGATCGAGACCTTAATGGTCTTCTTGCTGGAAATATAGCCGGTGCCTCCGCACTGCGTGCACTTGTCCTTGATGATCTTGCCGCTGCCTCCGCAGTCGGGACAGGTCTGGACATTTCGCACGGTTCCGAAAAATGACTGCTGCGTGAAGACGACCTGGCCTTTGCCTCCGCACTTGGGACACATCTGCGGTGTCGTGCCGGGCTTGGCTCCCGTTCCGGAGCAGGTAGGGCAGGGATCCTTGAGATTAAGCGTGATCTCCTTCTCAACGCCTGTCACTGCCTCGAGGAAAGTGATCCTCACACTGGTGCGGACATTGGCTCCCTTCATGGGGCCATTGGCGGGTCCTCTTCTTCCTCCTCCGAAGAAATCTCCGAAAATGTCCCCGAAAATATCTCCGAAGTCAGCTGCGTTGAAGTCAAAACCGCCGAATCCGCCTGCGCCGTCAAACGCAGCATGTCCGAATTGGTCGTACTGTCTGCGCTTGTCCGGGTCGCTCAGGATGGCATACGCCTCTGAGGCCTCCTTGAACTTGGCCTCAGCATTCTTGTCGCCCGGATTCATGTCGGGGTGGTACTTCTTGGCGAGCTTTCGGTATGCCTTTTTGATGTCTTCATCGGATGCGTCCTTTGCGACACCTAATACTTCATAATAGTCCCGTTTCTGTTCTGCCATAGTCCTCTTGTATTCTCACTTATACTTTACTGTATACATTGCATTAGCCCAAACTGCACTGCAAAGTGCAGTCTGGGCATTATTTAAAACACTATATCACGCTGCGAACTGAGTCGCTAACACGCAGTTTACACTT
Organism: uncultured Lachnospiraceae bacterium; assembly: GCA_902801585.1. The sequence continues at coordinate 4,116 of CADCIU010000018.1, read as the reverse complement.
CTCTGTAGTCGCCGTCAACTACATCGTCGTTATTTCCGCCTGCAGCATTGCCTGCATTGCCGCCCATATCGGGGCCTGCGTTCTGCGCGTTCTGCATATTCTGATACATCTGAGTGAACAGCTGCTGGGAGTCGTTCATCAGTTTCTCTTTGCCGGACTTAAGGGCATCGATGTCTGCATCGCTGATATCTGTCTGGTCCTTGGTTCTCTCAAGAACTGCCTTGAGGTCTGCGATCTCGGACTCAACCGTTGCCTTTGCGGATGCATCGATCTTGTCGCCGACTTCCTTGAGGGCCTTCTCGGTCTGGAAGACGATGGAGTCAGCTTCATTTCTCGCGTCAACGCCTTCTTTGCGTCTTCTGTCCTCTGCCTCGTACTGTGCAGCTTCCTTGACGGCCTTCTCGATATCCTCATCGGACATGTTGGATCCGGCTGTGATGGTGATGTGCTGCTCCTTGCCTGTGCCGAGGTCCTTAGCGGAAACATTCACGATACCGTTCGCGTCGATGTCGAATGTGACCTCGATCTGCGGAACACCACGCATTGCGGGCGGGATTCCGTCCAGTCTGAACTGGCCGAGGGACTTGTTGTCTCTTGCGAACTTTCTCTCACCCTGAAGGACGTTGATATCAACAGCCGTCTGGTTGTCAGCGGCAGTGGAGAACACCTGGCTCTTCTTGGTAGGGATCGTTGTATTTCTCTCGATCAGAGGGGTTGCAATGCCGCCCATGGTCTCGATGGAAAGGGTCAGAGGTGTGACATCCAGCAGAAGGATATCGCCTGCGCCTGCATCGCCTGCAAGCTTGCCGCCCTGGATGGCTGCGCCGATCGCAACACACTCGTCAGGGTTCAGGGTCTTGCTGGGCTCATGGCCGGTCAGCTGCTGAACCTTGTCCTGTACGCAGGGGATTCTGGTGGAACCGCCGACAAGCAGTACTTTGCCCAAGTCGGAGTTGGAGAGTCCTGCGTCTCTCATGGCGTTCTGAACCGGGATTGCGGTCTTCTCAACGAGATCGCTGATCAGTTCCTCAAATTTCGCTCTGCTCAGGTTCATGTCAAAGTGCTTGGGACCCTCAGCCGTAGCGGTGATGAAAGGCAGGTTGATGTTGGTCGTTGTCGCGCTGGACAGCTCCTTCTTCGCCTTCTCAGCAGCCTCTTTCAGTCTCTGAAGAGCCATCTTGTCACCGGACAGATCCACGCCTTCTTTGGCCTTGAATTCGCGTACCATCCAGTCAATGATTCTCTGGTCGAAGTCATCGCCGCCCAGACGGGTGTCGCCGTTGGTGGACAGAACTTCGATGACGCCGTCGCCGATCTCGATGATAGATACATCGAATGTGCCGCCGCCCAGGTCATAGACCATGATCTTCTGCTCTTTCTCATTGTCGAGGCCGTATGCGAGCGCAGCTGCTGTGGGCTCGTTGATGATTCTCTTGACGTCAAGGCCTGCGATCTTGCCGGCATCCTTGGTCGCCTGTCTCTGTGCATCGTTGAAGTATGCGGGAACGGTGATGACCGCCTCTGTGACCTTCTCGCCGAGATAGCTCTCTGCGTCTGCCTTCAGTTTCTGAAGGATCATAGCGGAGATCTGCTGGGGAGAATACTTCTTGCCGTCAATGGTGCGGCCGCGGTCTGTACCCATATCTCTCTTAATAGAAGAGATCGTATTGTCAGCATTGGTAACTGCCTGACGCTTAGCGGGCTCGCCGACCAGTCTCTCGCCGTTCTTGGTAAAAGCAACGACGGAAGGTGTCGTTCTGGAGCCTTCGGTATTTGCAATAACAGTGGGCTTTCCGCCTTCCATAACTGCTACGCAGCTGTTTGTTGTTCCAAGGTCGATTCCGATAATCTTACTCATAATTTCCTCCTTCAAATTCTATATGCTCTGAAATAAGATAGTTTTCAATTTAATAGTTGGTCATAAAACTGTATGACCGCTGTACCTGTTTCCTGCTTTTATATCTCAAGGCGCTCACTGTACGACGCCGACCATTGAATGGCGGATCACTGTATCGTGGTACATATAGCCTTTGAGGAACTCCTGTGCCACGACGCCGCTCTCGTATTCTTCACTCTCCACCTGCATGACTGCATTGTGGAAGTTCGGGTCGAATTCCTTGCCGACCGCTTCGATCGGCTTCACGCCCAGATCCTCAAGCTGCTTCACCAACTGCTTGTAGATCATTTCCATGCCGCTGGCCAGCGGGTTTTCCTTATCCGCTTCGGGCACTGCGGCAAGCCCTCTCTCGAAGTTGTCGATCACGGGAAGCATCTTCTCGATCACGCTCTTTTCTCCCATGGAGAACATCTGCTCTTTCTCCTTGGCGGTGCGCTTGCGGAAGTTGTCGAACTCCGCCATCTGGCGCCTCACCTTGTCTTCGAGGGCTGCGATCTTGTCCTGATACGCTTTCGATTTGCCTTCAACAGGCTCCTCGGCGGTCTCAGGATCAGACGGTTCATCCGCGGTTTCAGAAGTTCCGGCGGTCTCTTCCGCCTCTTCAGCTTCCGGCATATCCTCTTCGAAAGCCTCGGCTGCAGTCTCTTCCTGTTCCGCCTGCTCGTTCATGTTTTTCTCAGATTCTGCCATATATTCCTTTCCGCTCCCGGCCTGCAGTCAGGCTCAACAGGTGCTCATTTTCATATGATTTATTGCTTATATAGATCATCGAGCTGTCTCATGATGTGCGAGAGCACATCTACGACTCTCTCGTAATCCATCCTTCTGGGACCGATGATCCCGACGGTTCCTTTCATTCCGTCGCCGAGATCGTAAGTTGCGGTCACAACGCTGCAGTCCCTCATGCTGGCCACCGGCATTTCGCCGCCGATATATACCTGAATGCCCGTCTCGCCGTTCTGTGTGCTGCCAGCGAGCGATTCCTGCACGATGCTGCCCAGCACCTGCTTCTCCTCGAAGTCGCTGATGATCTCACTCGCTTTGCGGTGGTCGGCAAGTTCCGGGTATCGGAAAATGTTGTTGGCGCCGCTCGTATAGATCTTCAGGTCCTCTTCCTTGCGGACGATCTCTGCCGCCGCATCAAAGACGTCGCTCACGATCTCCGTGTGAATGCCGGCATCGCGCTTGATGGACTCGATCAGTCCCAGTGTGATCTCCTCGATCGGAAGTCCGCACAAATTCGTGTTGAGCAGCATGTTCAGCTTGAGCATCTGCTCCGCATCCAGCGGCCTGTCCACCGGAATTACCCTGTTCCTGATCAGGTTCCCCTCCAGCACGATCACTGCCAAAATACTGTCTTCATCTACCTGTGACAGCTGGATGAATTTGATCTTGTTCCTGCTCATCACCGGTGATGATATCATCGATGCATAATTAGTGTTGGCTGCCAGAAGTTTCGCGACCTGCTGCAGAAGGTTCTCCAGACGATCCTGTTTCTGAAGAAGCATGTTCTTCATATCGTCGACCTGCTGCCGCTCCGCGCCCAGCATATTGTCCACATAGAGACGATAACCTGCGTCCGTCGGAATGCGTCCCGCCGATGTATGCGGCTGCATGATCAGGCCCATCTCTTCCAGATCTGCCATCTCATTGCGGATCGTCGCACTGCTCAGCTTCAAATCGGTGTATTTGGAAATCGTCCTGCTTCCCACAGGTTCGCCGGTCTCCAGGTAATTGCGGATGATGGCCTGCAATATTTTCATCTTTCGATCCTGCAGTTCCATAATATCCCTCATTTACATTTCATTCCGTTCCGGAACCCGTGAGGTCCCGGTCTTGTTATTAGCACTCGATCGAGTTGAGTGCTAACATCTTTCCTGTATAAAATAGCACTAGCCCTCAGGGATGTCAACCGGATTTCTTTTCGAATTTCTAAAAAAATTATGAACATAGAAGGACACAATTGTCGTTCGAGTAAGGGAGGGGTCTGCGTGGATTCCTTTGCATTCAAGGCAATTTTAAAGGGGCATGCCGCCCCCGCTCAGGATCATCTGCTGATCCATACGCGCAGTGGCGGCTGCCCCTTTTTTCAAATAATCTTCAATATACCGGCGCCTTCATAAAGTAGAAATACACGAGCACCAGGATGCCCAGGATGATCCTGTAGACGCCAAAGACCTTGAAATCGTGCTTTCTGATATAATTCATCAGGAAAGCGA
>CADCIU010000017.1 GCA_902801585.1 uncultured Lachnospiraceae bacterium | reverse complement strand
TGCCAAATTGCCCGATAGCCCGAAAACCGCAGTATACTTAAGCTTTCGCGGCTATTTTTCTTTGATTCTTGACATCAATACTACCGTCTCAACATGCACCGTATGCCCAAACTGGTCCACCGGCCGCACCTTCTGCAGCCTGTACCCTCCGTCTGCCAAAATCCTGAGGTCCCTGGCAAGTGTCGCCGGGTCGCAGCTCACATACACCACTCTCTCCGGCCGGATCTCCAGGATCGTCTCCAGGCACTTCGCATCACATCCTTTTCGGGGCGGATCCACACAGATCACGTCGATGTCAGGCGTTTCGCCGGCTTCCCGGCGCTCCTGTACATACGCCGGAAGCACTTCTTCCGCCTTGCCGACATAGAACTGCGCGTTCTCAATTCCGTTCCGCTCCGCGTTGGCCTTCGCATTCTCGATCGCCTCGGGAATGATCTCCACTCCATACACTTTCCCAGCCCTGCGCGCCATGAACAGTGAGATCGTGCCGACGCCGCAGTAAAGGTCCCACACGGTCTCTTTTCCCGTAAGTCCGGCATAGTTCATAGCCAGGCTGTACAGCTTCTGCGTCTGCTCGGGATTGACTTGATAGAAAGAGAGCGGCGAGATCCGGAACGTGACCGCTTCCTCAGCGGGCACAAAAGCCCCGTCTTCAGAAATATCATAGACATGCAGCGTGTCCTCGATCTCATCATGGCCCCAAAGTGTTCGCAGCTGCCGTCCCAGGATCACATTTGTGCGCTCTGTATTTATATTTAATACGATCGACGTCATGCCCGGAACACCCGACAGATGATCCACAAGATCTGACTCAAAGGGCAGGCTCTCTCCGTTCACCACGAGGCAGACCATGATCTGCCCGCTGAATTTCCCGTTTCTGATCAAAATATGCCGGACCAGACCTTTGCCTGACTCCTCGTCATAGGGCGGGACCCTGTGAATTTCCATATAGGTCAGCACGCGGTCAATGATCTCTCTGTTGATCTCCTCGCCGAGCATACAATCGGTCATGGGAATGATGGAATGCGTTCTTCCGGCGTAGAACCCGGCGACGATTCCCGCACTTTTCTTTTTTCCGGATTCAGACACCCTGCTCCTGCCGTATCCCACCGGCACCTGCGCTTTGTTCCGATAACGCCAGGGACCGTTCGGGTTGTCCTGCATGCCGACGATCGGTTCCATCACCGCATCGATCTCTTCCTCCGCAAAGCCGCCGAGCCTGATCAGGTCTGCCCGAACCTTGTTCTGTTTGTATTCGAGCTCCCGCTCATAGGACAGCGCCTGAAGCTGACAGCCGCCGCACTGTTTTGCAATAGGACAAAGAGGCTCCACCCTGTGAGGTGAAGCCTGTAAGATCTGTTCCAGATGTGCGTAGGCGTACGATTTGTTTGCCTTCATGATACTCGCACGGACATAGTCACCGATCACGGCATCCTTGATAAAGACGGTATATCCGTCTTCCAGTTTTCCGATGCCCTCGCCCCGCATGCCGATATCCGTGATGCGGACTTTGATCTCATGACCTTTCCTGTATGCCGGGCTCATCGCCTCTTTTTTTGCAGCGCGGTTCACTTTCCCGCTTCTTTGCTTCTTTACTGCCATCTGTTTTTTTTCCGCCATCCTTCTCAGATCTCCGTCCTTCTGATATTGGACTCCAGAAGTCCCTGGTAGCCGATCCATCCCGCATCCCGCTGACCGGTCGCCAGCGCCTCTTTGAAGATCTCCAGCTTAGCGTCCGTGTTGTCTGCGAAATTCAGGGCCAGCGCTTCCGCGATCGCCGGTTTCTTGGGAGAACCGTATTCAAGCTCGCCGTGATGTGCCAAAATACAGTGTCTCACTTCGTTTGCCAAGAGCTCCGGGAATCCCGGAATGTCCTTGATCTTCTCGTCGATCATCTGCACGCCGATGATAATGTGACCGATGAACTGTCCCTCCTCCGTATAGTCATTGCGGGGAAAACGGGAGAGCTCTTTGGTCTTTCCGATGTCATGCAGGAGCGACACCGCGATCAGCAGATCTCTCTTTAGATAGGGATAATTTCTGCAGAAGAAATGGCACAGGTTCGTCACACCGAGTGTGTGCTCCGCCAATCCCCCCACAAAACTGTGGTGCACGCTCTTTGCGGCGGAGGACATACGGAAATCTTCTATAAACTGCGCGTCTTCCACAAAGAAAGCTTTGAGCAGCTGTTTCAGGTACTCATTCTGCACGCTCTCGATATACTTGCGGATCGCGCCCATCATATCATCAATATTCTTATCCGATACAGGAACATAATCACTCGGCTCATATTCGCCCTCGCGGCACTTGCGGGCTCTCTTGATATTGAGCTGCAGATGGCCCTGGAAAGAAACGACATCCCCTGTGATATCCACATAATCCAGTTCTTCGAATTCACCGATCCCCATGCTGTTCGGTTCCCAGATCTTGGCATCGATGGTCCCTGTCTTATCCTGGAGCGTAAGGCTCTCGTAGTTTTTTCCGTTCTTCGTGACCAGAGCAACCCTTTTCTTGCAAAGATAAATGTCCTTTACACTGCTGCCCTCGCGTAGTTCCTGAATATAGCGCATGTTCTGTTATTCCTCGTTTCTAATGAATCGCTTGTTTATTAATTCGTTTTTTGTAAATCGTTTTTTTAATTCGTTTTAATTATAATTCGTTCTTTTTTGTTCCTGATCCTTCGATCATTCCAGCACGGCTGTGATCTCCATCTCCGTATACCCCTCTCCGCTGGGGCGCATCAATGTGATCGTGAGTTCCGTCCCCGCTTCGTTTTCCAAGAGGACTCTTGAGAGCGCCGCACTGACATAAATCTCCTCATCTCCCATATTGGTGATGACATCGCCTTTCTGGAGACCTGCGTTCATAGCGGGTGAATCATCTGCGACTTCACTTATATAGGCCCCTTCCGGAATGCTCAGTCTCTCCCTGATATCAGCCGGCACATCTGTACATTGTACACCAAGAAACGCTTTTTTGCCTCCTGAAGATAGTTTTTCTATTAACGGCTTGGTCTCACTGATGCCGATCCCGCACAAAATACCCGGCAGATCCTGCCTTGAATGATAAGAATCTATGATGCCGACGACATCTCCTCTGAGATTGATCAGGAATCCGGAGGCCTGCTTGCTCCCGTAAATGTCGGTCGTGATCTGCATGAAGCCGGAGTCCAAAATGCCCAGATTGGAAGAAGTCGATGAAACCGCCCCGTATACGACGCTCCCCGGAGAGCCGATCGGCCTTCCGACAGCGATCACCGGCTGTCCCATGATCGTTGACGATGAAGACGATCCAAGTTCCGCTGCCCTGAGCTGTTCTTTGACCGAGTCGTCCGCGTAGTCCAGGCTGGCACTGAGCACTGCCATACCGGAGACCCGGTCCTTGGAATGAATAGATGCTTCCACGCTGGTCCCGTCAAAAAAAGTGACCTGGATCGTCTGTGCGCTGTCGATTCCCGGAGAATACACAAGCACCTGAATCTCCGAATCCGCCTTGGCAATGATCATTCCCGTCGCCGTTCCTCTTGTCTCATAGGGATCGTTGAACCAGTCCGTGTCAGACGATATCTCAGAAACCTCTACAAGATAATAGCGCGCTTCCTCCGCGATCTGCCAGAGAGATTCATAGTGACTTCCCACAGCCTCCGCGCCCTTCTCCTTATCACGAAGGATCCGCTCAACTTCATCGCGGATCCTCTCCTGCTCTTCTGTGGCCGCTTTTTCTTCCTCATTGATCAGCATCTCTTCCGGTGTCATCTCCTCTGTCTCTGTCTCCTCGGGATAGGTGACGCCGGTGACAGCCTCCTCCGGATACAGGATCCGGTTGAAGATCGGTTCGAGAAGCAGGAAGAACAGGCAGGCTACCGCACCGAATACCGCTGCCATTACAGCGATCGTCGTCATGCGTCGCATCATTTTCTTTCTGTTGAGCGGCCTTTTTTTGATCTCTTCCTGAAGGAATTCTATGCCGGGATCCTGCCCTTCTGCATCCGGCTTGCTGCCCGGCTGCGGGCTCTTCGCGGACTCCTTCAGTTCTTCTTGTCTATTCTCTTTCCAATCCGGATGTTCGCTGCTCATGGAATGCTCCTTTGTTCTTCCTCATGACTGTCATCAGTTGTCCTTATGTCTCCCCCGGTCATTGTTTCTTTTGTATACCCCCTAGTATACTCCCGAAATCCGACTGCAAACCAGTGGTTTCCGCTGATTGGCGCAAAAAGCATCCGCTGCTGTATTTTCGACTGTATGATTTCGTACCGATATTTAAAAAACATATGATATACTATCACCATGAATGAAAAAGTTTTAAACACAGTAGAATTTAATAAGATCATTGAACAACTGACGGACAATGCCAATTCCGCACCCGCCAAGGCACTCTGCCGCAGCCTGGTCCCCATGGATAACCTGGCTGATATTCGTCTTGCCCAGGAGGAGACAGACGCTGCGCTGCAGCTCCTCATCCGAAAGGGGAATGTGAATTTCGGTTCCAACAGAGACTTCGGCTATACTTTCGGGGCACTCTCGATCGGGAGCTCGCTGACTGCCGCGGAACTGCTGCATCTGTCCTCCTTTTTGGACAACGTCGGCCGCGTACAGACTTACGGGACCACGCAGGACGGCGGCAGGGGGATCTCCGCCCTGAGCAGGGATGAAAGCGCTCAAAGGCCCGAAGACAACATCCTCTTCGACCTGTTTGACTGCCTGTACCCCTTGAAGAGCCTCTCCTCAGAGATACAGAGATGTATCCTCTCAGAGGAGGATATTGCAGATGAGGCCAGTCCCGGCCTTAGGAGAGTGCGCCGGGAGATCAGCCTTGCAGGAGGCAGGATCCATCAGCAGCTGAATAAACTGGTCAATGTGACGCTGGCCCCCTATCTGCAGGACAATGTGATCACCATGCGCGGAAACCGCTACTGTATTCCCATCAAGTCGGAATACAAGAATCAGGTCCAGGGAATCATCCATGACCAGAGCGCCAGCGGCTCCACGCTCTTTATAGAGCCCGCTTCCATCGTCAATCTCAACAATCAGATCCGGGAACTTACACTGCAGGAGAAGGAGGAGGTCGAAAAAGTTCTTGCAAACCTCTCTGCGGAAGCGGCAGACAATCTCATGGCCCTCAAGGACGACGCCGCCAATATGACTAAACTGGACTTTATCTTCGCCAAGGCGAAGCTGGCGCTGTCTCAGAATGCGACCATGCCGATCTTCAACAACCGCCGCTATCTGAGGATCAATAAGGGGCGCCATCCTCTCATTGACAAGAAGAAAGTTGTACCCATCGACCTGGAACTGGGCGATGAATACGATCTGATCGTCATCACCGGACCCAATACCGGCGGTAAGACTGTCACGCTCAAGACGATCGGCCTGTTTGAACTCATGGGCATGGCCGGACTTCACATCCCCGCAGGAGACCGCAGTGAACTCGCGCTCTTCGACGACGTGTTCGCGGATATCGGAGATGAACAGAGTATCGAGCAGAGTCTGTCCACCTTCTCCTCCCACATGACTTCCATTGTGGATATTCTCGGAAAGGTGGACGGGAACTGTCTGTGCCTGTTTGACGAGCTGGGCGCGGGAACCGATCCCACAGAGGGTGCTGCGCTGGCCATCTCTATTTTGAACTATCTGCATGAGAGATCGATCCGTGCCGTGGCAACGACCCATTACAGCGAGCTCAAGGTCTATGCCATGAATACGCCCGGCGTCACCAATGCCAGCTGCGAATTCAATGTGGAGACGCTGCAGCCGACTTATAAACTGCTGATCGGCGTTCCCGGCAAGTCCAACGCATTCGCGATTTCGAAGAAACTGGGGCTGCCCGACCACATCATCGATGCTGCGCGGGAGCAGCTGAGCCAGGAGACCCAGAACATGGAAGACATCCTGGCAGATCTGGAAGAAAGGCGGCTCAAAATAGAGAGGGAACAGGAGGAGATCTCCGCTCTCAGAGCCTTGATCGATAAAGAACAGAAACAGATCCGAAATAAAGAGAAACTTTTGGACGAGCGCAGAGATAAGATCCTCGAAAAGGCCAATGAGGAGGCAAGAGATATCCTCGCGGACGCCAAGAAAAAGGCCGACGAAGCGATCTCCGAACTCAGAAAGACCGGACGGGGCGGCGATATGGCCTCCATGGAGAGGACCCGGAGCGCACTGCGCGAACAGGTCTCCAAGAAAAACGAAAAACTCAGCCGCAAGCAGGAACAAATTCCTCAGGGAAAGGGGCTCAAGGCTTCCGATCTGCATGTGGGAGACAAGGTCCGCGTGATCTCTATGGGTCTGACCGGCATTGTCACCGCGCTTGCAGATTCCTCGGGCAAGGTCTCCGTGCGCTGCGGCATCATGAACTCCAAAGCGGCATTGTCTGATCTCGCGCTCATTCACGAGGACGCATTCGGAAATCCCGTGACCAAGGGCTCCCGCAGCAGTATGAAAAAGGCGTTTGAAAACGCGGGCGGAGCGGGCAATAAGCAGAGGGATCTTGATTTTTCAAGAAACCAGTCCATCTCTCCCGAGCTCAACCTTCTTGGCATGACGACCGACGAGGCGCTCAGTGAACTGGACAAGTACTTGGACGACGCCCGCATGTCCCATCTCTCCAGTGTGCGGATCGTACACGGAAAAGGGACCGGTGCCCTGCGCAAAGCTGTTCACAACTACCTTCGCAAACAGAAATGGGTCAAAAAATACAGGCTCGGTGATTTCGGCGAAGGCGACGCAGGTGTTACCATCGTCCAGCTGCAATAAAACGCAGCTGCATTAAAAGGAGAATGCGATCATGGCTGCTGCCAGACAAAGAATTCTGATCGTCGATGACGATTCCAATATTGCGGAACTCATCAGTCTGTATCTGATGAAAGAATGCTATGAGACAAAAATCGTAGGGGACGGAGAGGCGGCTCTCGCCGCTGTAAGTACTTTCGAACCCGACCTCATTCTTTTGGACCTGATGCTGCCCGGCATGGACGGCTATCAGGTCTGCCGGGAAGTCCGCTCCACGAAAGATACCCCGATCATCATGCTCTCTGCCAAGGGAGAGATCTTCGACAAAGTACTGGGACTGGAGATGGGCGCCGACGACTATATGGAGAAACCCTTCGACTCCAAGGAACTCGTGGCCAGAGTCAAAGCGGTCCTTCGCCGCTATAACAAAAAACCGGCGGCCGAGGCAGCCTCTTCCGGCGACAAGACCGTCAGTTACCCTGATCTGACCATCAATCTGACCAACTATTCCGTCACCTATATGGGAGAACAGGTCGACATGCCCCCCAAGGAGCTGGAGCTTCTGTATTGCCTGGCTTCCAATCCCAACCGTGTATTTACGAGGGAGCAGCTGCTCGACCAAATCTGGGGCTATGAATATGTGGGCGACACCAGGACCGTAGACGTGCATATCAAGAGGATCCGCGAGAAACTCCACGACCACGAGGGATGGAAGATCTCGACGATCTGGGGCATTGGCTATAAATTCGAGACCAATCCGAAAGCTAAATAAGACGGGGAGACAGACAGGACAGTCAGGACAGGCGGAGCATGAGAAAAACACTGTATCTTAAGTTCATATTGGCCTATATTCTGTTCGCTTTCTTCGGGTTCATCACCGTGGCGACTTTTGTCTCCAGGCTCACATATGAGTACTGCCAGCGCCAGACTTCCAGAGATATGTACCGGGAGGCTTCACGAATTGCAGACACGTATGCGGTAGATCTGTACAACTCCGAGATCTCCCTGGAAACGGTTCAGAATCAGATGGAATCCCTCTCCTACTTCATGGATACGGAGATCTGGATCATCAATCCCTCCGGCCGTATGGTCGTCAACTCCGCGAACGCACCGGATCCTGAGCAGGAGATCGTCGTAGAAGGTTTTGACCCCACGATCACGCAGAAGAACTACTTCACAAGAGGAACGTTCTTCGATTTTTTCGAAGAGGAGAAGCTGAGCGTCATCGCGCCCATCATCAACAATTACAAGACCAGGGGCTATGTGATCATTCACAAATCCGCCGCTCAGATCGACGAGAACGCCAACAGTCTTTTGAACATCTCTTATCTGATGCTCATCGTGATCCTGTTCCTGTCCATAATCATTCTGATCTTCTTCACGGAAGTCGTATACAGGCCTCTTAGGAGGATCATCGCGGCGACCGAACAATACGCGTCCGGCAACATGCACTACGAGCTGAACGTTGAGGGAGAGGACGAGATGGGCTATCTGGCGGCATCCCTCGGATATATGGCCAAAACAGTGGCAAATTCCGAGGATGACCAGAAAAAATTCATTGCAAATGTCTCCCACGACTTCCGCTCTCCCCTGACGTCCATCCGGGGTTTTTTGGAAGCCATGCTGGACGGGACCATTCCGCCCGAGATGCACGAGCACTATCTCGGCGTCGTTCTCAATGAGACCGAGCGCCTGACCAAGCTCACCAACTCTCTCCTGACACTCAATAACCTCAATACCAAGGGCATGCTCCTTCACATGACCGACTGGAATATCAACGATGTCATCCGGAAAGTGGCCGCCTCTTTCGAACAGGTCTGCCAGAGCAAAAGTATCCGGATCAAGCTGATCCTTTCGGGGGAAGTCCTCTATGTCCACGCCGATGTGGACAAAATACAGCAGGTTCTCTACAACCTGGTAGATAATGCGATCAAATTCAGCAACAACTACTCGGAGATCGAGATCGAGACGACAGAAAAAGGCGGCAAAGTCTTCGTCAGTGTCAAGGACAACGGCATCGGCATTCCCAAAGAGGATCAGAACCAGATCTGGGAACGATTTTACAAGACAGATCTGTCCAGAGGTAAGGACAAAAAAGGAACCGGTCTGGGTCTTTCCATTGTCCGCGAGATCATCCGGGCACATGGGGAAAACATCAGCCTGGTCAGCACACAGGGAGTCGGCAGTAAATTCACCTTCACGCTCAAGAGATCCGACCTCAACGACGAACTGGATGACGACGACTCCATGTACGACGACATTCTTTAAAAAGCGCAATTTAAGACCTGGTATATGTCCGCTGGAGGCTCACGTTCCTAATGCTCTCCAGCGGACATATACCAGGTCTTTTAATCATCTCCAATGGAGTCTGTGGAGCTCGCCTTCTCTTTGAAGAGATGCGAAGTCATTCTGCCTAAGCGCCTCATATAATACGATCGCGGCCGAATTGCTCAGGTTCAGGCTCCTGTATCCCTCCCGCATGGGAATGCGGATACAGTGTTCCTCGTTCTCCACGAGGATCTCTTCCGGAATTCCGGCGCTCTCTTTTCCGAACATAATATAGTCGTCCGGTCCGAAAGAGACGTCCGTGTAGGTTTGATGCGCCTTCGTCGTGGCGTACCAGATCACAGCCCCCGGATTTTGAGCCAGAAAGTCTTCATAATCCTTATAGACGTGAACATCCAGATCCTTCCAGTAGTCCAGTCCTGACCGGCGGATCTGCTTCTCGGATATCTCAAATCCGAGAGGTTCGATCAGATGGAGAGACGTTCCTGTGACAACACAGGAACGTCCGATATTACCGGTATTGCCGGGAATCTCCGGCTCGTGCAGTACAATGTGCATCTCAATCCTCAGCCTTTCTTCTCCCGAAGTCTTCCAACGAATTTCGAGAGCCTGCCAAGAGCCTCCCTCAGATTTTCAATCGAATACGCGTAGGATATTCTGAGATATCCCTCTCCGCTGTCCCCAAATGCTGTGCCAGGAACGATCGCCACTTTTTCTTCTTTCAGAAGCTGCTCGGCAAATTCTTCACTGCTCATTCCGAATTCCTTGATGCAGGGGAACACATAGAATGCTCCCTGCGGCTCGAAACACGGAAGATTCATTCCCTTAAGCTTGTGCATGACGAAACGGCGTCTTTGATTATAAGATTCCCTCATCTGCGCCACATCCTCGTCTCCGTTCCGCAGCGCCTCGATCGCGGCATACTGGCTGGTCGTCGGCGCGCACATGATCGCATACTGATGGATCTTGGTCATCTGCGCAAGTATCTCTCTGGGGCCGCACGCATACCCCATTCTCCATCCGGTCATCGCATAGGCCTTGGAGAAGCCGTTCACCAACACCGTTCTCTCTCTCATGCCCGACAGGGATGCGATGGAGACATGTTTGCCCGAATAAGTCAGTTCCCCGTAGATCTCGTCGGAGAGTACATACAGATCGTTTTCAATAATGATATCCGCGATCGCTTCCAGATCCTTTTTTTCCATCACCGCGCCGGTGGGGTTGTTGGGATAAGGGAGCACCAGGATCTTGGATTTCTCAGTGATCGCCGCCCTGAGTTCCTCCGGTTTGAGTCTGAACTCATTCTCGTTCTTGAGCGGGATGACGACCGGAACCGCATCTGCCAGAACAGCGCAGGGTTCATAGGAGACATAAGAGGGCTGTGGGATCAGTACCTCATCTCCCTCGTTGATCATCGCGCGGAACATCAGATCGATCGCTTCCGATCCTCCGACCGTGATCAGAATTTCCCCGATCGGATCATACTGGATTCCCTGTGTTCTCTTTAAATAAAGGGCAATTTCCTCTCTGAGTTCTTTGAGTCCCGAATTGGAGGTGTAGAAAGTGCGCCCTTTCTCAAGTGAATAGATGCCTTCGTCGCGGATATGCCAGGGTGTGTCAAAGTCAGGCTCACCGACACCCAGCGAGATCGCATCCTTCATCTCACTGACCAGATCAAAAAATCTACGAATGCCTGACGGTTTGAGCCCTACAGTCTTCTCCGCCAGCAGTTTCTCCTGTTTTCTCATAAGCACAATCCTTTCCTGAATCAATAACGGCTTTTCGGTCCCGGGCGGCTTTATGCCGCCTCTGCGGCCGATCCTCTTTCAAACAAATCCGAGCTGAATTCAGGGGGTTATTATCTCTCTCTGGTCCTCATATTTTCTGGTCATGATCGTGCCGTGATCTTTATATTTCTTGAGAATGAAGTGTGTTGCCGTGCTGATGACCGTATCCAGTGTGGACAATTTGCTGGAAACGAATCGGGATACTTCCTTGAGGGATTTTCCTTCCAGAGATACAAGAAGATCATATCCGCCCGAGATCAGATATACGGAATTCACTTCGGGATATTTGTAGATCCTCTCCGCGATATCATCAAATCCCTTACCTCTCTGCGGCGTCACCCTGACTTCGATGAGCGCGGTCACTTTGTCGATATCTGTCTTATCCCAGTCGATCATCGTGTGATAACCGCAAATGATTCCCTGCTCTTCCAGGTTCTGCATGGCATTTAAGATCTCGATTTCCTGCGTTCCGAGAACGACAGCCATCTCTCTTGTCGATACGCGGCTGTTCTTCTCAATAATTCCCAACACTTTCTCTTCCAGCATATTCATAGTGTTTCCTCCATATTCTTTAAGGACTCTCAAATAATCTTAAGGATCTCGTCCGGCTGCGGCAGGTCCAAATAACGGATCTCATCCCCCTGGATCAGAATCTTATCTCTGTCCTGTGAGAGCGCACCGATTCGGGCCGCCGGAATACCGCTCTCCCTAAGTCTCCCAATGAGTGCGTCCGCATCCCGCGTCACCGCAAGAAGGCTTCCCGCAGACCTCATCTTATAAGGGTCTATATCATAATGATTGGCAATCTCGATGGTTTCCTGAAGAAGAGGGATCCTCGAAATCTCTATTCGAAATCCTCTCTTCGCCTTTACATACAGCCGCCAGAGTGCCGCATAAACACCGCCCTCGGACAGATCCGTCAGGTATCCTGCGCCCTCTTCGACGCAGATCTGCGCATCCCTGCGCACGCTCAGATGCTCACTCAGCATCTGCATTCTCATCAGGATCGGCTCCGGAAACCTCTCCCGAAGCTCCTCCCTCTCCTTTGCCAAAATACAGCTTCCTTCCATTCCGGCCCATTTGGTCATGACGATCTGCCCGGAACTTAAATCTTTCTCCTCTGTCTGCCGTATCATCGGCGAACCTGTACAGGAACCGATCACAACAGGTCTGGTCACTGCTCCCGTCACCTCTGTGTGGCCGCCTTCGATCACGATGTTCTCCGATGTGCACACGCGGCAGATCTGATCCATGATCTCCCGAAGCTGCGATTCCTCCGTTCCCGGGGGAAGAAGGATCACAGGTCTGAAACTTTCCGGCATGATCGACTCCGCAGAAAGCGCGTTGACAGCCGCATAGACAGCAAGTTCTCCGATCTCCGACACTTTCAAAGTCACCGGATCCGCACTCATCGTGACCCGGCTCCCTTTGCGTCCTGCTGTCGATATTCTCTTAATGACTGACCGGTCCAGTGTATTTTCACCGGCCTTTCCTTTTCTTAACTTCATTTATATTTAATTTAAAGTCCGTTGTTTACCGTCCCTCCGGAGAGTGCTTTCCGTCAGGACATCGCTGCAAGCAGCGGCGCGATCATGGCTAAGACCAGGATGCCGGCGATAATGCACGCCGCGATCCTCTTAGTCCTTGTATTCTTCATATTCATTCTTCTCCTTTCAGAATGCTGAATAAAGTAAATTATAAAGCGTTACAATTCTCTTTGCAAGATGACGTCGGACTGTAGTATGATTGCTTGTATGCGGCAAAGCTCGATATTTTCAGTATTTTGCCGGATATGGAGGGAACGACGGAAAATGAATAATAAACTGACACGCAAAGATATCGAAGAGATGCAGGCGGAGATCGACCGCCGCAAACTGGTAGAGCGGCCGAAGCTTCTCGAGGAAGTCAAAGAGACCAGGGCACAGGGTGACCTGAGCGAGAATTTCGAATACCATGTGGCCAAGAGAGCCAAAAATCAGAACGAGAGCCGCATTCGCTTTCTTGAGAGAATGATCAAGACCGCGAAGATCATTGAAGACGATGCCGCAGAAAATGAGGCCGGCATCAATAAAAAAGTGACGCTTTATATTCCCGATGAAGACGAAGAGGAGGTCTATACCATTGTCAGCACAATGCGGCAGGACAGCCTCAAGGGACTGATCAGTGTGGAGTCCCCCTTAGGCAAGGCGCTGCTTAAGCATAAAGCCGGCGATACGATCACCGTGCGCGTGAGCAAAGATTACTCCTATCAGGCTGTGATCCGCAAAGTGGAAGAATCACAGGAGGCAGAAGATGCCTCGCTCAGAAATTACTGATAAGAATGTTGACTTTCGCGCTTAAAAGCGTTACACTTTAGCTTGCCAAAGCACAAGGAGGACTAATTTATGCCTATTACAGAATTTTTGGAACGCAACGCAAAAGAATGGCCCAATGACGTGGCCCTTGTTGAATTAAATCCCGACATCAAGGTCCCCAGACTCACGACCTGGAAAGAATTTGAACTGATCCAGCCCCTTCACGAAGTTGCCAGCCGCCAGGAGATCACCTGGGCTGTCTTCAATGAAAAGGCAAACCGTGTGGCCAATATGCTGATCGCCCGCGGAATCGTCAAGGGCGACAAGGTCGCGATCCTTCTTATGAATTGTCTGGACTGGCTGCCGATCTATTTTGGTATTCTCAAGACCGGCGCTATTGCCGTCCCCCTCAATTTCCGATACAGCGCTGACGAGATCGAATACTGTGTCAAACTCGCGGAAGCGGATGTACTGATCTTCGGACCGGAGTTCATCGGCCGTGTTGAGGAGATCGCAGACAACATTTCCCGCAGAAGGCTGCTTCTGTATGACGGACCCGGCTGCCCTTCCTTCGCGGAGGACTTCGTCTCTCAGACCGCCAACTACTCCAGCGCAGCACCCGAAGTGGAAGTGAAAGACGACGATTACGGCGCGATCTACTTCTCCTCGGGCACGACCGGATTCCCCAAGGCGATCCTTCACACCCACGCGGGTCTTATGCACGCCGCCATTATGGAACAGAATCACCACGGACAGCAGAAAGACGACACCTTCCTCTGCATTCCTCCGCTCTATCACACCGGCGCCAAGATGCACTGGTTCGGGAGCCTGGTATCCGGCGGTAAAGCCGTTCTTTTAAGAGGCACAACACCGGAGACCATCCTGAAAGCAGTTTCAGATGAGTACTGCACGGTCGTGTGGCTGCTGGTGCCGTGGGCACAGGACATCCTGGATGCTTTGGACAACGGAAGCGTTAAGAAAGAGGATTACAGACTGGACCAGTGGCGCCTGATGCATATCGGCGCGCAGCCTGTTCCGCCGTCCATGATCAAACACTGGCTGGATTACTTCCCCAATCACCAGTATGACACCAACTACGGCCTGTCCGAATCTCTCGGACCCGGCTGCGTCCATCTCGGTGTCGAGAACGTTCACAAAGTCGGCGCCATCGGCAAACCCGGATACAAGTGGGAGTGCAAGATCGTCGATGAGAACCGGCAGGAAGTCAAGCGCGGCGAAGTCGGAGAACTCGCTGTCAAGGGTCCCGGCGTCATGATCTGCTACTACAACAATCCGGAAGCAACCAAAGAGGTTCTGGATGACGAGAGATGGCTTTACACCGGTGATATGGCGATCGAGGATGAAGACGGCTTCTACTTCCTGGTAGACCGCAAGAAAGATGTCATCATCTCCGGCGGTGAGAACCTGTACCCTGTACAGATCGAAGATTTCCTGCACACCTTCGAACCCATCAACGATGTGGCTGTCATCGGACTTCCCGACAAGCGTCTGGGAGAGATCGCTACAGCGATCATTCAGCTCAAGGAAGGATATGTCTGCTCAGAGGAAGCAGTCAACGAATTCTGCAAGAAGCTTCCCCGCTACAAGAGACCCCGCAAGATCATCTTCGCGGAAGTGCCCAGAAATCCTACCGGCAAGATCGAAAAGCCCAAGCTTCGCGAACAGTACGGCGCCGCATTCCTGGTTGCCTCTGAAAACGAAGTTAAGAAATAAAGAAGACCTAATAAAAAGGCTGTCACGATGTGACAGCCTTTTTTTTTCTTACATTTGATTGCGCTGATTCTGCTGCTTTCTCCTTCTTCTTCTGGCCCTCCTTCTTCTGCGTCTGATATAGTTCAGATAGGAGAGTATAAAGATCACCACGATCAGGATCGACGAAACGATGATGATTAAAAACAGAAGCGCCGGCACATCCAGGTACATAGTCCCGTTGGCACCGCTGTGGAAGATTCCCCGGAAGAAATACTTGATCCCGTCGATGAAACTCTTATTCTCCGAGTAATGCGCCGTGCCGTAAGGTTCCGGTTCCTGTTCAGGAGCCGGTCCGGTCATCCCGTTCGTCGCTCCCTCAGAAGAAGTCTCACCGCTCGATGGAATCGTGCCGGTAAAGAGGATCTCCGTCTCGCCGACATCCCACTGATCGACTTTGTATTTGATCTTGCCGATCACCGCCTTTTCGCCGGCACTCGCACTCGTAGCTCCTTCAGCGCTGTTCTCCTTGGTATCTTTGACAGCCTGCTCTGCTTTCTGATCGTCATATTCCACTTCCGAAGTCAGTTCTTCGAAGGGAATGTTCTTGGGAATACATACATATCCTGTGTTTGATACTACAAAAGGTATAGAATTGCTTCCGTAAATATCCTTGCCCAGACTCATAAAGCCGGGATTGCTGATCGTATACTTCTTCTCATGATCAGATATCCTGAGCTTGTGGAAGTTGTTGAAACCGTAATCAAACAGTTCCACCGTGTCGTTGAACTGATCCGGGGATTCCTCCATCAGGATCACGCAGATCAGCCTCATATCGTTTCTCTCGGCACAGGTCACCAGCGTCTGTCTGGACATTTCCACAAATCCCGTCTTGCCGCCGAGTATTCCCTCGTATTCGATCTCGCCGTTGATCAGCTTGTGCTTGTTGAAGAGCGTGAACTCTTCGGGCTGTCTGTCCGAGGACTCCATGAAATACGTGGGGGAATTCGCTATTTTGGCAAGTTCTTCATGAGAAAAGAACTCTCTCGAGATCAGCGCCATATCATAAGCACTGGTGTAATGCTCCTCGTTGAACAGTCCATTGGAGTTTGTAAAGTGCGTATCATTGCATCCCAGCTGCTTGGCCCTGCGGTTCATCATATCCGGGAACTTGTCGAGGGAACCGCCCATTTTCTCTGCCAGTCCGGCCGCCACTTCATTGGCGGAGGCGACAAAGAGAGCATACAGACTCTGCTCCACTGTGAGCGCCTCACCCGGATCAATGCCTATGCTGGCGCTTCCGTATTCAATACTGAAGACCGCTGTCTCCGAAAACTCCACCATGTCGTCCATTGAGAGATTCTCATAGGCGAGCAGTCCTGTCATGATCTTGGTAATACTGGCGGGATACAGATGCTCATTGATATTCTTGGCATAGAGGATCGTTCCGGTCTCCGCTTCCATCAAAATTGCGGCTTCCGCTCCGATCGCCGGCCCCTCAGGCCACCCTTGCGTTTTGTTGCTCTGGATCTCTTTATTCTTGCGCTCCTCGGCTTGCGCGTAGTAATCTACTTCCTCTTCATCCGACTGTTCCTCCGCGAAGACCTGAAAAGGACACGCTGTCAGGCACAAAATACCGCAGATCAATAATGTGAGGAATTTACTTCCAAATTTCCTGCCAAATCTTCTCATAGGCTCAAATTTCCTTCCTGGTACCCGGTTTCATTCAATGTGATCAGGCTTTTACGAGAATATACTTAAAGATCGGATTTCCCTTGGCAGAAAACCTCTCCTCATACTCCGTCATAATGTTCCCTTCGTTCATGGAAGGATCATTGTGAAGGTCATAGGTGATCTGCAGAATCTTAAATCCGCCCTGTTCCACTTCTTCCACGGCAAAATCAAAAAGCACCCTGTTATCCGTCTTAAACTCGATCGTTCCGCTGTCACTGAGGATCTGAGAGAATCTTCTGAGGTATTCTTTGCTGGGAAGTCTTCTCTTGGCATGTCTGTCTTTTGGCCACGGATCTGAGAAATTGAGATAGATCTTATCCACTTCCCTTTCGCCAAAATATTCACAGATCAGCTCTGCATCCCCTCTGATAAACAGCAGATTCTGTGCCCGGGACTCGTCCAATTTATCCAGCGCTCGGATCAGTACACTTGAGTACTTCTCTATTCCGACATAGTTGATATCAGGATTTTCAACTGCCAGCTGATTGATAAACTTTCCTTTTCCCGTTCCGATTTCCAGATGGACAGGATGATCATTTCCGAATCTCTCTTTCCACTTTCCTTTGCATGATGCCGGGTCCTGCACGATCCACTGACTTTCAGCGATCGTCTCTCTGGCCCCCGGTATATTTCTAAGCCTCATTGATCAGTCACTCCTATATATATGTTAATACCGATCCGAACTTGACCGGTTCCGACCGGAATTGATTTTCATTCTATCATATTTTCACATCCAGTTAACACTTTTCTGATATAATCTCTGATATCAGGAAAGGATTTTCGAAGTAAAAATGATAATAAAAATCAAAAAAACTGTCATTCCCATACTTCTTTGTATTCTCGCGCTCACTGCTGCCGGCTGCGCGGAAAATACGTCCAGGACCGTTCGTATTGAACTGGAAGCATTAGACGGAAAAGATGAAGCTTCTTCCGATGCACTCTTTCCGAGATTTGTATCCGATAACGAGTCTCTTCAAAAAGATCTGGACAAGCTTAACAAGGAAACCGACAAAGTCCGCAAAGAATACGAAAAGCGCACCGAAAAGGGAAAAGAGTTCGTCGTTCATACTGACGTCTCTTCCGCTGTGAATGTCCCGCAGTGCACAGTCTCATGGTTCGAGGAGCACTCTCTTCTTGACGACGATTACAATCTGATGACCCTCGCTTATAACAGGATCACAAACGAGATCATGACCAGCAAGGACGCTCTCAACTCTCTCTCGATCGACGGGATCACACTCAGCACCAATGTCGCACGGCTCTACGGAAAGCTCGGTCTCCCCGGAATTGTCAAAGAAACGGAAATGCAGGGATTTGAGACAGACGAAGATGCCGCGGTCACTGCAGTCTTCATGAAACTGATCATTCAAATCCCGGATCCTTCTGATCCTGATGAAGAGATCGAGGAGCAGCACTTCTATTATTATGATCTCGCAGATAATTCACTCAGTCCCCTCTCCGAACACGGATATGACCTGCCGTGAGTATCGCCTGTACCTGAAGTTAAAGACTTAAGAAAAACACCTGCCAATTGCTGCCTGGCAGGTGTTTCATTATTTAATCTTTATTCAAACTTTACGACCTTGTAATCCAACTCCTCTACAGCCTTTCTGATCTCCAAGTCAGATATATCTCTGTCAAAAGATACAACTGCTGTCTTCTTTTTGAGGTCCACCTTGGCGACGGCCCCGTCGATGCGGTTGATCGCGCGCTCCACACGATTCTTGCAATTCTCACAGTGCATGCCTTCAATGAGGACCTTTTTTTCTCCGATCTTGGCGCCTTCCAGTTCCTTCGTGTCAGGAAGCGTCCCGCCTCCTGTATCGCAGCACCCGCCTTCTCCTTTGAAGTGTCCGATACTGCTTCTAAGGGCCAGCGCCGCGGCCGCAATAACTATGATAAGAATGATTAATGTACTGCTGTTCATATTAATTCTTTTTAACTCTGTTTTCCTTTTTTGGCCCTGAACCTCTCAGGGATCTCCGTATGCGTGCAGCTTCCGGTGCAGCCCGGGCAGTTCATACCGCAGGACTTGATACCCTTTTTCCTGTCGCTGATGATCTTTTTGATATCCCAAATCACGATGACGGCCAGAATCAGGCTGACCACGATCGTACCCATATTAGCGGAAAGCCATTCCATACTCTCACCTCACCTTTTTTAAACATGCCAAAATACTGCCTAAGCAGTATTTTAGCATGCCTCTCTCTGTTTTTAAATGATTCAGATCTTCACTGCGGAAGTCTTCAGTGTTGTCGCCTCTTTGTAAGGTTTGAACAGCATATAGAGTGTTCCGGCAAGGACGATCAGTGATACGACCAGTCCGAGCACGTTCATATTGCCGGTGACAGCACTGCCGATCTGGTAGATGCACATGGATGCCAGATAGGCGAACCCGCACTGATAGCCGATGGCGAACCATGTCCACTTGGCGTTGTTCATCTCTCTCTTGATGGCGCCGATCGCCGCGAAGCAAGGCGCGCACAGAAGGTTGAATACCAGGAAGCTGTACCCTGCCAGCGCAGTCATCTCGGCCTGAAGGTTGCCCCAGATCTCTTCACCCATTTCGGAAACTTCACCGTACTTGTAAAGAATACCGAAGGTACCTACGACATTTTCCTTGGCGATCAGTCCGGTGACTGCTGCCACTGCGGGCTTCCAGGAACCCCATCCAAGAGGTTTGAAGATCCACGCAACAGTATTTCCAAGTGCCGCCAGAATGGAATGCTCCATGAAGTCCTCCTCAGGAAGCATCCGGAATGCGCCCTCATAGAAACCGAAGCTGGACATGAACCATACCAGAATGGTTGCCAAAAGGATGACGGTTCCCGCTTTTTTGACAAATGAAGATGCTCTCTCCCACTCACTGTGGAACACGCTGGAGAGTGTAGGAATGTGGTAGGCGGGCAGCTCCATAACAAAGGGAGCGGGGTCGCCGGCAAACATTTTGGTCTTCTTGAGGATAATACCGGAAATAACGATCGCTGCAATACCTACAACATAGGCGCTCCAGCCGATCAGCGCGCTGTTGCCGAACAGAGCACCCGCGATCAGGCCGATGATGGGGAGCTTGGCTCCGCAGGGAATGAAGGTTGTGGTCATGATCGTCATGCGGCGGTCTCTCTCGTTCTCGATCGTTCGGGAAGCCATAACACCGGGAACGCCGCATCCTGTGCCGACCATCATAGGGATGAAGGATTTGCCGGACAGACCGAATCTTCTGAAAATACGGTCCATGATGAACGCGATCCTTGCCATATATCCGCAGCCCTCAAGGAAGGCCAGGCAAATGAACAAAACGATCATCTGAGGCAGGAAACCGAGGACAGCGCCGACACCGGCAACAATACCGTCGAGGATCAGACCCTGCAGCCAGTCTGCAGTGCCGATGCTCTCAAGGAATCCTCCTACTGCTTCGGGGACGATCTCTCCGAACAGGACATCATTGACCCAGTCTGTACCCATTGTGCCAACAGTGTTGATTGCCAGGAAATAGACCAGCCACATAACCAGCAGGAAGATCGGGATCGCAAGCCATCGGTTGGTGACGACGCGGTCGATCTTATCGGAGATCGTCATGCTTCCCGCATTCTTCTTCACATAGCTGCCCTCCAGCAGCCCTGTGATCAATTCATATCTCTCATTGGTGATGATGCTCTCGGAGTCATCATCCATCTTTTCTTCGGCTGCCGCGATGATCGTCTCTGCAGCGTTCTTGTCATATGTGATCTGGTCGCCGATCTTTTCATCTCTCTCAAAGACCTTGATCTCATACCAGCGCTGCTTGTCCTGAGGAACTTCGCTCAGGAGAGGACGCAGACTGTCAAGAACCTGTTCGACTTCCTCGCTGAACCTCGGAGCAGCGGGAGCTGTTCCCTTTTTAGCAGCATCGATCGCTGCCTTTGCCGCCTTGTCAACGCCTGTACCTTTAAGAGCAGAGATCTCAATGATCTCGACTCCGAGCTTCTCGGACAGATTTTTGACATTGATATGGTCGCCGTTCTTCTCGATGATGTCCATCATGTTCAGCGCGATCACGACCGGAATGCCCAGTTCCATACACTGTGTGGACAAATAAAGGTTTCTCTCAAGGTTCGTCGCGTCCACGATATTGAGGATCGCATCGGGCTTTTCCTTAAGAAGATAATTTCTTGCCACGACCTCTTCAAGGGTATAAGGAGACAGAGAATAAATACCGGGAAGATCCGTTATGATGACATCCTTCTGCTTCTTATACTTGCCTTCTTTCTTTTCTACAGTAACGCCGGGCCAGTTTCCCACATACTGTGTGGAACCGGTCAGGGCATTAAATAACGTTGTTTTCCCGCTGTTCGGATTTCCTGCCAGTGCAATTCTAAGACTCATAAGTCGTCCCACCTCTCTTGTTAATCAACACTTAGTTTTATTTATCACTAAGTTTTTGTCTTGAATTAGTTTTTTCATGAATTAGTTTTTTTCTTGAATTAGTTTTCAATCTCAACCATCTCGGCGTCTGCACGTCTGACTGTGAGTTCATACCCTCTTACGTTGACTTCTACAGGGTCTCCGAGCGGAGAGACCTTTCGCACATAGATTTCAGCACCTTTTGTGATTCCCATATCCATGATCCTGCGCTTTACAGCACCGGTCCCGTGGAGCTTAACAACCTTTACTGTCTCTCCAACCTGCACATCCTTAAGTGTTCTCATTACATTTCCTCCTGATCATAATATTTAAGGCTTGCAGAGCGAACTGCTCCGCAGGTTTAAAAGCTGAACTTCAGACCATGATCCTTCTTGCGAGTACATCGCTGATCCCTACTCTCACATTCTTGACATTGACGATCACACTTCCGTTGTTGACAGAAACAAGCGTAACCTTAGTTCCGGGAACAAATCCCATAGAAGCCAGATGCGTTCTCACTTCGTCGTTTCCGCCGATTTTCCTGATCTCATATTCACAGCCTGAATCTCCCAGCACTAAAGGCATCATTATTAACTGTCCCTCCCATTTGATGTGTTGACCTTATATTCTAATGCAAAAAGTTAAACGGATTTAACCTAGTTAGATTATACCAACTATTTGCGTTAATCTACCTGTTAAAGGTTATCACTTACTAACCTGTTTTTCCGCTCCAAAGAGGCATAAAGATATTTTTATATCTGCAAAATACGCACAAAAAAGACTGTACTTGCTGATCTGATCAGCAAATACAGTCCATTTCTTCATTTCATTATTGAATTGAATTTACTCTTCCGAAGATTCCTCCGTCCCTTCCGTTGTCCCCTCTGCTGCGTCATCCGCGAGCTCTTCTTCCTCACTGCCGCGGACCTTTGCGATCTTGACGACCTTGATGCCCTCGTCCAGGTTCATCATCTTCACGCCGGAAGTGATCCTTCCGATCTTTTTGAATTCACAGGCTCTGATCTGAATGATAATGCCGGCTGAGTTGATCATCATGATCTCATGTTCATCCGTCACTGCTTTGACACCGATCAGATAACCCGTCTTATCTGTGACGTTATAGCACTTAATGCCTTTTCCGCCGCGGTTCTGGACCTTAAATTCCGAAAGATCCGTCCTCTTGCCCATACCGTATTCCGATGCGAACAGAAGCGAATCGCCCTGCGTATCGATCTGCATGCCGACGACTTCGTCGTCCTCGTCCAGATTCATTCCGATGACACCCATCGCCGTGCGTCCGAGAGGCCTGATCTGATTCTCCTTGAAACGGATACACATACCCTTCTTCGTGACAAGGAATATATCATTCTCGGAAGTCGTCTGCTTGACTTCGATCAGCTCATCTCCCTCTCTCAGTCCGATTCCGATGATACCGCTTCTGCGGATATTGGAGTATTCCGTGATAGCCGTCTTCTTTATGATTCCTTTCTTGGTCACCATAAAGAGATTGGCCTCTTCGTCGTAGTGAAGGATCGGAATGATCGCGGTCACTTTTTCACCGGGCATCAGCTCGAGGAGATTGATGATCGCAGTTCCCCTCGCTGTGCGGCTCGCCTCAGGGATCTTGTATGCCTTCATACTGTAGACGCGGCCCAGACTTGTGAAGAACATGATCACATCGTGCGTTCTCGTCATCAGGAGATCTTCGATGTAGTCGTTCTCCAGCTTCTGCATGCCCTTGATCCCGCGGCCTCCGCGGTTTTGGACTTTGAAATTGTCCACCGTCATTCTCTTGATATAGCCCAGCGATGTCATGGCGATGACCGTATTCACATTGGGAATCAGGTCCTCTGTCGCAATGTCGGCAAAATCCTGCTCTATTTTGCTTCGTCTGTCATCTCCGAACTTATCCGCGATGATCTGGATCTCCTCTTTGATGACTGTCAGAAGTTTCTTGGGATCCGCAAGGATCGCCTTGAGTTCCGCGATCTTTTTGAGGAGTTCCTCGTGCTCTTTCTCCAGCTTCTCTCTCTCCAAACCTGTCAGAGCACGCAGACGCATATCCACGATCGCCTGAGCCTGGATATCATCGAGACCGAAGCGTTCCATGAGGCGGTTCTTGGCCTCCTGCACATTGGCACTCTCCCGGATGATCCTGACAACTTCATCGATATGATCGAGCGCGATCAGTAATCCCTGTAAAATATGATCTCTCTCTTCCGCTTTGTTCAGGTCATACTGTGTCCTTCTGGTCACCACATCTTCCTGATGGCGCAGATAGTATACCAGCATTTCCTTGAGGTTCATGACCTTGGGCTGATTATTCACAAGCGCCAGCATAGTGATGCCGAAGGTATCCTGAAGCTGCGTGTGTTTAAACAGGTGATTGAGGACAATATTAGGATTTGCGTCGTGGCGAAGCTCAATGACGACTCTCATACCTTCTCGGTCTGACTCGTCTCTGAGGTCTGTGATTCCCTCAATCTTCTTGTTTTTGACCAGCTCGGCGATCTTCTGGATCAGATTTGCCTTATTGACCAGATAAGGGAGTTCAGTTACCACAATGCGGCTCTTTCCGTTACCCATGGCCTCGATATCGGTGACCGCTCTTGTTACGACTTTTCCCCTGCCTGTTCTGTAAGCTTCTGTTGCGCCGGCTGTTCCCATGATGATGCCGCCGGTCGGAAAATCAGGTGCTTTGACAATGGGAAGAAGCTCTTCGATCTGAGTATCTCTGTCTTCTTCCACCCTGTTGTCGATGATCTTGACAACAGCTGCCACAACTTCACGCAGATTGTGCGGCGGGATATTCGTCGCCATGCCTACGGCGATACCTGTCGTCCCGTTGACCAGAAGATTGGGAAAACGGCTGGGAAGTACGGCCGGCTCTTTCTCCGTCTCATCGAAGTTGGGAACAAAATCGACCGTATTCTTGCCGATCTCGCCCAGCATCTCCATGGAGATCTTCGTGAGCCTGGCTTCCGTGTATCGCATAGCTGCAGCGCCGTCGCCGTCCACTGAACCGAAGTTTCCGTGACCGTCAACGAGCGTATAGCGCATCGACCAGGGCTGCGCCATGTTGACCAGGGATCCGTAGATGGAGCTGTCCCCGTGAGGATGATATTTACCCATCGTATCACCGACGATACGTGCACATTTTCTGTGCGGCTTGTCGGGACCGTTATTGAGTTCGCTCATTGCGTAGAGGATTCTTCTTTGTACCGGCTTGAGTCCGTCCCTTACATCCGGAAGCGCTCTGGACGCAATGACGCTCATCGCATAATCGATATAAGAAGTCTCCATCGTCTTTTGCAGATCGACTTCCTGTATTCTGTCAAAAATAGTTTCTTCCATGTCGGGCCTTTCTTACAATCTGCCTTTAAATACTATTTATAAATATCTGAATTTAAATATCTAAATTCTTTACAAACTTCGCGTTCTCTTCGATGAACTCTCTTCTTGGCTCCACTTTGTCGCCCATCAGTGTCGTGAAGGTCAGGTCCACTTCCGATTCCGTCTCTTCGTTGATGATGACTCTCTTGAGGATCCTGGTCTCCGGATTCATTGTCGTCTCCCAGAGCTGCTCGGGATCCATCTCTCCCAGTCCCTTATAGCGCTGAATGCGGTTATTCTGGTCTCTGCCGACATCGTTCAAAATACTGTTTAACTCATCATCGCTGTAGGCATACCAGACTTTCTTGTTCTTCTCCAGTTTATAGAGCGGAGGCATTGCCAGATACACATGTCCCTGCTTGATCAGTTCCGGCATAAATCTGTACAGGAATGTCAGCATCAGTGTATCGATATGGGCGCCGTCCACGTCGGCATCCGTCATGATAATGATCTTGTTGTATCTGAGTCTGCTGATGTCAAATTCATCGTGAATGCCGGTTCCGAAAGCCGTGATCATGGCCTTGATCTCTTCGTTGGCGTAGATCCTGTCTTCTCTTGCCTTCTCGACGTTCAATATTTTGCCGCGAAGAGGAAGGATGGCCTGTGTCGCGCGGCTTCTGGCAGATTTGGCACTTCCTCCTGCCGAATCGCCCTCCACGAGGAAAATCTCGCAGTTCATGGGATCTTTGTCGGAACAATCCGCAAGTTTTCCGGGAAGACTCGCCGTCTCCAAAACGGATTTTCTTCTTGTCAGTTCTCTCGCTTTTCTCGCAGCTTCCCTGGCTCTCTGCGCAAGAATGGATTTTTCCAGGATCGTCTTGGCAACGGAGGGATTCTGCTCCAAAAAGTATGTCAGCTGCTCGGATACAATGCTGTCCGTTGCACCTCTGGCTTCCATATTTCCAAGCTTCTGCTTGGTCTGCCCCTCAAACTGGGGATCCTCGATCTTAATGCTGATGATCGCGGTGATCCCTTCTCTGATGTCGTCTCCCGAGAGATTGGGATCACTGTCCTTGAGCAGCTTATTCTTACGGGCATACTCATTAAATGTTTTGGTCAGCGCATTTCTGAATCCGACCAGATGCATACCGCCTTCCGGTGTATTGATATTGTTGACGAAGCTGTACTCACTGTCTCCGTATGCATCATTGTGCTGAAATGCGACTTCCACATAGACGTTGTTTTTCGTTCCCTCAAAATAGAGAATCTGCGGATACAGTACCGTCTTGCTGCGATTGAGATAGGAGACGAATTCCTTGATGCCGCCCTCAAAGTGGAAGACATGCTCCCTGGGCTTTTTGGGCTCTTCCCCCTCGGCAGCAGGCTCTACACGCATATCTCTGAGCGTGATCTTGAGCCCCTTGGTCAGAAATGCCATTTCTCTCATGCGCTGCTTGAGAATATCATATTCAAACTCCGTCGTCTCTTTGAACATGATCGGATCGGGCTTAAAGGAAACGGTGGAACCTGTATCAGAGATATCACAGGTTCCGATCCTCTCAAGCGGAACGATCGTCGCGCCTCTGGAAAACCTCTGATGATAGACGACGCCTCCCTGTTTGATCACAACGTCCAGCCACTCGGAGAGCGCGTTGACGACAGAAGCGCCTACGCCGTGAAGACCGCCGGAGACCTTATATCCTCCGCCTCCGAATTTTCCTCCCGCGTGAAGCTCTGTAAAAACCAGATCGACCGCATTTCTTCCTGTCTTGTGATTGATGCCGACCGGAATACCTCTTCCGTTATCCGCTACTGTCACGCTTCCGTCCGGATTCACTGTGACTTCAATATGCGTACAGTATCCCGCCAGAGCCTCGTCCACTGAATTATCCACAATCTCATACACCAGATGGTGCAGTCCTCTGGAGGAAGTGGTGCCGATATACATACCGGGTCTCTTTCGGACCGCCTCGAGTCCCTCCAAAACCTGAATATTATCCGCTGTATATGTTCCGACTTTGGTAGTGTCCTTCAAATCGTTGTCAAATACATTATTGTCCATGAACTACTCATCCTCCTGCTGCCTGTACGTCTCAGAAATCTGTCCGTTTTCAATATTAAACAACTGATCGATCTCAAACCTGTTATTTACAAATTCATCCAGTCCTGTACATGTGATCATCGTCTGGATCCCGCCGATCGTATTCATCAGATAATTCTGCCTGCGGCTGTCCAGTTCGGAGAGAACATCATCCAGCATCAGTACCGGTTTATCGCCGATCAGTCTCGTGACCAGTTCGATCTCCGACAGTTTCAATGAAAGGGCGCATGTCCTCTGCTGCCCTTGAGAGCCGAACTTCCTCAGGTCAATGCCATTGCCCTCAAATGAAAAATCGTCTCTGTGCGGACCGACGCTCGTCATCTTTAAGTGAATATCCTTTGATCTGGAATCTTTTAGTCTGTCCGCCATATCCTGAGCATGGCAGTTAGGTTCGTAAGAAATGATCAGGTCCTCTCTTCCTCCCGACAATTTCCCGTGGATCGATCCCACGATCTGCGCCAGTTCTTCTATAAACTCTTTTCTTCTGTTAATGATCCTGGTTCCGTATGAGACGAGCTGGTCATCCCAAACGTCCAATGTGTCTGCCAGCTGCGGGAACTGCCAGACATCCTTTAATAGTTTATTTCTCTGATCAATGATCTTATTGTAGTGATTCAGATCGTGAAGATAAGATGCATCCAGCTGACAGAGCTCCATATCCATGAAGCGCCGCCTCTGCGCCGGACCATCCTTGACAATGCTGAGATCTTCCGGTGAAAAGAAAACGATATGCAAAAGGCCGATCAGTTCGGAAGCCTTGCGGATCCTCTGTCCGTTGATAGCAATTCCCTTGGTCTTACTCTTTCTCAAATGCATATCCACCTGATAATCCAGATCATTTTTGATCAAAACAGTGCGGATATGGGCTTCCTCCTGCCCGAACCTGATCAGATCTCTGTCCTTGACCCCTCTGTGGGATTTGGTCGTTGAGATCATGTAAAGAGATTCCAGAATATTCGTTTTTCCCTGCGCATTGTCCCCATAGAAAATATTGGTCCCTTCCGAGAACTCCAGCTGCAGTGACTCGTAATTTCTGAAATTAGAAAGCTCCAATGACTTTATGATCATATAAGTAAACTACTCCGATGCACGGACGGTAAAAGTATTGCCCTGTACAGAGACCGTATCGCCGTCTCTGAGTTTCTTTCCCCTTCGGGTCTCGGTCTCTCCGTTTACAAGGACTACACCGTCTTCAATGAGTATTTTGGCCTCGATTCCCGAGGACGCAATGCCGGCAAGCTTCAGAGCCTGGCCGAGTTTGATAAATTCATCTCTGATTTCAAGATCCATAGCTGCCCTCTTCCAATTCTTCTGATGATTTCTGACTTACGTTAATCGATCGTAATAAAGTTGACAGGAAGGATCAGATAGCAATAGGACTCTTCTGTGTCCCTGATGAAGCAGGGCGCCTTGGGACTGACCAGATATATAGTGATCTCCTCGCTTTCGATCGCCCTGAGCGCGTCAATGAGAAACTTGGGATTGAAGCCGATATTCATATCTGCTCCGTCCTTGGTGATCTCGATGATCTCATCCATACTTCCGATGGTCGTATTGATCTTGAGCTCCATGTTATCTTCGCCGATCATGATGATGACGGGCTTCTTGTCCTCTTCCTTGACGAGGAGCGTAGCTCTGTCGATACAGCTGAGCAGTTCTCTTCTCTGCACCTTGACCCTGGTCTGATAACTGCTGGAGAGCATCTTGTCAATTCTGTAGTATTCACCTTCGATCAGACGGGACACAACGATCGTGTTGTCAAACTCGAACAGGGCATGCTTGTCTGTAAAGAAAATGCTTACTGTCTTGTCTGTATCTCCGGAGAGGATCTTACTGATCTCACTGAGCGTCTTTCCGGGAACGATCACCTTTCTGTCTTCATAGGAATTGTTCAGATAAACATTCCGGATCGCGATCCTGTGTCCGTCGAGAGCCACCATCCTGAGCCTGTTATCTCTGATCTCAATGAGTTCACCGGTCATCATTCCGCTGCTCTCATTTCCGGAAATGGAGAAAATAGTCCTGTTGATCAGGTCCTTGAGCGTAAACTGGGAGATCGTCACCTCATTTTTCTTCTCAATATCGGGAAGATAAGCAAAGTCCGTTCCGTCTTTTCCGAGAATCGTGAATTTCGCTTTCTGACATGTGATCGTGATCTTCTCCTGATCGGTGACAATGACCACATCATCTTCCGGAAGCTTTCTGACAATATTCGAAAAAATCTGCGCGTCGACAGCGATGATTCCTCTGCTGATGATCAGTCCGGGAACTACGGTTTCAATTCCGAGTTCCATGTCATTGGCGATCAGTCTGATCTCGCCTGCTGAAGCGTCGATCAAAATGCACTGCAGGATCGACATGGTCGTTTTGCCGGGGACGGCTTTGGATACGATCTGTATTCCCTGTGAGAGATAAGATTTGGCAATTCTCAGTTCCATATAAATCTTGTTCCTTTTCTTTGCTGGTCTATTATTGGTTTTCCCCAAATGCACAGCGGATGTGCGCAGCTTTGTCTGCTTACTTGTGCTGTGCCTGTTTGTTGTGCCTTTATGTTAAGTAAAGATAGTAATCTTCGTATATAGAGGCCGGGGAAATGTGAATAACCACTCTTAATTATAGTATTTTCAGCGCTAAATTACAATCTGGAGGCGTGGAAATGACTGCGATTTTGACGTTTAAAACCGATTTTTTATCCACAGTCTAAAACAGGAGTATGTGGGATGTAGCAAAGTGCCTTAAAAGGGCAAATTTGAGCTGTCAACATTCAAAATCGGAAATCCGCACACAGTCCGCACAGTTTCCACAACTTTATCCACATCACTGTTCCCAAATCAGTCTTTTTAAATCAGTCTTTTTAAATCAGTCTTTTTAAATCAGTCTTTTTAAATCAGTCTTTTTAATTCAGTCCGGTGCGCTCAGGCTTTGACATTGAGCTTCTTGAGGATCACTTCGATATTTCCTTTGAGTTCATCATTGTCCGCGAGATCATTCCGGATTTTGTTGGCACCGTGCATGATCGTGGAATGATCCTTTTTGCCAAGCATTTTGGCGATCGCATCGTATGTGATGTCCGTGTAGTTTTTGCAAAGATACATGATGACCTGTCTGGGGACCACGATCTCGCTGTCTTTTTTCTGGGAGACGACGGCGGCCTGTTTGACACCGTAATGGTCACACACCACACTCATGATCCTTTCCGGCGTGACAACGTCGTTCTTTTCCGGATAGATCATATCCTTGAGAGCGTCCTTGGCATTCTCAAGCGTGATCTCCACGTTGTTGAGCCTGGAATAGGCAGTGATCTTTTTGATGGCTCCCTCAAGTTCGCGGATATTGGATTTAATGTTGGTGGCAATATACTCGAGGACCTGGTCATCCACATTAAAATGGGAATTCTCCACATTCTTGCGGAGGATCGCCATACGGGTCTCATAGCTCGGCGGCTGAATGTCCGCGATCAGTCCCCATTCGAAACGGGAGCGGAAACGCTCATCCAGTGTCTCCATCTCTTTGGGAGGACGGTCGGAGGAAAGAACGATCTGTTTTCCTGCCTGGTGGAGCTCATTGAAGGTGTGGAAGAACTCCTCCTGCGTCGATTCTTTTCCTATTATAAACTGTATATCATCGATCAGCAGAACATCTACTGTTCTGTACTTGTCGCGAAGTCTTGCCATGGAAGAGGAATTACCGCTTCGAATGGATTCGATCACTTCATTGGTGAACTGCTCGGATGTGACGTACAGTACTCTCATGCTGGGATTCTGCTCGAGAATAAAATGGCCGATCGAATGCATAAGGTGCGTCTTGCCCAGTCCGGCCCCTCCGTAAAGAAACAGAGGGTTGTAAGTATTGCCCGGAGATTCCGAGACAGCAAGGCATGCGGAATGCGCGAACATATTGTTGCTGCCGACGATGAAAGTATCGAAACGGTATTTGGGATGAAGATGAGCATCCTCTATTTTGACCCTGTTCGCAGATCTGACCGGTTCCGGCTTTTCATTAGAAGGAGTTTCTTCATTATCCAATATGAAACGGACATCATATTCTTCTCCCAGAAGCTCTGAGATCGTGACTCTGAAAAAGTCACTGTAATTCTTGGATATATAGGTCAGTTTGAACTGGTTGTCGGAAGGAATACGGATCACGACCAGGTGATCTGTGGTCTTTACGGCTTCAAGATCCTCGATCCAGGTCTTATAGGAAATGTTGCTCAGTTCATAAGCGTCCCGAATATGCTCTTTAATATTCTGCCAGCTCTGTTTGATAATCTCATTGTTCATCTTATTACCACCGCTCTTTATATTTTGAGATTTTATATTTTAAGAGATATGTTACACCTGATTTTCCCCTCAGATAACGATAAAACCCCATAATGCTATTAGAGTGTATTTTAATATAAACGTAAGAATTGTTCAAATTTGTCAAACTAAAGAAAAATGTTGATAAAATTGTGGATAACAATGGATTTAATAATTATTCCACTTCCGGATTTGGTCCGAAAAACATGCAATTTAGGCGGATAGTGGATAAAAATAGGTCAAAAAAGCGAGTTATCCACATTGTTTCCACAAATTGTGGATATTGGGATAGTAACAATGTGGAAATGTGGATAAACGGGAATACCCCTATATATTGTAAAAAAAAATTTTTAAGATCAATATCTAGACACTCCAAAAAGCTTATATTTATGGGCTTTGCGGGCATTTTGTACTTGACCCGGAAAATAAAAATCTATATAATAGTAATGCTGTTTACCACACAGAACAGCTGATGGCCCGCAGGAGAACCTGCCTGTGAAGATTTCTCTTTTTAGGGCAGCGGTTTGACCGCACATCATAGAGGCGGCGTGACAGCCGCGGAAGAAACGTAAAAAAATGTTACTGAGAAAGGCAATCACTTAGTTTAAGGAGGATACTATACATGAAAATGACATATCAGCCCAAGAGAAGACAGCGCTCTAAGGTTCATGGATTCAGATCCAGAATGAGCACTCCCGGCGGAAGAAAAGTTCTTGCAGCAAGAAGAGCGAAGGGCAGAAAGAAATTAACCGTTTGACAGACAACCTGAAAGCCGCAGCAATGTGGCTTTCTTTTATATACTTAGGATTTGCGGGAAATGGAATCTCTCAAGAAAAATGATGATTTCAGAAAGTGTTATCGCACCGGAAAATCATATGTGAACCGCGATCTTGTCCTGTATGTGTGTGGAAATGATCTGGGACGAAACAGGATCGGGATATCTGTGAGCAAAAAGGTGGGAAACAGCGTCGTCAGACACAGGATCACAAGATTGATCCGGGAAAGTTACAGACTGCACGAGCAGATGTTCAATAGTGGTTTGGACATGGTAGTCGTGGCGCGGTCCAGGGCGAAAGATGCCGACTATCACAGGGTAGAGGGCGCGCTTCTGCATTTGGCGGGAAAGGCTGGAATCTATGATAAAAAGAATCATGATATGGATGATTAAATTCTACAGGAAGTATCTCTCTCCTCTTAAGAGCACAAAGTGTCCTTATATTCCGACCTGTTCCGAGTACGGACTCGAAGCAGTGGAGAAATACGGAGCTCTCAAGGGAGGACTTCTTGCATTGTGGAGAATTCTGAGATGTAACCCCTTCTCACACGGAGGATACGATCCCGTACCCTGAGGACTGCCCGGTCAGGCAGTATTTTGACTAATCCTGAAGGAGGATTCAATGTTTCTTACTAAGTATAACGGAATGATTATCGGACCAGTTGCCAGCTTGCTCGGATTTTTCATGAACGGGATCTTTTCTGTTCTCAATATGATCGGAATTCCCAATATCGGTCTGGCAATCATTATCATGACCATTTTGATCTATATGGCCATGCTGCCGCTTACGATCAAGCAGCAGAAATTTTCTAAGCTTCAGCGCAAGATGCAGCCGGAGCTCAACAAGATCAACAAGAAATATGAGGGCCGCAAGGATCCGGAGTCCATGGAGAGACAGCAGGCGGAGATCAAAGAGGTCTACAGCAAATACGGTGTATCTGCTACCGGAAGCTGTGTACAGCTCATTATTCAGATGCCTATCCTTCTTGCGCTGTACCGTGTTTTCTATAATATTCCTGCATATGTTCCCATGGTCAAGAAGGCCTTTTTCCCTCTTGTGGATAAGCTCATCGCAGCGGATCCGACGGGAAGCTACCTGAAAGAAACTACCGCAGCAAGATTCTTTGTCAAACAGTTTGAGAATGAGAGCTTTGTCAGCGGAGTGACAGAATATGTTCAGAATACATTTATTGATGTTCTCAATAAATTCAACACTGCTGATTGGACTGCTCTGAGTGAGCACTTCAATGATCTTCAGCAGGATATTACAAATACAGCGACAAGTCTGGCCAAATATAATAATTTCCTTGGACTGAATATGGCAAACTCCCCTTCTTCTCTGTTCAAGGCAGCAATGGCTGATAAGGCTTTTCTGCTTGTGATCGTTTCATTCATCATTCCTGTCCTTGCGGCAGCTACTCAGTTTCTGAACGTCTCTCTGATGCCGCAGGCTCCTCAGGGCGAGGGCGGCAATGATCAGATGACGCAGACTATGAAGTCCATGAATGTTATGATGCCCCTGATGTCCGCATTTTTCTGCTGGAATCTTCCCAACGGTATGGGTATCTACTGGATCGCAGGTGCGGTGATCCGTTCTATTCAGCAGGTGGTGATCAATAAGCACATCGACAAGATGGATATTGATGCCATGGTTGAGAAAAATATGGAGAAGATCAAGGAGAAAGAGGCTAAGGAAGGCAAAAAGGACAAGAATCGTGTCAGCAGCAGTACGATGAGCACATATTCTTCTATGAATACCAAGAGAATGAAGGATAGGTCCAGTACAGCAGTCAGTGCTGACTCTGAGAAAAAACTGCAGCAGGCCAGACAGACGAACGGCAAAAAGTATAAAGCCGGCAGTCTTGCGGAAAAAGCAAATATGGTCAGCAATTATAACGAGGCAGATCCCCGTTCTTCTAAGAATAAGAAGTAAGAAAGGATAAGATATGTCGCAGGAATATATCGAAATTACAGAAAAGACTTTGGAGGAAGCGATCACAACAGCCTGCAGGAAACTGTCTGTGACCAGTGATCGTTTGGATTACGTAGTGATCCAGAGAGAAAAGTCTGGTTTTCTCGGAATTGGCGCTAAACCTGCCATCATTAAAGCAAGAGCGAAAGTCTCTGCGCAGACTGCACAGGCTATATTGGATGATGTGCTCAGCAAAGCGGAAAAGAGGATACAGAAAGAGAATACTGTTAAAGACAGTATGAAAGAAAAAGCTCTTAAAGATAAGACTCCGAAAGAAAGCGTTTCCAAAACAGAGACGGAAAAGGCTTCCGCCGATGCAAAAAAGAAGGCGGAGAAAAAGGCGGAGAAGATCGAAAAAGCAGTAAAATCGGAGAACAAAGAGAAAGAGAAAGCCGAGAAAACGGAGCAGAAAGACAGAGAAAAAGAAGCCAAGAAGAATAATAAGAAAAAGAATAAAAAGGCAGCTTCTCAGAAAAAGACTTCCCAGGAAGCGGATCCGATTGTAAAGAATGCGCCGGAAACAGCTGCAGCAGTGGAAAAAGACGCAGAATCAGAAGCAGGAAAGGAAGCTCCGGCTCCCAAAAAGAAGGCAGCAGTTCCCCAGCTGACAGATGAAAAGATCGCCGAGATCAAAAAGACAGCAAACACTTTTTTGACAGACGTATTCAAAGCAATGGATATGGATGTCGAGATCAGCGAGGATTATCAGAAAGAGACAGGCGTCCTGACTGTCAATATGGAAGGTGAGGATATGGGCGTGCTGATCGGAAAGAGAGGTCAGACGCTGGATTCTCTTCAGTATCTGGTATCTCTGGTCGTCAACAAAGGTGTGGACGGTTACATTCACGTCAAGGCTGACACAGAGAATTACAGAGAGAGAAGAAAGAAAACACTTGAAAATCTCGCCAAGAACATTGCGTTCAAAGTCAAGAGGACCAGGCAGCCTGTCGCTCTTGAGCCCATGAATCCCTATGAGAGAAGGATCATCCACTCTTCTCTTCAGAATGAGAAGTATATCACAACTTACAGTGAAGGCGAAGAGCCCTATCGCAAAGTCGTTGTCGCTTTGAAGAAAGATGAGAACGGTGTGGATCTTCTCAAGGAGGAACGCTTCGAAAAGGGCGGACGCGGAAGAAATTCCAGAGGCGGAAAAGGCGGACGCGGCGGCAGAAGGGGACGCGATTATCGCGGATCAAAGAATAACAGCCGTTCATCTGATAATACATCTGATCATTCTCAGAATGCAGATGCCGAGTGATCTGATCGTATCAAAATATTCACTTGAGCAAAAATACAGAGCCGGTGCACTTTAAGAGAAGTGGCCGGCTCTTTCTTTTATCTATCGTTTATTGTATTCTTTTTGTAACTATGTGCAAAAATCAGTATGTGCATAATTCAATATTGTAAAGGAGCGTTATATACGATGGCTCTCACATTTGATCATTTTCAGACAGATACGGTAGCTGCGATCGCGACGGCAATGTCGGAGGCAGGGATAGGGATCATCCGGATCAGCGGTCCGGATGCAGCTGCGATCGGATCCAAGCTGTACAGAACACCTAAAAAGAATAAGACCGATATTTCTCAGTGGAGACCCGGAACGATCCGGTTCGGTTATATTGTGGAAACAGACGGCAGCGGAAAGAAAAACCTGATCGATGAAGTGATGCTGTCATGGATGAAAAGTCCGCACAGCTATACAACAGAAGATACAGTGGAGATCAATACTCACGGCGGAATGTTTCTGATGAACCGGATCCTGGAGCTGGTCCTGAAGGCAGGTGCCAGAATGGCGGAGCCGGGAGAATTTACAAAAAGGGCTTTTCTGGGAGGAAGGATCGATCTCGCGAGAGCGGAGGCGGTCATGGATCTCATCTCCTCGAGAAATGAATTTGCCAGGAAGACTTCCGCGGCCCAGCTGGAGGGCGCCGTATCTGCCAAGATCAGAGAACTCAGGGAAAAGATCCTGTATGAGATCGCCTTTATTGAATCTGCCTTGGACGATCCTGAGAACTATACCCTGGAGGGGTATACAGACAAACTCATGGACACCTGCCTGTCTCTGGAGACAGAGATGAAAAATCTTCTTTCCCACGCTGAGGAGGGAAGAATTCTCAAAGAAGGCATTCGAACGGCGATCGTGGGAAGACCCAATGTCGGTAAATCTTCTCTCCTGAATCGCCTTGCAGGTGAAGAGAGGGCGATCGTCACGGAGATCGAGGGGACGACAAGAGATACACTCAGCGAAACTGTGAGACTGGGAGGTGTCCTGCTGCATCTGACGGATACGGCAGGGATCAGGCAGACGCAGGACAAGGTGGAACAGATTGGGGTACACAGAGCGCAGCAGGCTTTGGACCGGGCAGACCTGATTTTGTTTGTGATCGACAGCTCCAGGGAGCTTTCTCCGGAGGACGCCTCGATCGCAGAGAGAATTACTGCGAAAATGGAGGAGGGAACAAAATGCATTCTCCTCATGAACAAGACCGATCTCTCATCTGAGACATCAGAAGAAGATGTCAGAGACTTGTTCCGGTCCCGGAATAAAGAGTGTCCTCCTCTTCTCTTCTGCTCTCTGCAGACGGGCGAAGGTATGGATGAACTGGGGGCGTTCGTTTCCGGTCTCTTTCATACGGGAGAGATCGCAGAGAAAAACGAGATCTTTCTCACAAATCTCAGGCATAAGGATGCGGTCAAAGAAGCACTGGAATCGATCTGTCTTGTAAAAGACAGTATTGAGAGCGGCATGAGCGAAGACTTTTTCTCTATTGACCTGATGAATGCATATCGTGTTCTCGGAACCATCCTCGGAGAGGCTGTGGAGGATGACCTGGTGGAGGAGATTTTCTCAAAATTCTGTATGGGAAAGTGATTTAGCTGTATTTTGACATCTTATTAATAGCAGCTCTATATAAATAGTTCTTTATAAATAGTTCTATATAGATTAAGAAAGAAGGCAGTGAATGGAATATCGTATTGAGACACAGGTCTGTGTGATCGGTGCAGGTCATGCGGGAGTGGAGGCCGCGCTTGCAGCCAGCAGGCTCGGTCTGAAGACAGTGATCTTTACCATGAATGTGGACAGCATTGCAATGATGCCATGTAATCCTCATATAGGAGGCTCTTCGAAAGGTCATCTGGTCAGAGAGATCGATGCCCTCGGAGGCGAAATGGGTAAAAATATTGACAAGACTTTTATTCAGTCCAAGATGCTCAATGTATCTAAAGGACCGGCCGTCCATTCCCTCAGGACACAAGCCGATAAAGCGGAATACTCCAAAGCCATGAGGCAGGTGCTGGAAAGCCAGGAGAACCTGACGATCCGTCAGGCTGAAGTCATGGAGATATTGACAGAGGGAGAGGATCCCCGCAGAGTGGTCGGTGTCAGGATCCATACGGGGACAGTCTATACATGTCAGGCTGCGATCATTTGCACGGGCACATATCTCAATGCGCGCTGTCTTGTGGGAGAATCGATTACGGAGACGGGGCCCAGCGGTATGCAGAGATCCACGGGACTCAAGGATGCTCTGAACGCGATCGGAATTCCTCTTCGCAGGTTTAAGACAGGAACGCCGGCCAGAATGGACGGAAGATCTCTTGACTATTCCAAGATGACGATCCAGGAAGGAGATAAGGTGGTAGTCCCTTTCTCCTATTCAACGGATCCCGCTGATGTGCAGATCGAACAGGTTCCCTGCTATCTCACATATACAAATGAAGAGACACACTCGATCATCCGTCAAAACATAGACCGCTCTCCCATTTATGCGGGAATCATCGAGGGAACAGGTCCCAGATACTGTCCATCCATCGAAGATAAGGTGGTCAAGTTTGCCGAGAAGACAAGGCATCAGGTATTCATCGAACCCGAAGGAAGAGGGACGAATGAAGTATATGTGGACGGAATGTCTTCCTCCATGCCGGATGATGTTCAGCAGAGAATGTACAGAACGGTTCCGGGATTGGAAAACTGTGTTATCGTCAAAAATGCATATGCGATCGAGTATGACTGCATCAACGCAAATCTTCTGAAACTGACGCTTGAGACCAGAGATGTGGACGGTCTGTTCTGCGCCGGACAGTTCAACGGAAGCAGCGGGTACGAAGAGGCGGCAGCTCAGGGACTTATGGCGGGCATCAATGCCTCTATGAAGATCATGGGCAAAGAACCTCTGGTCCTCAAGAGATCCGAGGCGTATATCGGAGTGCTGATCGACGACCTCGTGACCAAAGACAACAGAGAGCCCTACCGGATGATGACTTCGCGCGCGGAGTACAGACTCTTGCTGCGCCAGGACAATGCAGACCTTCGTCTTCGCAAATACGGATACAGAGTCGGACTGATCAGTCAGGAAGAATACGACCATGTATGTCAAAAAGAGAAAATGATAAGTGAAGAGATCAAGAGGCTGAAGAGTATACGGATCGGCGCAGCCAGGGAGAACCAGGAATACCTCCGTGCACTTGGTTCGGCAGATCTCAAGACCGCCTGTACACTGGCGGAGCTGATGTGCAGGCCGGAGCTCAGTTATGAGAAAGTTGCGGGTCTCGACCCTGACAGGAAGCCGCTTCCTGAAGAAGTTACGCAGCAGGTGGAGATCAACATTCGATACGAGGGATATATTGCCAGACAGAAACGCCAGGTAGAACAGTTCGATAAAATGGAAAACAGGAAAATTCCGCTGGGCATTGATTACGACGATGTGGGAAGTCTCCGCCTTGAGGCCAGGCAGAAACTCAAGGAATTCAGACCTGCATCGATCGGCCAGGCTTCTCGCCTGTCGGGGGTCACACCGGCAGATATTGCAGTTCTTTTGATCTATCTGGAAAAATACAGGAAAGGATTCTCATAAATGACGGACTATGTAAAAAATAAAATTCCGGATCCGGCCGGAGATGAAATCCGGGATCGGTTCATGAAGTGCGCCGATGAGATGGAAATCACGATCAGCCGGCAGATGCTTGAGATGTTTGACCGGTATTATAAAAATCTGATCGAGTGGAATGCGGTCATGAATCTGACAGCTATTACAGAAGAAAAGGATGTCTATGAAAAGCATTTTCTGGATAGTCTTTCCATTGTCAGGATCATTCCCCGGGAAAAGCTTGAAAAAGGATGTACGCTGATCGACGTGGGCACGGGCGCTGGATTTCCGGGCCTTCCCATTGCGATCGTATTTCCAAATGTACAGGTTGTCCTGATGGATTCTCTGAATAAAAGAATACGCTTCTTGGAGGATACGGTTCAAAAACTGGGACTTACAAATGTTCGTGCCGTCCATGCCAGAGCGGAAGAACTGGCGAAGAACAAGAGCTATAGGGAAAAGATGGATCTGTGCTGTTCAAGAGCTGTAGCTAATCTGTCCACTTTATCCGAATACTGTCTTCCGTTTGTAAAGAAAGGCGGATCTTTTGTCTCATATAAAACGGAACAGGTGCAGGATGAGATCGATCAGGGGGTAAAAGCGATCAAACTACTCGGGGGAGGAAATATCATCACAGAATATTTTGAGCTGCCGGGTACAGATTATAAGAGATCTCTGGTCAAAATAGAAAAAGTCTCTTCTACTCCGAACAAATATCCCAGAAAAGCGGGGACGCCGTCCAAAGATCCGATCCAATAACAGAGTTTCAATAATATAGTATTGTGATGTTTCACGTGAAACATATTCTGTGTACGAGACTGTGCGCCTTGTCCGCCCCGGAAAAATATACAAAATCTGTCCGGTGAACAAGTTCCCCGTCCTGATTTTGTATATTTTTCCGGGGTGCGCTAA
Organism: uncultured Lachnospiraceae bacterium; assembly: GCA_902801585.1. The sequence continues at coordinate 5,436 of CADCIU010000017.1, read as the reverse complement.
TTATTCAGCACCCAAGTCCCAAATGCTTCGCATTCGGGACTGTGGGCGTCCAGAGGCGCTGCGCGCCTTGTCCGCCCCGGAAAAATATATAAAATCTGTCCGGTGAACAAGTTCCCCGTCCTGATTTTGCATATTTTTCCGGGGTGCTGAATAATAACATATGGTATAGTATTGATAAAGCATAAAGAATTTCTTACGGGAGGTCATTATGAAAATTAAGAGAACAATGTTGATTTTGGTTACGGTATCCTCAGTATTGATGCTCTTCTCCGCATGCGGAAAAAGTGAGCCCAAAAATGAGGTCACAGAAGAGAATGCAGCTGAAACCACAACGGAGGATCCTATGGAAGACGCGGAAGTCGTGATCGATGAAAAGAATCTTCCGGGAAAAGCGGATTCTTCCAATGTGAAGATCGACTATAAGACATCGGAGAAATACACGAAAGAAGACATGGATGCAGCAATCGAACAGATTTTGAAAGAATTCAATACTTGGGACGGATGTGTTATGCATACTATTGATTACACAGATGACCAGACTTGCGAAGACGGTGTCGCGTATATCAATGATCTCGGAATCGATATGGTGTATGACGACTGTATCGTGTTTAACAGCAGTTTCCACTCTCCTGTCAAGGGAGGCGGCGCCTGGGAACCGGATACGGAATATGAAGGATGGAACTGGTATCTCGGCAGACAGACAGGCGGTGAATGGGAACTGCTTCAGTGGGGATATTGATTTTAACGGATAGCGAAGGTTGTATCGATGGGAAAAATCATTGCGATTGCAAATCAAAAAGGCGGTGTAGGAAAAACAACTACATCCATTAATCTTTCGGCAGCACTGGCGGAAGAAGGAAAAAGAATACTGGTCGTGGATATCGATCCTCAGGGAAACTGTACAAGCGGATTCGGAATTGATAAGAACAATCAGGAGAATACCGTCTATGAGCTTCTCCTGGATGACTGCTCCATCAACGAATGTATGATCCGGGACGTGATGGAAAGGATCGATCTGATCGCTTCCAATGTCAATCTGGCTGCAGCAGAAATAGAACTGATCGGTATTCCCAGAAAAGAATACATATTGAGGGATGCGTTGGATTATATCAAGGATGATTATGATTTTATCATCATGGACTGCCCTCCTTCACTGAATGTTTTGACTGTCAATGCGATGGCTGCGGCAGATTCTGTGATCGTACCCATTCAATGTGAGTATTATGCACTGGAAGGACTCAGCCAGCTGATCCATACGATCAATCTGGTAAAGACGAGACTGAACAGGAAGCTGGATATAGAAGGCATCGTCTTTACAATGTTCGACGCCAGGACCAACCTGTCCGCCCAAGTCGTAGAGAATGTGAAACAGCATGTAGAGCAGCACATTTACGAGACAGTGATCCCGAGAAATATCAGACTGGCAGAAGCGCCCAGCTACGGAGAACCGATCACTGTATATGACAAGAAATCCTCCGGAGCGGCAGCTTACAGAGCACTGGCAAAAGAAGTGATCCTCAAAAACAAAGCTGATTGATAAGGGATAATAAGGGGTTATTGATTCATGGCAAGAAAACATGGTGGATTAGGAAGAGGCCTGGATGCTCTGATTCCTATGAGGCAGGAAGTGGAAAAGGCTATGCAGTCTGCAGATTCTGAGGGAGTAGAGATTCTCTTTGCTGACGAAGACGAAGCAGATGAGCCGGATATTCCACAGCTGCAAACGAGATCGCAGAATCGATTCCGTAGGGAATCAGATCAGCAGCCGGTCCGATCTGATCAGGAAAAGAAAGATGTTTCACGTGAAACACAATTAAAAAATTCGAGTGAAATACAGAATGAAACTACACGTGATATACAAAAAGAATCGGCGAGCATAATAACAAATAAGGAAAAAGCAGAAAAAAGCAATAAAGAGAAATCAGATGCGATCATAGTGAGGATCTCGGAGGTGGAGCCCAACAGGGAACAGCCGCGAAAGAAATTCGATGAGGAAAAGCTGCAGGAACTCTCCGAATCGATCAAGACCTATGGATTACTGCAGCCGATCCTTGTCCAGAAAAGAGACGAGTACTACGAGATCATTGCCGGTGAGAGACGTTGGAGAGCAGCGCTCAAGGCAGGACTTAAAGAGATTCCCGTGATCGTCGGAGATTATTCGGAAAAAGAGATCCTGGAGCTCTCTCTCATCGAGAATATTCAAAGAGAAGACCTCAACCCGATCGAGGAAGCAGAGGCCTATAAGAGACTCATGGACGAATTCCGACTGGGACAGGCGGAAGTGGCTGCCAGAGTATCAAAAAGCCGTTCTGCCGTGGCAAATTCCTTAAGACTCTTAAAGCTTGAGGAGCGGGTTCGAAAAATGGTCGTCGACGGACAGCTCTCCATGGGGCATGCCAGAGCAATCCTTCCTGTTGAGGACGCGGATCAGCAATATGAGCTGGCGCAGAAGATTACAGAAAAGCAGTTAAGTGTCAGAGAGACGGAAAAGATCGTCAAAGAGATGCTTAAATCGGGAGCTGAGCAGGATAAGAGTATTGTAAAAATCGAAAAACAGGAAGAAGATCCCAGCATTGCCATTATCTACAAGCAGATTGAGGAAAGGCTGCAGCAGAGTCTTCATACCAAAGTATCGATTCAGAGAAAGAGAAACGGACACGGCAAGCTTCAGATTGATTTCTATAACAGTGATGATCTGGAGAAGATCATAGACAGGCTGACAGATCGTTAGATCGTCAGATGTAAAGCCGCTGCAAAGAAGAAAAAAGAACTGAAGGAGAAAGAACTGTATAACTGTATCTATGGCAGCTGCAGCACTGCATATGCAGGCTCATAAAACGTTATGAAATTTACCGGAAACATGTTATAATATGGCGCGCAGTAATGCGGAATATATGCCGGAATAAAAGGAAGGTGACAGAAGATGATTGATGTTAAGTTTTTGAGAGAAAATCCGGAAATCGTCAAGGAGAACATCCGCAAGAAGTTTCAGGATGTTAAACTCCCTCTGGTCGATGAAGTTATTGAATATGATGAGAAGAGCCGTACCGCACAGGGAGAGGCAGACCGTCTTCGCGCAGAGAGAAAGAAACTGTCCAAGCAGATCGGTGCTCTGATGGGCCAGGCCAAGAAAGATCCCTCCAAGATGGCTGAAGTTGACGCTGTAAAAGCGAAGGTTAACGAGATGGCAGATCGTCTGGCAGAGCTGGATGCCATCAAGAAGGAAGCGGATGAGATCGTGCTCAAGGATATGATGGTGATTCCCAATATCATCGATCCCTCTGTTCCGATCGGTCCCGACGATACACATAATGTAGAGATTCTCAAGTACGGTGACCCGGTCGTTCCGGATTTTGAGATCCCTTATCACACACAGATCATGGAGAGCTTTGACGGCATCGATCTGGACAGCGCCGGCCGCGTATCCGGAAACGGCTTCTACTATCTGATGGGTGACATCGCAAGACTTCATTCTGCGGTTCTCTCCTATGCCAGAGATTTCATGATCGGCAAGGGCTTCAATTATCATATTCCTCCTTTCATGATCCGCAGTGCGGTCGTCTCCGGCGTTATGTCCTTCGCGGAGATGGACGCGATGATGTATAAGATCGAGGGAGAGGACCTCTACCTGATCGGAACGTCCGAGCATTCCATGATCGGCAAGTTCATCGACCAGATCATCCCTGAGGAGAAGCTTCCCCAGACACTGACCAGCTACAGCCCTTGCTTCCGCAAGGAAAAAGGTGCACACGGCATCGAGGAGCGAGGCGTTTACAGAATCCATCAGTTCGAAAAACAGGAAATGATCGTTGTCTGTAAGCCCGAGGATTCCATGAAGTGGTATGACAAACTGTGGAGCTACACGGTCGAGATCTTCCGCAGCATGGATATTCCTGTCAGAACACTTGAGTGCTGCTCCGGTGACCTGGCAGATCTCAAGGTCAAGTCCTGTGACGTGGAAGCCTGGTCTCCCAGACAGAAGAAATACTTTGAGGTCGGAAGCTGCTCCAACCTCGGAGATGCACAGGCAAGGCGTCTCAAGATCCGCGTGAACGGAGCTGACGGTAAGAAATATCTTGCGCATACATTGAACAATACGGTCGTGGCATCTCCCAGAATGCTGATCGCATTCCTGGAAAACAACCTCCAGGCAGACGGATCCGTGAAGATCCCTGTCGCGCTTCGTCCTTACATGGGCGGCATGGAAGTCATGATGCCGAAACATTGATTTATTAAAGTATTGAATTCTTTGAAGAATAGGGTATTCGAACACACGTACGATAGAGGTATATTTTGCACACTTATTTCAGGGCTATAGGATATTCGGGGCCCCTCAGAGCCCGCGATACATACAACTTGATAGAGGATGTGCTGGATAAAGCGGAACACAGATCTTATATCACAGATCCGCAGGATGAAGATTCCATGCTTGCGGAGCTCCGACTGGATTTCGGAAACGGATATGGGATCTGTGCTGTCGGCGTGTTCGATGAAAACAATGAGTTCAACTGCGAATCCCTGTTTCCCTATTTTATCAGTGAGTCGGTGAGTTCGCTCGAACAGGTCAGTGTGGAAGAGAGAATCGAGGGACACACATATGCAGGTGTCGTGGATGATCTGAGCGTAGGAACGACGCTGATCTTCAGACTGATCAATTCAGTCGAGTTCCTCAAATTCGGTGCGCCCCAGATGCGGCAGATCCCCAATACCACGGTATGTCTCTCGGGACTGAGCATCGGCGGGACTATCATGCTTCCCATCCTCAAGACAGAAGAGGAGATCGAGGATTCGAGAGAGAAGGAGATCGTCCGGCGAAATCTGATGAATATGGCTAGGAGCGGAGATGAGGATGCCATGAAGAACCTTACCATGCAGGATATGGACATGTATGCGGTGATCATGGACAAGCTTCAGGAAGACGATATCTACACGATTGTGGACTCAACGTTCATGCCTACCGGTGTGGAGTGTGATCTGTATTCGATCCTCGGAGAGATCCAAAGATGTGTCTGGACCAAAAATCCGGTCACGGAGGAGGTCATCTGGATCCTGACGGTGATGTGCGGCGATCTGCTGTTCAAACTCTGCATCAATGAGCAGGATCTGTACGGAGAGCCGGCAGCGGGCAGGCGCTTTAAAGGCGTCGTCTGGATGCAGGGGATCATTAATTTCCCGGAAGAAAACCTCAGATTTGAAGATCTGTAAATTGTCAGGGGTTAGAGTCACATAATCTGAAGTCAGATAATAAAAGTCGATAAAATTAAGATCAGGTCTTCCATTTCTATCAGAAAAGTGTATAATTATAATGTTCTGATGTTTTCAGAGCAAATATAATAATTGTCTGCGTAGCTCAGTTGGATAGAGCGACCGCCTCCTAAGCGGTAGGTCGGGTGTTCGAGTCACCTCGCGGACGCGCATTGGCCGGGGCTGGAAAGC